>CALFBI010000012.1 GCA_937951675.1 uncultured Verrucomicrobiales bacterium
GCATATGAGCTCCGTCTAGTTCACCTGAAATGACGTTATCAAGGAGGGTCTTCCAGTTTGGTTGGGCAATGACATCGACTTGTAGGCCTTCGTCTTCGAAGAACCCTTTTTCTTTGGCAATGACGATCGGGGCACAATCAGTGAGTTTAATAAATCCAAATTTGAGAGCGTCTTTTTCAAGATCGAGTTGCTCGGCCCATGAGGAGCTTAGAAGAGAAGCTGCAAAGGAAAGGCTAATAATGGTTTTCATATAATAATAGTTGGTTAAATTTAAAGAGGAAAGAGTTCTGAATTAGAATTGAAAGTCGAGTTGAGCGCTAAGTTGCTTAATGTTAGGTCGTCCATCGTCACCATCAAAATAGGCTCCTTTAACGAGAGCTTTAGTGTGTTTGTTGATTTTTTTGGCTAAGACGAAATCAAGCTCCCAGCCTTGTTTTTCATCAACACTGCCGTCCATAAAGTAATGGGCGAATGTCTTGAGGGTAATGTCTCCCGGTAATTTGGGTGGAACGTAGGAAATGTAAAAATCTGTGAGCCCATCTTGAAGTCCTCCAGCTAGCCCTAAGCGTTGAAGCGCAAAGGCGTCTGCAAATCCGTTGAATTTATGAACCGTGGCAAAAGGGGTTCGAAAATTTTCGCCAAGGTATTCAATGCCGCCAGTTATTTTATGATTAGCGATTTTTTTAGAGTAGCTTACGTGTGAATAAAGAGCGCTATAATCGTCAATAGAGCCAAAGTCTCCCTCTTGATAAGCAAGTTCGGCATAGACTCCATTCCCTTTATAGTAAGTTCCAAAAGTCATACTATCGCCAATCGCTGCAATATTGGAGTCAGTATCGATCCCGTAGAAATAAGCTCCGATGGTGTGGCCTTCTTTCTCATAAGAAGCGTCAAAGAAATGAAAGTCTCCTTCCATTTCCCCTAGAGGGAAGCGGTTGATAGCTTCATTACCAAAGATTCGGACCACGCGATTCGAGTAACTATAATCGAATTTGAAATGCTCACCACTAGAGCCAATCGAGATGGCATCATAAGTTTGCTCGTTCTGCCTCCAGCCTACATTTCCGATAAAAGCGGAGCCATTTCGGATGATTTTCTGACGCCCTGCTTTAACCCAGAATTCTTCTCTTTCGTATTTAAGATAGGCTTGGTTGAGTTCTGTATTACGTGGATCACTAATAACGGTGTTGCCTAAAGGCTCGTCACTATTGAGGGTGATAGGAGTAGGGTTAGTATCATAGTCGCTGAAAAAATCTTGAGTGAACTCTCCTTCAACAAAGGCCGATAGGCCATAAAAGCTCCCAAGTTTAATAAAGGGGCGAAAGCGAATGGTCCCTGCAGTAGAGCCATCAAGGCCATCTTGCTCTCTGTATTCTGTTCGGAGACGAACATTACCGCCCCAATCTATTAATTCTGAGATGGATGAAGTGGGCTGCTCGGGCGGTATTGGAATGTTTTCTCCTGCATGGAGAGAGGCCAGAGAAAAGGTGACAGTGAGTGGTTTTATTATTTTTTTCATAACAAGTCAGTGAATTGGTTCAAAAGAATGATAGCGATATTCGTGCCAACTATGGCGAAGAGAGGTCTCGTTTTAGAAATGCAAATCATGAAAGGAATTCATCTCCTGATCATGGCATAGATTTTGCTCATCTGTTTCATGAAATGATTCCCGATATTAGACAAATTAAGTCCTTCGTAGAGGTTGCGAAGCAAGAGAGCTTTACTTCAGCAGCAAGAGAACTTTGTGTGACACAGTCAGCGGTGAGTCATTCTATTAGAGGACTAGAATCGAGTTTAGGAGTGAGCCTGATTGATCGAGTAGGGAAAAAGGTGGTATTAACTCGCGAGGGAATGACATATCTCAAGCGTTGTCAGGCTGCTGTTGATGAACTTGTCCGAGGTTATGATGAAATTCAGGCCTTGAAAAATTGGGGGCAGGGGAGAATTCGGATTGGCGCGACACAAACGCTTTGTCAGCATTATTTGCCGAGTGTTTTAAAAGCTTTCCGTAAGAAATACCCTCGCTCACAGGTAGAGGTCGAATGCCGTGATACGAGCAGCTTAATTGAAAGTTTAGACCAGGGTAAAGTAGACTATGTTTTAGGTCTTTTAGATGAGAAACTCCCTGCTTGGGTTGGATGTCGAGACCTTTTTCAAGACCGGTTAGGTTTTTTCGTGAGCCCTGATCACCGTTGGGCTTCACTGCCTGAGATTAATTCGGATGAGTTTTTGGAAGAATCTCTGATTGTTTACGGTAAAAATAGTTTTACTTATTCGCTTCTACGAGACTCTTTTGCTAGTAAAAAATTTAAGTTCAGGACAACGATGGCATTGCGAGATACCGAAGCGATGAAGCAAATGGCCAAGATTGGGATTGGCGTCGCGATTGCGACGGAATGGGTGGCTCGTGAAGAAATGACTAAGAAAGAGCTTATTTACATTGATATTCCAGGGCCTCCTCTGGAAAGGCAATGGGTGATCTACAAGCACCATTCTCTGGTTGAGACAGAGATGCAGCTTTTTTTCATGGACTGCTGTGAACGAGCTTCAGGTGAGTTCATGACGGCGGCGAAAGCGTAAAGAAGCTTTCTCATTCATCGGTTAATTTAATTTTCGAGGAAAGCACTCGCTTCTCCTTCTTCCAGACAATTTTGAAGCCAGCTGAGAAGCTCCACGACTTCCACGCTTTCTGTGACGAGATTTTGGAGCGCACTCCAGTTCAGATGCTCTCGCATTTGAGAAGAAGTAATGGTGCGGACATCAAGCTTGCTTAGAATCGCCTCCATTTCGCGAGGGCGAGCATTGAGAATATTAGCAGGACTAGGTAATTCATCGAGCACATCAGGAGAAAGGCCGAAGCTTGTCACTCCGATCCCATAGGTTTGACCTAACTTACGTAGCGAATCAGCGAGAGCTTCGTCTTGGATCGTTTCTGCAAAGCAGAGCTGAGCTCCTTGTAGCCATTCTGATAAGCTTAATGTTTGGAAAAAATCTTCGCGAAAAAGCTCTAGAGAGGCAGAAAGCCGCAAGCGCAACCCTTTGAGTCGATAAGCAGGAATCCCAAGGGACTGTTTTACTTGAAGGATTTTAGGGTCTAAAAGCAGCCCTTTTTCTCCAGGTTCTCCAGCTTCCCAATCAACAGAAACCATGTCAGGGTATTTCCAAAGATTACTAAGGGGAGACTCTCTACTGAGTGATTTACGAAAAGTGAAAGGAAAAGACCCATTAGACTGAGTATAAATAGTAATGATTGCTCGGAACTTTTGCAATCGATCGAGCGCTGAATCGATCTCTTCAGAATTTTGACCAAAGCCATCCAATCGGCCTTGTGTCATCGACAGGATTTCTTTAGCCCCAGCCAGAGCTGGCACTTGGGCTGTTCTTCGATAATATCCCTGTCCTTTTTCGACCTTTGCGATCACAGAGGAAGGATCACAAGACATAATAGAAAAGTGGTAACGAAGCGAAGCATCTGAATACCCGTCACTCAGTTGGAGCTTTACTAATCGTATCAGCTCCGTCCCCTTAATCGCATCTTTGGGGGATGAGGGGAGAATCTGGGGGAGGAGGTCGTTTAGTTGATGTCGTAGACTCATGGATATTGCTTCGCTCATAATGAAAGCGAAGCAAGTGGCACTCCCGCAAGTCTCAAACGCAAAATTTTAAAAAAGAGCCCGGAAAAAGCCCTTAATTTATGGAAATGATTAAAAAAGAGTCTTTTTGAGACGAAGCAAAGAGAAAAAAGCGCTCTTACCGCTGCTGGATTAAATTAAGCCATCTTTGGCCGCTTGCTTCCAATACGCATACTCAGAGCGGTTAAAGTCGACGTATTCAGGGGAAAGGTCAGAGCTGTAGATGTAATATTTGGCACGTCCTTGATGGAGGCGAATCGTAATGGTAAATTCCCGTTTCTCGACAATCGCTTGGAGGTCTTGATTTGGAGTTTTTGCTTGGAGACCACCAATACAAGAAGGGAGACCCTCGTATTCAATATCGATAAGCTCCTCTTTAACATTAGCTCCAGAATAGCCTGCCGCATGGATAATACGGCCCCAATTAGGATCTTCGCCATTCCAGGAAGCTTTGACGAGCGAAGAGTTGGCGACGGCCTGGGCAACTCTCTTAGCATCAAATTCCGTGCGTGCTCCTTTGACTTTCACGGTGACAAATTTAGTGACGCGTTCGCCATCTCTTACAATGGCTTTGGCCATTTCAAGCATGACATGTTCGATGGCGTCCCGTAGTTGTCGGTATTCCTTGGAGCCACTGTAAATGCGAGGACCATTGGAGGCTCCGTTTGCTAAAACAATGACAGTATCATTCGTGCTCATATCGCCATCGATGGTGATGCGATTGAAAGATTGTTCGACAGCTTGGGGGACTAGGTTTTTAAGAGATTTACGGCCGATATTAGCATCGGTTGTAACAAAACAGAGCATCGTAGCCATGTTTGGGCAGATCATTCCGGCTCCTTTGGCGCAGGCGCCGACTCGGACGCGAGTGCCGCCGATATCGAGGCTAATCGCAATTTCCTTTGGGCGGGTATCGCTGGTCATGATCGCTTGGGCGACCTCATGTCCTTTTTGAGAGCAGAGGCCTTTTCCGAGCGCTTCAATATGAGGGCTGATTCTCATCATAGGAAGAGGAAGGCCTATGACTCCAGTAGAACAAATGGCTATTTCACTTTGTTTGAGGCCAACAGACTGAGCAAAACTCTTCGTGATTTCTTTCGCATGGGCGATTCCTTGCACTCCTGTGCAGGCATTGGCATTACCACTATTTGCGATGATGGCACGGTATTCGCTCCGCTTCAAATGAGCTTGGCTCAGTTTGAGAGGTGCGGCTTTAATCTTGTTTGTTGTGAATGTCGCCGCAGAGCTACAAGGCTGCTCAGAGACAATCGCGGTGAGATCAAGCCGTGTGTTTTTGGGATCTTTAATTCCGCACCCTACTGCATTTGCCAAAAATCCTTTGGGAGCGCTAACTCCTCCTTTGATTTGAGTATAAGTGTGTTGAGGCATGATGATGAAAGAGATCTCTTTTATTAATGAAATGAGCTGAGGAGTCCAGTGACTTCGTCTTGTTTTGTCATTAAATTAAAAATTTGGACAGCTTGAGTCGCCGCTCCTTTTCCGAGGTTATCCTCTGCGCTAGTGAGAATGAGCCTTCCAGTTCGAGTATCTTGGTGCCAGCCAATATCAATGAAATTGGTATTGGTGACATGTTTAGTATCAGGGAAGCCTCCAAGTCCTTTTAATCTGACGAAAGGAGAGGATTGGTAAGCTTGCTCGAAAGCTTCACCGACTTCTTCAATCGTTCCGGTAAGAGGGGCGATAGTGGTCGTATGAATGCCTCGAGTTACAGGAATGAGGTGAGGGGTGAAACTAATGGTAACAGGGGCCCCTTGAGCGAGAGAGAGTTCCTGCTCAATCTCTGATAAATGACGATGTGAGGGAGCTCCGTAGGCTCTGACGCTTTCATTGCATTCGACAAAAAGGTAAGGGAGCGAAATGTTTTGCCCGGCACCACTCACTCCACTCATTGAATTGGTGACAATGAAAGACGGGTCAATGAGCTTGGCTTGAACAAGAGGCAAGAGAGGTAATAAAATACTGGTCGGGTAACACCCCGCCGACCCAACGATCCGAGCGTCGCTTATTTCCTTCGCATAAATTTCAGGTAATCCATAGACAGCCTCTTGCAAGGTCTCAGGAGAAGGGTGTGGAATTCCGTAATATTGTTCGTAGAGAGAGGCGCTCCGCAACCGAAAATCAGCACTGAGGTCGATCACTCGAATTCCTGCCTCGAGCAGAGGAAGCGCGTATTGATAGGCTTGGGCGTGAGGGAGGGCGAGAAAGGCCACAGTGACTCCTCGTGCCACGAGTTCAGCTGGGTTTGCTTCGGAAAACGCGAGATCACTTCCCGGCCATCCTTGATAACGAGGGAAAACTTCGTTCAAGCGACGCCCTTTTTCTTTACGTGATGTAATGGTGCTGATTTCAACCCCGGGATGCTTCAAGAGAGTATTGAGAAGTTCATATCCAGTATGTCCATTAGCTCCTAAAATTGCGACCTTAACTCGTTTCATTGAAAAAGCACTGTCTCAAGAAATTAGCGGCTTGCCAACTGGGATCTCATTTCTATCCTGAGCGTCCGCGAAATGAATGGTTTTTTGATTTAAAAAAAACCACTGTGAATCACGGGGCGTAGCGCAGTTTGGTAGCGCGCTTCACTGGGGGTGAAGAGGTCGCAGGTTCGAATCCTGTCGCTCCGACCATTCGTAGGTCTGTAAAAGAGGCTGTTACGGGATTATAGAATACCCTTTAATGAAATTTATGTTTCAATCAGAGAGATGAACTATCAGCGAATTTTTTGTTTAATAATGCTCACCTTTCCGTTCTTTTCTTACGGTCAGGATTGGGAGCCTCTTTTTGACCCTCTCAATGATAACGAATGTGATTATGTTTTCGAAGAAGAAGGAGTGAAACATCAAGAGATCATTCAGATCACTGAGCAAGGCGAGTGGCATCTCTATGCAGATGCGGAGAAAAGGGGAGCACTTCCGAAGGGGCGGGTTCAATCGAAGCGTTTTCATTCTCATTACCGGCTTCGTTTCCAATACCACTGGGGTAAAAATAATCAGAGTGGAGAAAAGTGGGGAGTAGGGGGGCTTTTTTATCACCTCGCAGATCTTAAAGCTTCCAATACTTCGGGGTTTAAATGCCACTTGGCTTTCGAGCGCTCCGGGGGGCTCGAACTAAAGAATGCTGCAGTGACGACTTTTTTGAAAGGTGGTAGTGACCTCCCTTCCCTGAGTTTACTCGAAGAGGGTGGTGAGATGAAAAGAATCCGGTCCGCAGATTTCACTCGCGTCGAAAGAAAAGTCATCCCGAAGCTGGAGCGCAAGGGATGGAATGAAATCGAGATAGAAGTGCGAGGCCATGATTGGGTCAGCTACCGTTTGAACGGAGAAGAGGTTTTTTACGGGACTCGTCTCCAGTGGAAAGAAAAGGCTGCAGGGACAGGAATGATTGGCTTTGAGCTCGGTGGGACAGAGATGCTCCTTCGGAATGTTGAAATCATGCCACTGCCATCGCTTCCTGAAAGCTCCACTCAAAGAATAGTCTTTCATGGAGGCATTTCTGAAGAGCCTAGTCGTGGAACATGGCAGCTAAAGAATACCGGGAAAACAGTTCTCGCGCTGAAACCCAAAGTGACAGGTTCTCATAAAGATCGATTTAAATTAGTTTCGGAATCTTCCCTCGCTCCTGAAGCCATTTCTACGGTGAAGATCGAATTTACTCCTGAAAAGGCGGGTTTTCATTCGGCCTATCTCGAAGCACTTGGCTTGAGAGTTCCTATCGCAGCCTGGATGATGGATCAGCCGCACGAAGAGCAAGAGCCTACTTTCAGTGAGCTTTTAGCGGTATTAGGAGTGCCTCATGATTTTGATCATCGCGAACGTGAATGGAAGAAAGAGGTGCTTCCTGTTGAAGGTTCTTGGCAGGGATACTTTAAGGCCCTTCCGGGAAAGAAAGCTAGAGTGCAGGCCTTAGCTCGCTATTCAGAGGATCAAAGTGCGACGATTTCTATTTTCAGAAGAGAAGATGGAGAAAGAGAGGCGGAAAAAATAGGAGCTTTTAGTAAAGCTGAAGGAAATCCGATCAAGAGGTTACAGATGTTTCCCGCTTTAACCGAAAAGGGAACCATTGTTGAAATAGAGAGTGAAAAGGTCTTTGGTCTCTACTTAAAACCAGGTCTGAAACGTCTTTATACGATTAAGTATGAAAATATTCGCGAAGAAGTTGGTTATGACCCTTATCTCATTATTCCAGTGAGAGAACTCAATGGAAAACCTCGGGAGAATGCTTGGATCATTGGTTTCGAAACCGGGGGATTGAGAGATTACCAGGATTATGTTTTTCTGGTAGACCAAGTTAAATTAGTGAAATAAGTCAGGGTCATTTGAAATCAGTGCATTTTTCTTTTCATAAAGCGTAGAGGCCGCTGGAATACCTATTCAGACAATGGAAATCAAAGGACCAATTGGCATTATTGCAGGCAATGGCATTTACCCCGAAATGTTCATCAAAGCGGCCCGTGCTAAAGAGCCTGATGCGAGCTTGGTCGTGGCGGCTTTTCGCCAAGAAACTCAAGAACAGGTTGCTGCGCAAGGAGATGTGCTAGAATGGTTTAGGGTAGGGCAATTGGGTAAAATGATTAAATATTTCACCAAGAATGGTTGTCAACGAGCGGTGATGATGGGGCAAATTGCACCCAAAAACCTTTATGACTTACGTCCAGATCTTCGAACCGTAGCAGTGCTTGCCCGGTTGAAGGAAAAGAATGCGGAAACCCTTTTTGGTGCGATTGCAGAAGAACTTCAAAAAGATGGGATCACACTTCTCCCCGCTATCACTCATCTCGAAGATTCTCTTCCTGGAGAAGGCCATGTTTTCGGGCCGAAACTTAAAAAAGGTGAGCTACTTGATGCGGAGTTTGGATTTAAAATCGCAAAGGAATCAAGCCGGTTAGATATTGGGCAAAGTGTTGTCGTGCGTGATGGAACAGTGCTCGCAGTCGAAGCTTTTGAAGGAACTAATGCTTGTATTCGCCGAGGCGGAAAGCTTGGGAAAGGGAAGAATGTGAAATTAGTGAAGGTGTCAAAGCCTCACCAAGATTTTCGGTTCGATGTTCCTTGTATTGGGCCGGATACGATTAAAAATTGTGCCGAATCCCAAATTTCAACAGTGATCATCGAAGCCAATAAAACACTCCTCTTAGACCAAGTTCAAATCGGTGAAATGTGTCAAGAGCAGGGCGTCAGCCTTTATGCTATCAGTGATTAAGTGAGTTCGTTACGAGTCTGACTCAATTTTCTGAAGGCGCTCTTGTTCTTCATCATGTGAGATGATTTTGAGCGAAGCGTGCGTGCCATGAAGTTCAGCAGAAGCCTGAACAAGGCTGCGTAAAGCACTTGCAGTATACCCGTTCCGGCCGATGACATTAGGGACGTCGACTGTCGAGAGTAAGAGCCGAAAGCTGATTTCGTGATCAGATTGAGCGACCCGAAGCTCCGCTTCTTCCGGATGTTTGAGGAAAGGAATAACGGTGTATTGAATAAAGCTTCGAATACTATTAAGGGCGTTTTCCATAATGAATTACTTTTTAGATTGCTCAAGCATGCGGAGAAGGGGTCTTTCCGCTTTCTCGCAAAGCTCAGGGCTCATTTCGACTTGTGGCGAAAGGTTTTTCAGGCAATCACGAAGTTTCTCCATCGTATTGAGCTTCATAAAGCGGCAATCTCCGCAGGCGCAGTGATCAGTCGGCCCAGGGATTAAGTTTTTCTCCGGGCATTCTTTTTGAAGCCGGTGAAGCATTCCGCTTTCAGTGACAACGATAATATTTTGGGCAGGAGCATTTTTACAGTAGTGCACCATTTTCTCAGTAGAGCAGACTTCATCTGCTAAAAGGCGGACTGCTTGAACGCACTCTGGATGGGCTACGACAAGGGCATCAGGATATTCGTCTTTGATTTTTTGAATCGATTCCCGTGTGAACTCAACGTGGAGGTAGCAGCTACCTTTCCAGAGATCCATTTTACGTCCCGTTTGCTCCATCACCCAGCCTCCAAGGTTCGCATCTGGAACAAAGAGAATCGGGCGATCTTCTGGCGCTTGATTCACAATGTTAACGGCGTTCCCAGAGGTGCAGATGACGTCGCATAAAGCTTTCACTCCCGCAGAACAGTTAATGTAAGCAATGACGTAGTAATTCTTTTCCGCGTTATCATTGAGAAACTTCTCAAGAGCTTCATCGGGGCAAGATTCTTCTAAAGAGCATCCTGCATTGCGGTCTGGGAGGATTACGGTTTTATGAGGATTGAGAATCTTGGCTGTTTCTGCCATGAAGTGAACACCACAAAAGGCAATCACATCAGCGTCGGTAGCTTGTGCCTTATAAGCAAGCCCGAGAGAGTCGCCTACATAATCAGCGATATCCTGAATGGGCCCCACTTGATAGTTATGGGCAAGAATGATGGCGTTTTTTTCTTTTTTGAGGCGGAGGATTTCCTCTTTGAGGTCGATACTTGGTGCTGCAGTAGCCATAAAATGATTAAAATTGTTTGAGGTATCTTAAATGTCTTTAGAAGACATCACAAGAGGAGTCTTTAGAAATAATGAAATAGGGTCCCTTGAGCGTGAGAGATTTACCCGATTTTGATATTAAGAGTTCCATTATGGAGAGCTCCTTCGTCCATTTCGAGGCCGGTTGCTGTTAAATCTCCAGTCAGTTTCGATTTTTTATGAAATTCGGCACGCCCTGCACAAAGGATGTCACCAATCACTTCTCCATCAATGATGATTTCTCTGACTCTTACTGATTTTGTGAATTCAACTTTAGCTCGTTTTTCAACAATGAGACGCTGACAGTTAACATCTCCATCAATCGTGCAGTTGGTTCGGATTTTAAAATCCCCAGAGCAGTCGACCGACCCATTAAACTCACCTTCCACAATAAGATCCTGACAATGGATCGTGACTCGCTGAACGAGCCCTTTTTTCATAATATGCACATCACCTCGAGTTTGAATTCGTTGATTCCAAGGTGTTTTAATTTCGAAATTTTTGAGTCCAATATAGCGTCCACATTTGGGGCATTGGGCACTTGTTGCTTTAGATGAAGCACGGTGTTCATGTTTGCAATCAAAGCAGCGGATGACTTTTCCTGCAGCGTCATTGGGCTCATTTACCTCTTTCCCTTTAAAGATGGAAATATTGCTTGAATCCATCGCAAGAGGAAGAGCTTCTTTTTCTGCATCGGGCGTATCAGGTTTATTGGCTAATACAGGCTTAGCGGAAGCAGGAGAGGTTTCTTTTTTTTGCGGCAGACTTTCCTCCTTATTAGGTTCATGAACCTTAGGGCTAGTCTCTTTTTTAGAAGGCTTAGGCTGTTTTTCGGAGGGGGAGGGCTCCGCAAGGCTCAGTTCGCTTTGCTTACTGGAAAGAGGCTGTTTACTCTTCGTTTGTGTTGAAGAGGCCGGCGCTTTCTTAACTTCTTGATCAGAGGGAGGCTTTGTCGGGGATTTTGAGACAGGGTCAGCTTGATCCTCTTTCTTAGGAACCTTTTGAGCTTCAGTAGAAGGTTTGATCGAACCATCTAGAGAAGATCTATAATTAGGCTTGGTGTTGGTATTTTTGAAAATAACTTCACCGTCGACAATTTTAAAGTATGTCTGGCATTTCTTGCAGGCTGACGAGAGCACAGCAGAGGGGACTTCTTGTTCATGGCCACATTTGGCACAAGTTACAAGAAGGGGTCCTTTTTTTCGGAATGGAAATGAAAAGGCCGAAACTCTAAGAGAAGTTAAGTCTTAGGTAGCTCCGCTTGCCGCGGATTACTGGCGGAAGAACCTTCAGAGGTTTTTCCGATTTTATTTTTTTTATTCGCAGATTGGAGTGAGGCGGTTTGTTTACCAATCACACTACGACCTACGAGAGTAGCTCCCGATTCCATAGAAACAGTGGCAGCACTAATGTCACCAATGATTTCAGCTGTGCGGCGGATATCAACATGATCTTGGACCGTGATGTTACCTTGCACTTTTCCGTGGACAACAAGAGAGCGGGTTCGGATTTCAGCTTTAATTTTTGAATTCTCACCAATGGTTAAAGAACCGTCAGATTGAATTTCACCTTCAATCACACCATCGATAAGCAATTCGTCAGGAAAGGTGACTTTTCCCTTGATCTCAACATCTGCGGAGAGGCGGTTGCCACGAGCCGTCGGAGCACTTTGAGGTGCTGCTGAAGTAGCGGGAGTTGAAGTTTGAGGAGGTGTGCTTGATCCTTTAGAAGGGTAAGACGGAGACTGATTTGTCTCTTCTGAATTGCTGCGGACAGGTTTAAACATGGTTTTAAATTAAAGTGATTTTATATTCATAGATAAGCTCATTTTTCAGAGGCTCTGTCAAAAAAAATCCATTTCTCAAGTCGGTCTGGAACGGATTAAAAACTTTTCAAGAGTAGAAATGAGAAGAAACCTTACTCATTTGGAGGAGTAGGTAACACTTCGGGAGTGACTTCAGGCTCTGGTGGAGTAGGCGTTTCACTTGGAGTTGTGGGAGTTGCTTGAACTGAAGGTGCTGGAGGAAGGGTCTCTTTTTTGACTAAGCTCGGAGAGGCGACTCCGAGAAGCTCTAGGCGATTGGTTGCTTCTGTTTTGGAGTTGGGGTGATTTACTGGGTATTGATCCCGGGCTTGTTCATAAAGTTTTTTGGCCGCTTCTTGATCACCTGTTTTGGCTGCTATATCGCCGAGTCTCACTAGCGCGAATTGAGCAAGATGCTGGGAATTGTCATTATCAATAACCGCTTGAAAGAGGGGCTTGGCTTCTTCCGTTTTTCCTTGTTCTAAAAGACGAGAGCCAAGATTAAATTGTCCATTGCCGTAAGCAGGGTGTGTGGGGTGATCGCTCAAAAATTGGCGTAAGCTATTAATGGCATCATCTTGACGTCCGGCGTTCCAATATTGATTGGCCAATTTGATTAAAGCCATTCCAGCTGCAGGTGTTCCTGCGAAATCTTTAGTGACCTGAGTAATAGCGTCGAGATCATTAGCACTACTTAAGGCTTTGGCTGCTTCTTCACGCTTCCCTTTCGCGATTCCATCCAAAATGACGTAAGCAGAAACTCCAATCACGAGAAGTAATCCTATAATGACCAAAGTCTTTTGGTTTTTATCAAGAAACTTTTCAAAGGCACTGGGGCCATGTTCGATTTCACCGATAGGAGCAGATTGTGGCTTGTTTTCCTGTTCAGACATGATGTTTACACAGATTCACTATCGGTTTCCGGGGAAAGGATCAAGCGTGATCCTTTCATTTTGAGGGTTGGCAAGGAGAAGAGAACGATTAACGTCATTTGAGTGGTGTCAGATTCGATTTATATTTTAGCAGGGGAGATGAGTGGCGATCTTCATGGGGCCGAGTTAGTGAAGGCCATCAAAGCTCGAACACCTGCGTATCAATTTCTTGGAAGAGGAGGTGACCATCTCTCTTCTCTCGGCTCATTTACGAATTGGGTGGAGCGAGCTGCAGTGGTAGGAGTGACTGAAGTTCTTAAGAATTATCCTTATTTTAAGGAGCAGTTTCGACAGACTCTTGCCGAAATTGAAGAGGCCAAACCGAAGGCGATTATTTTTGTCGATTATCCCGGTTTCAATCTTCGGATTGCGAAGGAGGTGAAAAAGCGTCATCCAGAAATAACCCTTATCTATTACATTAGCCCTCAAGTTTGGGCGTGGAACCGAGGTAGGATTCCTAAAATGGCGAAGTTTTTAGATCTCATGATGTGTTTGTTTCCATTTGAGAAACCTCTTTATGAAGGATCAGGCCTCAATACAGCTTGGGTCGGGCACCCACTTGTGGATGAGATGGAAGAACGGAGGCTTGAGGTTGAGCATGATTCTCGTTTGGTAGCGCTCTTTCCAGGGAGCCGCATGCGAGAAGTTTCTTCTCTTTTCCCTCCTATGCTCGATACAGTAACGGAACTTCATGCGAGGAATCCTAGTTGGAGGTTTGAGGCGGCCCCAGCCAACCCAAAATTACGCCAAGCCATGGAGCAAATGTTGTCTGAGAAAGGGTTGGGAGATGTCGTTCTTCTCTCAGAGAAGCCTAGTCACGAGCTCATGCAGCGAGCTCGACAAGGAATCGTCGCGAGTGGAACAGCCACTCTAGAAGCCGCTTATTATGGGATGCCTTACTGTTTGGTTTATAAGGTGTCTCCTTTGACTTATTTGTTAGGTAAGATGCTTGTTAAGATTCAATTCCTTGGGATTGTTAATATTTTAGCAGAGAAAGAAGTGGTAAAAGAATTCATCCAGCATGAAGCTGAGGCCCCGGCTTTAGTCGCGGAAATGCTGCGACTTTTAGAAGATGAGGAGGCGTATGAGTCTCTAAAAAAAGAACTTTTAGAAGCAAGTAAGCTTTTAGGAGGTGCCGGTGCTCCGCAACGTGCTGCTGACGAAGTTTTGAAATCGCTGGCTGAATCTTAAGATCTGTTAATATGTCTGATAAAGAATCTAAGGAATTACCGCGATGGGTTTGGCCTACTCTGATTGGGGGGCTTCCTTTAGGCTTAGTATTGTTTTCAGTTCTCAGCATGATCCTTTATTTCCAGGGGGAAAAGAAATCTGAAATCGAAAGGGTGAATACTCGGCAAGTTGAGCTTTCGGAGGTAGAGGATTTATATGAAAAGCTGACGAATTGGATTCCTGCCCGTCATCATTTGTTGCCAGATGGAAGAAAGAGTATTCGCCAAGCAGAAGCTTTAGCCATGGGAACATTGAGCCCTTTAAACTCAGGGTTTCGGATGAGCCGAGATTCGGGAGTGGCAAGCTTTGGGGAACTTTGGAAAGGTTTCGAAGTTGTCATTCCCGCGAAAGAAGAAAAGAAAGAGTCTTTTCAAGTCATGGTGCCCTATGATCTAGACGGAGAGGCTCTTTTGTTTGGAGTTGTGTTGGCGCAGTATATCAAAGAAAACCCTCTTTCAGTCAAAGTCATCATTCGCTTTTATCCTTCTTTGTTTTTGGGAGAGAGGAAGCCTTTACAGTTTCAACCTCATATTCCTTCAGTTTGGGTTTCAGGTTTGGCTTTGAAGCAAGGAGTTTTCAGAGGTGATTTTGCTAAGATAGGAGAGGCTGACCAAAAATGGGCTTGGGTCATGAAAACGATTGAGCAAAGGGGGAGAGATGTGTTAAAATACGATTTAAATTCGGAAGGCCAGCTTGCTTCGACACCAGAATCTCTTTTTGTTTTAGTAAAGGAGGCCTGCCGATTTATTGAATATTATGAAAATTAGGCATTTAGCGGTTTTGTTATTGGGGCCTTTTATAGTATTTGGATGCAATTCTTCTTCCGTGAGCTCGATACAGAGCCAATCACCTCTATCTCATGAGACAATATCGATCTCTCAACTAGAAGAGAGAGTTTATCAGCTGACAAATCGTTACCGTCAGTCACAGGGTCTTTCTATTTTGAAGAAGCATGCAGGCCTTTCGGAATTAGCGAGGGAGCATTCTGCGAGGCTTCAAAGAGAGGCTCGTGAGGGTAAAAGCCGCATTCATCACCGGGGGTATAAGGAGCGTCTGAATGTGAGTCGATCACGTTATCAACTCAGTATTCACGAGATCATTTCAGTTCAATGGGGAAATGCTAGGAAAGGGGTGGCAGAGCGCCTTTTTGAATCTTATCTTTCCTCAAACTCTCATCGACGTATTTTGAGGCTTCAGCCTGCCGAGCAGTTAGGAATTGGAGTTGTCGTGGGGCCAGATAACTATGTTTATCTGACTGGGATTTTAGGGGTTCCTCGTTACCCTAACTCGTTTTAGTGAGGAGAGCTTTATGAGCTTGGGAGATGCCGAATGATGAATTCGTCAGCTACGGCCTGGTAGGATTGGGCGCCTTGTCCACTTGGATCATGTTGGTAAATGGTTTTGCCAAAGCTAGGTGCTTCTCCAATCCGAATCGTGCGCGGAATGACGTTTTTATAAAGTTGTTCAGGGAAATAATTTCGAACTTCTTCAGTGACGCTTTTGGAAAGATTGGTTCGACCGTCAAACATGGTCATTAAGATTCCTTCGAAATGGAGGTTAGGAGCGGCTCCGGACTCACGAATCTGTTCGATCACATGCACGATTTTGGCAAGTCCTTCTAACCCGAACCACTCACACTGGAGGGGAATGAGGATTTCGTCCGCGGCAGCGAGACATGAGGTCATGAGCACTCCGAGGGAAGGGGGGGTGTCAAAGAGGCAGTAATCGAAATGTTCAGCTAGAGCTGGCTCGTTAAGGACGTCTCGAAGGCGAGTGAGGTGCCCGTCGGTGCGAGCCAGTTCAATTTCAACCCCCGCAAGATCCATATGAGATGGAATAATCGAAAGATTAGGGACGCTTGTCGGGACAATTTTTTCAGAAGCCGACCCTTGACCTAAAAGGGGAAGATAGAGGCAGTTGTCTTCGTTGGCTTCTATACCTAAGCCGCTGGTGGCATTGGCTTGAGGGTCTAAATCAATTAAAAGCACTCGCATGCCGCGCTGGGCAAGCCCGGCGGATAAGTTGATGGAAGTCGTTGTTTTTCCAACTCCTCCTTTTTGGTTTGCGATGGCAATTTTTTTCATAAAAAAGCAATTTTTAAGCCGATTTCGAATCTGAGGAGAAGAACTTGTCCGAAAATCCTTTGGGGAGAAAGGAAAATCAGTCACAACACTGGCAGCATGGAAATCACCAAGCGTTTACTTAATGATCTCGCCGGCTGGAAGGCGATGAAAGAAGCTCGTCGGATGCATGAGGCTGGCCTGGTTTTGCAGGCCGAAGCCAAGCAGGAAGGCGTGTATCGAGGGTTAGTGCAAGTGGGCAATAAGCAGCTTGGGGCAGGATTACAGATTATTTCAAAGACGGAGGCTATTCCGGTCTGTTCGTGTCCAGCATTTCGTCGAGAGGGTTTCATTTGCCCTCATTCACTCGCTGTCGTTCTAGAAGTTATGGAGCCTAAGAAGCCGGTTCTGGCGGCAGAGATTTCGCCTGAGAAAGAGGTGAGTCAAGCTGAAGGGGTAAATGAGCAATGGTTTAGGGTTTCTCTGCCTCCTACTTTTCCAATGACTTTTTTGGAGCGAGGTGGGGTTGTGGAAGTCGAGGTTGTCGATTCGATTCCAGAGGAATGGGGGCGGAGTGTGCTTTTTCCTCGTGCGTCTTGGCCTGAGTGGTTGTCGCAGTCCGGATACCTTCAGGTTGGTGTCGAGCAGGTGTCGGCTTTTCTGAGTGCTCTTATTGACTCTCCTTTCGTTCAGCGCAAAGGGAGAGGTGGAGAGCTCCTTCCTTGTCGGTTGACTGACCGGCCTTTGTGTCTGGCTTTGGATGTAGTGAGAAAAGGGGAGTTTTTGATGTTGTCGCTTTTGGATCCGCCAGCTTTGGCGGTGATTCGGGCAAAAGAGGGGCTTTGGCTGTGGAATCATGAAGAGTCCCTCCTGATGCGAGCTCCTGTTGGAAAAGGAGTGTCTCCTGATTTAATGGTATCATTGTTCGAGGGGGAGCCATGTCAGATTTCAGTTCGAGATTTTTTGCGCCACAGTAGCAGTTGGTCAGAGGGGTTCGAGCTTGGGCCTGTAGAGGTTATGGATGCTCTTGTCGGGAGCGAAATTTCACCGGTGATGAAGGCTCAAGTAGCTGGCTCAAGCAGGGATTTGAAACTCAATCTCAGCGCTCAATATGGAGAGTTGGAGCTTGAGATTGCGGCCCAGGCAACCGAAGAAATTTTAGAAGTGATGGAGGGGCAATACTGTCGTCGCCAGCCGGTTCTTGAGCAAGAGGCTGCACAAGTTCTTTTGAGGGAAGGTTGGCAGTGGGCTGGTGGGGCGCAATTTCAAATAGAGGGGGCTGACGAGGTGCTTCATGCCCTTGCTTACACGATTCCTCAGCTCGAGTCGCTGGGTTGGAAAATCGAAGAAGAGAAGAAGCTTACGGCGCGACGAGGGCAGCTCGTAACGCTTGACCCTCAGCTCGAGATTTCGGGCTCAGGTGAAGACTGGTTGGAGTTCGACCTTCAGTTCCAAATGGGAGGAGGAAAATCGATCCCGAAAGCAGATATAGATAAGATTCTGAGGTCAGGAAAGTCTTCAGTGCCGACTCAGTCAGGGAAAACGGCAGTTATTCCCAAAGAACAAATTTCTTATCTGAAGGAGACGATTTACGATCTTGATGCTCAGCAACAAAACGGAAAATTTCACCTCCGTGGTCCGGGTTGTTTTCACTTGATTGAAATGAGTAAAAATACCACTGAATTAGCTAATAATAAGTTTCTTAAACAAGAATATAAGTTAAGTCAATTTCACGCATTTAAAACATTTGATTCAATCCTTCGTTTATACCAAAAAGAAGGGCTTTTATGGATGAGAACAAAATGTGAACAACTTGGGGGTATCTTGCTCGCAGATGATATGGGGCTCGGGAAAACACTCCAAGCCCTACTCCTTTCTTCTTGGCTACAGCAAGACCATCCTGGTCGCCCTGTATTAGTGGTTTGTCCTAGTTCGCTTGTGGGAAACTGGTCACGGGAAATAGCTCGTTGGTTACCTGAGGTTCAAGCTGTCGAAATGAGAGGTAAGGGCCGGCATGAGCGTTGGGGGGAGCTTTCATGTGAGTGTCTGATCATCACTTCCTATGCGCTTCTCCACCGTGATCTTGAGCGTTATCAGGAGTTATCTCCTTTGGCGGTGATTTTGGACGAAGCTAGCTTGATTCGAAACCCGGATTCTCAGATGGCGAAGGCTTGTCATGCGCTCAATGCAGATTACCGGGTCGCTCTTACCGGAACACCTGTGGAGAATAGTGTGCGAGATTTGTGGTCTCTTTTTGAGTTTCTTAGCCCAGGCTATTTGGGGGCGAAGAAGGAATTTCAAGATCGTTTTGAAAAAGAGATTCAGGCGCAAAACCAGGTAAAGATGCGCCTCCTTCGAGATAGGACTCGTCCTTTTCTTCTCCGTCGAACAAAGGAGCAGGTCACTCCGGAGCTACCGAGGAAGCTGGAGGTTGTGGAATATTGTGATCTGACCGATGAGCAGTCGGCTTTATATCGTGGGATTATGACTCAAGGGCAAGAGAAGATCGCGCAGGCTGGCGAGAAGCAGGGAAATGGGGCGGCTCATATGGCAATGTTGACCACTCTTTTGCGCCTTCGCCAAAGTTGTTGTGACTTACGTCTTCTTCCTCAGGTGAGCCCTGAGACGAAGTCAGCAAAGCTCACTAGGTTGATGGAGTTGATTGAGCAAGGAGTGCCGGCTGGGCGACGTTTTCTTGTTTTTAGTCAATTTGCCTCCATGTTACGCCTGATTGCAGAAGCGTTGACTGAAGCTGGGTATGATTATTGTCATCTCGATGGCTCGACGAGTGACCGTGACGCGCAGGTGACTCGGTTCCAGGTGCCAGATGGGCCGCCGGTGTTTCTCATTAGCCTTAAGGCTGGTGGCTATGGGTTAACTTTGACGGAAGCTGATACAGTGATTCATTTTGATCCTTGGTGGAACCCTGCCGTGGAAGCTCAGGCGACAGATCGAGCGTATCGGATTGGGCAAACTCGCCCTGTGACTGTTTATAAAATGATTGCAACCGGCACTGTTGAAGAGAAAGTGCTGCGTCTTCAGCAGCGGAAGAAGGGGGTTCTTGATCAGGCGATTTCTGACGATCAGTCACTTATGCAAGGATTAAGCTCTGAAGAGGTCCAAGGTATTCTCAATTAAGACGCTATAGTTTATTTGATGATATGAAGCCTCGGGTTCATAAGTGGCATCATTAGCTAATGAATGAAAGCTATAAGTAATGATGTTAAAAAGTCATTGATTACGATTGTTTTTCTTTAATTTGAAAATAAACTGTAATAGTTATAGGTGAAGAGTGAGTTGGAGCGACAACTTGAATAGATTTCAATAAAACATCAAATGAGTGACTCATTGAAATGGAATACCCCCCGGGGGCGAAGTGCTGATATTTGTTCTCAAATAGTAAGGCACCTTAAAGTTCGTATTGAATCGGGAGAGTTGCATGGGCGGCTTCCTGGAGTTCATCGTCTAGGAGAAGAGCTGGGGGTTGATTTTAGAACCGTCAATAGCGCTTTTGATCGTTTAGTTGAAGAAGGGTATCTTTATCGGCGACCAAAATCAGGAACTTACGTGCGCCTTAATCGTCGTCCTCGTCGTTCTACGGTAACTGCTATTTTACATTCTGGGGCCGAGGCACCACTCCATGCACGATTAATTAATGGGATGCAGCAAGAAGCCATTAAGCTCAAGCAGACCTTGATTCTTGAAAAGCATCAAGGGAATGGGCCTCGGATGTTAAGTATTGTGAAAAAAATCGTGGAGAGTGAATCTTCAGACGGCATTATTTTATGGTATTCGTCTGTAGATGAACATTTATCGGAAGTCATTGAGTATACAAAAGACCGGGGAATCCCGATTGTTTTTGTTCCTTATATGGTTGATGACTCTGCATTTGATACGATGCATGTTGTGGGAATTGATCTTTCTCCGAAGGATGTCAATGTGACTCAGCACTTGATCGATGAAGGGCATGAGAAGATCGCTTTCGTGGGAGAAACAACTTCAGAAGCTCAGAATTATACCCATCGGAGGTATGCGTTTTATAAAGAGACGATGGAAAAGGCTGATTTAGAGCCAGAACCATTGATGTATATTAAAGAGTTTGTCGAGCAACCTGAGCGAAGGTTACCTCAGAGCACGATTAATCAAATTAAAGGGGTGACAGCTCTTGTTTGTGCGACAGATCGTATTTCTTACTATATTTTTAGAGAATGTTCTCGAGCGGGTTTGACTGTGCCGGGTGATCTTGCTCTTGCCGCTTATGATAACATTGATTATTCAATGTTATTAGATATTACTTCGGTTGACATGAGTTATGATCAAGCGGGGAGGGAAGGGATGGGCATGATTGTTAATATCGTTGATAATGATATTAAAGAGCCGCAGAAGATGCAAATCCCCGCTCGCTTGGTAGTTCGCGGGAGTAGTAGTAAATAAGAAAGAGATCCATCTTATTTGTATCCAGAAAAGCAAAAATTAAACTTTAAACATTTGAATTTTATCGATCATTTAAGGAGATGGCGTCTCGTGCAAAAGGGGATGTCGTCTGGGAGGAAGCGTAAAAAGCAACATGAATCTGCTTTTTTGAATTTCATCGGACGGAGTTATGTTGCTCGGTTACTCATCTATCTTATTTTCTTTTTTATCGCGGCATTACTTGTCCAGGTGACGATGAATGCTTATGAGGCGCAAAGTGAGTTAGACTTCATGAGGTGGTATTACTTGATTGGCTTTTTTGCGATCACCATTGTGGGGAGTGAAGTCGCGGTATTTCGCCGAAGTCCATCGAACGGGGTGATTGTCATGTTGCTTGGAGGAGTGTTATTGCAAGCTGGTTTTTTGTTTGCGGCAACGCGGTTAGTGAAATTGAATTATGTTCAAGAAGAGTATCACTATTTTATTGTTCCTTATGCTCTGATTCCCGTTGTGACGACGGTGTTATTAGGGAAAAAGTCGGGTTACTTTGCGGCCATTATTTCAGGTTTGTTATGCTCCCTTCAGGTGCCTGACCTTTTGATGATGTCGATGCTATTTCTGACGTCTGTTGTAGGGGTTTTAAGTGTCACAGTGTCTGATACGATCCGGAAGCGTTCACAACTCGTGCGCAATGGTCTTTTCTTAGGGGTTTTGTCATTACTCGCTCTTTGGGCAATGGGTTTTTTCGAGATCCTGTTGATGGAGCATTTTCAGTGGTCTCAGCTATTGTGGCAGGTTGTCACAGTGATTGGAGTAGGGGCCGTTTCAGGAATGGTTGCAGCTTCTTTAACTCCTACCTTGGAGTCTTTGACAAATATAACGACACCGGCAACTTGGTTAGAGCTTACGGATTTAAATCACCGTCTTTTACGAAGGATGCAGCTTGAGGCACCCGGAACCTTTCATCATAGTCTGGTCGTTGCGGCTTTATCGGAGTCCGCAGCGTTAGAGATAGGTGAGTTGGGTGAAAAAGCTCGGGTATGCTCGTATTTTCATGATATAGGAAAACTTAAGAAACCAGAATATTTTATTGAAAACCAAGGAGGGAGAAATCCTCATGACCACCTTACCCCTACAATGAGCGCTTTGATTTTAATCGCTCATGTTAAGGACGGAGTTGATATGGCCATCAAGCACAAGCTTAACCGGGATATTATCAAGGTCATCGAAGAGCATCATGGCGATACTTTGGCGTATTATTTTTACCGGAAGGCGCTCAAACAAAAAGAAGAGTCTGAAAAAGAAGCGCTTGATGATGATGTTGAAGTCAATCGTTCAAATTTTCAATACCCAGGGCCACGGCCGACTTCGAAGATTAGTGGGATTATTTCATTGGCTGATGCCGTAGAAGGGGCTTCTCGAACTTTACAAAAAGTGACCCCTAAGAGTGTTAAGCAACTAGTGAATGAAATTGTTACAAGTAGGATCAAAGAAGGTCAGTTAGACTGTTGTGAGTTGAGTTTTGAAGAATTATCTAAGGTGAAAGAATCATTTGCGAAAACACTTCGGAGCATGCTGCATCAAAGAGTGGACTACCCAAAAGAGGAAAATCATTCCCCCAAGGAGCCTGAGACAAAACCTTTGAAAGAAGTTTAATACAGAGGAAGAATGGTCGAAATTTATAATCACCAAGATCGGATGGTCTTGTCGGCCCGATTCCTTCAGGAAGTCACTTCTTTTTTGGAGTTAGAGATGCAAAAGCTCAAACAAGAAAGCGAAGGGCGCCCTCTCGTTCATATAGAGCTTCTTGAGGTGAATATTGTGGATGATTCTGCAATCACCCAAATTCATGCAGACTTTCTAGGGGACCCAACTCCCACCGACGTGATCACATTTGATCATGGAGAGATCTTTGTTAGTGTCGATACCGCTCAAAGAGTGTGCGATCAATATGGAAATAAATTCGAGACAGAGCTTCTGACTTACATGGTTCACGGAATGCTTCATTTAGCGGATTTTGATGATGTCACTCCTGGTCTCGCTGAGGCCATGCACCAAAAACAAGATGAGATTGTAAAAGGTTTTGAGCTCGGAGAGTGAGAAATGCGTAAAATAAACATCTTTTTTGACAAGTCATGTTGACAAGCTGAGAAGGGTTTCAGAGGGTGATAACTTCAATAATTTATTGTTGTAAACCAGCTATCACGATCCGAAATCCGTGTATTCAAACGAAGAATTTATCAGCCAAATACTTGTCGAAGGGGAACTCCTGACGGAAAGTGATGTGGAACTTGCTAAATCACAGCCTCTCGAAGGAAGTGTGATACAAGCCCTTATTTCATCAGGAAATGTTTCTGAGGAGCAGATCACTCAAACGATTGCAGCAAATGCTGCCGTTGACGCCATTGATCTTATTAGAACCGAAATCCCGGAAGAGGTTCTCGCCAAGGTCGAGCCAGAAGTGGCCAGGCGTTATCGTGTGATCCCTATTGCCGATGATGGAGTCTATCTTACTGTGGCCGTCGCAGATGCGCTTGATTTTGAGTTATTAGATACGCTTCCTCATGTTTTAGGAAGAGAGATTAATCTGGTGTGTGCGACGCCAACAGCAATCTCAACATATCTCCAACAATTTTACGCAGACGAGGCAGCGGCTGAATCAGCTGCAGATGTGTTTACAGTGATTGGGCAAGACGGAGAGGAATCTGTAGACCCTAATGATGCTCCGATTATCAAACTAGCGTCTAATATTCTTATTGAGGCCTTTAATATGGGGGCTAGTGATATTCATATTGAACCAATGGAAACGTCTCTCCGTATCAGATACCGCGTTGACGGTAAGCTGATTGAGGCTGCGAATCATCCGAAGCGACTGTTGCCTGCTGTGATTGCTCGGTTTAAGGTGATGAGCTCGACGATGAGCATTGCTGAAAAACGAATGCCTCAAGATGGCCGGATTCAGATGAGGATTGCAGGGAAAGAGGTGGATCTTCGGGTTTCCTCTGTTCCAAGTAATCATGGAGAGAGTTTAGTAATGCGGATTTTGGATAAGTCGGCTTTATTATTGGGGCTGCCGCAATTAGGTTTCTTATCAGACGATCAAGCTACTTTCGAAAATTTAGTAACATTACCTGATGGTATTATTTTAGTCACAGGTCCAACAGGTTCAGGTAAAACAACCACACTTTACGCCTGTTTGAATTACATTAACCGCCCCGATCGTAAAATTATTACAGTCGAAGATCCGGTGGAATATGAAATGCCAGGAATTAACCAAGTGATGGTTAAGGCTGATATTGGGATGACCTTTAGTAATGCGCTTCGTGCAATGTTACGGCAGGCCCCTAATGTCATCATGCTCGGAGAGATTCGAGATGAAGAGACTGCGAATATTGCGATTCAGGCTTCACTTACAGGTCATTTAGTATTTTCAACACTTCATACAAATGATGCTCCGGGCACAGTGGCTCGATTGGCTGATATTGGAGTGAAGCGCTTTTTAATTGCTTCAGCGGTTCGCGCTATTATTGCTCAGCGATTAGTTCGTAAATTATGTTCGGAGTGTAAGGCTCCAGTTGAACTTAATGATCAAGAGATGCGAATGCTCAATATTGATCGAGCAAGAGCACTAGACAGTCATATTTTAGGAGCACAAGGCTGTGACCGTTGCCGAGGTTCTGGCTATAAGGGCCGGATCGGTATTTTTGAAATTTTCAATGTTGATGATGAAGTAAGACATCTCATCAACCAAGATTTAACGACTCCACAGCTTCGGAAACGAGCTCGGGAGTTAGGGATGCGGACCATGCGTGAAGATGGAATCAGAAAGGTATTATCTGGAATGACGTCTGCAGAAGAAGTCATCTCAGTTACGATGTCAGATGGTGATTAATAATCAGAAAACGAAGAGATTACGTAAAGATGGACAGTAAACAAGTTATTGATTTATTCGTTGGACGGGGATTAATTAGTCGCTCTCTAGGAGATGATATTTTCACTGAAATCGAAAATAGTGGGAAAGAGGTAGGAGAAATTTTAAATGATTATCAGGTCATCAATCAAGCTGATGACGTTTGGCCGGTTATTGCTTCTGAATTAGGAGCAGAGTTGGTTGATCTCGTTGATTTCAATCCACCCGAAGCCTTGTTAAATGTTATTCCTTCAGGTTTAGCTAGGTTACACGGAGCCTTGCCTGTGCACTATGGTTCAGATGGCCTCTCTATTGTATTGGTTGATCCACTCAACCCGCAGACTATTGAGGATTTGAAGTTTGCCTTAGGGAAAGAAATCAATGTATTGATCGCACCTGATTATCTCGTAGAGCAAAAAATCAATGAGCTTTATGGAGGTGAGGCCAAAGCGATGCAAGACATCTTGGGCCAGCTTTCTTCCGGAGAATTTGGCGCAAAAAGTGATCAAGATTTAGAATCCGAAGCGAACTCAGCGCCGATCATTCGTTATGTTGATCTGGTGATGTATCAGGCGATTAAGGAAAAAGCCTCTGATATTCACTTCGAGCCATTTGAAAAAGAGTTTAAGATTCGTTATCGGGTTGATGGCTCTCTCTATGAGATGGCGCCTCCGCCGGCCCATTTATCACTTCCGATTATTTCGAGGGTGAAGGTGATGGCTAATATGAATATATCAGAACGCCGGATTCCTCAGGATGGCCGGATCGTCAAACATATTGGTGATAAGTCTGTAGATATGCGGGTGTCTTCGCTTCCAACCCAATATGGGGAAAGTGTCGTATTACGTGTTTTGGACCGTTCGGCAGTTAATCTTGATTTAGCGGCCTTGGGGCTTCCAAAGGAAATCGACGATTACGTTAATAAGACGATTCGGAAGCCTAATGGGATTTTTGTAGTAACTGGTCCAACAGGAGCAGGGAAGACGACCACTCTTTACGCGGCTTTAAGAGCGATTAATACGATTGATTCTAAAATTCTCACTGCAGAAGACCCTGTTGAGTATGATATTGACGGAATTATTCAAGTCCCGGTCAATGAAGCGATTGAACTAGATTTCGCGAGAATTTTACGAGCCTTTCTTCGGCAGGATCCGGACCGTATTTTGATCGGAGAAATGCGGGATGTTGAGACCGCTCAAATTGCGATTCAGGCCTCTTTGACTGGTCACCTAGTTTTATCAACCCTCCACACTAATGACGCGGCGGGATCTGTCACACGTTTGATTGATATGGGGACGGAGCCATTTTTAGTGGCCGCTTCATTAGAAGGAGTTTTAGCGCAGCGATTAGTGCGAACGATTTGTTCAGATTGTCGGACTCCTTACGATCCAAACGAATCAGTTCTCAACCAACTCAACTTATCTGCTCACGAGCTCGGCGATAAAGAGTTTTACACCGGCACAGGGTGCCCGAAATGTAGTAATTCAGGGTATCGTGGGCGACAGGGACTTTTCGAGCTTCTCGATATTAATGATCCGATTCGTGACCTTATTATCGACCGCGCGCCATCAGTTGTGATTAAGCAAAAGGCGATCGAGATGGGAATGACGACTTTAAGAGAGGACGGGCTGCGTAATATTTATGCAGGTAAGACCACCATCGAAGAAGTTCTCAAATACACTTAATTACAAGCGATAGCTTGCTTTCAATACATCATTTAAGTTAAAAACAATCTAAACATGGCTAATTTTAGTTACATCGCCCTTGATGCAAAAGGGCAGCAGACCACCGGGACGGTGCAAGCCTCTTCGGAGTCTGAAGCAATTCAATCGCTTCGGGCGCAAGGCCTTTACCCCACTCAAGTTGTTGAGGCAGGAAAAGGATCATTATCCGTTGATGGGGCGAAAAAGCCCTCGAAAAAAACAAAAGGAAAAACCAAAGTCCGCCAGATTAAATCTGGAGGTAAAGTGAAGCCAAAGGTTTTAATGACTTTCACGCGACAGTTGGCGACACTGATTGATTCTGGCCTTCCTTTACTAAAGAGCCTAAACGTTTTAGGGAAACAGGAACCTAATCTTATTTTAAGAAAAACAATCAATTCGATTGCTGATTCAGTCCAGACAGGATCCACTTTTTCAGAGGGGCTGTCACAGCATCCACAGCTTTTTAATAAGCTTTTTGTCAATATGGTAAAAGCCGGGGAGCTCGGTGGTGTTCTTGAAATTGTATTAAAACGATTGGCTGAATACATGGAAAAAGCTGAAAAGCTAAAGAGTAAAATTGTCTCTGCGATGGTTTATCCTGCGATTGTGATGCTCATTGCCGTTATTATTATGGTCTTTTTGATGCTGTTTATTGTTCCGAAGTTCAAAGAGATGTTTGCAGGGATGCCTAATGTTGATCTTCCATTTATTTCGAGGTTTGTATTCGGGCTTTCGGATTTCATGATCCGGACGGATAAATCGGTCCTCTTTGGGATTCCTAATATTATTTATCTCTTTGCTGTTTTTGCATTGATGCTGGTAGGGCTTAATTTATGGGGAAAAACTGTAAAAGGTCGTAAAGTGATTGATCAATACAAACTGAAGCTTCCGATCGTAGGAGATCTTCAGAGAAAAAGTGCAATTTCTCGTTTTGCGAGGACTTTAGGAACTTTGGTCACCTCAGGTGTTCCCATTCTCCAAGCTCTTAATATTACACGAGACACCTCGGGTAATGTGATTCTTTCCGCGGCGGTAGACAAAATCCATTCAGCCGTGAAAGAAGGGGAGTCTATCGTTCAGCCGATGCAAGGAAGTAAAGTATTTCCTGATATGGTTGTCAGTATGGTTGATGTTGGAGAAGAAACCGGTCAGTTGCCTGAAATGCTGGTGAGAATTGGTGATGTTTATGATGATGAAGTAGACAACGCTGTCACTGCTCTGACTTCGATTCTTGAGCCAATCATGATTATCTTCCTTGCGGTGGTTGTGGGAGGGATTGTTCTCGCGCTATTTCTTCCATTGATTAAGATCATTCAGTCAATGCAATAAAACGTTGATCGATATACCCATGAAAACTACTCTACAAACGAAGCAAAAAAAAGGGTTCACTTTAATAGAACTGCTGATTGTGATGGCAATTATTGCTGTTTTGGCGGGGCTGGGAGTCGTTGGATTTGGAACAGTTCAGGACCGCCAATTAAGAGCAAGAGCTGAACTTCAAATGGAACTGCTTCAAGTGGCTCTTGAAGAATACAAGGCCGATGTGGGTGATTACCCTAATTTAGTGGATGGTTCTCTTTTTGACGCGCTCTACGGCTTTGGTGCCCAAAATAAAAATAAAGAGGGTGAAGAAGCTTCTGTTGATTCTCCTGCTTTGAGAATCTATATGCCACAGTTGGATCCGAATGCCAAAAAATCGATGGTTTCCGATGATGGTTCAAGAAATATTATCGATCCTTGGGGTAATAATTGGATTTATCGTAGAGGAGAAGATTCAGGAGCTCAAAATCCTGATTTCGATCTTTTTTCTGTAGGAAAAGATGGTCAGACCGGTGACCCTGCTACGGAAAGAGATGATATTCAAAATTGGTAGTTTTAAAGGAGAAGTTTCTCTTGCAAAAATGTCATGAAATAACCTCGACATTTGAAGTCTGGAAGGTGAAGTTATAGTTGATGGAATCATCAACACCTCCGGTCGAAAAAGCAGCTCTCAAGCCTGTTAAAAAAGCTTCTAAAGCAAAAAAAACAGCCAAGAAAAAATCGACTGCAAAAAAAGTAGAGTCACCTTTAGAGGCTCCAAATAAAGTCATTGGAAAACAGCCTGAAGTTCCGTTTTCAAAAACGGAGCAAGAAAGCGGAAACTCTGAAAAAGAGGCTTCAGAAAAGGCTTCTTCCAAACCTTCAAATGAGAAAGAAGAATTCAGTCAGGATTCATCTCAACAGCAGGAATCTCAGGGTAGGCGGCCTCGACGCCCTCGTTCTGGTAAAAAGAAAAACTACAAAGTGAACCCTCAAGAGCTGTCAGATAAATCATGGCAAGTTTTCTTAGCAGAAGTTTCTGAAGAGGGCCTTTCTCTTGTTGGGGCGAAAGAAGCTCAAGAAGTAGCTCGAAAGAGTCTCGAAGTGACTAAAATTTATCTTGAAACAAGAGACCGCCAATTAGCAGTCAAGAGCAGTGCGAGCCCTCCACACCAACGGGATGACGAGGAACAAAATCCTCCTCAAGCAAGGGAAAAAACGGAGGAATAAAGAGAAAAAATGAGCGACCAACTAACGAAGAAAATTAAGGTTCTTACATTAGGTTGGGAGTTCCCTCCTTTAATTAATGGAGGTCTAGGAGTGGCTTGCTATGGTTTATGCAAGGCATTGGCTCCTTTAGTTAGTTTGGAAGTGATGGTTCCTAAATCTGATCCAAAAGCGTCTTATGATGGCTTTGGACTTGTCGGGTTGAATAATCTTCGGATTGATCAAGTTCAGACCGAAGAGCAAAAAAACCGTTTTTCTGCATTCAAATCTTTGACGGAGATTCCTTTATCATTGGACCCTTATTCGATTGAAGCGCCAGAATTTGATCGGAATCCGACTTTAGCGGAAGAGTGGAGAACTTTTTTCATAGAAACGAGAGCTCAGCTTGAAGCCTTCAAGATGGATGATTTATACGGGGAAGATACAGGCGTTAAGGTTGTTGAATTTTCGAAAGTTCTTGTGAAATTAGCTCATGGTATGGATTTCGATGTTATCCACGCACATGATTGGATGACTTATTTAGCAGGGGTAGAAATTAAGAAAGCGACCGGGAAACCCTTAGTATTACACCTTCATGCGTCGCAATACGACCGAGCTGGAGCGAATGCGAGAGGTTGGATTTATGATCTTGAGAAATATGGGATGGATCACTGTGACCGAGTGATTCCTGTAAGTTACTATACCGGAACAATTGTTCGTGATCATTATGGAATTCCGGAAGAGAAAATTAAGCCTATCCATAACGGGGCTGATGAAGTGAAAACATTTCATACGAAGAAAAAATTTCCTGAAAAGTTAGTATTATTTTTAGGGCGATTAACAGCTCAAAAAGGGCCTGAGTTTTTTCTCGAAATTGCAGCTAAAGTTCTCGAAGAAAATAAAAATGTAAGATTTGTCATGGCTGGAAGTGGAGAGAAGCTTCAGCAACTTGTTGAATCAGGAGCATTTAAAGGACTAGGTGGCCGATTTCATTTTACAGGATTTTTGAATAAAGACCAAGTGAATGATTTGCTGTCGATGACAGACGTGTATTGCATGCCGTCAGTTTCAGAACCTTTTGGCCTTTCTGCGCTAGAAGCAGTGCAGTTTAGAATCCCAGCAGTGATTTCAAAACAATCTGGTGCAGCCGAGGTTTTGAAAGGGGCTTTGAAGGCTGATTTTTGGGATACCAATTTGATGGCTAAACATATTAATGACCTTTTGACTGACGATGTATTGAGAAAAAATGTTATTGAGCAGTCCGAAAGAGACATTAGAGATGCCACTTGGGATTCTGCTGCAGAAAAGGTAAATGAAATTTACAAAGAATTAGTTCAATGAAGAGAAAGCATCCTAATCTTTGCCTCTTTTTTGAAGTGCATCAGCCTTTTCGGCTTGTTGAATATGATTTTTTTAGAATTGGAGAGCATGCCGAGTATTTTGATCATTGGTTAAATACAGAAATTCTAGAGCGCGTTTATTCAAAATCATACCTTCCCGCAGGGGAGCTTTTTTTGGAGCTGATTCGCCAGAGTAAAGGAGAGTTCAAATTATCCTTATCATTAAGTGGGGTATTGATCGAGCAGTTCGAGAAATACATGCCTGAACAAATTGATCTTTTTAAAGAGCTCATTCAGACAGGTTCAGTAGAAGTGCTTGCAGAGACTTATTACCACTCTCTAGCGAGTGTTTACTCAGACGATGAATTTCGTCGCCAGGTCGAAAAACATTCGAATAAAATAGAAAGCACTTTTGGAGTGAGGCCCCATGTTTTCAGAAATACAGAGCTGGTTTATTCCAATCATATTTCGGGTTTAGTCGAAGAAATGGGTTATCAAGGGATTCTGGCAGAAGGCTTAGACTCTGCTTTAGGGGGAAGGTCTCCAAATTATCTTTATCATGCTCCTGGGGCCAATTCGATTCAAACCCTTTTAAGGAATGTAGGTTTATCAGATGATATCGGTTCCCGGTTTTCAGCGCAAGACTGGTCGGAGTATCCTTTAACCGCAACAAAATATCTTGAGTGGCTTAAAAATTCAGAAGGTGATTTGATTAATTTGTTTATGGATCTTGAGACGATCGGAGAGCACCATCCTCAAAGTAGTGGGATTTTTGATTTTTGGAGGTATTTTGTAAAAGAGGCTTTAGCATCAGATTTCACCTTTGCCACGCCCTCTGAGTTGCTCGCTGATCATAAGAGTGTTGGCATATATGATTGCGAAGAGCATTCTTCCTGGGCGGCTTTCGGTCAGGACCTTTCTCCTTGGTTAGGAAATGTGATGCAAGTCGAAGCGCAGGGTAAAATTCACCGGTTAGAGTCTTTGATTAAAGAAGTGAAAGATCCTGAGCTTACCCATTCTTGGGCCCTACTTCAAACGAATGATCATTTTCATTATATGGCAACTCAGCCGGGAGTTTTTAATCACTTTAGTCCCTATGAAAATGCTTATGATTCTTATATTTATTTTATGAATGCATTAGCAGACATTCAAATTCGACTGAAGCGAGCTTTAGAAAAGATTTGAGGGTCTAAAAAAAACCTTCCTTATAAATAAGGAAGGCTTTGATAAACGGGTTAAATTTGAATTTCTTTCTCCGTCGCGGCATCGACAATAAGGAATTTTTCTCGATGCATATTTGGGTCACTACGGAAGATAAGTCGGCCAGTATGAGTTCGTTCCAATTCGACTAAGATTTTAGAGTCAGCTTCACGGAAACGGTTAAGAACATCTGAGTTTACGATGACGATGAGGTCTCCGACTTCTCCTTGTTTTTTAAGAATTGTCGTATTGAGGCGTCGCTGAATCTCAGCACTCATGGTCAGAGTTGTTTTGATTCGACCACGGCCTTCGCAGTAAGTGCATGGTTCATAAAGAGCGTCTCGGAGACTTTCGTTCAACCTCTGGCGGGTCATTTCAAGAAGACCTACCGATGAGATTTGGAGGACTTGAGTTTTAGCCTTATCGCGTTTGAGGCGTTCTTTCATCGCGCGGTAGACCGCTTGTTGATCCTTACGCTGGCGCATATCAATGAAATCTACGACAATGAGACCTCCCGAATTTCTCAAACGCATTTGCCGGGCCACCTCTTCTGCCGCTTCAAGGTTGGTTTGAAGAATCATTTTGTCGACATCTCTAGAGCCCCGGTTTCTCCCTGTATTGACATCAATCGCAATGAGAGCCTCAGTTTCGTCGATGACGATATAGCCACCACAAGGGAGCCACACTTGCCTACTGAAAGCTTCGTCAATTTGCTTTTGAATCCCGACCTTGTCAAAAACAGATTGTCGAGAAGGGAGGTGCTGGACTCTACGGCGAGCACGTCGGGAGATTCGCCCCGCAATGTCTCGGATGTATTCAGTGGTTTCTTGGCTGTCGCAAATGACCTGGTCGATTTCTTCGGTAAGGAAGTCGCGAGCTGTTTTTTCGATCAGACCCGGTTCTCTGAAGCAGCAGAAAGGAGCTTTATTTCCGTCCCGGTTTTCGGCAATCGTTTCCCATTGATCTAAAAGCATGGCGAGATCGCGGACGAAGTGACGAGCGCGTTGCCCTTGGGCAACAGTTCTCATAATAATACCCATTCCTTCAGGAATACTAAGCTTCTGCATAATCATACGAAGGCGCTTACGTTCTTTAGGATCATCAATTTTACGAGAGATACCAAATTGATCAGTAAAAGGCATGAGAACAAGGAATCGTCCAGCTAAGGAAACATTCGTTGTTACACGAGGTCCTTTGTTGCCGATAGGCCCCTTAGATACTTGGATCATGATTTCAGATCCGATAGGGTAGATACTTGGGATATCTTTAGATGTGATCTTTTTCCGTTTCTTTTTCGACCGTCCTTCTCGTTGGATTTCTTCGATTCCTCCATCGAGAGCGGCAGGGATAGCATCCCAAAAGTGCAAGAAGGCATTTTTTTCGAGGCCGATGTCAACAAACATGGCTTTTAAACCTTGTTCGATATTTTTGACGCGACCTTTAAAAACGCTACCAACAATTTGGTCGTCTTCATTTCGTTCGATACTATATTCCTCTAGTTTACCGTCCTCAACAAGAGCGACCCTGCTTTCCAGGGCTTCTGTGTTGATGATGATGGTCTTCCCTTCGGTAGGGTTGAGTGGGCCTAAGCCCAGAGCTTTTTTGATTTTTTTCAACATGTTTTGGTTGTGAGTGTTTTAATAAGTCTAAGAAAATAATTAAGGTGTCTGAGGGGTAAAAGAAGTCGTTGTTTGTGAAGGAGGAATGATTTCCTCAATGGGGTCAAAATGACCAAAATAAAGATCTTGTTTGGCGAGGGGAAGGGGTTGGCCGTTTTCGTAATCGAAGAGCCCTCGGAGAATCATTTGAACGAGAGATCCTGCTACTTTCCCTCCTGATTTCCCTCCTTGAACGTAGACTGTAACTGCGTAGCGAGGGTTTTTATAAGGAGCAAATGCGGTCGTCCAAGCATTATGGCGAAGATTAGTTCTAGGTCCTTCCTGAACCGTTCCTGTTTTGGCCGCAACTTCGATATTTGTGAGCCGAGCTTTTCCGGCAGTGCCCCCTTGCTCGTGAACCGCTCTCCACATACCACGACGAATGGATTCAAGCTGTTTTGCGGAAGCTCCTTCTTTAAGGAGATTAACAACCTGTGTCGGTTTATCAGGAATGAGAATATTATTGAAACTGTCAGTGACTGATTTCACAATACGTGGTTTATAGTATATTCCTCCGTTGGCGATGGCGCTTGTCAGGCTAGTGATTTGGATAGGGGTCGCTTCAGCTTGCCATTGGCCGATGGAGGTGAGGGCAAGATTAGCTTGAGTGAGGCTTTTGCCAGGATTAAGCCTCTGCCAAGCAAGGTCTCCTGGGATTTTGCCAGTGCTTTCATTAGGAAGCTCAATGCCCGTTTTTTTACCAAATCCAAGAAGTTGGAAACCATTAATGAGGCGCTTGCTTCCAATCTCGTTTGCTAAATGCATAAAGTATGGATTACACGATCTCTTGATAGCATTCGCGAGGTTTAAGCGTCCATGTCCTTGCTTGTTCCAGCAGTGAATTTTAAGACCTCTTCTACCGTAGGACTCATGGCCTTTACAGGAATGTGATTTCTGGCTGAATTGATGAATACAGCCTGTGACGGCTACTGGGATTTTAAAAGTCGATCCCGGCATAAAGCTTGAGAGATTTCTGTTGAGAAATGGTGCGGCTTTATTTTTTCGGTAAAGATCGAACTTTTTTTGGGTGATTGAGGGGATGAAATGATTCGGGTTATAGTTTGGAACAGAGACCATAGCGATGATGGCCCCGGTATTGGGGTCCATCACAGTGGCTGAGCCTCTCCCAATTCGGCGCATCATGTTTTCGACCATGTATTGGATTCGAGCATCGATGGATAGCTGGACAGTAGCGCCTTGACTAGGACGAAGCCGATCGACAAGACCGAGAACTTTGTTTTTTTCGTTTTTGAGATAGGTTTTTTTTCCTTCTGGTCCGACGAGGAAATCGTTCATGGTCGATTCGATTCCAGCAGCTCCTGAGCTTTCACCAAAATAATGGTCATATTCTCGCTTCGCTTCTTCGGGAATGTCTCCTTTTGCCCATTGTTTAGTGTAGCCTAAAATATGGCACGCAAGAGCACCATAAGGATATTCACGGCGTGGTCGAACCGCCACATAAAGACCTGGCATTTCTAGATTATGCTCGGCCAGCTTCGAAAACTGGTCGTAAGTCAAATCGATTGGGAAAGTGTAGGGGACTAAACCTCCATGTGTGAGGTAGTGCACTCGAATCGCTTTCGCTTTTTGGGAATTGATTTCGATATCAATTTGATGACTCCTGAGTCGGGGGATGATCATTTCTTCTACGATCGAAACGATATCAGTTCCAGTTGCTTTACTGGGCATGCCGTTTTTCCGAGTGAGGTAGGTGTATTTTTTTTGATCTTGGTGCTGAGCATTCCAGCTCTGGTGAATTTCTTTTAAGTTGAGTGAGATTTCGTATGCTCTCAAGTTATCGGCAAGAACTACTTTACCAGAGCGGTCTACAATTTTTCCTCGAACTCCCGGCTCTCTGATATTCACAGTTCGGGTTCCAGGGACTTTTTCAACGAAGGAATCCCGTTTTTCGATTTGGAAGTGATAGAGTCTCGTGATCAAGGCACCTCCTCCTGCAATCACAATGATAGCAAGTAAATAAAGTCGGTATTGGAAGCGAGGAGTCAAAAGAAATAAAAGAGAGAAGTTATTTTTTAGCGTGCGATTTTTTCAAGCCTTCGTAACTGATTGTATAGCGAGACCAGGCAGCAAGTTTGTATAGAATGAAAAAGATAAGGGGGGACAGAGCCATGGAAATGAGGGCTGATAAAAGCATTTGGTGGAATAATTGCCGGGGAAATACCGGCTCACCCCGAACAAAAGTGAGCGTTCCAAAATCGACAATGAGATAAAGAAAAAGAACAAAGCCACTTAATAATGCTGAGAAATACCATTTGCCTTCACGGAAGAGAGGTTGGATCCCAAACATTCCAAAGCCCATGAGGGCAAAGAGAAGGCATGAGTAACCAAAGCGCATCGTTTCAACCGGGTTTTGATAAAGTGAGTGTTCGACCGGAGGGCAATAAAGATACTGAGATAAGTCCCAAAATATCCCGGAAATAAAGGCCAAGAAGAGCATCGCAGGCACATTTACGGTGACGGCACAACAAAGAAAGGTAAGAGGTAGAATAAGAATTCGAGCCTCATGAAGAGAACTCATTGTTGGTAGAAATTGCTGAAGCAATAGCGCCAAAATGATGCAGAGAAATAATAATGGAAGGTATCGTATCACGACTTCAAAATTATTGATCGGTGATGGCGAATACAATGTTCAGGCTTTTGAAGTCGACGGAGGGCGTGACTGTCGCAATTCCATCAAATGATCCTGATTCGTAAGCGCTAATCGTTCCGATCAGAACGTTAGGAGGGAAGAGTCCGCCTCTTCCGGTTGTGTAAACTTTCATCCCCTTGGTAATTGGGGCTTCTTTTGAGAGATATCTTAATTTCAAAGAACTTTCTTGGCCGATTTTTCCTCGGATACCACTAACAATGCCGACTTCAGGAGTGTCTTCAATTTTAGCGGATACTTGGCAAGCTTCGTCAGTGAGAAGAAGGAGGGTGGACATGCCTTCTGTAGTTTGGTCAATTTTGCCAACAAGGCCACCGTAGCTCAGAACAGGGACTTGGACACCTATGCCTGACTCTTGACCTCGATCAATGATCGCTGTTTTCCACCAAGTAGAAGGGTTTCGTCGAATGACTCTCGCTGTAATAACGTTAAATCTAGTTCTTTCTTTGAAGTGAAGAGCGGCTCGGAGTTCAGAGTTTTCTTTTTCGAGTTCGTGGAATCTATTTTTATAAACCTGTAGAGTTCCTAAGTTTTTCTCAAGGAGAGAGACTTGCTTTTCTAGATTTTTAGAGTGTTCAACTTCTTTGATGAATTCTTGGGCTCGCCTTTCGATAGAAGAGCCGCTTTTTAAAAACGGCGATACCATCGAATAGTAAGTCGCATGAACTTGCTGCACCGTTTTCTCACTAAGAGTAAGAACCCAAACGATAGCCGCTAGGAACAGGAGAAGCGAAATGAGATTGATGGGCCTCATAGAGCAAAGCGAGGACTTCTGAGAAATCCCTTATTCAGAATTAGCAACACGCTGTAAGAAAGAAATTTCGTTAAGCACTTTCCCTGTGCCTTCACCCACGGCGCTTAAAGGGTCTTCTGCAACATGGACCGGGAGTCCGGTTTCTTCTCTTAAAAGTTTGTCGAGCCCGCGAAGGAGTGCTCCACCACCTGCTAAAACAAGACCTCGATCGACAAGATCAGAAGCAAGCTCAGGAGGGCAACGTTCCAGCGTGGTGCGGACGGCGTTGACGATGATACTCAGTGCTTCAGCTAAAGCTTCTCTAATTTCTTGCGAGGTGACAGACACGGTTTTAGGGAGTCCCGAGACAAGGTCTCTACCTTTAACTTCCATGGTAGTCTCTTTCGCGAGAGGGGCTGCTGATCCCAATCGGATTTTAATGTCCTCTGCAGACCGTTCGCCAATCATGAGATTATAAGCTCTTTTCATGTATTGGGTGATTGATTCGTCGAGTTTATCACCTGCAGTGCGTTCACTTCGGGCATAAACGATGCCGGAAAGTGAAATCAAAGCGACTTCAGTGGTTCCTCCACCAATATCGACGATCATGTTACCTGCGGCGTCTTGAACGGGGAGGCCTACTCCAATCGCAGCGGCCATCGGCTCTTCGATAAGGTAAACTTCTCTTGCTCCGGCTTGTTCTGCAGATTCTTTGACCGCTCGGCGTTCGACTTCTGTGATGCCGGAAGGGATGGCGATGACCACTCGAGGATTGCCACGGCGCTTAGCGTTTACCTTCTTGATGAAGTGACGAAGCATCGCCTCTGTGACTCGGAAGTCAGCAATGACTCCATCGCGAAGAGGGCGAATCGCTACAATATTGCCGGGAGTTCGTCCGAGCATTCTTTTTGCGTCGTCACCCACTGCGAGGACTTCATTAGTGCCAGCTTTGATTGCGACGACTGAAGGTTCGCGCAGGACGATCCCTTGGTCTTTGACATAGACTAGGGTATTAGAGGTGCCTAAATCGATCCCAATATCATTAGGAGTAAGGCCAAAAAGTTTTGAAAACATAAATGTAAATCTTTAAAAATGAGTTTGATACATTTTTCTTAGGACTGTTAACAGTGGAGAAAGAGCATGACGAACCTCTTTCAAGTTACGACCTTGTAGAAAAACGTGAGAATCGAGCTTAGAGTGATCTAAGAATTCGTTCCCTCATTTCATGAAACTGTCACAAGCCGGTCAAGCGTAGAGATCATTCTAAGGGCTTGATTTGATTGAGGGCAAAGGTTTGGTGTTCTGACCAATAAAAACCACTAGCTAAAGTTTGAGTCAAATACTGCTTTGCGCTGTTGATGGCCTCTGGGAGCGACTTTCCGTGAGCTAGTTGTGCGGTAATGGCGGCGGAAAGAGTGCAGCCGGTTCCGTGACTTCCTGGCACATCCAGTCGGGGTGCTTCAAAATGGTGAAACTGACCGTTGTGATAAAGGGTGTCAGTGCAAGAATCTCCCTCATAATGGCCTCCTTTGACAAGAACAGAGAGGTGGAACCGTTGTGATAATTGCTCTGCGAGTTTCTCTGGAGATGTTTCCTCATCATCCAAGAGTATTTGTGCTTCAGGCAGGTTGGGTGTGATGAGGGTTGCGAGAGGTAAAAGACGTTCTCGATAGGCTTCTATCGCTTCTTTATTGAGAAAAGGGTGCCCACTTGAGGCGACCATTACAGGGTCAATGACAAGGGGAACGTCAATCTCTTTGAGACATTCGTAAGTAGCGACAATATGTCGCTTAGAGGGGAGGAGCCCGGTTTTGTAAGCCGCGATAGGGTAGTGTTTTTGCATCACCGTTACCTGATCAATGAGGAGGGAGGGAGGGCATTCTTCCATCATACTGACGTGACCAGGCACTTCTGAAACGATGCTACTCACGGCCGTTAGTCCGTGGACGTCGAAAGCGGCCATCGCTTTAAGATCCGCTTGTAATCCAGCTCCTGCTGAGCTGTCAGATCCGGCAATGGTCATCGCTACAGGAGGTGCTTGAAAAGATGGCATAAGCCTAACTTACTAGAATTTTTCTATTTTGCAAAGAGGTGCTTAAAATCATCTCAACAGAGAACCTTTTGATCTTCCGAAAAAAGAGTATGCATTCTTTGATCGTGGTTTTCGGAGTGAATTTCGGGAATGATTTGGAAAGGGAAGCAAACGCCCGCAATCATGCTATCAGGTCTTACGTGGGGGAGAAACCGGTCATAAAAACCTCCTCCTTGGCCCAGTCGTTTTCCGCTTTTGGTAAATGCTATACCGGGGCAGAGGATGAGGTCGATCGTTTCGGGTAAAATAAGAGGATGAATAAGAGGGTTCGGCTCGAGGATTCCGAAATGCCCTTTTGTGAGGGTTTTTGCATCAGAAACGAGATGAAAGCTGAGGGTCGAATTTTCTCCAACAAGAGGATAGAGCCAATCGCGATCAGGGTGTCTAAGAGGAAGCTTGGAGAGAGAAGGTTCAGTCGGAAGAGCCGAAAAAAGAGCGATATGTTTCCATTCAGGGTGTTGTTCGATTTCTTGAGAAAGAGAGCGAGAGATAGATTGGCTTCTTTGGTTGAGATCATCGCGAGAATGAGATTTTAAAAGAGCTCTCATTTTATGGCGATATTGGTTTTTGAGGTCGGAGTTTTTCATGAGGGATCGTTGAGATAGAAAGAGAGCTCTTCTTTGAGAGTGGTGCGTGCCCTGAAGAGAAGGCTTTTAAGAGAGGAAATACTTACTCCGAGAGTTTCAGCGATTTCTTGATAAGACCAGTCCTCGTATTTTTTAAGAATGACAGCCATCCGTTGTTTTTCAGGGAGTTTCAAGATGGCTTGATCGACTATTTGAGTAAGTTCCGAGAATTCAGCCGCTTTTTGAGGGTTTTGGGTGACCTCATCAGAAATCATTTCATGTCTGTTTTCTCCTTCTGTATCGATAGAGAAGCTCGAAGAGCGTTTCTTCCTTTTTTTAGAGGCTGTGAAGACAAGGTTTTTGACAATGGTATAGAGCCAGGTTGTGAATTTTGCTTGGGGTTTATAACGTTTAGCGTTTGTCCAAACTCTAATAAAAGCTTGTTGAGCAATATCTTCTGAATCGGATCGATTCCCCATCATTTTGGCAATCGTCCCGATTACAGCTCCTTGATGGCGTATGATTAATTCCTCGAAAGCAGGCTCATTTCCTTCTGCAATAAGAATCATAAGGCGCTTATCGATTTCGTCATCGCTTAAAGATGGGTCGGAGTTTTGCAAAATTTCGGGTTATAAAAGAAGGATCACTAGTCTAGCTGAAGATAGAACTGAGAAACAACGGAGAAGTTTTACAAAAAGGAACACTTTTTTCGTTCCTTCCTTTTCATGATCACGTTATAAATAGGGCCATGCCTATTCGATTTCCAGCCCCCAGAAGATCATCGCAAGGAGTAAGACGCCGTAGAAATGGGTGTCAGGGAAGACTTGTTCTTGCCGTTTTATTCGCAGTAGGAGCCTTTTTTATGTATAAAATGAAAACCCAAAAGGTGATCAATGAACATACCGGGAAAGAGCAGGTGATCCCAAGAGAGGTTGATAAAAATTATGAAATCGCTTTGGGGCTCCAAGCGATGCCTCAAATGGTGCGTCAGCATGGGGGAGAAATCCCCGAAGAGAACGAATATGCAAGGTTAGTAGATCAAGTGGGTCATCGCCTCGTGAATTCATCCTCAGCAAAGAATTCAGGATACCCGTTTGAATTTCGGTTATTGAATGATACTGAAACGGTGAATGCGTTTGCGCTTCCAGGAGGGCAAATTTTTATCACGATGGCTTTACTCTCGAAGCTTCCGAATGAAGATGCTCTTGCCGGTGTTATTGGGCATGAGATAGGTCATGTTTTGGGTCGTCATTCTCTAGAGCGAATGGCGAAAACGGATTTGTTTTCTGGATTAGCGCAAGCGGGAGGTATTCTTGTCGGAGGTGATATGGGAATGGGGGGACAGCAATCGGCTCAAGTCTTCCATCAATTAATGTCAACCAAGTATGGCCGTGATGATGAGCGTGAGTCTGATTACCTTGGTGTTAAATATATGCTTCAAGCCGGCTACGATCCAATGCAGATGGTGGCAGTCATGCGTATTTTAAAAAATGCTTCCGGAGGGGCGGGTCCAGAAATTCTGAGTAGTCATCCAGATCCTGGAAATCGTGCCGAAGATATTCCTCGTTATATAAAACAAGCGAAAGCCGAGTTAGGAATGTAACGAAGCGACTAGCGCTTATTCCCAGATCATATGCTCAAGTTCAAGCTGTTTAGCCTTCCTTTGAGCTTCTTGAGCGCGAGGGCCGCCTGCTTTAATAAGTTGTTTGCAAATTTGATGGGCCCCGATCCAGTTTTGGTTGGTCTCGAGGTTTGAGATCATTTGGAAACCGCATTTTTCAACCCATTGCAGGGCTTTTGGATTGTTCCCGTTAGGGGTTGAAGACTGTAATACAAACAAATACTGCTCATTTGCAGCATGCTGATCACTTAACTTTTCGTAAGTGAGCCCTTTGAGAAAATAGAGCTGATAAAGACGTTCAAGAGGAAGTTGTTGGTCTTTAATTAACTCGCTAAGGTATTCGATGCTTTCTGTATAGTATTTGGGGTCTGTTTTCCCGAGGAAGTAAGAAATTTCAGCGGCTAGAGAGAGCTCTTCTTGTGAGAGTTCTGTTGCTTTTTCTGTGATAAGTTGAAGAGCTTTTTCACCTTGCCCCGCCCGGAAGGTTTCCTTAGCTAACAGCAAGCGTGCTTCGAGTGTATGAATTGAGGTTTCTTGGAGGATTTTTCGTAAGCTCGAGAGTCCTTCTTCCTTAGATTCTTCGGTTCCAACTGCAATTTGACACCGGGCTTTCAAAAAGCGTAGAGTAGGGAGGTTTTCTGTGCTGTTATTTTCTTCTTTTGTGGCAATGATCTCATCGAAAATAACGAGAGATTTTAAGTAATCACCATGGTGAAAATAAGCTTCGGCAAGTTTGAAAGCAATAGACTCATGACTGAATTTTTGAGTAAGGTGTGCTTTTTGAGTGAGTTTGATTAAAGGCCCATAATCACGTGTCACTTCTGCAATGGCCGCCTGAGCATCCATCAAGTGAAGGAAGTCCTGTTCTTCGATTCCTGCGATAGAGATTTCATTAAGCTGAGCAAGAGACTTCTCAATTTGAATAGGAGTCTTTGATAAGTAATATTTAATAGTAGCAAGACGAGTGATGGTGCTCCATTTACCTTGCGGGTGATTGAGGAGAAAAGCCTCGGCGGCGTTTTCAAATTCTTCCTCTTTGTTATTTTTAATAAGGTTGAGGATTTTAGCGACTTCGAGTGCTTCGCTGTTTTGTAACTCGGTAGAGTTTTTGAGAGAAATGACGCGTTCGGTATGGAGGCTTGCAAGGGCCAGATTCCAGGAGAGAGGGGGAGGTGACAGGGAAGGGTTTTTCGCTTGGAGTTTTTTTAATAATTTGAACGAAGTTTCCCATTCATGATCGAGTGCCGCAAGCTGAGACGAGAGAGCGAGCCATTCAGGTATTTCTGACAATGAAGGGTGATTTTCATTGCCGAGAGATGATAGAGCTTTTGCAGCTTCTAGTTTTTGCTCATGGAGACAATAAGCAATGGCTTCGATTAAGAGCGTTTTTGCGTTCGGGTTTTGGGCGTTAGCATTAGCGAGAAAGACTTTACTGAGTTCATCTAAGGAAGATTTTAGATCTTTTCCATAAAAAGAAAGGAAAGCTAATTCCAAGGCAAGGTCTGAGTCTTTAACTTTGGCGGCTTCTTGTCGAAAGCGGTCCAACCATTCTTCGGGTTGATCTTCTTGTAAGAGAGCTTTCTGTAAGAGTTTGAAGTAAGAAGTTTCTGTTAAAAAATGAAGATTCTTACTTAAGAGTTCAAGAGCCTTAGTAGTTTGGTCTTGAGCTAAATAAGAGCCAGCTAAATGTTGAATCGTAGCTGATTGCAAAGCGAGGGGAGTGACACCGGCTAAGATTTTTTGCGCGAGGGTTTCAACTTGTTCATGTTCATTTAAGAGAGAAGCAGTCCATAAGGCTAAATACTGGGAAAGAGGAAGGTAGGGAGGCTCGTCAGGAAGTTGAGAAAGAAGCTCTTTTGCCTGTTTAGGGTAACCTGCTTGTAAAAGAATCTCTACCCGCAAGAAGAGAGTGCTAGGGTTGGCTGTTTGAGAAAAAGAATCGTATTGATCTAAAAAAAGGAGTGATTTTTTGGCATTTCCTTTTGCCAAAAAGGTAAGCGAAGTAATGAAGGCGGCTTGTTTTTTGAGGAAAAGGTCTTCTTCTGAAGCAAGAACAGCTTCGGTGAAGGTTAGACTCTTTTCATATTCTTTCAGAGTGAAATAGGAGCGAGCAAGTAAGATGTTTTTGATAGATGATTCTTTTTCACTTGTCTCTAGAATCTTGATAGCTTCATGAGCTTGATTAAGTCCTAGGTGCGCTTCTGATTTAGTGAATAAGAGAGTGTCTCGGTCTTCGGGCGAGAGCTCTTTGGTGGAAATATGACGGGTTTTTTTGAGCGCGATTTCGTAAAGCTGTGCGTCCATCGCTTCTCGTGCGACACGGTAGTTTTCTTGTTGGGCTAGAGGTTTCCCTATCAGATCACCTGCTTGAATCAAAAAAACAGTGAAGATGAAGAGAGGTAAGAGAAAAGTCCGTCGATTCATATTCGTATCTTATGAGGTAGAAAGGTAATTTTGTAGCTCTGAAACGGTGAGGCCAAGTTTGCGTGCCGCTGTTTTGAGTTCTCCTTGTCCTTCTTGAATCGCTTTCGAGATAAGCTCCTTTTGCACCCATGTTAAAAGGTTGAGGTCATCTTCAGGTGCGATTTCGAGTAATGTTTCAAAGGCTTTGTCGACCTGTTTTTGTTGGCTATACGGGCTTCTTGCGAGGGGGATATCCTCAGAGAGAAGGACCGTATTAGGAGCGAGCGCACAGGCACGAGCAATCGTGTTTTCGAGCTCTCTCACATTTCCTGGCCAATGATGAGATTGGAGAAAAAGGGAGGCCTCCGAGCTGAGTGACATGCGCGCGAGACCGTTTTTTCGGCAATACCTTTGTAGAAAAAACTCAGCAAGAAGAGGCACATCTTCGATTCGGTTTCGCAGCGGAGGGAGATTAAGTTCGACGACGTTGAGGCGGTAATAAAGGTCTTCTCGGAATTCGCCATCTCGCACGAGTTGAGCGAGGTCTTTGTTGGTGGCGGCAACGATTCGAACATCGGTTTTTTGAAGCTCATTGCTACCCACTCTGGAGAAACTTCCTTCTTGTAAAATACGAAGAAGCTTCACTTGCACACTCAGAGGCATATCTCCGATCTCGTCGAGGAAAAGAGTGCCTTCGTCGCATTGTTCAAATCGTCCCGCGCGGCGTGCGACCGCTCCAGTAAAGGATCCTTTCTCATGACCGAATAATTCACTTTCGAGAAGGTTTTCAGGAATGGCTCCACAATTAATAGCGACCATTTCGTTTTTGCGACGTGGGCTGTATTCATGAAGAGCATTGGCAATAAGTTCTTTGCCAGTGCCACTTTCTCCTGAGATGAGAACCGGGGCGTTCGATTGGGCAACTCTCCCGACAAGTTTGAAAATCTCTTGAATTTCGCGCGAGTTTCCGATCATTTTGACTCTGCCTTCCAGTGGAGGAGCCGCTTCTTGCGTTGATCCTTCTGCGGTGCGGCGATTCTCGACAGTCTGAAGGCAGGTTTCGACAATTTTTCTAAGCTCAAAGGGAAGGGATTCTTTTCGGAGAACATCCTGAGCTCCGTTTTGAGTCGCCTCGATCACTTGGCTAGTAGACGGGAAAGCTGCCGTCAAAATAAAGGAAATATGAGGGTGCCGGGCCTTGGCCTGTGTAATAAACTCAAGCCCGTCGATAGGCTGCAATTTAAGGTCAACAATGACGAGATCGACTGAGCTTTTTTCAAAGACCTTGAGTGCTTTCTCGGCATGATTACAACGTAGAATAGTCAGATCATCTGCCTGTAAATGCTTGGTTGCCCAATCAAGGTAATCAAGGTCGGAATCCACCAGAAGGATCGTCTGAGATGGTTGGGCCATAAGTTAAAGAGTTATTAAACTTTACCGAAGCGGCGATGACGACGAAAATATTCTTCGACTGCTTCCTTGAATTGGTCTTCACGAAAGTCAGGCCAGAGCGTTTTAGTGATCACCATTTCTGAATAACTGATTTGCCAGAGAAGGAAATTAGAAAGCCGCATTTCTCCCGAAGTTCGAATGAGAAGGTCAGGGTCGGGGAGTTCGGGATCATAAAGAGAAGCTTGAATCAAATCAGAGTTAATCTCTTCAGGCTTAATTTCCCCTTTCACCGCTTTCTCTGCAAGAGTGCGGGCGACATCAACCATTTCTTCTCTTCCGCCATAAGAAAGAGCCAGCACGAGGGTGAGTCCGGTATTATGCTTTGTTTTTTCAATGCCGTTCTTTAAAGCTTCTTGGCAACGCTTAGGGAGGTGGGAAAGGCGGCCGATTGCCTTGAGTCGGACGTTTTTTTCAACCAATTCTGGAGTTTTCTTGGTGAGGTATTTCTCCAGAAGAATCATTAAAGATTCAATTTCAGCTTTGGGTCGGCTCCAGTTTTCCCAAGAAAAAGCGTAAAGAGTCAGATAAGAGACTTCGAGCTTGAAGCAAGTTTCAATCGCTGCATGAACGGAGTCCGCTCCTGCCTCGTGCCCTTTTCGGCGAGGGAGTCCGCGCTCTTTTGCCCAGCGACCATTGCCATCCATGATGATCGCGATGTGTTTTGGGCTGTCTTTAGAGACCATTAAAGAGCTGAGAGTAAGTAAGTTTAACTTTAAAGAATGATGGTTTGTTCACGATCAGGCCCAATCCCAACGTATCCAAGGTCTGTTTCACTAAGTTCAGCAAGACGCTTGAGGTAAGCTTGAGCATTGGTAGGGAGCTCTTCCCATTTCCGGCAACCTGTTGTGTCTTCCAACCAACCGGGGAGTGTTTCATAAACCGGAATGGCGCGATACCAATCATCGGAAACAGCTGGAGGGTATTCATGGCGTTTGCCATCAATGTCATAAGCGACGCAAATATCGATAGTCTCACGTTCATCAAGTCCGTCCAGGTTGGTGACAGCTAATTGAGTGACTCCATTCACCATGCAAGAGAAACGTAGGAGCACGGTATCGAGCCAGCCACAACGCCTTGCGCGCCCCGTGGTCGCACCAAATTCTCTCCCAATCCCGTGAAGGTAGTCAGAGATGTCCTGGTTTTCAGTAATGAAGGGGCCTTCACCCACTCGGGTCGTATAAGCTTTGCAGACTCCCACCACATTTTGAATAGCGTGAGGAGGGACTCCTGTTCCGGTGCTAGCACCACCAGAAGTCGTGTTGGAAGAGGTCACATAAGGGTAAGTGCCAAAATCGATATCAAGGAAGAATCCTTGAGCTCCTTCAAAGAGAATGGTGCTTCCGTTTTTATTAGCCTTATTAAGAACTGGAATCGTGTTGGTAATATGAGGGCGAAGACGTTCGAATGCTGGATCAATTTGGGCGAGAACACCTTCCACCGTGAAAGTCTCAAGCCCATATTTAGAGAGAGTCTCGTTGGCGTCTTCAATCCGCTTCGCAAGTTGACCGACAAACTTTTCACGATCAAAAAGGTCAGCAAGCCTGAATCCACAGCGGTTCGCTTTGTCGGAATAAGTCGGGCCGATTCCTCGTTTAGTGGTTCCTATCTTACTGTCGCCAAGCGCTGCTTCTCGAGCGGCATCAAGCTCCTTGTGGTAGGGCATGACAACGTGGGCTCGATCTGAAATAAGGAGTTGTTCCGCTTTTACGGAAACACCTTGCGCTTCGATGGTGGCGATTTCTTCGCAAAGCCCAACGGGGTCCATCACGACTCCATTTCCGATAACACAGGTTTTTTCCTCCCAAAGGATCCCGGAAGGAATGAGATGGAGAACGTATTTTTTACCATTTGCGATCACCGTATGTCCGGCATTGTTACCGCCCTGTCCTCGCACCACGAAATCAGCTTTTTCAGTTAAGAAATCAACGATTTTTCCTTTTCCTTCGTCTCCCCATTGGAGACCTGTAACGATAGAATTCATATCTTATTCAAATAATAGCTTAGAGTGAGCGATGTCAGAATGATCGCTTAACTGAAAATGGGTTAAATATATTAGTGAGCGTAATGGTTTAGCTCAGAGTAGCTCGGTGCTTTTCGATTAATTCAGCAAATTCGCCAAAGAAATAGGTCGCATCACTCGGCCCAGGAGCGGCCTCTGGGTGATGTTGCACAGAAAAGACAGGGAGGTCAGTGCAGCGAATGCCTTCAATCGTCTCATCATTTAAGTTGATATGAGTCACTTCCACATTGGAAGGAAGAGTCTCTGGATCAACTGCGAACCCGTGATTTTGGGCGGTGATGGCGATTTGACCGGATCGTAAATCTTTTACAGGTTGGTTTCCTCCGCGATGCCCAAATTTCATTTTAAAAGTCTGAGCTCCAAGCGCATGGCTAATGATTTGATGACCAAGGCAGATTCCAAAGAGAGGAATGGTTCCAATCAGTTTGCGAACTTCAGTGTGGATGTCTTCTAGCGCGGCAGGATCACCTGGTCCATTTGAGAGGAATACGCCATCGGGCTTTTTAGCAAGCACCTCTTCAGCTGAAGTGCGAGAGTTCACGAGCTCAACTTCAAATCCCTCTTGACGAAGGCGACGTAGAATATTGCGTTTAATACCAAAATCATAAGCAACAATACGGTATTTAACTTCAGGAAGCGGATGGTAATTACCAAGCTGTTCTTGTGAAATATTAGGAATATCCCAGCGGCGGGATTCACCAGCCCATTGGTGGGATTTTTCAGTAGAGACTTCTTTGACGAAATCACTCCCAGCCATTGAGGGGCTCTCTTTGGCAGTAGCGATCGCTTCTTCAGCTGAAAGCTCCGTCGTCAGACAACCACGCATCGCTCCTGCAGAGCGGAGGTGCTTCGTTAATGCGCGAGTATCAATTTCATCAATCCCAAGAAGGCCATGCTTCTTAAAATAGTCTTCAAGCGACATTTCAGAACGCCAATTTGAAGGCATTTCACAAAGTTCACCAATCACAAACCCTCGAATATGGGGTTGACTTGATTCGGCGTCTTCTTCGTTAATTCCATAGTTTCCAATGAGAGGGTAAGTCAGGGTAACGATCTGACCTCGGTAGGAAGGATCCGTTAAAATTTCCTGATAGCCTGTCATAGAAGTATTGAAACAAACCTCACCAGTGGTGGTTCCAGTTTTTCCAAAGCCTCTTCCGTGAAAAACACGGCCGTCTTCGAGAGCAAGTAAAGCAGTCGTCATTGAGCGGGGAACATCCTCGCGAATCCGCTGAATGAAGCAATGCTTTTTTTAAAGGGGAGCCGAAAATATTTGAGTAAGACTTTAGGCAGGTATTTGTTGCTAAGGATGAGGCTCGATTTCAGGCGGTATTTGAGCATTAAAAAATTGAGACTCTCAATATCTTGAAGAGTGCCGAGCCAGCATCCCTGTGATAGGTTCATCCACCAAAATATTAAAACTGGAGACGGGTTCGTCCACTTTCGTCGAGTTTAAAAGAGATCGTTTGACGCCCTGCTTCTCCATTATGGGTGTCAATATTGATGGTGTTTTCATTTACCGAAGTTTTCGGGAGAGGCTCTCCTGCTCGGAAAGGGTAAAGTAGAATTTTATAATGAGGGGAGACAGTTTTTCGCTGCACGATGAGCCGGTCGAAGCTTCTTTTATTCTTGCCGTAAACGCCGAGAGTTTTTGAATCTATTTTAAGAGCAGGAGTGGCTTTTCCATTTCCTTGGAGGACTCGAACGAGGAGGCGAGGGCTTCCTTTTTCAGTGTCTTTTTCATAGCGGAGAATGGCTTCTGTTTGATGAGCTCTTTCGACAATGATTTTTCCATGTGTTTTGTCGCGAAGATTTGAGGTAGGCATCGACCATTCGTAGACCCGTTCTAGATCATCTTTTTGAATGTCATCAACAACCAGGACGTAAGGATGCTTCCCCCGAACGAGAGCAACGGAGCGAAAGGCTCTTTGCACAGGATTATATTGAGCAACGTTTTCAAGCTTAGCGTGTTTTTTCCATTCCGCTACCACTCTTCCTGGCATCACGAAATCGGACCAATGAAATATTTCGTTGGCAGGTTGATCTAATGACGACCGTAAATGTTTGGGCGCTTGTTGGAGCGTTTCAGGGTCAGGTTTTTGATGACGGCTATCATTATGGTAAGAGTAAGAAATGCGGGCATCTCCTGAGGCGGTCATAACATTATTTTGGTCTTGGTAATCGAGAAAAATCCCAGGCATTGATTTCCAACGCAGGACCTTAGACCCTGGTTGCCCGATCCCATCAATGAGCACTGTCGCATGCAGGTCATTAGGCGTTTCGTGATAACCTTGGTCAGTAACCCACTGCCGGCCAAGAGCCGAAAGCGTAAACATATTCCGATCAGTGTGGATATGGCCCGTCGCATAGAGATCCATTCGACACTCAAAATCGAGTCGTAAGGCGTCTTCACTCCAGTCAGAGCGTACGTTGACGAGACCTCTTTCAGGTTCAGCAACAGAAAGAGCCAGTTGGCGTTTTGCGGCGGCTTCTTGAGGGTCAGGCTGATCGTTCAAGAAGGGTTGTGCAAATAAGACACAGGCGAGGCGCTTTTTTCGATCTTCGCCCGCCGATTCCACATAGGCTTGATTATTGTAAGAGGCGAGAGGGTCATTCGGGAAGACGTAGCTCGTGACCCAAAAAATGTTGCCTAGGAAGTAACCAGTGCCCCAGCCCTGACCATCGTGATGAGAATACATATCACCTCCAAACCAAGGTTGGATTTCACGGAACTTCGCTTCGACGTTTTTGTAAAAGCGAGTGCTTTGAAAGAAATTTTCATCTCGGTGAGCGGTGGCAAGCATCATGAGAGACCCTGTTTCCATCCCGAAGTTCAAGTAGCCGTCACCCTCATGTGCAAAGCCATTTTGGTGGAGGCCATATTGTGTTAAAAACTGACGGAGCTTAAGGGTGTTGGATTCGAAGACATAAGGATCATAGCCTTTTTCTCCTTCAATGGCGAGGGCGCACAAGACGACAGTGTCGTGTCTAGTATCCCAGTTTCCTGCTGCAAGATGAGGCTGAGTATGAGAACCAAAGGCGTTACGGTAGCGAGACATCTTAGAGAGGATTGTTCGCATGGCTTCTCTTCCTTCTTCGCTGAGGTAGGAATAGAGCCAATCATAGCAATAGGCAAAGCGAGCATCGGCATCATGGGTCAGGTAGTTAGCGTAAGGAGTCTCGTAGTGAGGGAGGTAGCTAATGGCAAAAAAGGAAACTGCTTTACCAAGGAGCTGAAGCTGGGATTCATCATTCTCCATTAATGCGACGGCTGCTGAGTTAGCTAAGACTTCGTTAAAGCGAAAAATCACTTCTTTTTTGGGAAGAGAAAAGCTTTCATCTCCTGCAAACATCGCTTGATAAAAGGCTTCTTTTTTCCTCATCTGAATGAGTTCGTTTTTGATGTATTCAGAAGCTTTTTTTGCCTGCCTACTAAGTGCGAAATTTTCACGCATCGCGGGAAGGTCTTGAGGTGTAAAAAAGAGGCGGGGGTGAATCCCTGGTTCAGGAAGAGCCGAGAATGAACGTGTTTCCGGTGTATTATTTTGGAAGAAAGAGACCGAGATTTCTTGATTCACGGTCGTTTGAGGCGTGATCACTTTACAGCGGAGGCGATAGGTAGAATAGTCTCCCTCACCAGGTGTCACGGTGAATTTTGGGTGAGCAATGTAAGGATTTGAAAAGGAGGCCTTTTCCGAATGAAAAGGAGCCGAGACGTGAACACTGTGAGGCGCTTTTTTAATCACTTCCCACTGAATGGAGGTTCCTTCGGCATTAAGATCGCAATTACTTATCTGGGCATTGAGTTGGCAGGTATTGACACCTGGTTGCTTGGGGACCGCGATACTTGGGCCAAGATCGAGACGTGGAATAGTTAGGGTGATCGGATCTCCGTTATGTTGGAAAAGTTGAGAGACTTCCTTGGGGCTCAGGGGGCGATCAAAAATGGCGAATTCATCCATCGATCCAGGATATTGACCAAGTCCAGTTTCGTAGATCTTCCCGGGGCGCGCCGCTAAAACAGTGGAATGGTCTGCTCGTTTTTCTGAAAAAGAGGTCGAAAAGGTTGAGGAGGCTGAAGAGACTTTTTCGCCATCCATGTAGAGTTGAATGTTTTGAGTATTACTATGGTAATCAGCGGTGACGACATAGTGATGCCACTGTCCATTATCAGAAGTGCTATTACCGGGAAGAGAGAGTTCATGACCACCTATTTTAAACTGAATGACACCCTTCGTTTTATTGATGATTTCCCATTGGTCTCCAGCACCACCAATTCGCATGTTAGATTTAATTTGCTCTTTTTTGTGTTTCAGCCAGAGGGAAATGGTGAGCCCTTCTTGGGTGTCGATGTTACCGAGTGACCGAAGGCGGGAACTTCGGATCGCTATTAAAGAGTTACTATCAGCGAAGTCCCAGCCATTTCCGATCGCTCCTTGAGTTGATTTCGGAGGGTTTGCCTTGGGGTGAGGGAGAAGTTGAGCCAGCGCTTTACCATCAATATCTTTTGTCCACCCTTTTTCTGGTGAGTTTTCGAAGCCTAAATAAGCAAGAGCTCCTAAAGCAATAGCGGGCGAGGGGACCGTTGATTTTACACCAATAAAACTAGGCTGCTTTGGAGAGTCGCTTTTTTCAGTCTGAGGTAAGAGAGGTGAAGAAGATGGTTTCTCTTCGGAAACAACAGGTTCTTTTGAGGAAACGGGGATTTCAGAAGTCTTCTTTTCTCGAGAGGATCTGTTCTTACTAGTGAGTAACCAAAAGGCACCTACCACTAAAAGAACTGCTAAAATAAAACTGAGCAGTTTCTTGAAGAAAGGACCAGGTGATGAAGAATGAGCCATAAGGAATTAAAGATAATATGTTGAAAAGTTCGAGCTGAATATTTTGAGTGATTCGCTTTTGTTAAAGAGGTGGAAACATTTATTTAAATAAGGTGAATACCATCTGCTTTAATGGTAATGATTCGGTCCTTATAAAGAGCACCAATGACTTGTTTGAAAGTTTTCTTACTCATGTCGAGCTCTTCCCGAATGTCTTCAGGCTTACTTTTGTCATTGAGAGGGAGAAAGCCACCTCCCTCGGCCAGTTTGAAAAGGATAAAATCCCTCGAATTCTCAACGCGTTTGTATCCTGGAGGTTTGAGGAGAAGATCGATTTTCTCATCTTCTCGCACGGTGCCAATATACCCGGGCATTGTTTTACCAATCGCTAAGCCATTAGGCACTTCACTTCCGTAAATGAGACCGGTATGGGTGCCGTTAATAATAGCGGTGTGACCAAGGTCCGTATGTTTCGCGACCATCAGGCTGACTTCTTCACCTTCTTTGAATTCATGAGGGACTTGGTCGAGATGACGATGAATACGAGTCGTTGCGACCATTCGCTCACTGACCGGGTCGAGGTAAACGTAGACCATGACTCGTTGGCCCACATTAGGACGAAAACTTTGTTCTCGGAAGGGTAGGAGTAAGTCTTTTGGTAATCCCCAATCGAGAAAGGCTCCTACATTGTTAGTTCCGACGACTTTCAAATTGGCAAAGTTTCCGGCAGTCACATAAGGCTCTTCTTTGGTGGCGATGAGCCGGTCATCAGAGTCACGATAGACAAAGACATCGAGGATATCTCCGACCGCGCAACCTTCAGGAGTATCACGGCGAGGGAGCAGGAGGCTGACCCCTTCCTCTTCTTCGATCAGGAAGACTCCAATGCTGGAGAGTCGGTCAACTTGAAGAGTGTTTCTTTGCCCAATGTGTAACATGCGGAAGTGATAGGCTCTCCAGCGGGAAAAGGCGAGTTTTAATGTGGTAAGAAGGCCTAAAGAGAAAGGGCTTTTAAGTGTGCAGGAGAGGTTCCACAGCATCCTCCTAGGATCGGAATTTGATGCTCTTCATGAAGTCGAAGCATGCTTCTAGTCCAGCTTTCAAGCGGATCGGATTCAGTGGCAGAGGATCCATCGAGAGTCGTGACATCTTTCGATGACGCATTGGCTTGGATCCCAATGAGACGACCTAAGGACTGCTTCGGGTAGGCATCTAGAATGAATTGGGGGTGGGTGCAGTTCACATAATAACCTGTTGGAGGAGCGACTTCATCGACTCGGGCCATCGCTTCAGGAAGAGGTGTTCCATCAAGGACGCATCCCCCAAGCCCTGTGACGAAGCTGATGAGAAAGGGCTTGTGAGTCGTAGCCATTGCTTGAGCAATGCCGATCGCTTCTTTGACCGAGGGCAGGGTCTGAGCTTGCAGAAAATCGATCTGAGTCGAAGCGAGCTCATGAATTTGCGGGGAATGGAAGGCGTTAGCTTCTGCTGTGGATGGGGCTTGTTCAGGACGATAACAATCGTGTTGAGGACCGATAAGAGCCCCAACAAGAACGGGTTTTTGCGGGGTAGCTTCATCTCGGAGCTTAGTGAGAAAATGAACCGCATCAGTATTGATACCAGAAGGCACTTGAGCCGCTTTGACTCTTTCTGAATCTAACCTCCAAGTGGGAGCGGTCAGCAGGAGAGGAAGCCGAGCTTCACCGGCGATGGTCATGTATTCACGATAAAAGCCAGCCATGATCTCCCGCGCTTTTGGTGGGCCGTAAATGAGAGGCGTATTATAAAGGGAGGGGTGGAGCTCCACCTCAGGGTGACGTCGAAGACGCTCCGCGATCGCGCACTCTGCAAGAATTTTGGGGTAGTGCTCGAGAAGGTCTAAAATCACGTTACAAAGATTAGGATGAAAAAGGCTTCTTGTCAGGTTCTAACGAAAAATTTTGTGGGGAGTTTTTGATCTCTAGAGAGCTCCTGTTTGATATTTAAAATAAGCATATGTTTCGTTATCAGAACATAAGATACGGGATTGAGACTTTTCTTACCAGCGAGACCAAAACAGAAGGTGCTCTGAGCCAAACTCTCATCCGCAGCTATGATGCGATCCTGCGTCCTGCCCAAGTCACCATCACCGAGGGAGGAAGACTCAGCACCAGTGCAGCTACAATTATGACAATGCCGGCCGCCTCTCAACCGTGAGCAATGGCGATCAAGACACTTTTAATTATAGCTATCTTGCCAACAGCGGTAACTTGGTGAGCCAATGCACCACCGATCATGCTGGAAACAGTGTTTGCACCACCAATAACACTTATGAAACCACTCGTAACGTGCTCACCACCAAATCGAATGAGGTTGCAAGCGGAGCGGTTTCCAGCTATACCTACGCGGTGAATCAATTAGGACAGCGCACTCAGGTCAGCCAATCAGGCTCGGCTTTTGCGACTGCGCAGTCCATCGAGTGGGGATACGATCCACTCGGGCAAGTCACCGAAGCGGATCACAGCACCGATAACAGCCAAGATCGCAATTTTGGTTATGATCAGATCGGAAACCGGATTACTTCTACCGAAGGAAGCAACCCAGCCCAGAACTACACCAGCAATGCCCTCAACCAATATGACAGCATCGACGGACAAGCACTCAGCTATGATCCAGATGGAAATCTTCTCAGCGACGGACAACGCACCTACACTTGGGATGGTGAACGATGCGAGCAAACGAGTATCGCAGACAGGGGCAAGGCGACGTGCCCGCAGGGGCAAAATGCGAAGAATGAAGCCATAGAAATTATAAAAACGGCGTTAGCTTCGGCCACTTTTCCAGATGGCTTATCGGAGGCTTTGACAGTTGCTGAGAACTCAGGAAAATTTTGGAAACTGGTCCAATGTGAAAAATTAAAAAGATTGCTACTTGACGCGACTCTCAAATTAGCATTTGGAGAGATTTCAATGGAGGTTCAGCAAAAAATAGAAAAAACATATCAAGATTGGTGCTGCACTCCGTCAACTAAATCCTCTAACTAAATGAAAGGTATATTTCTGTTTGCTTATTTGTTTGTTTGTTTTTCTTGCCAGGATAAATCTAATCTCAAAATAATGAGTAAGGTTGATAGAGGCAGTAAGGCTGATAGAAAAGATTTTGAATATCGGCTGGAAGATAATGTTTCGGCTTATATTATGGAAATGAAAGACGGCCTAGCTATCACTGGTGAAGAATGTGGGCTTGGTGAAGCTTGTGTTTTGGTTGATGAAAGTGGAGTAAAATATGTGAGTTTTTATGATTTTTCTGATCATGACGAAAAAAGTTTTGAGGGTTTTTATACCACTAAAGAAGAACCAAATAAAATGGTTCGATTTAAAGGGCTGAAAAATGTAGTTATTTTCAAAAAAGGCACAGTAATATCTAAATAGCTGCAGCCAACAGCACGAGCCAAATTGGGGTTAGTCCGCGCACCGCAACATTTTAAGAGGGAGCATCAAATGGAATGATTTTGCCAGTGGAACAGTAATTAGAAAGGGGTAGACGCTTTATTAGAAAAGAAGAGTGTTAATTTTCAAAAATATGCGGATAAAGTATGTGGATTATAAAGTTTTTTTATGAGTGATAGAGGGAAGGAAATCGGGGTCAGTCCGCGCATCGCAATATTTTGAGACCACCTGCAATGTCCTTACCACCAAATCAAATGAGGTTGCATCGGGAGCGGTTTCGAGTTATACCTACGCGGTGAATCAATTAGGACAGCGCACTCAAGTCAGCCAAGCCGGTTCGGCTTTTGCGACTGCGCAGTCGATTGAATGGGGATATGATCCACTCGGGCAAGTCACCGAAGCCGATCATAGCACTGACAACAGCCAAGATCGCAATTTCGGCTACGACCAGATCGGAAACCGGATCACCGCCACCGAAGGAAGCAACCCAGCCCAGAACTATACTAGAAATGCCCTCAACCAATACGATAGCATTGACGGACAAGCTCTCAGTTACGGTCCAGATGGAAATCTTCTCAGCGACGGACAGCGAACCTACACCTGGGATGGAGAACGATGCGAGCAAGCGAGTATCGTAGACAGGAGCAAAGCGACGTGCCCGCAGGGGCAAAATACGAAAAATGAGTCTTTTGATCAAAATAGACTGCTGAGCACCACTGAAGCGTCAAACAGTGCGACCGCTCAATACGAATACGACTACCTCAGTCGCCGGGTGAAAAAAGCCGAAGGAGCGAATACAGCGACCTATCTTTACGAAGGGTGGAACCCGGTGCTCCAAACCAAAAACGGAACTGAGCAAACCCGTTACAGCTGGGGAATGGACTTAAGCGGAAGCATGCAAGGCGCTGGTGGAGTAGGAGGCTTACTCGCCGTTCATAAATCAACGGGACTCAGTGGCTACCCAACCTACGACGGAAATGGGAATGTGAGCGAATACCTCGATGCTGCTGGAACAACCATCGCGCATTACGAATACGACGCGTTTGGGAAAACGACCGTTAAAATCGGAACCCAAGCAGATAACTTTGAACACCGTTTCTCAACCAAGCTAATCGAGAGTGAAAGTGGTCTTTATTATTACGGCTATCGTTACTATGATCCAGCGACGGGCAGATGGCCAAGTAGAGACCCGATAGAAGAGCAAGGGGGAATCAACCTCTACGGAATGGTCGGGAATAACCTGTTGGATAAATGGGATTATTTGGGCTTACAAGCAGGCATTGGTAAGCCGGATTGGTTCAGGGATTATGACTTAGCAACTAAAAATGCTGAAAAGGAGTCCAGCAAGGCTTCTCGAGGCTGCCCTTGCATAGGGTATAAGATAACGGTTGAAAGCCAAGCTGGAGGGGCTCGAGTAATGCTGCCTTTTGTTAGTAAGACGATGAGTTCTGATATTACAGGAGGGACAAGTATGCCCATTACTTCTGGACATCAAAAACCGTTGATTCCAAGGGCTCAATTATGGTGGAAATCTAACAAATCTTGTAAATGTAAAAAAACCAATAAACAAGCAAGATTAACTGTAGAAATAATAAAAGATAGTGGTAAATCTTCAGCTTCGCCTCCACAAAGCATATTTATGATATATAGTCCACACGGGACCGGTGGTTATGCTCCAGGCTCGGTTTCTCTTAGGGTTGCGGGAGGGTTAGCTCCACCCACTGATCCATCAGATCAAATTGGTAATAAAATGAAAATAGAAATAAGGCATAAAGGCCGAGTTTGTTTGTCTAAAATTTATGATATGGTGGATGCCGGAGGAAAAACGAATAAGGTTCCTGGTTTTTCATTTTAATTATTTATACAATTATGATTTTAAAAGCAATTTTATCAATATCATCAGCTGGATTTGCTGTAAGTTTTATTAATTATTTTTACCATATACATTTAAATTCCATAGAAATCATGAAAGGAGTTTCCCCAGATGTATATATATATCATGAGAAGCTCAGTGAAAGTTCTTTGGCTGTTATCATTTCATTTGTGATTTTATGTATTTCTTTTTGTATAGCAATAATTCGCAGGAGAAATAGCAACGAAATAGCAACGAAATAGCAGCAGCCAACAGCATTGAACGTGCCAACCTGTTTAAAGAGCGTAGTTGAGTTGAGCTTCTTGATCTGCAAGAGCCTTCTCATAGATAGGGCAATATAAAGGGACGGCAATCAACGGTGTCCAAAGTAGACTCTTGTTTAGACTCTTTTTAATCGGCTGTTTTACTCTCATTCAGCCTGTGGAACGTCCTTTCTTGAAGGGTGACTTAAAGTCGATTTTTCTTTTTAACGAGAGCTGAAAACCTTTGAAATAGCTTGACGAGGAAGCCTAGAATTTTTTTCGAAAATTCATGAGCCCTTCACCCGATCAGTCCTCCTTTTTCCAAAGGTTTCTTAATTGGGGTCAGTCCTCACACGGCAACATTTTTGGAATACGCACCACCAAATCAAATGAGGTTGCATCGGGAGCGGTTTCGAGTTATACCTACGCTGTGAATCAATTAGGACAGCGCACTCAGGTCAGCCAAGCCGGCTCGGCTTTTGCCACTGCGCAGTCGATTGAATGGGGATATGATCCCCTCGGGCAAGTCACCGAAGCGGATCACAGCGCCGACAATAGCCAAGATCGCAATTTTGGCTACGACCAGATCGGAAATCGAATCACCGCCACCGAAGGAAGTAACGCAGCGCAGAACTACACCAGCAATGCTCTCAACCAATACGACAGCATCGACGGTCAAGCGCTCAGCTACGATCCGGATGGGAACCTCCTCAGCGACGGACAACGCACCTACACTTGGGACGGTGAACGATGCGAGCAAACGAGTATCGTAGACAGGAGCAAGGCGACGTGCCCGAAGGGGCAAAATGCGAAGAATGAGTCTTTTGATCAAAATAGACTTCTAAGCACCACTGAAGCCTCAAACAGTGCGACGGCTCAATATGAATACGACTACCTGAGCCGCCGAGTGAAGAAAGCCGAAGGAGGCGACACTACCACCTACCTCTACGAAGGGTGGAATCCAGTGCTTCAAACCAAGAATGGCACCGAGCAAACCCGCTATAGCTGGGGAATGGACCTCAGCGGCAGCATGCAAGGAGCAGGCGGCGTAGGAGGATTACTCTCGGTTCATAAATCAACCGGACTCAGCGGCTACCCGACTTACGATGGAAATGGGAACGTGAGCGAATACCTCGACACTTCTGGAGCAACGATTGCGCATTACGAATACGACGCCTTCGGGAAAACAATCGTCAAAACCGGAACCCAAACAGACAACTTCGAACACCGCTTCTCAACCAAACCAATCGAGAGTGAAAGTGGGCTCTGCTACTACGGATACCGTTACTATGATCCGCAAACTGGTCGCTGGCCATCTAGAGACCCCATCGGGGAAAAGGGGGGATATAATTTATATGGAATGGTGAGGAATAGTCTAGCCAATCAATTAGATGTGATAGGGTTGAAAAATCGATGTTGTGTGTTTTATGATAAAGACAAAAACTCAGCAGCTGTGTATATTGGTGATATTGGTAGTAATGATCCGAATGCTATTGGTCAAAGGTGTTCAAAAGTTAACCCTGACCCTAGGAGGTATGCATTATTATGTGTTATCGAAGTTTTAGGTCGCAAAGAATGTGAAGGAAGTTAATATGTTTTATCTAAAGTCAATATTAGTATTAATATTTTTGTTTTTTCTAGCTAACTGTAGGTCTAGTCTTTTCCCAGAAAAATCAATAATAAACTGCGAGTTAGGTTCTCTCATTATCAAGAGTAGTGAATCTATATCTGAATATAGGTTAAAGTTAGGAAAGTATCATAGAGTTTATCGTGACAATAGTGTTGAAGAAGAGAGGCTTGTTTCGAGTGTTTTTGAAGGGGAGAAAAACTTTATGTATTTGATAAAGCGAACGCCTGCATCAGTAGCGCAAATATCTAAAAAAGAACGTGAGGCTCTTAGAGGCTTTCTAGAAGGTGCGAGAGTGCCAACAATTGTAATTGATTGCTTTTCTGTAGAAGATAAAGAAATTATTATTTTTCTTCAATTAGATGAGAAGCTAAATCTCACTCAGTATTAAAAAGTCGCTGAAAATGCTTGGGTGTAAAATAGCAGCAGCCAATAGCGTTGAGCGCGAAGTAATTGGGGTCGGTCCTCGCGATGCAACATTTTTGGAATACGCACCACCAAATCAAATGAGGTTGCAAGTGGAGTTGTTTCCAGCTATACCTACGCGGTGAATCAATTAGGACAGCGCACTCAAGTCAGCCAAGCCGGCTCGGCTTTTGCGACCGCGCAGTCCATTGAATGGGGATACGATCCCCTCGGGCAAGTCACCGAAGCGGATCACAGCGCCGACAATAGCCAAGATCGCAATTTTGGCTACGACCAGATCGGAAATCGAATCACCGCCACCGAGGGAAGTAACGCAGCGCAGAGCTACACCTGGGACGGTGACCGATGCGAGCAAGCGAGCATTGGAGACAGGAGTGAAGCGACGTGCCCGCAGGGGCAAAAAAGAAGGAAGGCCTTTTTTGATCAAAATAGACTTTTGAGCACCACTGAAGCGTCAAGCAGCGCAACCGCTCAATACGAATACGACTACCTCAGTCGCCGGGTGAAGAAAGCCGAAGGAGGCGACACTACCACCTACCTCTACGAAGGGTGGAATCCAGTGCTTCAAACCAAGAATGGCACCGAGCACACGCGCTACAGCTGGGGAATGGACCTCAGTGGCAGCATGCAAGGAGCCGGTGGCGTAGGAGGATTACTCTCGGTTCACATTAGGAACGGTAAAGGAAAATGGGTTCTTGCGGGCTAAAAATTAAATTAAATGTTGGATTTTCAAACATTACAAAAATTTCTTTTAGTTTTTATAGTATTTTCTATATTTGGAAGCTGCAAAACAGCTTCCAAATATAC
>CALFBI010000013.1 GCA_937951675.1 uncultured Verrucomicrobiales bacterium
CTGAGCCGAGAGTATTTCGGGGAGAACCGGAAAGACGGAGCTAGGAAAATCAAGTCCTTCAGTAAAGGGGTGAAATCAACCGGAAAGAAGGATCTTAGTGCGCCACCAGATGTCGTTTCATCAGGCTTAGAAAGCCTGTGTTCGATGAGGGATTTGCAGTAACAAATAGGATTGCAAGCGACTTGAGTTTTTACGGCCTTCGCCTCTCTCTCAACTAGGGTTAGGATCGAGTCCTGCCTCTTGAAGGGCGAGAGGGGGGGGAGCTTACAAAGGAAACTAGAGAGAGCTTTTACAAGATCGAGCCTGGTTGGTAGGCGGCGGCCTCTGGGTAGTCGGTTTCGAGTTGCTTGATTTGTTGAGCAAAGTGAGCAATCTGGGCTTTTGCGGCTCCTACGTTTTTACGGCCTTGAGAAAGGATCGTTTCGAGCTCTTGGGAGTTGAGCGGAAGGCGTTCGTCTTCGGCAAGGCGGCGAATGAGGTCATTTTCTTGTGAGTCACCATTACGAAGGTCATGGACTGTAGCGACGGCATGTTCTTTGATGACATGGTGAGCTGTTTCTCGTCCTACCCCTGCTTTGACTGCTTCCATCATAATGGTGGTGGTAAGGAGGAAGGGGAGGTAGTGCTCATTTTCTGCTTCGATCACGGCAGGGTAAGCATCCATTTGCGCTAAGATGGTGAGGAAGGTTTCAAAGAGCCCGTCGATGGCGAAGAAGGCATCAGGGAGCATGACGCGTCGAACTACAGAGCATGAGACATCACCTTCGTTCCACTGGTCGCCAGCGAGTCCTGCAGCCATCGCTTGGTAACCTTTGAGAATGGTGAGGAATCCATTAACGCGCTCACAGGAGCGTGAGTTCATTTTATGAGGCATCGCACTTGAGCCCGTTTGACCTTTGGCAAAACCTTCTGAGGCGGTTTCGTGCCCGGCCATGAGGCGAAGTGTTTTGGCCAAGGATGAAGGGGCGCTCGCAATCTCGGTTAAGACGTTGATGGTCCGGAGGTCGAGGCTGCGTGGATAGACTTGTCCAACATTGGTGAAGATTTGAGGAATGTTGAGGTGTTTGACAATTAAGGTCTCTAGTTCGAGGACTTTATCGGCTTTGCCTTCGAAGAGAGAAAGCTGGTCCATTTGAGTGCCGACGGCTCCTTTGAGTCCACGCACTGGATAATGGGCGAGGAGAGATTGGAGCGAAGTCAATGAGGAGAGGAGTTCCTCCCCAAACATGCTGAGACGTTTTCCAAAGGTGGTCGGCTGTGCGGCGACATTATGCGTTCGGGCCGTGATGAAGAGGTCTTCCCATTGTTGGGAGCGTTCTTTCATTTTGGAAAGAACCGAGATCACGCGGTCGTGGACGAGTTTTAAAGAATGAAAAACTTGGAGCTGCTCAACGTTCTCGGTGAGGTCACGAGAGGTCATTCCTTTATGAATGTGTTCGTGCCCGGCTAGTTCACAAAATTCTTCAATCCGAGCTTTGACATCGTGACGAGTGGTTCTTTCCCGTTCCATGATGGAGGAGAGATTGATTTGATTTTTGACTGATTCGTAGGCTTCGATGGCTTCAGTTGGGATCTCAAGGCCGAGCTCTTTTTGAGCTTTCATGACGGCGATCCAGAGCTCGCGTTCAAGGAGGATACGTCCTTCAGGAGACCAGATGTTACGCATCTCAGCGGAGGCATACCGTTCAGCAAGAATGTTTGGAATCATAGATGGCGAGCATCTAAGCGGATCCTTTCTCCAAGGACAAGCCTAAGCCTTTACGAAACGGAGGACATGAGTCAGAGCTAAGATGAGCTCTTCCCGGAGAGGGGTGGAGGCCTGGGCAAGAGCGCGCTGTTCTTGTTCGTATTGCTTTCTCCCCGCTTCTGTTTCGATGAGAAGAGGGGGGTAACCCCACGGTAAAAGGTCGTAAGGGCTGGCCCGCATGTCGAGGTCACGATAACGCAGAGCGAGTTCGAAGCACTTCCAGAGGAGGTCAGTGCCGATCCATGGCATCGCTTTATAGGCCCATTTATAGAGGTCCATATTGGCATGGATGCAGGCGGGTTGTTCCATTCTCTCGCGTTCGTCAAATTGAGGTTGAAGTCGGTTGAATGGTCGGGCTTCAGGAGCGAAGAACCGGAAGGCGTCAAAATGAGAGCAGCAAATGGGTTGCGATCTGACAAAGGCATCAATCTCATCCTGAGGAAGTCGAAGTTTGGTGCAGGTTTCATGTCTGACCACTTGCCCTTGATACACCATCGCCCATTCGTGCATTCCATGGCACCCAAAGTTCGGCGAGCGAGATTGAGTGGCTTGGAGGAGCTCAAGGCTCCATTGGAGTCTTTGTCTCTCTTTTTCGAGCATCAAAGAAGGGTCGAGTTTCAGGAGGCCCCCTTCGTGCTGGTAGTGCTTGTCTCGATAGGTGGCGGGCATTTCGTCACATTCGAGTTCATAATCCATTCCAGGATGCCAGGCTTCGACTTTACTGAGAGGGAACCGGTAGTAGACGAAAAGAAAGTCGAGAATGGGGTGTGGGCTATGACGGCTCTTTCGTTCCCGATACGGAATGGTCCATTTCTCCGCTTTTGCGCGGTGCTCATCAGCGCGTTTTATCCATTCGCTAAGGGAGAGTCTTTTCATAAGGATCGTGAGAGAACTCCCTTGTGACCATTAATGACGAACTTACGGCTTGGCGAAAACATAAATGGCATAACAAATCGCATGGCAGGTCGTGCCAGCTAAGACGAAGAGATGCCAGATGGCGTGATTAAACTTTAAGCGGCGCCAAGCAAAGAAGATGACCCCAAGGGAATAGCAGAGTCCTCCGATGACAAAAAGAACCAGAGCCTTCGTATCGAGAGCATCCCATAAGGGCTTCCCTGCGATGACGATCAGCCAGCCCATGAAGACGTAGAATGCGGTTGAGATCCAGTGCTCTCTTTGATGGTGCATCACCGCCTTCGTTACGATTCCAGCAATCGCGAGCCCCCATACGGTGCCAAAGAGTGACCAGCCCCAAGCGCCTCGGATCGTGACGAGGGAGAGAGGGGTGTAAGACCCTGCAATGAGAAGGTAAATTGCGGAGTGATCAAAAATTTGAAATAGATTTTTGACCTTAGGGTTACTGAAGGAATGGTAGAGAGTCGAAGAGAGGTAGAGTAGGATGATGGTAGAGCCAAAGATGCTGGCCGCGACCACCTTCCAAGGGTCTCCATTAGAAAGGATCAGCATAAAGACCAACGCGACGATCCCCATGATGACCCCGAGGCCGTGGGTGATCGCGTTCGCTAATTCCTCTGCTTTGCTTTCGCATAGAAGGGATCGGTCTTTTTGCATGTTTTAAGGGGCTGAAGGGGAGCGGTCCAGAAAGAGAAACTTCGGTGAAAAAGGAGTTTCTCAATCGTTTGTTAGACTCGCCGATCTCAGTGCTTCGCTTAGTGCTTCGCAATGGCGGCCGCTTGTTCCGCAAGAATTTTTCTTTTGTAACGAGTTTGCACGATTTCAGTGATAACGAGAACTCCGATGACAAAGTAGAAAGTGGTTTTCGTCATGGGGTGAATCGCGTTTCCAGCAATGTGAAGGTGGGCGAGATGAGCGCCTTCTGTGAGTAGCATGATTCCGACAATGAAGAGAATAAAGAGACCTAAGACTTCATACATCCGGTTCTTAGCAAGGAAGCTGGAAACATGGTCCGAGAGCCAGATCATTAAAATCCCTCCAACTACAATTGAAATCGTAATGAGCACGATATTATTGTCCGCAAGAGCCATTGCGGAAAGAATCGAGTCGAAAGAGAAGATTAAGTTCATCAATACAATCAGCGTGATTGTTTTTCCGACCGGCTGCGGCTTCCGATCGCTATCATGGCCCAGGTGAGGTTTTCCGATCATGTGGAAGATTTCCTTCATTGCGGTATAGAGAATGAAAGCTCCCCCGATCAGAACAATGATGGAGTGGAGGTTGAAAGCCCCATCGACAATACCGTGAATCTGTGATCCAGCCGGGGTGACTAATTCGGAGCTTTTTTCAACGCTTTCATGGGCAATTTGCATCGCATGATTAGCATCTTTAGGGGAGATTTGATTCCCGAATTGAAGTTTGAAGAAGGGTTCGCTGAATTTCTCAACTAACTTAATAACAATGAACAAAAGAATAATTCGGAGCCCGATTGCAACTCCGATTCCAAGCCGGCGAACCATCGCCTGTTTCTCTTTGACGACCCTCTGTGATTCAAGAGAGATATAAAGAAGGTTATCCAAGCCGAGCACGGCTTGGAGTAAAATGAGCATGATCAGGGTGAATGCGATATCCATAGGAGTGAATTTCTAAAATAAAAGAACGAAGGCGTCAAAATGGAAATAAAAGAATGATGATTATCACGCTCTAATTCCAAAGAAGGTCTGCCTAGGAGCGAGTCATTGGCCTTTTCTGACGCAGGCAAGAAGGGCTTCTACTTTCTGAGGGTCTTTGATGCCAGGAGCTGATTCGGAGCCTGAGGCGACATCAAGAGCGGCAGGTCGAACTGCCGAGATCGCTTCGGCCGCATTTACTGGAGTGATTCCTCCTGCTAAAATCAAGGGGGAGCTGGGATGTTCTTTTCGGTATTGGTTCGCGAAGTTCCAGTCGAACGTTTTCCCTGTTCCTCCATACACGCCTGGGGCAGGGGCATCGAGTAGGACCGCACTGGCTCGGTAAGATTGAATGGCATCGAGATCTGCGGCCGAGTTGACTCCAAAGGCTCGGATGAATTGTGGGTAAGCGTGACAGTATTCTGGCGTTTCTTCGCCATGGAATTGGACTAAATCAAGAAGCCCTTCTTGCAGGAGCTGCTGCGGGAGATCACTCGCTTCATTGACAAAGACCCCAACTCGGAGAATTTGGTCACGTGCTGCGTCGAGTGCGCTTTCGATCTGGGCACGGCTTTGGTATCGTTTAGACCGAGGCCAAAAATTGATGCCAACCGCATCGACTCCTAAATCGATGAGCATTTTGAGATCTTGCTCCCTCGTGACACCACATACTTTCAGGGAGCAGTCCTGTGGGGAGAGAAATGAATCAAGCAGGGAGGTCATCCCTGAATCTTTGCTCAAGAGTCTTCATAAATCAATCGGCACTTTTGCGGTGACCGTAAAAGTGCCGTAAGTTTTATGAAGTCTAAAGTCGTCATTCCAGCTAGATGACCTAGGGTGGGGAAGTGGAGATGATACGCATTCGTGGTGCACGACAGCATCATTTAAAAAATATCGACCTCGATCTACCGAGGAACCGCCTCATTGTCATTACGGGGTTGAGCGGGAGTGGCAAGACGAGTCTCGCCTTACACACCCTCTATGCGGAAGGGCAGCGCCGGTATGTAGAGAGCTTGAGTTCGTATGCGCGGCAGTTTCTTCAGCAATTCGAAAAACCCGAGGTCGATTCGATTGAAGGTCTCAGTCCGGCGATTGCCATTGAGCAGCGGAGTGGGAGTGGGAATCCGAGGTCGACGATTGCGACGGTGACCGAAGTTTATGATTATTTAAGAATTTTATATGCGGCGGCAGGGGTCCCACATGATCCAGAGACTGGAGACCCTTTAGAGAAAATGGGACCCGCTGATATTGTTCGTTCGCTTCAATCTCTTACGGAGCGAAGCAAGGTGATATTACTTGCTCCTTATCCTGCTGAACTTGGGCATGATCCGGGCTTTGCGAATGATCTGCGCCGGCAGGGTTTTGTGCGGATTCGTGTGAATGGTGAATTATTTGATCTCGAGGAGGAAGCTTCTGGGCTTCCAGAGGAAATCAATACTCTTGAGGTGGTGGTTGATCGCCTCGTCGTGAAGGCAGGAATTTCATCGAGACTGGCAGACTCAGTAGAGACGACTCTTCAGCTTAGCGGAAGTGAGGCGAAAGCCCTGGTGCAACATCCCGGGAGTGAAGAATGGGAGGAACTTTCTTTTTATACCAGTTATCGGCACTCCGAATCAGGCTTTGAAATGCCGGCTTTAACGCCGAAGCACTTTTCCTTTAATTCTCATCTCGGGGCTTGTCAAAACTGTCAAGGGTTAGGCGTGACTCAAGAATGTGCTCCGGCCCTGATTGTTCCGGATGACTCATTGAGTCTCGCCGAAGGAGCGGTGAAGCTGAAGAAGTCCAAGAGTGCAAAAAAACAGTCTTGGAATGAGCAGCAAGTGCAGGCTTTGGTGGCTCATTTTAAGGTGAGTGAGGAGGTTCCTTTTGCGCAATTGCCAGCTCCCTTTCGAGAAGCCCTTTTTTACGGCACTGCAGATCAGGATATTTCAATGTCATGGGGGAAGGGGGAGACGAGAGTTCCTTACCAGAAACCTTTTGAGGGTTTATGTCGTCAGGTTGAGCGTTATTACCGCGAGAGTTCAAGCGAGGCAGTGCGCCGAAGTGTGGCTCCGTTGATGTTAACCAAGCCTTGTCGAAGTTGTGGGGGGCAGCGTTTAAGTCCTACTTATCTGGCGGTGAAGCTAGGTGCTCACCAACCACTAGGGATTCAAGAGTTTTGTGAAATGACTGTCGAGGAGTCGTTGGAGTGGCTAGAGGGTTTTTCGAGCGAAGGAGGGCAGGCTCAGGTGTGCCAGCAATTAAAAGGAGAGTTACAAAAACGGATTCAGTTTTTAGTTGAAGTCGGGCTGGGGTATTTGACTTTAAACCGGGCGAGCGGGAGCTTATCTGGTGGTGAAGCGCAGCGGATTCGCCTCGCAAGCCAGCTCGGGGCGGGGCTCTCTGGGGTGATGTATGTTTTAGATGAGCCTAGTATCGGGCTCCACCCAGCAGATGTTTCGCGATTAATTGATGCTCTGAAGAGATTGCGCGATTTAGGAAATACCGTGATTCTAGTTGAGCATGATGAAGAGGTGATTCGAGCCGCAGATTGGATTGTCGATATGGGGCCAAAAGCAGGCGCCGCAGGAGGAGAAGTCTTAGCGATGGGAGAGCTTAAGGAGATCCTAGCGCAGCCCGCCTCCATTACCGGAAAGTGGCTCCAGTCATCAAAAGAAAAAAGGAAGGGACCTTTACGGAGTGCTGACTCTGAAGAACAAGGCTCGCTCGTGGTGCGGGGGGCGCGAGCCCATCATTTGAAAAACCTCACCGTTTCCTTCCCTCTCGGTAAGATGACTTGTGTGAGTGGCCCCAGTGGAAGTGGGAAGTCGACTCTCATTCATCATGTTCTTCGTCCTTATCTTCAGCGTCAGTGGTATCGATCTAAAGTAGGGGAGATTGAGGTTGATTCGGTAGAAGGCTGGGAGCCTCTGCAAAGACTGATTGTGGTCGACCAATCGCCATTAGGGAAGAGTCCTCGTTCTAATCCTGCGACTTACACGGGGCTTTTTGATCATATGAGGAAACTTTATGCGCAGTTGCCTCTTTCCCGGCAAAGAGGGTATCAGGCGGGGCGGTTCAGTTTTAATAAAAAAGGGGGGCGCTGTGAGGCTTGTGAAGGAGCGGGGCAGCTTAAGGTTGATATGCATTTTTTGGCAGATGTTTATATCCCTTGTGAATCATGTCAGGGCGCTCGTTATAACCGCGAGACTTTGGAAGTAAGTTATCGAGGTCGCAGCATTGCTGATGTGATGAAGATGACCGCGGAAGAAGCACTCATCTTTTTTGCGAAGGTCCCGAAAATTCAGCAAACTTTAAAAGCACTCGTTGATGTCGGAGTGGGATACCTAGAGCTCGGGCAAGCGGCAAATACGCTCTCTGGAGGGGAGGCGCAGCGCGTCAAGATTGCTTGTGAATTAGCAAAGCCAATGGCTGGGAAAGGTCTTTACCTTTTTGATGAACCAACGACTGGACTCCATCATGCGGATGTCGAAGTTCTCCTGATGGCTTTTCATCGCCTTCGTGATGCGGGCCATACTCTACTTATTATTGAGCACCATCTTGAGGTTTTATCGCAATGTGATCATGTGATCGACCTTGGGCCAGGGGGAGGAAAAGCAGGGGGGAGTTTGGTGGGCGAAGGCTCTCCGAGTGAAATAATGGAAAATCCTGATTCGTTGACGGGGGTTTGGTTAAGATCTTATCTGTCTCGCTATCAATAAGCTAGGGCTTCCTCTGATGCTTTCTGCTCGATCTTTAAACTAATACTTCTATTCTTTTACGCAAATAATGAACTCTACCTCGCTCTATGGATAAGAAAGAAAGAGACGTGAATACTAATTGTTTACCTATATCCACTCCACTCAGTTGGGCTGAATGGCTTCAAGAGTTCGGGCCGAAGTTTTTACTCTTTGCTCGTCAGCAGACTCGAAGTCTGGCTGATGCCGAAGATATTTTACAAGAGGCTCTTATCAAGCTGGCTAAGAAAGTCGCTAACGAGAGCTTTGTCGGCGGAATGGAGTCCTGGCCATCCTTTATTTATACTCAAATCCGAAGAGAAGCGATCGACTTAGGTCGTAAAAAAGATCGCCGTTCTCGTCGTGAAGAGCGTGTTTCGGAAGATGAGGCAAGGTTAGCACCGTATCATGATGAGTGGCTGAAAAGTTCTGTCGAAGGACAAGAGACGGCGGCTATTTTAGAGAAAGCGCTCCGAGAAGTTCCTGAAAAATTTTCAGAAGTGATTGTCATGAAGGTTTGGGGAGGTCAGACCTTTGCCGAAATTGGAGAGGCTTTAGAGGTTTCTCTGAATACAGCAGCTTCAAGATATCGTTACGGGTTAGAAGCTCTGCGCAAGAAATTAGAAGAATTCAAAAGTCGGGGAGATATTTAAAAAAACGGAGGTCATATAAAATGGATAAAGAACAAGATTTAAAAAATCTCGAAGAGCAACTAAAGTCTTTAGAGCCCTGCGAGATGTCCCCGGATTTATTAGCTCGTTTAGCAAGAGCGATGGATGGAGCTGCGGAGGTGACGGAAGAAGAGAACGTCGTCGAATTCCCTCAATTTAAAGAAGAACCTCAAGCTAAACGATTCACACTTTATGGCCTCGCTGCCGCAGTAGCGGTGCTTGCTGCGGCATTGCCGTTTTTGCTGCCAGAGACTTCCATTCAACAAGGTTTCGCAGGAGAGGTAAGAAATGTTTCTGATGTTTCAGCGATTTCTCAAGTTGAGTTTACTCCCGAAAGTTACGAGCAAAAAATGGTCGATGCGCATGATTTAGGATACTATTTAGATCGCGATAAAAAAACGCATCAACTCATTGAAGTCGATTACTTGCAGGAAGGGGAGTGGGCCGATACTGATGGAAAAGTCATTAAGGTGAATCGTCCTTATAAACGTTTAGTAATCAAACCTATTTCTACAGACTGAAAAGTATGAGATCTCGAAAAACTATTTTAGCCGTTTCATTAGCTCCGGTTTTAATCCTGAGTAGTGAAGCTGTGGATCGTCCTGGATTAGATGAAATCTTAAAAAATGCAGATAAGTCTGAATCGGTTCCTACTCCATTAGATGCCAGAAGGCAAAATCTCCCATCCGCAGAGGGGGGAGAGATCGCGTGGCTGGGTGTGAGTGGAACTCCGGTCGATGAAACTCTCTCGGTTCAACTAGATCTTGATCACGGAGTCGTGTTGAAGGTGATTTCTCCGGAAAGCCCAGCGGCTCAAGCAGGCTTACAAAAGAATGATATCCTCACTCAAATTCAAGGACAGGGTGTGGCTAATCAGAACGCTCTTCGGGACCTCGTTCTCGAACATCAGCCAGGTGATGAAATTAAGGTGACGATCTTACGCCGAGGACAGGCCAATGAAAAGGTAGTCGTGTTAGGGGCTAAAAAAGCTCAGGCTCAGGGGCACCGAGAAGCTCAATCATACGGTTTAGAAGAAGCTCCCGAACAACTCCAAGACCGTTTTGGCTCTCGGAATGACCGTATTAATCAAATTCATCAAGAGATGGAAGAGAGGATGCGCCGGATGTCTAATCTCTTCGGTCAAGGTGATTCATTTTCGCAGTTAGACGATTTAAAGGATATGATTCCTCAGGGAATTCATGACCATGTAAAATCATTTTCAACGGGTTCGATGATGTTTAAAGACGGAGAGCATTCATTCACCTTGACCACCGATGAAAATGGCTCTCATTTAGTAGCTAAAGATCAGTCCGGGAAAATCGTTTATGATGGGCCTTTTAATACAGACGAAGATAAGGCGTCTGTGCCGGATCAAATTCGTGATAAAGTCGCTAAGATGAAAACAGGAGGAAGCACTTTCCGTTTTAGCTTTGGTCGTTAAATTTCAATTCAAATTTTTACGACTTAGCTTGTAATTATTTTGAGGAATCAGCCAAAGGACGTAAATAGCTCCGAAGAAAGGGATGATGAAAACCATAAAGCATAGAATCATTTCTAAATAACCTTTAGACCAAAAGAGGCGCTGGAGAGCGATGTAAGTGAGAATACTATTGGCCAGAAATAGAATCAGGACAACTAGAGTGATAATTTCATTCATTGGTAATTAGTATTCGATCCAGACTGATTTCAAATAGTCATCCCCTGCGAAATCGAGAGGCATTGCTGCATGATGAAGCTTCATGCTTCTATCAGCTCCTTTGAGAAGCAGAGTCTCAAAATCTTCTAGGCTGAGGCGACGGCAGTTGGTGCAAGCTAAGATCCAACCTCCCGGAGCAAGACATGCGGAAGCTAGTTTTACGAGAGAATCGTAGTTCACTTCTACTCGGAAGATCTTGCCTTTGTCATCGCGCGAAAAGGTAGGAGGATCGAGAATGATACCATCAAAGGTGCGGCCTTGTTTTGCAAATCTTTTGAGCCAATGAAAGGTGTCTCCTTTGCAAAAATAATGCTCATCGAGATTGAGTTTATTTTGTTCAAAGTTTCTTTTTCCCCAATCAAGGTAGGGCCGGCTCAAATCGAGAGTGGTTGTTGTCGCTCCACCTAAAGCTGCACAGACCGAAAAGGCTCCCGTGTAGGCAAAGGTATTGAGAATACGTTGTTGTGGTTGGGCTCTTCGACGGACTTCGGCTCGATTAAGTCTTTGGTCGAGAAAAATCCCTTGGGAGTAACCGCTTTGGAAATTGGCTTCATAGGTGACTCCGTTTTCTAAAATGGGGAAGGGGGTTTCTTGTGGTGGTCCAAAGAGGTGAGTTGGGGCTGTTTTTTCCTGCTGATCTAGACGTTTCCAATAAACGGTTTTTCCCGTAGAGCGGAGTTCTTCCTTTAACCCGGTAGGGATCTCGCCGCCTAAAGTCGCGACGGCAAGCCGGTCTGCGTAAGATTCGACAAAGACGCCTCCATGCCCGTCGGTATACCCATTCATGAGGCGAAAGCAATTGGTGTCGGAGTTAATGAGACTTTCCCGTTTTTCGGTAGCTTGTTGGAGAAATTGATTCATGCGTGGTATTGCCAAGTGGGGTGAAGCTTCTATCATGTGAGACGGAATGAGTGAACTGAATTTATTTCTCCAACAAGCCACCGAAAAGGGAGATCTTCTCGAGGGATCTAAGCAAAACATTATCAGTCTCTTAAGGGGGTCTAAGGATCCTTTTGCGGCGTCTTCTGTCCAAGAACTTGTCGATCAGGGTGAATGGCAGGAATTGAATGATCGTTTTTATAAAACACTCGCTTTCGGCACCGGGGGGCTCCGAGGGAGAACGATTGGTAAGGTCGTGACCTCAGTCGAGGCAGGATCTGGTGCTGCTTTTGACCGTCCTGAGTATCCTTGCGTAGGCACCGCTGCCATGAATTTTTACAATGTAGGTCGCGCTGTGCAGGGGCTTTTGCTTTATGTGAAAAAACACCTTGCGGCAAAGGGGGCAACTCGAAAGCCTCGTCTGGTTTTTGCGCATGATACCCGTCATTTCTCCCGTGATTTCGCGGAGTATTGTGCCAAGGTAACGACTGATCTGGGTGGTGATGCTTATTTGTTTGAAGGAGCACGCTCAACGCCGCAATTGTCTTTCGCTGTTCGGGAGATGGCCGCTGATGCAGGAGTAGTATTGACGGCAAGTCATAATCCTTCACACGATAATGGTTTTAAAGCTTACTTCGATGATGGAGCTCAGCTTATTGAACCCCATGCCTCTGGGGTGATCCGGGAGGTAAATGCTCTCGTGACGGAGGAATACGAGGCACTTCCACCAGAGGAGCAAGGCGCTTTGACTCTTCTGGGAGAAGACATGGATGAGGCTTATAAAACGACCTTAAAAACGCTGCTATTACAACCAGAGTTGTTAGTGAAAGGAGAGAAAGCAAAGGTCGTTTATACAAACATTCATGGAACAGGGGGCGTGATTATTGCGCCTTTACTGGAAGAGCTAGGGTTTGAGGTGAAGACAGTTCCAGCGCAAGATGTGCAGGATGGGCGCTTTCCTACGGTGGCGTCTCCTAATCCAGAAAATGGACCAGCTCTTCAGATGGGGATTGATTTGGCTAATGAGGTCAATGCTTCAGCGGTGATTGGAACGGATCCAGATTCGGATCGAATGGGAGTGGCGGTTCGAAATGCAAGTGGAGAGATGCAGCTCCTGACCGGAAATCAGATTGGTTCTTTGATGGCTTGGTATCGCCTGAAGGTGATGTTTGAAAAAGGTTGGATTACGGAATCGAATCGAAGCCGAGCGGTGCTCGTGAAGACTTTCGTTACGACAGAGCTTCAGCGCGCGATTGCAGACGCCTTTGGTATTGCTGTTGTGAATACTTTAACTGGGTTCAAATACATCTGTGCTAAGATGAAAAAGTATGAGGAAGCGATCCCAGTGAGTAAATGCGAGGACTATCGCGCTCTCAGTGCGGAAGAAAGTCGCGCTCTTCGACTTGAGTTTTCGAGGTTTTATGTTTTTGGGGGAGAAGAAAGTTACGGCTATCTCGGAAGCGATGAGATTCGTGATAAAGACGGCAATGGCGCTGCCGTCATGTTTGCGGAGCTTTCAGCTTACGCGAGCTCAGTGAATCAAACCATTCCGGATCTATTAGATGATCTCTATAAAGAGTTTGGCGTTTATTTAGAAAAAGGAAAAGCGCTCGTGATGGAAGGGGCAGATGGTGCAGCGAAGATTCAAGCTTTAGCACAATCGTATTCTAAAAATCCACCGATTGAAGTCGATGGGGCACGAGTGTTGAAGGTGCGAGATTATGCGACTCAGGATTTTGTCGATGAGGAAGGTGATGAGATTCCGAAAGAGAAAATGCTTTTTGTAGAGCTTCTTGATGGCCGTTCTTTCGCGGTCCGTCCATCAGGGACAGAGCCTAAAATTAAATACTACCTTTACGCAAAAGATGAGCCCGGAGCTCCGAATTTAGCCCTGAGTAAAGAGAAAGTCGAAGATTCTATCGAGTCTCTTTGGGCAGCACTAGAAGCAGATGCTCACGAAAGAATGTCTTAAATGATTGTTTTACCTCGTTCTATTTCTTGGCCTCTTGCCTTTATTGGCGGGCAGCTCTTGGCATTATGCTACGCGCCTTATGAAGTGGGCGTGATGGTGTGGTTTTGGTTACTACCTTTGTTAGGCGCGCTTTGGTTTGGAGGGGGTGGTTCAGCAAAACGAGGCTTTGGCATTGGGTGGGCTGGTGGGCTTGGCTTTTGGATTTTTAATGTGAAGTGGATTGCGGAGGTTGAAGGGGTTTCTCCGGTATTAGGTTTTTGTTTGTTGGTCGCGTTAGCCAGTTTTCTCGCTCTTTATGTTGGGGTTTGGGGCGCGGTGGCATCAAAATGGTTAAATCCTTTTCGGAATACTTCTGTTGAATATTCCACTCAAAAAGAAGGCTCGCTTCAGCAGAAAGTCGCGGCTCGGATACTGCGTCAGCAAGAGAAGGTTAGCTCTTGGAAGCTCGCTAAGCAAAGTTTAAACCGGTCTCTTCTGTTAGCGGCTTTGTGGGTTTCTTTAGAATGGATTAGGAGTTGGTTTTTGACAGGTTTCACATGGAGTGGAGTGGGGGTTGCTTTTCATGATTCGCTTGTTCTCGCGCAAGGAGCCGATTTGATAGGGGCCATGGGGCTTTCTTTTCTTCCGGTGTTTGTCTCGGCAGTGCTCTTACAGGTCGGGATTCGCTTGGTTAATGAAAACCGGGTCGGGCAGCGTCGAGCCCATCTTGACTTTGGGATCGCCGTCTTGGTTGTGGCTCTCTTTTTTGTTTACGGAATGGTCCGTGTTTCTCAGTTTCACCGGATTGATTCTCATGAGTTTGACGTTTTAGTCGTGCAGGGGAATGTTCCTCAGTCTTTAAAGTGGGATCCGGATGAGCAGTATGCCCTTTACGAAAAGTATTCGAGTTTAACTCAAGCCGGTATTGATCGAGTGCAGGACCAAGCCGTTACAGAAATGCAGGAAGGGGAAGTGATGACAATTCCTAAAATCGATATGGTTTTATGGCCTGAGTCATCTTTTCCTGAGCCGGTGTGGTATCAGCCCGAGGGGGGGACGATCAAGGGGCAGTATAATGAGATGTATGTTGATAATCACCTGCGCTCATTAGGGGAATTTGTGCTGGTGACGGGCATCAATTATTTACCAGCAGAGCTAGGAGAGGAGGGAGAGATTCTCCTGACTTCAGGGAAGCCTTTTTATAATTCGATGGCTTTGATCGAAGGCGATTTTAAGGATCTGAAAGTTTACCATAAGAAGCACCTTGTTCCTTTTGGGGAATACTTACCTTTGGAAGATCATGTTCCATTTGTGAAATCTATTTTTGCAATGTCTACTAAGCAGGACTACGTAGATAGTTTTAGTAGAGGGGGTGCGAAAGACCCTGTTTCTATTTCTTTGAGGGGAGAAGAAATTCAAATCATCCCAACAATTTGTTATGAGGATACAGTGGCTCCTTTGGTCCGGAAGCTAGTTCGATCAGAACCTCAAATCATTCTGAATGTTACCAATGATGGTTGGTTTGGAGAATCGGAGGCCGCTTTACAGCATATGGCGACCGCCAGGTTTCGAGCGATTGAATTACGAAGACCTCTGGTGCGTTCTGCCAATACCGGGGTGAGTGTTGTGATCCAGGCTAATGGGAGTGCATTTGTTCCGGGTCGACCTGAGAAGCAGATGATTGTTGATGATGAGGGAAGTCCTTTTGTCGCTGATTCGATGTATGCAAAGGTTTTTGTTCCCAAAGAAGGGCCGATGACTTTATACGCCCTCTGGGGGAACTGGTTTGTCTATCTGTGCTTGGGGGTGAGCTTCATCCATCTGATTTTTGAAGTGGCCAAACGCCGGCGTTTTCTGTCAGGATCAAGATAGATGCAGCAGTCAGATGTCAGAGCAGTCCTCGATTACGTTCCCGCTTTTAAGGGGAAGGTTTTTGTGGTGGTGTTGGGAGATGGTCTTTTACCTGCTGCCGCAGTCGCGGAAACGTTACTTGATCTGAAGTCTCTGCAAGAAATTGGGGTTAAATTAGTGATTGGAGTGCAAGGGCGCCAAATTACTGAATTTGTCGATCATGCTACCGAAACGGAATTAAAATTGACGCGTCTCAAGCTTGGTTTGAGTGATGGCAAAGTGACTGACCGAGTTCTTGAGATTTTAGAACGAGGGCAGGCTGCTGTCATTGATTGTGAAGAGCGCGAGATTTTTGATCAAGATCTGGTGGAACTTGGCGTGTCTCTTAAAGCTGCGAAATACCTGACTCTGTTGAATGGAGCCGGAGTTCTTTATCAAAAAAATCCTCTTCCTGCGATTCAGCTTTCGGAGGTAGAATATTTCACGAACCTTGTTGATGAGGGGGCCGATTTACTCCAGCAAAGTGCCGTAGTGTGTGCTGCGGGAATTCCACGGGTGCACCTTTTAGATGGCCGAAAGCAAGGGGTTCTTATTGATGAAATTTTTTCGAATGAAGGGGTAGGAACCATGGTGCACGTGGATCACTATCAGGAAGTCCGCCCGCTTCGAGAGGAAGATATTCCGGAGCTGTTAGCAATGATTGGTCGTTCCGTCAGACAGTCTCATTTGGTGCCTCGAGCCTATGAAGAGATTCGTGAGAAGATTTCCGACTACCTTGTAATGACTCTCGATTTCAATGTGGTGGGCTGTATTGCTATTCATAAATACCAAGAACATGATGCCGAATTAGCGTGTCTTTACGTGAAGCAATCGCATGAAAATTTAGGGTATGGTCAATTCCTGGTGAAGAGAGCTGAAGAGTGGGCAAAAGAAAGAGGAGTGAAGTGCTTATTTGCTCTCACGAATCGTGCCGAGAGCTTTTTTCGTGATCAGCTAGGATATAAGCCAATGACGATGGATGAAATGCCGGTAGAGCGTCGCCTGAAGTTAGAGGAAAGTCATCGAGAATCGGTGGCGGTATGTAAAATTCTATGATTGCCTCTCTTTTGTAACTCCCTATGTTACAAAAATGTTTAAACCATTTATCGTCACTCATCCTGGCGGTTCGCATAAAGATGAGTTCTTAGCTTGTAGCTTACTTGTAGCGACTTCCCAGCTTCCCATTGAGAGAAGAGAGCCAACCGAAGAAGACCTTAATCATCCCGAGGTTTATGTGATCGATGTTGGCGGTCGACATGAGCCTCAATTACTCAATTTTGATCATCACCAATTTCCTCGAGATTATAAGCCGACCTGTGCTCTAAGCCTCGTTCTTCAACATCTTGGGTTGTATGATGAGGCAAAAGATTTTTGTGATTGGTTGGAGCCAGCAGAGTGGTTTGATACAAGAGGTCCAGTAGAGACATCTAAAATGCTCGGGGTGGATCGTGAGTTAATGGCGAAATTGAATTCGCCCATTGATATTACTTTGCTTCGCCGCTTTGCTCGTGCTGAAAAATTAGCCCCATGGGATCCTGTTTGGGAAGTGATGAAAATGATTGGAGAAGACCTCATTTACTATCTTAAAAGCATGAAGTCGCGGATCGAATACTTATCTGAACACCTTCAAATATGGAACCTCGAAAGGGAAGGGGAGCATCTAAAAGTAGCCTTCTTACCAAGAGAGGAAGTGATGCCGGATGAGCCTTCTGCAGGTATTCCTCGCTACCTTCAGATTAATGAGATTGAGGTGCATGCTTTAATTTATCCAGACCGGAGAGGAGGAGGATATGGGCTTTCGAGAAATCATGATTACCAAGGGCTTGAATTCACCCGGGTTGATCATTGCTCCGATGTTCATTTTGCACATGCTCGAGGTTTTATTGCGAAAACATCGGCTCTTGATCCAGAACGGTTACGAGAACTGATTAATCAGTCGTGGGTATCTATCCCTTCGTAGCGCGGTAAACAGAGCGTTGCGGGGCCGGGTGCCCCTCGATGGTCAGGGAAGGGTCATTAGGGTCGAGGTAATCTTCTAAAGATTCGAAGGTCATCCAGGGGGTCTGCCTTTGCTCGTCTGGTGAGGTGGCCGAAGTATTGAGATGTTCAATATGAGTGAAGCCGCTCTTGGCCAAGAAGTCTTCGAGTAGCTTTCGATTAGGAAGAAAATAGACGTTCTTCATTTTAGCATAACGTCCAGGAGGAACGAGTGCATGGGGAATTTCATCATGCTCCGCATGGGTGACGGTGAGTGTTTCAAGGATGAGCTCTCCTCCGCGTTTGAGCAGATTTCGAGCTTGGGAAAGATGGTCTAAAGGAGAGCGCCGGTGATAGAGGACCCCCATCGAAAAGACGACGTCCCATGCTGGGTGCAAAGATCGCTTTAGTTCGCTATGAGCAAGGTCTTCTAGGCTAAAAGGAAGGACGGCGAGAGGGTGCTGCGGACCAGCAAAATGAGACAGAGCCTGAAACTGGAAATTAAAAAGGTGGTAGGGGTCAATACCTGTGCAGCTTTTGGCTCCAGAATTTAACATGTGCCATAAATGGTAGCCGTTTCCACAACCAATATCGAGAAGATGCTTTCCTTCGAAAGAAGGGAGGAGGTTTTGAATACGGTTCCATTTTAAATCAGAACGCCATTCGGTTTCGAGTTTTAGGTTACCGAGCTTATAAGGACCTTTCCGCCAAGGGTGCAGCTTCATGAGGAGCGGTGTGAGCTCTTCTTTATCAAAAATGTAACCAGGGCTTAGAGTGAGCTGACCTTCTTCCCAAGTGAGAGAAGGGTTTGGGGTGTGAGGCAGCTCTGAAATGACCGTTTTCCAGCGAGAAACTTCTTCTCTCGCTGAATCAGAGAGAGAGTCGTCTAAGTGCGATTGGAAAAACGAAGCCCAACGTTTTAAGGCGGGGTCATCACCGTAAGCTTGAAAGAGCGATTGGTAAGTGGAACTCATTCTTTAATTGCCAAAAATGAAGTAAAAGAAAAACACTGGAACCAGGAGGAGCAATGCTGGAACCCTGCTTTTTCTAATCGATTTAAATGGGTGTCACTTGTCTCGGGAATTAAGACTTTTTCAAGGGCATCTCGTTTTTGTGAAATTTCGAGATCAGAGTATCCCTGCTCTTTTTTGAATTTGTGATGAAGGGAAGTTTGCGCTTCTTGAATAAGAGGGTCAGGAAAAATGATTTTTTCAGAAAGGATCAAAGCTCCACCTGGAATAAGGGCCTGATAACAACGCTGGAGAAGATCGAGTCTTTTTTGGATAGGAATGAATTGAAGCGTGAAATTTAGTATGATCAGAGAAGCTTGTTTTTCGATCGAGTAATCGACCAAATCAGCTTCGATTAATGTCACCTTTGCAGAAGAAATGTGTGGAGAAAGTTTCTCGCGAGAAGTCGCGATCATTTCGGGGGAGTTATCAATCCCGATCAGGTCAGCTTGAGGGGCGCCTTGGGAGGCCGCGAGGAGGGAAGCTCCAAGAGAAGAACCGAGGTCATAGATAGTAGTGCCTTTTTGGTGGAAATGTTGAGCAAGATGCTCAACCATCGAAAGAGTTAGTCCGTATCCAGGGACCGAGCGCCGAATCATATCTTCAAAAACGGCAGTCACTTTGCGATCAAACTGGAAGGGAGCATTGGCTTGCTCTTGATCATAAATATTATCCTTCATGAGAGAGTTTGGTCAAATGGTGAAAAAAGGAGAACGATGGAGTTGGTGCTCGGAAAAAGCGAAAAGAAAGCTCTTATTTTTTGGCATCATGAGCAGGGTCGTAGAAAATTTTAATATCAGCTTTCTTTGTTCCTAAAAGATCTTGTGCCCGGAGGAGCGCATCGCGAGTTGAAAGATTTGGATTACGAGGAGAGTAGAGGAAGACATTGGTTTCTCCCTCTCTGCGTTGGCAGCCTTCTTGAAGGGTTTCGAGAACACGTGATTTTTTAAGAACTTTGTAAACGTCTCGGTTAGCTCCAGAGATGATGACATGGCGCCCGGATTTACGCATTTCTTTTACGAGATCATCAAGCGCGATCACACTAGTAGCATCGAGATGACGTGCATTCTTTAAACGTAAGATGATGACCTTGAGGTTAGGGTCTGCGGCGGTGCGCTGCACCTGAGTCCGGAAAAGTTCGGCGGCTCCGAAAAAGAGGGATCCTTCGACATGCACAATGGAAATGGCAGGGTTAGGTCTTTTATGTTTGGCACCGATTTCTTGAAGCGTGCCTTGCTCACTCATTTCATATTCTACCAAATGAGGCTTAGAGACCTTCCGCAGGAAGAGCATGATGGAAACTAACACCCCTACAAAAATGGCGAAATGAAGTGGAATTAAAAGAGTGCAAATGAACGTGAGAATAATGACAACGGCATCCTCAACGGTAGTGCTGAGACAAATACGAATGTTTTTGAGATTGATTAAAGAAAAGGCAATTCCGATCACAAGGGCTGCTAAAACCGTTTTTGGGATATATTGAACTAAGGGGAACAGGGCTAGTAAGAAAAGGGCTCCCAAACAAAGAAGGCCGCAGTAAATCGAAGCGAAACGAGTCTTAGCGCCAGATTCAAAATTAAGGGCGGACCGAGTTAAGGAACCTGAGGCAGGCATCCCCCCCAGTGCGGAAGCGGCGATATTCGTCATTCCAACAGAGAGCATATCTTGGTTGAGGTCTGGGCGGTCTCCACTGCGAGAAGCGAGGCTCTTGGCCATCCCGGTGTTTTCAAGCGAAGCAAGAAAGGCAACCGCTAAGGAAATTCCAGTAAGTTGACTAAGAACATCAAAGAGATTTCTTCCTTCTGGAAGTGAGGGGAGAGCTGGCTTAAGAGCCTCTAGACCGAAGCTCGAAAAATAGGGGAGGCGATCAAAAGAGGCGTGTTGTGTCCATTCTCTAAGGCCGTAAACGAGAGCGGAGGCCATAATGAGAATGAGCGCAAAGTTAGGGAGGTTCTTCTTTTTCTTTTGAAGCAGTAGATAGAGGCTTAAAGTGGTTACCCCAATCAGAAGAGGGAGCCATTGAGTTTCGAGAATGTTACGAGAGAGGGTATTGATAACTCCAAAGAAATTAAGCGCTTTGCCTCCTTCGAAAGTATGGGCAACACCAAGTAAGTGCTTGAACTGATTGACCATAATCAAGGTCGCAGCTCCCGTAATATAGCCTACTAAAACACTTCGGCTAATATATTGTAAGAGCTCGGCGACTTTAAAAAGGGCACCCAAGATCGAAAAAATCCCTACTAGTAAAATAACAATAGGCACAATTCCCAGTTTCTCCGTATCGGTCAAACCAGCGGAGACAAAGAAGCTGAAAAGCATCAGAGATGTCGCATTCGTCGGACCAAGAATCGTATGCCGTGAGCTAGCAAAAAAAGGAGCAATGATGGCCGCGATGGCGGAGCAGAGAATGCCGTTGGCGATCGGTAAGTCTGCAATCGCGGCGTAAGCCATTCCCTGTGGAAGCGCGAGAAGGGCGACATTAATGGCCGCCTTGAGATCATACTTAACGTTGTTCGCTTTGAACTTTTTGACCGAGTCTCGAATCGGGAGGGGGTTGAGCTGATTATTCTGAAAATAATCCCGCATGAAGCGTATTCCAGATTTGATCAA
>CALFBI010000014.1 GCA_937951675.1 uncultured Verrucomicrobiales bacterium
TTTCACACAGCTTCAAAAACCTTTCTGTCAAAGAAAATCTCTTTTCAGAGAAAGAAACCTGAGCTCCAGAAGAAATCTTCTTATTTCACTCAGAGGCCTTTGCTCTGGCCAGCTTTGTCAGCTGGCGGGGCGCAGAACCTACACAAGACCCTATCCCAGGTCAATGTCTTTCCTCTCTTTTTTTGAAAGTTTCTGCGAGCCAAATCACAATCATCTCAAAGTAAGACCATTAGAAAACAAAATATTAAATCGAAAAAGCGCTACAGACGGCATTACGCTTTAAACGAAGCTCTCTCCACTCATTTAAAAGCCTGCTTTCTTCAATTAAACCGCATCCAGATGGTAAATAAAAATGATCCTCATCCCACGAAACCATTCGAATCGCAACTAATACCTCAAACTCACCTTGACTCCAAAAACCAAAAGGGGACCCAAAGGTTTCTGGGCAGCCCAATTTTTGTCTCCACGAGTGCAAAAGGTTCAAGGTTTGAATAGTCCTCGGAAGTGGCCCTAAAGCCGGCGTCGGATGAAGCTTCTTAATAAGAGATTCTGGAGGAGGAACCTCTACCAGTTCGACATCAATTGCGGTATGGTAATGAACAATCGAACCTAAATCTAAAACCTCCCGAGGGTAACGCTGGGCTTCACCTAGATCCGCAAGCTTAGCCAAAAGCGTCTGAGCCACAAATTCGTGCTCTCGCTGCTCCTTCTCATCAACCTCAAAAATGACTCGGTCCTCTTGCTTTGCTGTCCCAGCAAGGGCCATTGTCGAGAGAGATTTCCCTTTAAGAGTAAAAAGAAGCTCTGGAGTCGCTCCCACAAAAGAAGACCCATCAGACAGGCACCCGTAAGCCCGGAGAGGAGAACTGACAACCCCCAAACGATGGAGCAGCTTTTCTTTCAAATCCGTCGAGTAAGGAGCTATAGCCGTCGAGACAGGCACGGCCTTCTCTAACCGACCTGCACGAATCTCCTCCATTACATGACCAAACACTTCGGCAAATGCGCCACTATGAGGTTCTTCCCATTCCACTTGGTCTAAATGCGCATAAGAAGCATCGTCTTCTTTGCTTACTTCACGAAAGAGCAACTCTGCGGGAACCTTCCACGGCTTAGGGTCAGAAAGCCGGAAGTCATTAATGTAAAAAGCCACCCCGTCCTGAGGTGGCTTAGATCGAGCTTCGAATGGCCCCTCTCCGATCGCTAGGCGGCCATCTGGTAATCCAAAAAAAGCTTTCTCCATAAAGATGAATAACCCCGTTTCTTATTCGGCGCTATTACGAATAATCTCAAAGAAGCTTGAAGGCTCCAAACTAGCCCCTCCGACAAGCGCACCGTCAATATCAGGTTGGCTAAGTAGCTCTTTTGCGTTTGCAGGCTTCACGCTCCCACCATACTGAATACGAACTTTTTGAGAAGCCGCCTCTCCGTAGAGATCTTTGAGAACCGAACGCACAAAAGCATGCGCTTCTTGCGCCTGCTCTGACGTTGCTGTCACTCCTGTTCCGATCGCCCAAACAGGCTCGTAAGCCACTACCGTCTCGGTTAAATCTTTCTCAGGAATGTCTAGAAGGCCTTGAGTGATCTGTGTGCGTAAAACATCTTCTAGTTTACCTGATTCGCGCTCTTCTAATGTTTCTCCAATACAGAAAATCGGACGAAAATTCGCTTCACGAGCCTTCTTAATCTTTGCGTTGATGACTTGGTCTGTTTCTCCATAGAGAGCGCGACGTTCACTGTGCCCAATGATAACATAAGATAGAAAGAGCTCTTTCAGCATCATCACGCTGACTTCGCCGGTGTAAGCTCCGCTGTCATGCTCTGAGACGTTTTGAGCAGCGAGCTGCACTTTGGTCTCACTTGAAAGAAGCTCGGAAGCTTTTGAAAGAGATACAAAAGAAGGCGCTATGACGATATCAACGCCGAAGCTTTGTTTATTCACTTCTGAAAGGAAACTGCGAAGGAAATCTTCAGTGCTTGATGGGCCTTTATTCAGTTTCCAGTTGGCCGCGATAATAGGTTTTCTCATTATATGATATGATTCAATTAAACTTCTGAAAGGGCCGCGACTCCGGGAAGGGCTTTCCCCTCAAGAAGCTCCAAAGAGGCGCCTCCTCCTGTTGAGATGAAATCAAAATCTGCTTCATCGCCGAACTTTTTCACTGCTGTTACAGAGTCTCCTCCTCCAACAATTGAAAGGGCGTCACTCTTAGCCACTGCTGCGGTCAAGGCGCGAGTTCCTGCAGAGAAGTTTTCTAATTCAAAAACTCCCATTGGCCCATTCCATAGAATGGTTTTTGCTCCGGCAACTACTTTGGCGAAATCTTCGATCGCCTGGTCTCCGATATCAATCCCTTCCCAGTCGTCCTCGATGAAACCTCCTTCAGAGTAAGGGGCTGTTACCTTTGTTATAGCGGTAGGAGAGAACTCCTGAGTCACGCGAGTATCAGCAGGAAGGTGGAAGTGAATCCCCTTCTCTTCTGCTTCTTTTAAAATCTCAAGAGCCAGATCTAAAAAGTCATCTTGAACAAGAGATTTTCCGATTTTGTATCCTTGAGCTTTCCTGAAGGTGTAAGCCATTGCGCCACCGATAATGAAAGTATCAGCCTTATCCATCATGGACTTAATAACCTGGATCTTATCGCTTACTTTCGCCCCACCCATAATGGCGACGAAAGGTTTTTCTGGTTTCTCCAATTTGCCTTGAAGAAATTCAAGTTCACGCTCAATGAGAAAACCCATCGCGCTTTGAGCAACATGATGCGTTACTCCTTCTGTTGAGGCATGCGCACGGTGAGCGGTTCCGAAGGCATCATTCACGAATAGCTCGGCATTCCCTGCGAGAGCCTTTGCAAAGCTTGCTTCGTTCTCAGTTTCTTCAGAATGGTAACGAGTGTTTTCCAGAACAAGCACTGATCCTTCTGCGAGTTTGGCTCGTAATGCTGCTGTTTCTTCCCCGATACAATCAGGAGAACAAACAACCTCTTTACCAAGAAGCTCTCCAAGGCGGACTGCTGCAGGCTTCAATGAAAATTTAGCATCAGCAGTGCCCTTAGGGCGGCCGAGATGTGAACATAGCACTAATTTCGCACCACCATCCAAAAGGTGTTTGATTGAAGGAATAGCCGCTTGAATACGGGTGTCATCAGTAATTTCGAATGTCTCGTTGAGAGGGACATTAAAATCCACCCGCATGAGAACTTCCTTACCGGAAACATTAAGATCTTTAATGGTCAGTTTTGCCATAGCAAAGACATCACGCCCTAGACCTAGCTCGCTGTCAAGAGCTCAAGAAGAAGGCTCAGATGAGTTGATCTAAGAGATAATAAAAGACCCCCTCTGCCGAATCGACTTGAGCTGCCCCGGGACCGATTAAAACAGGCTGCTCCTGCTCAGAAACAGCACTGCGCCCATGAGAACCTTTTACTAACTTCGCATCGAGAGGAATCACCTCCATCAAGCCACGGATCCCAAGCTTCTTCTTCATCAAAAATGAAGCCACCTTCAACATCGGGAACGATAACTCCGGATCAATAAACAACTCGACAGGATCATACCCAGGCTTGCGATGAATATCGATCGTGCGTGCAAAATCGGGAGCCTTCGTATCCTCCTCCCAATAATAATAGGTAAACCAAGTGTTTTCCTTCGCCACCACCACCAGATCCCCCCCTCGTTCTCCTCCTGAAGTCCCTTCCGGCCATAAATCAACACCATTTAAGACCTCTTCGACACCCCCTTGCTGCTCTAGTAAAGATCGCACCTCCTCTTTCAAGGTATCGTCATTGAGATAAACGTGAGCCACTTGATGATCCGCCACTGCGAAAACCTGGCTCGCACCACAGTCTAATAACTCACGACCGAGCTCCTTTTTGATTGCAAGCCATCCCTGCTCGCGGAAAACACGATTGAGGTGAACGGGCTGATCCACTTTCGAAATCCCATATTCAGACAACAAGACTGACTCGACTCCTGCCTTTGCGAGATCATCAACCAGCGTTCCGACTACCTGATCAATCGCTGCTTTCTCTTGAGGGATACTCGAATGATCTGGCCCCTCTTTCTGCAAACAATAATCGAGGTGTGGCAAGTAAATCAGTGAAAGAGTGGGTTGATGCTTCTTCTCCACCCATCGGGCCGAATCTGCAATCCATTGAGACGAGGCAATTCCGGCTCTTGGCCCCCAAAAAGCAGGGAAAGGAAAAGCTCCCAAATCAGCCTTCACCTCCTCACGCATCTCCATCGGTTGAGTATAAACATCAAAAAACTTCCGACCATCAGCAGGATACATTGGACGTGGCGTAATAGTATAGTCCGCGGTGGAATACATATTATACCACCAGAACAACTTCGCACAGGTCGCTCCCGGGTGGCGTCGCTTCATCGCGTCCCAGAGTTTTTCTCCCTTTACCAGATGATTACTCTGTTTCCAAAACTTCACCTCGGCATCGTCACGATCATACCACCCATTCCCTACAACACCGTGCTGGCCTACGGTCTTCCCAGTAAGGTAAGACGACTGAGCGGTGCAGGTCACGGCAGGAAAAGCCGGAGGGAACGAGGTCACCCCAGCCTCCGCCATTTTTGTGATACGAGGCATCTCAGGCCCAAGAAGGCTCTTACTCAGCCCTACCACATTAATCACCGCCAACCTCTTTTCCATGGGCGCTAGACTAAGACAAAGAATTTTGCACGGCAAGACTCCGGCGATGAAGTTCTTCAATACATTCCTCCATCACACCAAGATCGATCTCATGGACATCCATGCCTTCTCCTAGTGAACAAAGCATTAAAATGGTCAATTCCCCACCTAAATGCTCTCGAAATTCTTCTAACCCCTCGAAAAGCAAGCGCTGCCCCTCATCATTACGCAGATCAAACCCCTCATCCCAAACCTGGAAGCCCATCCCTTCTAACACTTTAAAAACACGCTCTCCTTCGCCCTTCGTGAGCCAAGTCTTTTTAACGGCATATAAAGTATCAAGCGCCAGCCCGACCGAAACGGCCTCCGCATGTGAAAGCCTAAAATGGGTCAACTGCTCTAACTTATGAGCTGCCCAGTGGCCATAATCAAGGGGTCGGCTATTTCCATTTTCGAAAGGATCTCCTCCACGCGCAATATGATCGGCATGTAACAAAGCTGAACGTTCGACAGCCTCCTCCAGAGCAAAAGCCTTACATTTCGACAAAGCGGGCACATTATCCTCAATCCACTCGAAGAATGGGGTGTCTTTCACTAAGGCTACTTTAATCGCCTCGATCAAACCGGTTCGTTTCACAACCTCTGGCTGTGTCTCAAGGAATGAGAAATCATTCACCACCGCAAAAGGCACCGAAAAGGTTCCAATGAAATTCTTCTTTCCGTAAGCATTAATCCCATTCTTCACCCCTACCCCGCTATCATCTTGAGAAAGAGTCGTTGTCGGGAACCTTACAAAACGCACCCCGCGATGAGCCGTCGCAGCCGCTAAACCGATCGCATCGAGGAAGGCTCCTCCTCCAATTCCAAAAATATACGAATGCCGATCAATTCCAGCTTGCTCTAATGCATCCCACGCTGATTGGACAACGGTAAGATCAGCCTTCGCCACCTCCGCTCCTTGGAGCCGAACTAATCCCCGGCATTCATAACCAGAGAGCTGCTCCACTTTATTCGCAATCTGACATTCGAGCTCAGGCAAAGCCTTTGCCACCGCCTCTTCGATAAAGCAAACCACTTTCGCTGAACCATTGGATTCAAGTAAGGTTTCCAGAAGGGCATTTTCAGGAAGAAAAACCCCTCGCGAGAAACGCACTCGATGCGGAATATTCATCTGAATCGTAAAGTCTTCTCCAGTAATCATCTTATTGGTAAGGGGAGTAAAAATAGGGGGTGGTTTAAAGCCTTTCGCCTCTCTGAAAGAAGTGATGGAAATCTTACTCTATGACGCAACATCTCAAGCTTTCTTAGCAAAAAATTGCCTTTTCTCGAAGATTGACCCCTTTCCTGACTCCCGACATCATCTCTCATTAGTGACTGATAACTACTTACAAAGGTTTGGCGGCATTGCCAGACTTTACGGAATGACGGCTCTCCAGAAGTTCCATGACGCCCACATCATGGTCGTCGGGATCGGTGGCGTCGGATCATGGGCCGTAGAAGCACTCGCCAGAACCGGGATTGGAAAAATCTCCATGGTCGACCTCGACGAGCTCTGCATCACCAATATCAACCGGCAACTCCACGCCATGGACGGGCAGATCGGCAAACAAAAAACCAGCGCGATGGAAGAACGGATCCGAGCCATTAACCCTGAAGCTCAAATCATGATTCATGAAACCTTCTACAGTGAGAAAAATGCAGACGAACTCCTATCAGATTCTCTAGATGGACTCATCGACGCGATCGATGCGGTGAAGGCCAAAACTCATCTCCTCGCAACCTGCCGCACCAAGAACATCCCCGTCGTCACATCGGGCGGCGCAGGAGGGCGACAAGACCCGACCCAAATCCAAACCATTGACCTCAGCCGAACCTACAACGACGCCTTGCTCAACCAAGTCCGCAAAAATCTCCGCTCGCAACACGGCTTCCCCAAAGGAGAAGTCAAAAGCAGCAAACCCTCTAAAAAGTTCTACATCCCGGCGGTCTTCTCTCCCGAATCTCCGAAATTCCCCCAATGCGATGGAAGCGTCTCTCCTGAGCGCCCCGAAGGCACTAACCTGCGGCTCTCATGTGATTCCGGATACGGCACGGCCACTCACCTCACCGCGACATTCGGCTTGATGACGGCGCATTTGATTCTAGATAAACTCCTGGAATGACCTCTTCTCCTCGCCCTCGTTGCCATTGGGTCAGCTCAGACCCGCTCTACATTGCCTACCATGATGAGGAATGGGGCGTCCCTTGTTTTGACGAGAGCAAACTCTTTGAAAAACTCATGCTGGAAGGGATGCAAGCCGGCCTGTCTTGGATCACCGTGCTCAAAAAGCGGGAACACTATCGCGAAGTCTTTCATCAGTTTAACCCCGAAAAAATGGCAAGTATGACGGATCAAGACCTTGCAAAATGCCTTCAAGATTCAGGCCTCATTCGAAACCGACTCAAAATGAATGCGCTCCGCACAAACGCGATCACTTATCTTAAGTTTCGAAATTCTGGGCATAGCTTCACCGAATTCTTTTGGGAACCTTTCAAGCAAAAGCCCCTTCAAACACACCGAATTCACCACAGCGAAATCCCAGCCCAAACCGAAACCTCGCAAACCCTTTCTAAAACTCTCAAAAAACAAGGCTTCACCTTCGTCGGCCCTACCATTGTTTACGCCTTCCTACAATCTATGGGAATGATCAATGATCACACCATAGGCTGCTTCCGCCACCCTCAACTTCTTGATTGAAAATCAAAAAAATGAACCTCTCAATCCATAAATCACCACAAAATACAGGCATTCACATCAATCTAACCCCTTAAAAGCCAGAAATAAACCCCCTTCTAATAATCGCAATAATTTTGTTGACCGCTCATTTCAAATGACATACTCAGGCACGACCCTTATGAAAAAAATATTAGCAATTACAGCACTCATCTCGAGCTCTGTTGCCCAAGGAGCTACTTTGTTTTCCCAAAGCCCCACAAGCTTCGTAACACCAACTCAAACCTTCGCGAACGTGAACGATTCTTTCACCTACACAATTGGAGTGGTAGGAGACACTGATGTCACTCCTTGGAGTTTGGCAGGAGAAGATAATAACCTTTTGAATGTGACCGGAGCTCAAGCAAGAATCACTCTTATTGCAAAAACAGGCTCGGGAAGCCTCGTGCTAGGCTCTAGTTCAGCGACAAATTCTTTCGATATCACCTCCTCGGGCACCGTTGGTTCTTTTGCATTCCGTATTGAGTATCTCAACAGCGCTGGTGGCGCATTGGGAATGACAGGACGTGAAGCTAATGCTCCTAATTTTGGGCCGATGGCTCATATCTTACTCACTACCGCTCCTGAAGCACAGACTGTCGCACTTTCGCTTTTAGATTCAGGAAACAATGTCATCGATCCTGGTGGATACACATCCATCGCTGATGATTCGAACGGTTACGCGGCTAACAATGACCCAAGCCCCGATTACAACGCAGGGGTTCTTTCTTTTGATTTAGCAAACTTAAACGATATTGGTAACATTCATCGCTTCAGTGATGCAACTCCTACAGACGGGACTGATGATCTTTTCTCTGGCTCAGAAATCTCTATTACCGCGGCTGATGGAGCCTTTGCTGATGGAGCTGCTTGGAGATTTAGCGTAGATAGCTCTATTCAGGCTGTTAATGGCGTTCCTGAACCTTCCGCTTTCGCTCTTTTAAGTTTTGCGACAGGTCTTCTATGCTTCAAGCGTCGCAGGAAAATCTAATCTAAAACACATTTCATCTTCATTGATGGAAACGAAAAACTCTTCAAAGAGAGCTCCAAATCTTCATTGTTTGGAGCTCTCTTTTTTTACTGACTTCCATTTCATAAATACCCTCTCTGAAATAAGACCCAATCCATCTGAAATTTAGGGCTACTTTCTAGTGAAGGGGCTAATCCTTATAATTGTTTATATCAGCATTTAAGCTGGTAGAAGGAAGTCTTTGTCATCTTTCCTTTGTTGAAAAGCCATTCATACTCCTCTAAAAACTAATGAGTATGCTCTTTTTGTTGAATACAACCGTTCTTAGATAACGATTGTGGCTCGCTTAGCTAGGATCGCCCCTCAAATTGACGCCCTCTTGAATTCTTAACTCATTGTCTTCCCTATCAACATTTGCAGTGATCACCACTTTCTCGCACAGTAAGAGATAGCTAAGGAATTTCTATTTTATCAAAGTGCCCACCCAAGCCTCCTCACCGGGCTTAGCTGATTTCACTTAAACCTTTATCAATAGAAAAGACAGGTAAAGATGACATCAAACACCGTCATTCTTTCCCTGCCTTACTTAAAAAAAGCTCACTTATTATCATTTCTATCAGAATTTTTGTGCTCACTGCTATTACTATGAAATCAAAAAAAATGATCTAAAACGTGATCGAAAATAGAGCATTCGAAGACGCTTCTTGGAAAATATTGCGCCCAAAAAATGATTGACGATAATCGTATAAATTGCTTTTTTAATGATTCATATACAAAACTTTATGAAAATTATAACCACCTTTAGGATAGGGAAATTGTTTATCACAACAATAGTAGCTACCGCTATCAATGCTTCAGCCGGTATCATCGTTGTTGATGATGTCCAAACCTACCAAGGGGATGGAACTATTAGCTACAATCCTCCAGGAACATCAACTTCAGGAGGAGTAACTTCTTTTGGAGCTGTTCCTACCAGTGCAGTGCAATTAGTCGACAATGTTACATCTGGGACATTTGTCTTCACCGGACGAAATACAGGTCAACTTAGTAACCAAAATGGTCTTTTTAACGGTAGCAACGAGATTTTAGTCACTTCAGAATTCACTGTTACCGGGGGATCCGCTGATATCTTTTCCTCTTCTAGCTCTTCTATACGATTCGATCTTCGAAACCTCGCAGGAGTGACCGAAATTCGATTAAATGTCACCTTCAGTGAACCCATTACTAATTCCTTCTCCAATGGAAATCCATTGCCTGGTAACAGTAATCCTCTAGGCCTCGCTTTTAGTGAGCTCACCCCAGGCGTCAATAACGGTAACCTAGGGGCTATCGGAGTTTATAATTACAATAATGTTCAACACACAAGTAGCTTCGCATCTGGCGATCCCGTGTTTTCTCCTGGTGTTTCTGCAACAACGCCAAACATTCTCTTAATGGGCTCTACCGAAGTAGCTGGTTTCTCTCAAATCTCTCAAACTTCCATTCAAGTGCGCGGTGGTGGTGGTTACCAAGGAATTCATGGTTGGGATGATGGAAATGGCTCTATTGCTCCACCCACCGACCTCGACAATGTCATTGATGAAGGCGAAACAAACTACATCACGGGCCTCGAATTGATTTTGACTCCCGGAAATGGTGACACCGAATTCAACGCTGACACCAATTTCCTCATGTCTTTCGCTGGTGGGCAATTCAACTTCATCCCTGAACCGAGCTCTGCCTTCCTAAGCTTAATTGGTAGCACTTTATTTCTATTACAGCGTAAGCGCCGCTCATAGAGCTTAGAAAGTTCTTTATCCCTTTCTCTTAAGGCGTCCAAAGGGCGCCTTATTTTATGGAACCCATGTGATTTTTAACGAAGTGCGATTCTTTTTGATAAGCCCCCCTTCATCGCCACCCATTAACCTTCATTAATTAAAAGTAATGGCTATGAGCTTGATCCCTTTTCAAGAGTCGTTCATGTTCACCAGCCTGAGTCACACTCACCTTTAACCCATGATGATCCAGGCCTTAGACCTTATCGGGACCTTTGTCTTTGCTCTCTCTGGAGCATTCCGGGCCATTAAATACGAATTAGACCTTCTTGGAGTTCTAGTGCTTGCCTCTGTTACTGGGGTCGCAGGAGGCGTGATCCGAGATGTCATCTTGGGAGCAACCCCGCCCTCTGCGATGACTTCTCCCGAGTATATTATCATTTGCCTCTTTGCCGGCCTCTTAGTCTTTTATGCTGCTCCTAAAATCGCAACAAAATGGACCTCTGTCAGAATTGCAGATGCGATTGGGCTAGGAGTCTTCACTGCAATTGGAGCTAATAAAGCCGCGCTTCATGACGCCACTGCTCTGACGATCGTTTTCATGGGAGTGCTCACCGCCTGTGGAGGAGGGGTTGTAAGGGATTTGTTCGTGAAAGAAATCCCCTCTGTATTAAAAAATGATTTCTATGCCTCTGCGGCAATCTTTGGGGGGCTTTTTTTCATCGCCCTTGGTTTCCTCGACATAAGTGAAAGCCTTCGCCTTGCTGGAACCATTGGACTCACCTCGACTTTAAGACTTCTTGCAATGAAGTATCAATTCTCCCTTCCTAAATCAAAATCATTGGAGTCATCTCCCTCTCAAATCGCTCGAGAGAAAAGACACCGGAAATAGCAGAAAAAGACTCACTCCTTTCGAGGCTGCTTCATACAGAGAAACCCTATCCCGATGAGCACCATGAAAAGAGAGTAAAACTGTCCTTTCGTGAACATCAAAATCATCTCGGAATCTGGCTCACGGAACGCCTCTACGAAGGTGCGGAAGACCGCATAGAGCACGAAGAATAATCCCGTCACAAGACCTCTCCGTTTACTGTGATTTTTCACCCACCACAGAATCACAAATAGGACGAGCCCCTCTAAGATGGCTTCGTAAAGCTGCGAGGGATGACGCGCGAGAAGAAAGGGTTCGACCGCAGACTCTACAGCGGGGTTCGCTCGCATTTGCGCGATCAAGTTCTCACTATTAACAGCAGGGTCTACTTGAGCGGCCGCCATGAGAGCGTCCTGCTGAGAGTCGACCTCTGCAAGGCCCCTAGTAAATAATGCGGAGGGAAACTTCATTAGCCAAGCGTGCCCTTCTGCGACACGCCCAAAGAGCTCGCCATTAATAAAATTCGCCATTCTCCCAAAAAAAAGTCCCAACGGAGCCACCGCACAAAGCCCGTCTCCGAGATCAGCCCAAGAAAACTCCTGTTTTCTAGCGTAATACCAACAATACACCATCAGCCCGAGAAAGCCGCCATGGCTCGCCATTCCTCCGTCCCAGACCTTAATGATAGTGAGAGGGTCTGATAACACATATCCGATTCCTTTTTCTGGAATCATATAAAATAAAACATATCCAATTCTCCCTCCGAGGAAGACGCCAAAGATCGCCGCATAGGTGATAAAATCTGAAACCTTATCAGCCGCAACCACCCAGCGGCCTTTTCCGGAAAGGTGCTTCAGGAGGTAAAACCCCGCCATAAAACCAGCTAAGTAAGCAAGTCCATACCAACGGAGTTGAATCGCTTCTGTTATTTTGAGTAAGACCGGATTCAGGTCATGAACGTAAGTGCCAAAGATCACGCTCAGGAATTAACGTGTTCTGAAGTCAAAATCAATCGCAGAGAAGCTCTCAGTCCAACTTCTTAGCTACTGCGACCACTAAATCGACCATTGCTCGGTAATCGATGATGTCCATGACGGAATGATGCGAATGGATATAACGGCTCGGCACCCCAAGGACGATACTTGGCACCCCGGTATCTGATACATGAAAGCTTCCAGCGTCTGTTCCTCCGCTTCGGCGCACTGCCATCTGATGTGGAATCCCTTCTTCAAGAGCGACTCCTTTCACAAAATCAACCAAATCAGGGTCCATGATAGCGGTCGGATCGTGCAACCGGATCTGAACCCCTTGCCCAAGAGTTCCTTGGCTTTCGGAAAGCACAAATCCAGGTGTATCTTCTGCGGGCGGGCCTTCTAGAATCAGAGCGACATCAGGCTTTACTAATTGCGATAAGGTTTTAGCACCCCGTAGCCCGACCTCTTCTTGCACGGTCCCTGCCACGAAAAGATGATTTTTTCTTGGTTCCTTTTCTAGGCGTAACCCCGATTCAATCGCGGCCGCCATCCCGACTCGGTTATCAAAGGCCTTCGCCATGTATCGCCCCTCTTTCGCGAGAGGAGTCCAAGGACCCACCGGGCAAATCGGATCACCGAGCTGAATCCCCCACTCTTCGACCTCTTCTCGTGAACTCGCCCCCAGATCGACAAATAAATTTTCGAGCGTCATCACTTTTCTTCGTTCCGATTCAGGAAGGAAGTGAGGAGGCTTCGAACCAATGACCCCGATGAATTTCTGACCTCCCCGTGTCTTCACCTCCACTCGTTGAGCAAGAAGATTATGAGTCCACCATCCACCCACATTCACGATGCGAAGAAAGCCCTCTGAGGTGATATTTTGAATGCGGAACCCGACCTCATCCATATGACCTGCAATGAGTAAGCGCTTCCCGGACCCTCCAAGATCACAGACAACTGAGCCCAACCGGTCTTGCTTGATTGCTCCTACTGACTCAAGATTTTCACGAAACAAATCACGCACTTCTCCTTCATACCCAGAGACGGCATGGGCCTGTGTTAAATTCTCTAATAAGGCGACAGAATCAATCATGATGCCTGATTAAAAAGGCAACCCCTGCCATCCCCCAAGCCTTTTCCCCCTCAAGACAGATATTTCATCTTTCCATTTATTCTCAAGTGGCTTTACTCGGCCTCTCGATTTATCCCATTATGGCCCAGGTTTCTGATATCAATATCGTTAAAAACGTTCCTCTAGTGACTCCTTCTGCATTGATGGAAGAAGTCCCCCGGACTCAAGCGCAGGCAGCATTTATTTCCAAAAGTCGCCTCGACCTTCAAAAAATCTTAACGGGTCAAGACTCTCGCTTTTTGCTCATCGTCGGGCCTTGCTCCATCCACGACCCTAAGGCCGGGATCGAATATGCCGAAAAATTGGCGCAACTCTCGAAAGAAGTCGAAGACCGCATCAAAATCGTGATGAGGGTCTATTTCGAAAAACCACGCACCACGGTCGGCTGGAAAGGCCTCATCATGGATCCAGACCTCGATGGGTCTGACCAAATTGGAAAAGGGCTGCGCCAAGCGCGTGAGCTTTTATGCCAAGTAATTGACCTTGGGTTAGCGACTGCAACCGAGCTCCTCGACCCTATCACCCCGCAATATATCGCAGACCTGGTCTCTTGGTCAGCGATCGGTGCCCGCACCTCTGAAAGCCAAACTCATCGTCAAATGGCTTCAGGTCTCTCGATGCCTTTGGGATTCAAAAATGCCACAAGTGGTGATGTCGTCGCCGCCCTCAACGCTATCAATGCTGCGAGCCGCCCACAAACCTTCCTTGGAGTCTCTCAAGAAGGCGTTGCTTCTGCGGTCTCAACAAAAGGAAACCCTTTCTGCCACCTCATCCTCCGAGGAGGAGAGAATGGCCCAAACTTCAGCGCCTCAAATATTGAAAGATACCGAGCGGATCTTGAAAAACACAAGCTCCCTCCTTTCCTCATGATCGACGCCTCCCATGCTAATTGTGGGAAAGACCAAACCCAAATGCCGGGAGTCTTCCGTGAAATCATGGCGCAACGCTCCGGAGGAGATCTAAGTATTATTGGAGCCATGTTGGAAAGCAACCTTGTCGAAGGAAACCAAAACCTTGGCAACGGAGACCTCGACCAACTCGTTTACGGAAAATCGGTCACCGACCAATGCATCAACTGGGAAACGACCGTCGAACTCGTGCGGGAAGCCTATGAGCAGCTTGGGAGTTGAGGCCAAAACCTCGTATCTCTCATGTCACTCCTAAAAGAAACCAAAGCCACTCTCGCGCTCTCCTTCCCGATCATCATTGGGCAAGTCAGCCAGATGATGATGGGGGTCGCCGACACCGTTATGGTAGGCAAGCTCGGGGTGAACGCCCTCGCAGCACTGACCTTTGCTAATACGATCTTCATGGTCGGTTATATTTTTGGAGTAGGCCTTCTCCTCTCTATTTCGATCGCCACCTCGCAACACCGAGGGGCCAATAATCCCGCTAAGGCTCGGCAAACTTGCCGAAACGGGCTCTACCTCGCCATTCTCATGGGAGGCCTCTTAGGGCTTCTTGGCTGGGGAGTTTCTCCCTTTCTTAGTATCTTTAAGCAAGACCCCGTGGTCACGGCTCTCGCCCCCACCTACTTTAGCATTATCATGTGGTCATTGGTCCCCGCACTCGGGGCGATGGCACTGAAAAATCATATCGATGCTCTGAACCGGCCGTGGCCTGTTTTCTGGATTTTCCTAGGGGGCACTATTCTTAATATTTTTCTCAATGATCTTTTCATCTTTGGTAAATGGGGACTCCCTTCTCAGGGAATTGAAGGGGCTGGCTACGCCACTTACCTTAGTCGTTTTCTCACGCTCGTAGCGGTGCTCTTATGGATGAGGTTTAATCGCAGCATTGCCGAATGGGTTCCTTCCAACTGGCTCAAAGGAGCTGACCTCCTAAGCCTCAAAAAACTCTGTCTCCTTGGCATCCCTTCTAGTATTCAACTCCTCACAGAAGTGGGCGCCTTTTCAACGGCGGGGCTTATCGTAGGAACCTTTGGAGCGACTCCACAGGCCGCTCACCAAATTGCCATTTCAGCCTCTGGCATCGCCTTCATGCTCCCGGTCGGGATCTGTATGGCTATGACGGTTCGGATTGGAGAAGCGCTTGGCTCCAAAGAACCATCTCGTTACTACCAAATCTCATGGAGCGGATGGCTCACGACCCTCTTTTTCATGGCTCTCACAACGCTGGTCTTTCTTCTCTTCCCTCAACAAATTGCGAACGCTTACCTCAAGGAACAAGAGGTGATTCAATTTGCAGTGACAATGCTGCTCGTAATCGGAGTTTATCAAATCTCAGACGGGATCCAGGTGGTGTCTTCTGGCATTCTCCGAGGACTAGGAGACGTCAAATCCACGGCCTGGCTTGGTTTTATGAGTTATTGGCTCATCGGAATCCCCTGTTCTTTCCTCTTGGCCAAGACATTTGGCCTCGGCCCTATAGGAGTCTGGTGGGGGCTTGCCATAGGCCTCCTGGTCGCCGCGATTAGTATTACCTGGCGCGTCTTTATTAAGATCAAGGCTACCTCTAAATTGAGCTCTTACTAAGAACGACTCATTAACGCTCTCTTTTTTCTCTTTAAAAACAATCCTACGCCTAAGAGAACTGTTAGGCTAATAAGAACCACGCTGATCACCGCGACCCAATCCCTTGCTTCTTTTCCTAAGAAGTCTAAAAAATGAAGCTTATGTAAGTAAGTAAAAGAAAGCGATTCCACTAACTGCGCAGAGGTCACCCTCATTGCGAGATGAGAATCTTCGAGATCAACCGTATCACTTAAAATCGGTTGATCGCGGTAGAATACCCTCCACACAGGAAGGCGCCGAAATACAAAAGGGTATTCTTTCTGGAAGGAGCTGATTTTTTCCACCCTTACAATTTGATCTTTAGAATACCCCGAAAACTCGCAAGCAAGCTCTTTAGCGAACAGCTCTTCCCCTAATAGCAGCTCTTTACCATCATCGACTCGCCTCATAAAGACTCCCGAAGGAGCCGCAATTCTATAGTAAGGATCTCCCCCGATAACCGCCAAGCTAAGCCCATAGATTCCTTCTTTCAGATCAATACAGATCTCAGAAAGTTGACCTGTTAACTGATCCGGTGAGATTAATCGTTCACTTTTTTGTTGAGGGGAATGATCATAATCATACTTCATGGCGACATGAGCTATCCCACTGAATCCATAAAGAAGAAAAAAACAGGAGCTCAAAGCCCCCACCAACCGATGCCCATACCGCATCCTCGAAAGGCTTTTTTTACGGGGAGACTTCATAAAAAATAATGACCCCATTCCTGAAATCGCCACTAGAAGAGCGAGAAAACTGAGCACTAATACACATGTTATTCTCCAGAAATTTTCAGGACCTCCCATCCAAGACCACGTGTGAAACCAAGAAAACGCTCTCAAGAAAGCACGTTTCAAAGGGTTATCAAAAGAAGCTAAGCTCCCCGTCCTCAAGTCGAGAACCACCTCCATTCCATCTTCTCGATCTAAAGCAACTCGATAAGCCGGAAGAAACCTATTAATAGGACCGTAAACAGATGAGAAATTCGAAATGCGGCTCACACTTTTCAGTGGTGAATCCACATCCTCTAGATATCGCCTTGCTAACTGTTCTGCATATTTTTCACTCCCTTTTGTAATCTCACTCCCTCCTCTTGCATCCCGAAAGAACAATTCCTGATCTGCGCCAATGCCCAAATAAACAGGATCACTTCCAAGCGAAATTAATTTCACCTGAGTTAAAGAAGAAACCTCTTTGAAAACCTTCGCCGGAGCGAGAAGACCCTCTACTTGAAACTTTGTAGGTGGTAAGAAATGTTTTGATATTTGAGGGCGAAACCAATTTGCCATCATCGGATGTAAAGCCCCACTGATAGCCCACAAGAAAACAGGCAAGGCCAGCCACACCGACAATTTACGATGCAGTAAATAAAATAATTTTTTCATTTATATAAAAGGGGCCTGATTGTCTCATTCATCAGCACTCCAAAAGTCACCACTTTATTTTAACTCCGGCATAAAAAGATCTACCATTACTTGGATTAATAAAAGAGTCACTCGAAGGATTAACCGTCACTGAATTCACATAATTTTTATCAAACAAATTATCGACACCCCCATAAAGGGAGACTGTCTCATTTAAATCCACCTCTCCTGAAAGCCTCCAATTGATAAAACCTGCTGTCTCTATGGTATTAGCATTATCAACGACCAAACCATCTGGAGCCCATTCTGCAGAGAGATTTACTTTCCAACGTTTTTGAAAATCTTCGACACGAAGACGCCCTGTATAAACATGTCTAGAAATCCCCGGAAGCTGCCGACCTTTGTTAGATCCTTCCTCAATCGTGAAATCATTCCATTGATAGCTTTGATCCAAGAAAACGTTCACCCCAGCTTGAGTTCCGCCCAATGCTTTATTAATATCAATTGTAAGAGCGGCCTCTATCCCCTGATGTTTCGTATCTAAGTTCGTCGTTCCTGAAACCCCTGGGCTCGTTTCTTCTTCCACGAATTCATCATTCACAGAAGCGTGATAAAAAAGGAGCTCCCCTTTCGCCCATTCCTCCTCGAAACGAACTCCGAGCTCAAAGGTCTGCGCTATTTGAGGAACAAGAGCTTCAAAGCGAGGATCCAATGAGGTCCCTACTTCCGAAAAAGGAGAAGCTTCTAAACTCTGACTGTAATTACTGAAAACTTGCGTCTGTTCATTCAACTCATACAGGTAACCTACTCGATAAACGACACCCTCATCAGTCAGTGATCCCGATTCATCCCCTGTCTCATCATTACGATTCAAACTCACATCCCGGTGAGAAGCTATATACCCTAAGCCCAAAATAACATGATGACGGTCTAAGAACATAAAATCATTTTCCAAATAAAGTTGGAGCTGACTCGCGATATTCTCTCGATCAATGACGGGCGCCTCCCCTCGTCGGACAAATCCCCCAAACCCATCTTCCTTCTGTCTCCCTCGGTGATATCTTAGATCAAAAATAGTTTTATGATCTAAGCCAAACAGAGACCAATCTTCTTCACCGTGTAATCCTGTTTGGAATTCATCCGAATCATAATCAATCAATCGATTGAACCGAAAATCACCTTGATTAATAAGGTGATCAAAATCGAGATATTGATACCCTGTATAGAAAGACCAACGCCCCTTTTTGGTATCCCATTTTGTTCGTTGACCTAATCGAATCGTTGAAAGGTCTCGATCTACCCCTGAGGCTCTCCCTGGTTGAGCCTGACGAGGGTTACTCCTAAATTCATCTGGAGTTAAAGATCCCGTCAATTCAGCATCCGAATCACTATAGAGAAAATAAAAGCGGGTTTCGGCCTGATCAGACCACTGATAGCCGACATTAGCATTGAACTGGTGAGTTCTAAAATCTTGCCGATCACGGTATCCTCCAGACTCTACATAACTATACCCATAATACCAGTCCCATGCCTCTTCAACTCCCCCATAGGAAAAATGACTGCGGTAACTATCGTGACTACCGACTTCAACTTGCAAACGCCCCCCCTCTATATCACTCCCGTTCTTGGACACGATATTAATGGCTCCTCCTAATTGAGACCCTCCATAAGACAGCCCATTAGCCCCTCGAAAGACTTCAATATGATTGATTCCAAAAGGGTCAATCACTCTGAAATAAAAGGACCCGTCCGAATCATTCGCAGGAATCCCGTCAATGAGCAAATTCAAGCCCCTATCACCAAATTGTCTCTGGGAACCTGAACCCCGAATGGAAATTCGAGTATCATTCCCAACCCCACGTGACCGTGCATAAACTCCTGGGCTGAATTGAAAAATCTCTTCTGGGGCCGCTGTTCTCCCAGTCCAAAACTCAGGGTTATTTACAGAAGCACCTCCTGGAATCGTTTCTAATTTTTCGAGCGACTCTTCAACACTACCAGGTTCGTGCTCCAGAACACTGGAAAGAACCAAAACTTCTGGTTGTATTTCACCACTCTCTTCTGCCCCTAGCGGGGTAGAGACCAACATTAATGCGACAGTATTCACCATCGCGCGAAAACGTAAATTCATCTTAAAATAGGTTTTAAATTCAAAAAATTGCCTTCGCATCCCCGAAGCCTCTCCTCTAAACGACCTCGCCTGTTAGGGTTTGACCGTGAAATATTAAATGAGCATTATTTTGCCCATCTATCAGATGCAAATCATCCGATGATGTTTACACCTATTCATCTCTCCCTCCTTACTGAGGAGGAGGAACTGGAGGAGGGCGATCAAAGTAGACGCCCGCAATAAAAAGGTCCCCTATAAGAACCTTATTTAACCTAGGAAGGATGACTGAAACCTTTTGAGATTGTGACCACGCCAGATCTTTCAATTGAGATTTCATAGAGTTCTGAGAAGAAGTCGACTCTTCAGGGCACTCTGTTTCAAACTTATTTAATTCCTCCGCTGCCAAACAGAACACGCATGGGTTCTTGCCATTGAAGGTTTTCTCTAAAGCTTCTGTTAATGAGCCTGTTTCTTGCCACTGCTGAGGAATCATCGTCATCCATCCCACCAACTGAACCAAAACTGGACTCATGCCACAACCCGCCAAAAGCAAAAACGAGGCCACGATAGCAGCCCGTTTTTTCGCGCTCAAAAGCGCACAGTGATGACTTAACCGAATCAAGAGGCTTTTCCAATAATCTCGTCTACTTAGAATAGCAATTCTTAAAAGAAGCCCCCTTCATTCACTTTTTATAGATTCGCGTCGGTAACAGCTCCTTCACTCGCAGATGTCACGAGAGCTGCATATTTCGCAAGCACTCCATAACGGTAACGAGGCTCCGGAGCCACCCATGCCGAGCGGCGGATCTCAAGTTCTTCATCGCTGACATTAAGGTTGAGTTCATTAGAAACGGCATCAATCGTAATCTCATCTCCTTCGTGAACGAGGCCGATCGGGCCACCTTCTTGTGCTTCTGGGGTAATATGACCCACTACGAAACCGTGACTTCCTCCAGAGAAGCGACCATCTGTAATCAGCGCAACTTTATCACCGAGACCGCGACCCATCACCGCACTGGTCGGCCCGAGCATCTCACGCATCCCAGGTCCACCTTTAGGCCCTTCACGACGAATCACGATCACGTCACCAGCCTGAATATCTCCATCTAAGATCGCCTTCATTGACTCCTCTTCGGATTCGTAAACACGAGCCCTACCGGTAAACTTCTCCCCTTCTTTTCCTGAAATTTTAGCTACTGACCCTTTTGGAGCAAGGTTTCCGTAGAGGATTCGTAAATGGCTATCCTTCTTAATCGGAGCATCCAGAGGGCGAATGATTTTCTGCCCTTCTGGATAGAACACCTGACTTTTTTGCAGGTTCTCCGCCATCGTGCAACCGGTCACCGTCATGACATCTCCGTGAAGAAGACCTGCCTCGAGAAGCGTCCGCATGAGAGGGACTGTTCCCCCGATTTCAACAAGGTCTGCCATGACATATTTCCCACTCGGCTTCAGATCAGCAAGAACAGGAACGCGTTTACCAATCTCGGTAAAGTCATCAATGGAAAGTGCTACGCCCGCGGCATGAGCCATCCCTAAGAGGTGAAGCACCGCATTGGTCGAGCCGCCAAGCGCAATGACGACTGTGATCGCGTTCTCAAAAGCTTTCCGAGTCATGATGTCACGAGGCTTGATATCGCGTTCAAGTAAATGAAGAACAGCGGCTCCGGCATCAAAACAATCAATAAGCTTATCATCACCTACTGCCACCTGAGCAGAGCTATTAGGAAGACTCATCCCAAGCGCCTCGATCGCGCTTGCCATTGTATTGGCGGTATACATTCCACCACAAGAACCAGGCCCAGGAATCGACTTCTGTTCTACTGTGGCTAGTTCCGCATTACTGCACTTTCCACCAGCATGTTGCCCGACTGCTTCAAAAACTGATACGATATCGAGGTCTTTTTCTTCACCTTTCAGCATCGCACAACCTGGAAGAATCGTTCCTCCGTAAACAAAAACGGAAGGTCGGTTCAAACGAGCCAGAGCGATCATACAACCAGGCATATTTTTATCACACCCTCCGATCGCAACGATCCCGTCCATTCCTTCACATCCCGCCACCGTTTCAATCGAATCAGCAATCACTTCTCGGCTCACAAGGGAATATTTCATCCCCTCGGTGCCCATCGAAATTCCATCAGAAATGGTAATTGTATTAAAAATGAGAGATTTTCCGCCGGCTGCATCGGCCCCTTTCGCGCACTCAACCGCAAGTTTATCAATATGAAAATTACATGGAGTCACCTGACTCCAGGTCGAAGCAATTCCGATCTGCGGCTTCTTAAAGTCTTCTTCCTTAAAGCCTACCGCATGCAGCATTGCCCGACTAGGAGCGCGGTCAGGACCGTCAACAACAGGAGAAGAATAAGGGCGAGGAAGTGATTTTGAAGTGCTCATAAAAAAAATGTTGAGGGATTCTTTCGAGGCATTTCTCAAAGGTCAAGCATGCAGGCTTTGACAAGTGGGATCTGCTCGATTAAAGGTCTCCTTGCCATGGCCAATTTCCGTGTCTTAGTATCAGACCCAATTTCCGAAATCGGGGTTAGCGCTCTCGCTGACCATCCTCTCATCGATGTCGACGTCAACACCGGACTCGCACCTGAAGAACTTCTAAAGATCATCGGTGAATATGACGCCCTTGTCGTTCGTTCTCAGACCAAAGTGACTCGTGACGTCATCGCTGCTGCTCCCAAGCTCAAAGCCGTAGGCCGAGCTGGAGTTGGAGTTGATAATATCGATCGCGAAGCAGCCACTGACCACGGTGTGGTCGTGATGAACACTCCTACCGGGAACACTATTTCTACGGCGGAGCATGCTTTCACGCTGATGCTGTCACTCGCTCGAAGTATCCCTCAAGCACATGCATCTCTCCTCGCCGGACGCTGGGACAGAAAGCTTTATGTTGGAGTCGAGATGAATGAAAAACGGCTCGCTATTCTCGGCATGGGCCGGATCGGAACCGAATTTGCGAAACGCGCTCAAGCCTTCGGGATGACCGTTGTCGCTTATGATCCTTTCCTCAGCGAAGCCCGTGCACAACAGCTCAAGGTTGAACTTGCGAGCACGGCCGCAGAAGCTCTTTCAGGAGCCGATGTCGTTACTCTTCATATGCCGCTCAACGAGCAGACCAAATACATTTTAAATGCGGATGGTCTCGCGAGCATGAACCCTGGTGCACTCATCGTAAACTGTGCACGAGGCGGTCTTGTTGACGAAGCGGCACTCAAAACTGCCATCGACTCCGGTCATATCGGCGGTTGTGCGCTTGATGTTTTCGAAAACGAACCTCCTAGCGCAGATCACCCTCTCTTCTCCTGCCCAAAGACAGCCTTCACTCCACACCTTGGAGCGAGCACTGCCGAAGCACAGGAAAATGTCGGCATTCAAGTCGCGGAGCAAATCCGAGACTATCTCGCCGATGGGAGTATCGTCAATGCGATCAATATGCCCAATCTCAACGAAAAAACGCTTTCTGAGATTGGCCCCTATCTTGAAGTGGCCGAATCCATTGGAGCTTTAATTTCAAAGCTCGCTCCTCAGCAACCTGACACTCTTCGTGTTTCTTATCATGGAGCCGTTTCAGAATTAGACACCTCTTTGATCTCTCGCACGATTTTACGAGCTTACCTCGAAAGCGCTCGGAATGACGCTCAAGTCAATATCGTCAATGCTCCTGCGATTGCGAAAGAACTTGGTCTCCGTGTCAGCGAATCTTCTTCAACCGGCGAATCTCAATTCACGGAACTCATCACAGCTGAAATCGTTAAAGGAGATCAGTCTTTTGATGTTTCTGGCACTTTCGTAGGAAATACGCCTCGGATTGTTGCCGTCGACGGGATGCATATCGAAACGAACATCAAAGGAAACTACCTTATTGTTCGAAATGATGACAGCCCTGGGATTGTTGGAACGGTTGGCAGCACTCTTGCAAAACATCAGTGTAATATCGCCAACATGTCTCTCGCTCGGAACCAAAACAAAAACTGCGCATTGAATATCATTGAGTTAGATAGCGTAGCGCCTTCCGAATTGCTTGAAGAACTCCGCCAAGCGAAGGGGATTCTTGAGGTTACAAGTATCGTGCTCTAAAAAAAATGCATGCTTCGGGCATTTTGCCGTTGCCACCCCAAACATTTATCATTCATGATCACTTCTAATATGAGAAAGTTGCTTATCACACTTAGCGCTCTTGCCATCACTTTCACAGGAATGGCTCCAGCAGACATCCAGGCTCCGCCAGCTTCAACTTACAATTCAACCCGTAAGTTAGGACGTGCTGTCAGCAACATCCTTTACGGAATCATCGAAATCCCAGAGCAAATCGTTCGCAAAACCGATACCTATGGCCGCAAAGCTGGATGGTCTTACGGTGCTGTTGACGGAACCCAACGTGCTTTCAAACGCATCGGATATGGATTCTACGAACTCTTTACTTTCCATTGCCCAACTCACCACGGCACGTTCAAACCACCTTACACCAAATGTGGAATGGACAACCGCATTGAGATGAATCCTCACGACGGTCTTTCAGAGTTTCCACCAGAACTTGGAGCTGAAGGTAACTTTGGGCACGTTCGCTCCAATCGCTGGTAAATTTATTTTTACCTCATTTTTTCAAAAAGCCTCACATTAGTGAGGCTTTTTTTCTCCCCAAAAACCAAGATATTCTGTAGGCTTAAGACGCATGATAAACGCTCCTCTTTTCAGTTTTTTGTTTCTCTTAGCCCTTCTTACTTCGAGCTTCGCCCAAACAAAAGAATGGCGTAATGCAGATGCTTCTAAATCATTTCAAGCCGCTTTCGTCGCGCATGACCAAAAAAGGGTCACCTTAAGAAAAAAAGACGGTGAACTCATCCGCTTCCCGATCAAGACGCTTCATCCCGAAGACCAAAAATACATCCTCAATCGCGCCCCTTCTACTCCAGGAAAAGGCCACGCTTTTGCGCGACTCTGGTTCGGTGATAGTCGAGAAAAAATCAAAGCCAAGCTCCTTGCCAGTAAAACTGTCTCCACTGAACTCGATGCCACTTACCGAGGGCGAACTGGCTTTAATGGGATTTATCGAACCAATTCAAAACCCGGAGGACTTCATTGTTACCTCTTTTTTGATTGGGATGAAAATGATTGCATGGACGAATTAACGCTGCGCACCGAACCTCAGGATAGAGATGTCTACGGTTCACTTCTTTTTGAAAACTGGAAAGAAATGAAACGCCTCCTGGTTCAGATCCATGGAAACCCGACTCACTCTTCCCCTTATCCCAAAATAGCGACACTCCAGAATGGGCAAATCCTCAACAGCCACGAATGGAAAACAAAAGAAGGCAACTCGGTGTTACTCGGAACAGCCCAAAATGGGAGCTCTTATCTCGTCACGGTAAGAATGACCAGCGGGCTTAAACCGAAATAAATCGAATGATTCAATAGAGCTCCCTTTCAATTAGGACTCTAAGACATCCTGAATGGAAATAGCAGAGACTCCGGCGCCATGCACACAGTTTAAAAGATCTACGAAACGTTGATTATGACTCCGGTCAGAAACTCGGACCGTCACATGAACCGTGTCCAATATCCCTAGATCTTTGAGTTGAGAGAGTTTTGAAACCAACTTGACCAATTGGCGATCCTCCTGATCTCCTGAGAGGAGCTCCGGCTCATCGCTCCCTTGATTTAACAAAATACGCCCATCCGAGGTCACTTCAATTGGAAGCATCGTCAGATCTTTCTGAGCCCCCCCGGGAACAGGAAGGGTCATCGGTAAATCGAGCTCTTTCTGCTGAATGGTCGAAGTGACAATAAAGAAAATGAGAAGGAGAAAACTAATATCAACCATCGAAGAAAGATCCATTTGTGAACGATTTTCGCTGGTTTCCCAACTCCTATTTTTGCGAGCGTGCCTATATTTCATCAACTCTTGAAACGTAAGCGCACTCTTTTTCTTAGAATAGAAAGATCAAGTCGTCGGCCCTTTTTTATTCCCTTCATTCCGACGCAGACCTTGTCTCACCCTTGACCGGTCTTATCGCTGTATCTTATGCTCCCATATAAGCCCCTTGCTTTTCCTCTCAATCTTATACTCATCGAACTACCATGCTATCTTCCAAAATCTTGAATCCTGACTTAATGGAGCTCTTACTCCGCATTAGACACACCAATACGATTGTCATCAGCGATCTTGGCTTTCCTTACTGGCCTGAAATCGAAACCTTAGACCTCTCTGTTCGCCAAGATTTACCTACCATCGTTGAACTTCTAGAGGCCATTTCTCCTGAGTTTAAAATCGGTAAAATTCACCAAGCGAATGAATTTGTGGAGTCAAACTCTCCTGAAAAAATTGCCGAATTCGAGAACGCCTTCGGAGGGGCTGAGTTATCTCGCCTCCCTCATGACGAATTTAAAAAAATGGTTCCGCAAGCCATCGGACTCATCCGGACCGGTGACAGCACCGCTTATGGAAACATCATTATCGAAAGCGCTTAATTCACACCTTTTCTTTCCAAGTTGCCAACGAGGCAAAAAAGACCGATCATTTCCTTATGAAGAATCTTCCTTTCGAACAAATTGCTCTCAAACTATCTGAGCAAGATTCGAAATATCAGGCTGGAGCCTATCTCTTTTTAAAAGACGCTCTCGATTTCACGGTCGAAAAGGCTGAGAAAGATCGTGAAGGCCGCGAACAGCATGTGAGCGGTCCTGAATTATTAAAAGGGTTTCGTGATCACGCTCTCGCCGAATTTGGGCCCTTTGCCTATTATATGATGCAGGAGTGGGGTCTTCATCGCTGTGAAGATATTGGAGAAATGGTTTTCAAGCTCATCGAGATCGGTGTCTTCGGAAAACAAGACAGTGACCAAAAGTCTGATTTCTCCAGCATTTACACCTTTGAAGAAGCCTTTTTGTCTCCGTTTCAGCATTCCGAAGACAAAACAAGAGCTCCTAAAAAAGTTTCTGACTCCCAAGCGTAGCAAGAAAGTTTTTCAGCTTAAGTAGGTTTCTAGCACAAGCTTTCGAGCTCGATAATGAGCTCATCTAAGGCAGGAGTTTTGAGCCCCCTTTCCCTGACAACCTGCTGAGGAATCTTCCATATCGCATCAAGCTCTACGGGTTTCCCTGCCAAGTAATCGAGCAGACTCGAAGGGAGATAACGCCCCATCGCACGAGTCGTCTCAATTTGCTGCTCTAATAAGTTCGCGGGCAGTCCAAACCCAAGCTTTTCATTAACCATGATGATCTCCTTCATCACGGCCCGAACCTGGGCTTCTCCAGCGGACGAACTGAGAAGCGTGGCGGTGTCGACCCCTCCCATCGTGATTGCGAGCCCATTGAAAGGAATATTCCAAATGAGCTTGCGCCACTGAGCGGCCTCAAGATCAGGAACCGCTTGGCACTCGATCCCAGACCTTTGAAAGAGCTCCGCCCAATAAACAGCACGAGGATGGCTCGTTTCTAAATAAGAGCCTAATGAGATTCTCCCCGAAGCGGTATGCTTGATCAAAGTCGGGGCTATTCGGTTAATACAGACAAAACACAATCCTCCTAAGATCTTTGCCGGAACGATTAAATTCGCGAGCAGAGCATCATTTCCAAGCCCGTTTTGTAAGGTCAAAACCTCTGTATCGTCACTGCATAAATGTGGGATGACTTTTTCAAATTGATGATTCGCAGTCGCCTTCCACGCCACAATTAACAAATCAACTGGCCCCACCTCTTTAGGATTCGTAACCACCTTCACTTCAGAAAGCTCAAAATCTCCATGCACGCTCTCCACTTTAAACCCTGATTGCCGAACGGCTTCAGCTCCAGAGCGCATCACAAACGTCACATCGTGCCCTGCAACGGCCAAGCGACCACCATAGTAACAGCCTACTGCCCCTGCCCCAAGAACCGCAATTCTACTCATTACCTTTAGAGCTCATTCGATTGCTAAAACAGCGGCCTCAAATACCAAGATACTGATTCGCCAGCTTTTTAGCCGTCGTCACTGTTCTCACATGAATTTTCGCAGAGAGATCATCTTTCGCCACAAAACCTCCACCAAAAAGAACTGCCACCGGAACTCGATTTTTAAGAAAAGCGCTTAAAAGAACCTCATCCCTACGATCTAAATCAGGCTGAGTTAGAAGCATTCCCCCAATTTTATCACGACGATGGTTGTCAGCACCCGCTACCCAAATCACTAAATCAGGCTTAAACTGATCCAAGGCGGCGGCTAGCGTCACGAAAAGTTGCTTAAGATACATCGGGCCTTCAACATACCTCACAGTTTCTACATCCATCGAGCCCTTTACTAAACCACTCCCTAATCCTCGCCCTGAGTGAATGGAATAGGTGAAAATATTAGGGTCCCCGGAAAGGAGACTATTAGTGCCCCCTCCTTGGTGAGCATCAGTATCAACAACCATCACCTTGATCCCGGGTCGATGAACTTGCAGGTCTCGAATCGCAATCGCGACATCATTAAACACACAGAACCCTTCCCCAGCATCTTTACGGGCGTGATGTTTCCCCCCGGCGAGACACACTGCAATTCCTTCCTCTAAAGCGGCATAGCAAGTCTGACGAGTGGCCTCCACTTCAGTCGCACTCCGGTGAAATAACTTCGAAGTCACGGGAAGCCCTAACCGGATCTTCTCCTTCGCATCAAACTGACCATAGTAAATCTTCGACAGGTAGTGGCCATCATGAACTCGCTTAAGAGCAAAAGGGTCTGCTACATCTACCGAAACGACCTCTTCGGACTGCAATATTTGCCCATGAAGGAGCATGGAAAGAGCATCTTCCGATTTACGTCCTAAGAATGGATGATTCTCAGGCAGATCAAAAATAAGGTCGTTGGAATAAAAACAGCGCATAGGCTCGCGCTCATTCTCCACACCCTCTTCAACAGTAAAAGAAAATTCATCTTAAAGACATCGGAGACTCCTCCTAGAAAAAACGCTCTCACACTCCTCAGACTTGTTTCCTATTCAAAATCGAATATGTCTCTCTGTATGGAGAACTCTCATCCTAAGAAAGTGGTTATTGTAGGCGGTGGATTTGCCGGCCTTAACTGTGCCAAGGCCCTTGCTAATGATCCGCAATTCGAAGTGACGCTTCTCGATCGTGAAAACCATCACCTCTTTCAGCCTCTTCTCTATCAAATTGCGACCGCTTCTCTCTCTGTCACAGACATCGCTCGTTCTCTTCGCGCGCTTCTAGCTAATAGTCGCAATGTCACCCTTTACCTCGACGAAGCGACTCATGTCGACACCGAGCAAAAAATCCTCCATTCACCTGCCCGCTCTTACCCTTATGATTCGCTCATTATTGCGGCAGGAGTGAAAACGTCTTGGTTTGGAAACCAATCCTGGGCTCAACACACGATGGGACTCAAATCTCTCAATGATGCCTACACCATTCGCCAACGAGTCTTACAAGCACTAGAAGATGCCGAAAAGTGCCCCGACCCTGAACAACGAAAAGCTTTAATGACCGTCGCGATTGTGGGAGGTGGCCCTACCGGCGTGGAGCTCGCCGGCGCCTTCGCTGATCTGGTTCGAGTCGCCCTCAAGAAAAATTACCGCCATATTGACCCTGCTGATTTAAAAGTGATCGTGATTCAATCTGGCGAACGGATTCTGAAAGCCTTCTCTCCAGAACACTCTCAATACGCACAAAATAAGCTCGAAAGCCTTGGAGTTGAAATTCGGCTCGGGCCCCGAGTCACGATGGTGGAAGCAGGAAGACTGCGCGTTGGAGAAACGGACTGGATCGAAGCCGAAAACATCATCTGGGCCGCAGGGGTCGAAGCCGCTGAAATCACCGGTTCCCTTAGCTCTGAAAGAGACCGGGCCGGAAGGCTCGTTGTCAACGGAGACCTTTCCCTTCCGGAGCACCCTCATATTTTTGCGGTAGGTGACATTGCAAAAGCCAACGACCGAAACGGAGATATGGTGCCGGGCCTCGCGCCTGCAGCGGTGCAAATGGGCCAACACATTGCAAAAGTGCTTGGCGAAGACTTACGGCTTCAAAAAACCAAATACCGGGACCGCGTCACTGAATTCAGACCTCAATTTCGTTACAAAGACAAAGGAATCATGGCCATTATTGGAAAAAACGCCGCCGTAGTGCAGAGTAACAAATTAAAGCTCAAAGGCTTTCCTGCCTGGCTCACTTGGCTTCTCATTCACATTCTCTTCTTAATCGGCTTCCGCAATAAACTCTCCGTGCTCCTTCAATGGGCCTTTACCTACCTTGGAGATAAACCTGGAGCTCGGGTCTACAGCCAAGAAGCGACGCCTCACTTTGACCATGAAACGTCTTCTAAATAGACGTTTCCTCTTTTGGCTTCTGGGAGCAGGAGTCCTTTTTTATGGTGCCCTCAGCTGGTATGTCAGCGACCTCATTCTCTCACCCAAACGTCGAGAGCTGCAAGATTATCACCTTCGTATTCTAGAGGCTCCTTCACGTTATGGGCTCGCAATCCAAGAGGTGCGCTCCAGCCAGCAAAGCCCTTGCCTCATTGTCAGTCCGCTTCCCTCCTCCGATGAAACAACGGCCCTGAAATCTCAACAACACCGCAAGGCTTTACTCACTCGCGGCATTCCTCTCCCTACTTGGGGAACTGAAGTGGGGAATATTTTTCTCTGCCACGGCCATAAAGGGAGGAAAGAAGATTACCTTCCCATCGCAGAAAGATTTACGGCAGCTGGGTTTCGTTGCATCTTAATCGACATGCCGGCTCATGGGGAGCATCCCACCGCCAAAGGAACATTCGGGTATCTCGAAACGAAGCTCTTAACATCTATTCATCACGACCTCCAAGAACGCCAACTTCTTGCACCAGGGCCTTGTTTTCTCTTTGGCCTCTCGCAGGGAGGTTCGATCGCGCTTCAAGTGGCGGCAGCCTCTGAAGAAAGCTTTAGCGCAGTCGTCTCTGTTTCCACTTTTAGCGACTTCGGCAAACTTCTTCACCAACACAGTCAGAAAGAGTTTCTTACTCGGGCCCTTTTACCGGGCGTCAAACTCGCCTTCCGAATACAAAGTGGAACCTCCCCACATCAAATCTCACCTCTCAACGCGGCCAGCACCTTAAGCATCCCTGTCATGATTTCTCATGGTGAACTCGATCAATACATCCCCATTCAACATGGCCTTGATCTTTATGAATCGATCCCTCATTCGCAAAAAATCTTTCGCCCCGTTCCTGGAGCAAGCCATCACAATGTCCTCGCAATTGAAAGCGACCAACTCTACCCCGACCTTTCCGCATTTTATTTGAAATCAAAAGGTTTCTATAAATCTCAATAAAAAACCAAAAACCTTTGAACAAAACTCAAACTCTGAGGTCTTTATTTATAAGTTCATAACAAGTTGATTAACGATCAGCAAAAAAAAGGAAAGCCAAGGCCGAGAGTTCACTCTCGGCCTTGATCTTTGAAAAGGGGCTCTCTCTCATTTCGCTCTCTCCATAATAGTTTGCATCTCTGCTCCCTCTCATTTATCCATTTAAGAAATGGAGGACGACTTACCAATCTCGCATCGAGTCAAAAAAGCTTTTTCAAGCAACTTGTTCGAGCTGCCAGAAGACCTTCCTCTCGACTCCGATATTTTTGAAGAAGGGCTTGATTCCATGGGCCTCATGCAGCTCATTCTCGTTTTAGAAAACGAATTCGAAATCTCTTTTGAGGTCAACGATCTCGCCAAAGAAAACTTTCAAAATATTGGTTCCATTTCCGCTTTAGTCACTCGAAAATTGAATCACTTAGCGCCGTAATGCAGAAAGACTCCCCTGTAGATGTCACCGTAATCGGTGGGGGTAGCGCTGGAATTGCAGCGGCCCTTGCTGCTGCGCGGAAAGGAGTTCGCGTGATGTTGATTGAAAGATCTGAAACTCTTGGCGGAATGAGCGCTTTGGCGAATGTGAATACATTTTGCGGACTCTACCGACAAAATGAAAAGGCTCCTCCTCAACTTGCCAACAAAGGGATCGCAAGTGAATTTGCTCAGCTCATTCTGAAAGATTCAGAGCTAACCGGACCCACCCGAATGGGTAAAGTCTACGTGCTCCCTCACACCCCAAAGAATTTTTCGAAAATTGCTCGAAACCTTATTGCCGCAGAACCTCTTATTAACTGCGCTTTCCTTTCGTCATGTGAGGCCATCGAAAAATCATCAACTGGCTATTGTATTCACTATGAGTCGCCCCAAAAGCGTCATCAAATCGAGACAAAAAGCATCATTGACTGCTCCGCAAATGCCTGTGTGGCGGGCCTATTAGGAGGTCACCGAGTCCAGGAGTCTTCAAATAAATTACAACGCCCTTCTTATGTTTTTTCACTCACCGGCGTTTCCTCAAAAGCAGGCTCTGATCATTTTAAAATCCAGCTCTCTCTTGATATCGTCCATGCGATCAGACAAAAAAAACTCCCCGAGGCCATCATGGGGGCCTCTCTTCGAATCTCACCAATAGACGACCTCTGCTTCATTAGTATCGATTTAGAAGCCTCTCGAGACCAATGGAACCCTAACGACCCTACTGCAGTCGCGTCTTCTTTATCGGCAGGTGCAAAACTAGCGGAAACTTTCACTGACTTTCTTAAGGCCCATTACCCCGCATTCCACGAAGCCGGCCCTATCCAACCTCCCAAGCAGCTCGGGATTCGCGAATCTTACCGATGGGTCGGGCAATATGAATTAACAAAAGAGGACTTAATCCACGGTAAATCTTTTGAAGACACGGTCGCTTTTGCCTCTTGGCCCATGGAGCTACGAGAAACTCATCGAGGAGCGAAATTCACCTTCTTCAAAAACGAAGTCGCCAGTATTCCTCTCCGATGCCTCACCAGTAAAGAGTTTAAAGGTATTTATTTTGCCGGACGCTGTATTAGCGCGGACCATGAAGCTTCAGCCTCTACTAGAGTCATGGGGACGTGTCTCGCCACAGGAGACGCCACAGGACAAGCCGCGGCCGCTTTTTCGCGGGGTATATCTGACCCTTACGAACAGGCCTCCATGATCAACACATGATTTCTAGATGAACATTGTCACTCAAATCAAAGAAAACAATTCACCCGATTCGACGGCTTTTATCTCTGATCACCTTTCCCTCTCCTTTGGCCAACTTTTTCAACACGTTGCGGAACTAAGTTCCGCTTTCCAAAAATGGAGCGCCTTCCGTCATGATTCGAAAATTCGAATTGGAGTCAAAGCCCCTAATGGCCTAGGGTATATCTTTATTGCCTTATCTGTGATCGAAGCGGGGGCTTGTTTTGTCCCCATTCCTGACGAACTCACTCCTCATGAAGTCGACCAACTTATCAAAACAACTGGCCTTCATGGTGTCGTTTCACAATCTCACCAAGTTTCCGAACTAGCACTCCCTCTCGGCCTGGGATTTCTCGAACTTACCCTTCCCCCCGCTATCCGCGAGGACTTTCCTGAAAAGGAATTCGCTCAACTCAATCCTGCTTTCATCCGTTTCAGCTCAGGCACCACATCTCATTCCAAAGGGGTTGTCCTTTCTCACGAATCACTCTTTTCTCGAATTCTCAATGCCAACACCGGGTTACAATTACAACAAGGCGAACGCGTTTTATGGACTCTCCCAATGGCTCACCATTTTGCTGTTTCCATTATCCTCTACCTCTACCAAGGCGTCACTACGGTCATTGAGAATTCTCATACTCCTCACCACATTTACGAAGCGGCTAAGACCCACCGAGCGAACCTTTTATACGGAAGCCCCTTTCACTACGCCCAGCTTGCTCAACTAAAAGAAGCAGAACCCTTAAAACATTTGAGGCTCGCTGTTTCAACAGCGGGACCTCTCAGTCAAGAAGTATCAAAGGCCTTTTCAAAGCGTTACTCTATACACCTTGTAAATGCACTTGGCATTATCGAGGTAGGACTCCCTGTTTTAAACTTAGAACATTCAGATGATTTACCTGAAGCCATCGGGAAACCTCTTTCTTGCTTTGAATGGCGCACTCGTAACACAGATCCAAATGGGTGTGGCGAATTAGAACTTCGAGGGGCGGGGATGTTTGATGCCTACCTCTCCCCTTGGCAAACCCGCGCTGAAGTCACTTCTGACGGATGGTTTTCCACTGGGGATATAGTTAAAGAAGTCTTACCAAACACCCTTATATTAATGGGCCGAAGTAAAAGCGTCATCAACGTAGGTGGGCTCAAAGTATTCCCAGAAGAAGTCGAGACGGTTTTAAATAATCATCCTCTGATTAAAAAATCGAAAGTCTACGCTCAAAAGCATCCTATTATTGGGACCATTCCCATCTGTGACTATATTGCTGAAAAGAGTGACCAGCTCCCTGACCAAAAAGCTCTCCGCGATTTTTGCAATCAATATTTATCTCACTATAAAGCTCCTTCTTTCTTCAAGCCTGTTGAATCCATAGAGCTCACTGCTAGTGGTAAGATCAAAAGACATACGCAACACATCTCATGAACCACCCTGAAGATTATGTCGCTATTATTGGAGCAGGTCCGGCAGGATGCACTCTTGCTTGCTTGCTCGCGATGCGAGGAATGAAGCCCATCGTCTTTGATGATGAAAAGCGCCCTGACCTACTGGTAGGAGAGTCTCTCATTCCGGCCGCAATCCCCATTTTACGAAAAATTGGAATTGAAGACCAAATCAAAGAGATCTCTTCTCACAAACCTGGAGCTTCATTTTTTCATACCGAAGGTCTCAAAATCAATTTCAGCTTCCAGGAACGCAATCAGCAGGAGCCTGGGTATGCTTACAATGTTCCCAGACCTCAATTTGATGACATTATTAAAAAACGAGCCCAAGAACTTGGAGTTCAGTTTATCAAGTCCCGGGTAAAAATTTCAAGAGAATCAGATTCCACTCAAAACCTAAAGATTGACCAAGCCTCACTAGATCTTGCCGGATTAAGTCAGCAACCTCGCTGGATGATCGATGCCTCGGGACGCGCCCGTGTGATTGCTCGAGCTCTCGACCTTTCATCCAAAAAAGGGCCACGAAAAGACGCGGCTTACTTCGCTCATTTTGAAAATTTTGACCACAGCGATGTCGTTGACGGCCAAATTATCATCTCTGTGTTAGAAAAAGGCTGGTCATGGCGAATCCCCATCAAAGATAAGCTTTCCGTCGGAATCGTTATTGATCATGAAACCGCCAAAAAGCTAGGCTCATCCCCAGAAGAGCGGCTCCTGAAAGCGATTCAGACCGAACCATTGTTAAAACAGCACGCAAAGAATGCTCGCCAGGTCAGCAAGGTGATGACTTATACCAATTATCAAATCACCAGCGAGCAGTGCTCTGGACCGAACTGGGTTTTACTAGGAGACGCTTATGGGTTTGTTGATCCGATGCTTTCACCAGGACTCTTTATGGCCATGGAGTCCGCTCGCCTTTTAGACCAATCTTTTTTTGCAAAAGGAATCCCTTCGACTTCGTCACAAAAACAACTTGAACAGTATAAAAATGCTGTTGATCAGTGGCATGAAGCTTGGAGCAGCCTCATCGAATATTTTTATGACGGAAGGTTAATGAGCTTATATGAGGCTGGGGAAAGTCTCAATCAACAAGCCAAGAAATTCAGCCTTCCTAAAATGATGGAGAAAATAGTAAGCACGACCATTGCCAGGATGGCAGCAGGATCAAAAACACGATCCCCCGTCCACCAGAAAATACTTCATTACAGTGCTCAGCATCTTGCCTGGGAAGTGAATGACCCTGATTTTTACAAAATCAAACGGTGAATCATTACTCCCATTGATAAGCCGAAACATCAAACTTCAGAACATCTGGAGAGATCTTAACATTCGTCTGGATTCGAGAGTAAAAAGTAGTCACCACTGAATCATCTTTTTGAATCCAAGTAAGACGACTCAATAAATATGATTTCCGTTCGATAGAGACCTTTAGTTGTTTGATCCCTCTTCTCATCGCACCTTTTTTAGGCCGTAATACAAATGTCGTTACCGCCTTTTCTTGAATCACTTCTTCAACTCGGAAAAGCTTCATAAATCCCTCAAAAGAAGATCCTTCCCCCATACCAAACATCAATAATATCGGTTTGATTTTGCGATCTTCAGGGTCTAATACCTTCCCAGTATTCTTAAGCTCATTAAGCACCACAATTTGCCTTCCATCATAGATTGTCGTTTGAGCAAGTGGGTTCCCCATTTCCCACCGGAAAGCTTTTTTAGGTAAAACCAAAAGCGATCCTGAATCAATCACTGGGGCTCGTAAACTTGGTAAAGTTTTGACCTGCTTTACTTTCATTCGTAATGAAAAAAAAGTTGATTGTTGCTCTATTGATTTCTTCAAAACCTCCAAGCCTTCTAGAGGGGCTCCTAAAGAGAGACTACTCAAACAAAACAGGACAAATAATATTGCTCTATTCACATCATACGGTCTCACATTATTCATTGTTTATTCTAAAGTGGTTACTTCTGATTGATCTTTCCATAAGAACCAAACACAAGCTCCTATAAAAGCCCATAACAAATGGAACATAAACCCAATCAAAGAAGCCGAAATAGCAGCTGACGAAGTGATTTCGGAAAGAGACGATAATAGAAACTCAAATGTATTCTCTCGAACGCCTAATCCAGCTACCGAAATAGGCAGGGAGCTTATTGCGTCTACCAGAGGCATTACAGTAATGACAGTGCCACAGCCTACTTCAGCATTTATCGATTTGAGTGCGGCATAGAACACCAAATAATAAGAGGCTGAAACTCCAAATGAAGCGATTAGAGAAATGATTAAACCCTTCCAATGGTGACGGTATAAATTCAGAGAATTCATAATCGAGCTGATATGACGCTTCCCCGCAAGCCGTGGAAATTTGGTGGTAAACTTTCGGATATGCTGATCCGAAGAGCAACAAAACATCGCAACGACAACAGTGATTCCCACTAAATTAAACACTAATGTCCCGATCAGGGCATGTTTTACAAAACCCATCTTCGCATCCATAATGGCACCTGATGAAAGGGCAAAAAACACAAACAAAATACCCGCTGAAATAAAACCGCCCAGATGATCAATGATAATCGACATCGTAATCTGTGCTTTTCTGTCTTTAAAGCGACGAATCATATGAATGATTTTATAAGCATCGCCTGCCGCCTCCCCAAAAGACACAATAGTGAATAGAGACCCGACAAAGGTAAGGCGTAATACTTGGGAAAAACGAACTGGGATTTGCTGTGCTTTTAAAAGAGCATACCAGCGAACCGCGCCGGCTAAGATTGTCAGCCCACTGAGCACCACTCCCAATATGATCCATAAAGGCTGCTCAAAAGAGGCTTTCAGATTTTCACCAAAGGTCTTTTTATCCTCGATTTGAGAAAAGGCCCACCAGAAGCACAATACCGTCCCTAGTAATCTCAATGAGACTCCTAAAAATCGCTTTTGCCCAGGAGCCATCACAAAGCGGCCTTAATTCAAGCCGACTGATGTGCGAGCACAGCCTCTGCGATTGTTTTAGATGACTTAAAAATACCAGTTGCGGCCTCAGCGTCAGAAATCTTGATTCCGTATTTTTTATCTAAAGCCACTACTAATTGCAAAGCATCTACTGAATCTAGGCCCAAACTGTCAGGTCCCATCAAAGCCAAATCATCACCAATTTCATCTGGTGTCTCATCAAGCATCAATTCATCGATAAGGAGCTCTTTAATCTCGGTGATGATATTAGCGAGGTCTGACATAAATAATAGATTGAACTTTTTAGAAAATCCCCCCGTCGATCTTGAGGTTGGAACCGGTTATATAGGAGGCCTCTTGCCCAGCAAGAAAAAAAATAGCGCTCGCGACCTCTTCAGGCTTCCCAAACCGGCGCATAGGAATCGTTCTTTTTAAATTAGGATCAACATCTGCCAAAGCGCCCGTTTCTATATAACCAGGAGAAACCGTGTTTACGGTAATCTTCATCCGCCCAAGTTCTTTCGCCAAGCTTTGGCCTAATGCCACCACCCCTGCTTTTGCCGCAGCATAATTAGTCTGCCCCACTGGAGCCAAAAGAGCGCTCAATGATGCAATATTGATAATTCTACCAAACCGCTGCTCCATCATCCCTCTAATCACTGCCTGTGAACCTAAATAGACCGAGTCTAGATTACTTTGGATTACACGCCTCCATGCATCTGAAGGCATCGTCGCGAGTAAGTGATCTTCATGATGGCCCGCATTATTAACTAACACATTCACGGTCCGCCCGTCTAACTTCACATCCTCGAGAGCCTTTGCCCACTCTTTCTCTGAAGTCACATCAAGTGTCACAATAGAGCACCTCTCCGTAAATTCATTCTTCAAATTTTCAGCGTGATCACGATTTTCACGGACCCCTAAGTAAACGTGGCACACAGGGTCTTTTTCTAAAAAGAACCTACCTATGGCTAATCCTAAACCTCCGTTTCCTCCAGTGACTAATACGCACTTTTGTAATTCCTCAGACATGATTTATACTTTTCTCAGTGTTGCACTAAAAGCGTGCTGATTCGACCCTCGTGAATAGACCGAGGATAGGTCATTTCCGTCCTCAATAGCCCCCATTGCGGCGGCAAGTTGAAAGCCTCCGGTAACCGCCATCGGGCAACCCAAATTTGGGAGAATGGAAAGAGACCGGCCTTTCCAAGTTTCTAAAAGCTTTTCTTCTTCCCTATCTAAAGCTTTTACTCCAGATAAACCATCTACTAAAAAGCTCTCCTCTTTGTTTTGTAAAAACGAAAAAGCTTCTCTCATTGCCACTTTTTGTTCTTCAGAGTTACGATAATCAAAAGGTCCATGAACATCTAGCTTCACTCCTTCTGATTCCTTATCGACATAGATAGCAGCGGCGCCTTCTGTCCCCACTAATTTGTCAGAGCATAAATTTAAACCTTCACAGCTCAACCAATCCAATTCTTCGGCCGACACTACTAGACAACCATCAACCAGACCTAACTCAATCCAATCATGAGCCACTTTCAGTCCTGAGAAAAAAGCAGCCGAGTCTCCGATCAAAGAATATGTCGGGCCCTGACTATTCAAATAACTAGCGAGATGACTCGCAGGAGCATTGTAAACCGTCTCAGGAAACAAAATAGGACTCGCTACAGCAGGATCCTCTAAAATTTCAGTATACAACTTATTTGAATAGTTAACGCAACCATTCAAAAACGTTACCACAATCCCTATGGATAGCTCCATATTTTGAACCTTCGCAAGCCTCTCTTCTCCCAAGGCCTGAAGAGCGGCCACCATCCCAAATTTCGTTACGTTACTGGATCTTCGCAACCTTGGGTGCTTTGGTAAAAAAGGCTTCAAGCTCTTCAATTCAACGGGATGAGTATCATAGGTATAAACCTGCTCTCCTACATGCCGAGAGAGAGAACTCTTCGGTAAAGGGATAGCCTCTAAACTAGATCGGTATAAAGACTCCGAATTTAACCCATATGCTGACACGTTCCCGCACCCAGCAATATTCAATTCGAAATGGCGCTGATTAAACATGTTTGAAAATAAGTGATGCGTTACAACCCCCGAAACCAAAAGAATTTGTTAATACCGTGCTCAAATTTGACGAGCGAGGGCTCCTCACTAAATCAAATTCACAGGCTTGGTCAACTTCTCTGACATTAAGACTCGCGGGGACAACGGACTCTTGTAAGGCGTAAACACAAAGTGCTGATTCAATCGCCCCAGCCCCTCCTAAAGCATGCCCCATTGCCGACTTGGTGGAACTGACCATAAGATCGCTCACATTTTCACCAGCCCATTGAGAAATCGCTTTGGCTTCCGCCACATCATTCAAGGGGGTTCCTGTTCCATGAGAATTAAGATATTGAATCTCGGAAGGAGCGACTCCTGCCGTCCGGCAAGCTAGGCTCATGGAAGTCACCGCGGCGGAGCCTTCTGGATGAGGCTGCGTCAGGTGATGTAAATCGGTGCTCATTCCATATCCCACTATTTCGGCTAAAGGAGTCGCGTTTCTCGCCAGCAGTGACTCCTCTGACTCAATCACCATCATCGCTGCCGCCTCCCCGATCGCTAATCCATCTCGATGGGCATCAAACGGCCTCGGAATACCAGAGATTGACATCGCTTGTAATGAATCAAATCCCGCAAAAACCATTTGTGCAAGAGCATCATACCCACCTGCTAAAGCCGTTTTACTTTGACCTGTTTTCACGAGATGAAATGCATGCCCGATCGCATTTGCTCCAGAAGCACAAGCATTTGAAATAATCTGAGTCTGCCCACGAAACCCTAATATTTCTTGGACCATGGCGCACACCTTTTGGGCTTGGTAACACTGAGAGCGAGTATATTGCCCCACTCTTCTAGCCTTCTCCTGAACCGCTTGCCGGTAATAACTTTCCCCAATAGGCATCGCTCCTGCCGAAGTCCCAATTACATAGGGAATCCCATCATCATAGTCTGCAGCGGCCTCCGTCATCGCTTGAGATGTCGCGTGAAGTAACATTTCACCACCTCGATCGAGCCGCTTCACTAACTTATGCTTCCGGTTGTGATCGAATGATGGCACATCAACCAACCCTGCGGTCTTAACCCGTTGACGGGAAACATCAAAAAAATCAATTTCTTTAAAATGAGTCGAACCTGACTGCATCGAGCTGACATGACTGCCTTTATCATTTCCCATTGGGGAAGTGACCCCTATCCCTGTGATAAACACACGGTGGTTTTTTACTGTTTTCTCGGCCATATTGCTACTCTTGTCAGTCTATACCGAATGTGATAGTAGAAGTCAAATGCTCTACGAATCATGGCTTCGCGTTGTGGAAAAACACAGTGATCAAACGGCGGTGTTTCATCCAGGGAAAGCGAAGGCACTCCGTTTTCTAGACATTCATGAGCGCTCTCAAAAAATCGCCCTCTCTTCTCCTGAGGTCTATCAAGCGCACGCTTCTCACCCGGACTTTTTTCCCACTATTGTTGCGGCATGGAAAAAGAAGACGCCTCTCGTTCTTTTAGACAGCCCTAAACCGGTTCTCAAACCTATTTTAGGGGGCATTCCCTCTGAAACATCGCTTATTAAACAAGCTTGTGGTTCTTCTGGTTGTGAGCGCAGCCTGTTTTTCACGGAGGAGCAACTGCTAGCCGAGGCACAGCTTAATATTGATACCTTTTCACTCACTCCGAGCCAAAGAAGCCTCTGCGTGATCTCTCTTGCTCATTCTTATGGATTAGGCTGCCTGACCCTCCCTTTACTACTAGGGGGCATTCCCATCGAGATTTTAGCCTCACCCTTCCCGGCGTTTTTATCAGAATGTTTCCAAAAAGAAGGATCTGTTTTCCTTCCTGCAGTGCCAGCTTTATGGAAGACCTGGCACAACTCTCGCGTAATTCAGGCTCCTAAAATCTCACTAGGCGTCTCCGCTGGTTCCCCCCTCTCACTCGAACTCGAAAACTCTATTTGGGAGTCAACGGGTCTCAAAATTCATAATTTCTATGGAACCAGTGAAACGGGAGCTATTGCCTATGATTCCAGTAACACTCCTCGCTTAACGCAAAGCTTGCTAGGAAAGCTATTGCCCAACGTGAGTGTCATCATTGATCAAAAAAATCATCTCTGCGTTCAATCACCTGCCCTTGCATCGGGCGCGGACAAACTCCTCACTCCTACTGAATTTTCGGCAAGTCACCTCCAAACCATGGACCAGGGAGCGCTTCATCAAAACTCTCTCCATTGGCATCAATTCCAAGGAAACGCCATTAACATTGCGGGCAGAAAGATCAGCCCCGAGCGAATTAAGCGCCATTGCTTAGCGCTTCCTGACGTGCTTCAAGTTGAAATCGAAAAGATTCGCAGTGAAGATTTTGAAAGATTTGAAGAAGCTAAAATTAAAGTCAAAACCTCAAATCAAACCCCTCTCCGACTTATTAAACGTCAGCTTGCAAATACGCTAGATGGATGGGAGATACCAAGGCTTTGGGAAAAGCTTTAATCCCCGCTCAGCATGACTACCGCTTGAGCTAAAACTCGATCACCTGAGGAAACACTGCCTGATATCTGCACTAAATGACCAAGCCTAGCTTCTACTTGAGCTTGGATCCTTAATTCCTCACCCGGCCCAACGGTCTCTAAAATTTTAGCTTTTTTCACCGCGGTAAGTCTCAAATTTTCTAGTTTCCCCTCTTCCTTTGAAGATTGAAATACCACTCCTCCTAATTGCGCGATCGCCTCAATCATTATCACCCCCGGCCATAAAGGTTGACCGGGGAAGTGCCCATTGAGAAAAACCTCTTTTCCTGAAATATCATATTTAGCTTCTGCCGACTTTCCCGGATCAAGAGACAAAATTTCATGAATAAATTTAAATTCTGGCCCATGAGGTAACCCCTCTAACTCTGCTTGCATATCCATAAAGCAGATTACTTTTAATTCAGCAGCAACATCAACTCTAAGCTGAGATTGTTTGATTGATTATTCAGCTCAACAAGTTACCTCTTTTCAATGAAAGCGAAGGTCTATATCCCTCTGACCATTCTATGCATCATCGCGATTTGTGTTCTCGGGCTGAAGCAATTGCACTTTCAGACCGACATTCTTCACGTTCTTCCCAAAGGCAACCAAGCCGTTGAGTCGCTGAAAGATTTTCGGAAGCATTTTGTCAAAGATCGCGAGACGATTATCATCTTAACGTCTTCAGATGGTGAGGAAATTTACCCTGAAGACGCGGAAGCTCTCGCTTCTTTTCTTAATGAAAAGATGCCCGACTCACAGATCTCTTCCCAATCATTGTTTGAGCAAAACCCTCAAATCTTTGCGAAATCAATCGCTCGTATTTGGAGGCACTCCCAACCAGGAACGATTCAAGAATTTACCTCTCGCTTAAACAACACCGGTTATGTTTCAAGCCGTTTTGAAGAAATCGTCTCTACTATTAAAAGCTCCGCAGACCCTCAACAGGGCCTTATTCAATCCTATGATCCTTTAGGCTTCCTCTCTCACCCTGGTCTCCAAGAGCTCATTTCAAACGATTTTAGTTTTTCAAGTGATTCCGGGCAACACCGCATCCTGATTGCCGAACAAACAACAAAAACGCCCCCTTCGTATCAATCTGATGCGGCATGGATCAAAAAAACCTCTCTCCTCATCGAGGACTGGATTGCACAAGAAGACTTCGCATTGGATTACGCCTTAACAGGCGGCCCTGCCTTCAACGCCGAAATAGGGAGTAACATGGAAAACGATATGCGAGGCACTCTGGGAGTGACTAGCTCGCTCATCATTCTTCTCTTTTTATTATTCCAGAGAAGTTTCCGGCAATTATTTTTAGTGATCGTTATCCTTGCGATCACCTTCACCTTCACTCTTGCTCTAGCAGGGTTCTTATTCACCTCTTTGAATCTCGTGAGCGTCGGCTTTGCGGCCATTCTCATCGGTCTAGTGATTGATTACATCATCGTCATCTTACGAGAGGCCCCAAATAAGGTCTCATCTCACCATGCCTTCCGGAAAAAAATAGCGCCCAGCATTTCATGGGCAGCTCTCTCAACTGCTTTTGTTTTCGGGATTTTAACACTGAGCTCTTTTGAAGGAGTCCGTCAGCTCGCAGGAATTGTCGCCATTGGGCTCTTAATCGGGGCCGGGACCTCTCTCTGGCTCGTTCCTCTTTTTCTCTCTCAATTCCCAACTCCTCTACAGAAAAAAGGAACTCACCCTAGACAACTCTCAACCACTGTTCTGGTCACCTTTATTTCATTGATTACTGTATCGGCTGTCACGGTTTTGATTACGAAAGGAGCTCCTCAGTTTGACTTCGAGCTAGAAATGCTCGACGAAGAAAAAAGTGAAGCCACGAAAGGCTTCAACCTCCTCACTAAAGAGTTTTCAGCTTGGTCAGAAGACTATGCTATTTTGTTATCTAAATCTCATTCTCCTCAGGAGCTCACCCAGCAATCCCTGGAAGCAAAACAATCTTTGGACAACCTTTTAGCCGAAAAAAAAATCGATTCTTATCAACTCCCTTATCAATTAATTCCTCATACCCTCTCCCCCTCTCAAGAACATGATCCTTTTTCCTCGGTCATTCAAAACTCGGAGAAAATCATTCAAGTGCTTACTGAAAGCGGCTTTAGTGACAAAGGAGTCGCCCTAACAGAGCAAGTATTCAAAGCGCTCATGAATTCTGATTCATTCCGCTACACGAATGACCCTTTAATTCAAATGTTCTACAAAGAATCAGAACAGGGCACTCATTTCCTTCAAGGAAGAGTCCTAGTAAAAGACTCTTCAATCTTTTCGCCCCCTTCCTCTTTTCCTTTCGATCACACCTCTATTACAAGTTGGAAAGCCCTGAAATCAGCCTTACTACCCCAAGTAAAACGAGACTTTTATTTTGTCTTCATTCCTTCAGGAGTTTTCCTTTTAATGGCGATGCTCCTTGTTTTCAGGTCACTCCAAGACACCTCTTTTGTCATCCTTATCATGATATTAGCGATGTTAATCATTCATGCCATTTTAGCTCTTCGCGGTGAAAATTGGAACTCCCTGAGCGGAATGGCTATTCCCCTTACTATTGGAGCAGGAATTGACTACAGTATTCATCTGATTTTTTCCTTACGCAGACACCAAGGTGACATGAAGGCTGTCTGGAATGGGGTAGGAAAAGCTATTTGCTTTTGCTCACTCTCGACGGCACTTGGATTTGGATCACTTATTTTCGCCGCGAGCTCAGGACTCCGCAGTTTAGGCTTCTACTGCAGTATCGGCGTTTTAATAAGTATGATCCTTAGCCTTTCAGTGATTCCAGCCCTATGGCAAAGGCGTTTTAGATTGCGGTGAGATTTCTACTTTAGAACTCGCGAATAAAAGCTTCAGTTCTATTTTTAACCACATTTTCACACCTTGGCCAAATAATCTCATAGCACTATTGTCGGGGCTGAAACTTCCATTTAATAAAAAATCCCTATTCTGGTTTTGATCCCCGAACTTACCCTCTGTTATCTTCTTTTTTGCTAATACCACTAACCGCCTATTATAAAGGCTCATAAATTTGGCAAAGAAGGCCCCTGCTGGACCATCATATGGCATTTTCGAAAATTCGGTATCTTGATCCGAGTATACTAAACGAACAGGACCAATAAAATAAGTAGAGATATCTAAAAGAAACGCGACACGCATCAGTTCCGCATCTCCTATATACCAATATTTGTCGCGATATATGGCGTTAAACCAATCAAAATAAGCCCTCTTAAAATCTCCTGATTTACTCGCAATATCTGAAGCAACATTTCCTCCCGTAAAATAGTTACGAAGAAGATCAAAAGTCGAATAAACCGAATGAGAACAAAAATCCAGGCCTTGGCTATAAAGAGGGTCCATAAACCCTGCCGCATCACCTACGATTGCCCACCCTTCTCCACAAACTTTCTCACTATAATAAGCAAAGCCTTTGTAGTAATTATTATCTTTTTCTACTCCCTCAGCATTTTCGAGTAATAAGCGGCCAATAGGATGTGTCATCACATGGGCTTTCACTCGCTCTGCCATACTCCCTTCTTTTGGAGGGGTATATAAACGCTCATCCCAAGTAACCCCAATACTGAATTCTCCATTCTCTAAAGGGATAATCCAACTCCACCAACCAAAGCCCATCAGATGGTTAGTGGCAGCGCCACGAGGAGACACCGCTCGCTCTGCTATTCCAGCCAACGCTTCTTGCGCCTGCTGACTGTCTAAATCACATACATTTTTAAAACGGCTCCACATCGAGGCTACAGGATGCCTATCAGACATTCTTCGATGTAAATCTTGCTGCCTAGAAATGAGAGCCGCCTTTCCTGATGAGTCGATCACCCAGGTAGCGGTCACCTCCTTCATTTCTCCCTGAGAGTTCTTATAGGTAATCTTATTTTTACCTATTCCTCCTAATTCAAGTTTATTGACTAACGCTGGGCGCTCTATCACACAGCCAGCCTGGGCCGCATCTTTTAATAAATCTTCGTCTAAACGGATCCTATTTAATTGATAGGTAGGAAGACGCGCTTGAAACCTCGGGCCGATTTCCGTGCACGAGTCGGCTAAGTCTTCAGTTTTGCGATGGAACCACATTCTTAGCCCATGCTTAGCGACATGCTGATTAGCTAAATATCGCCCTTTATTAAGGACATTTACTAAAAAACAACCTGAAACTTCTGAAGTGCTTTCTCCTACTTTACGCTGAAATTCTACAGCTTTTTCAAGCAGTAACACTTTCAGCTCCGGAAATTGGCGCTTCAACAGTATCGCAGAACTTGATCCCGAAAAAGCCCCCCCAATGATCACCACATCATACGTTGTATTCCTCGCCACATTCTTGGCAATTAAAGACGGAATTGTGAAATCTTTATTCATTGACTAATAATAAAACTGAGTATGTAACCGCACACAGCAAGCTCAGGGCCGCCTTGTTCCTATTAACTACACCATGGAAACGAATCACAAAAGAAATTCCTCACGAATTGGTTTGTCTGGAGATATTCCAACCCGTGCTCTTTCTGTATTTTTACGATCTACTCCAGTATTACCTGCTTGGATCGAAATTTCTATTGTTTCTCTTTTTTCCGCTGTTTTTTATCTTCTCGCCACTTCTCAGCGAAGGGGAATCCAGCATAACCTCCGCGCTATCTATCAAGACCTCGGATCCTTAGAAGCCTTTGGGCGAGGGTATTGCGTCTTCTGTCATTTTGCTTTCACCTACGTAGATAGTCAGAGGGCTAAACTTCACCAAGATGTCATCAAATGGGAAATCAAAGGGATGCATCACTTCGAGAGCCTGCAGAAAAAAGGCTCTCCCGCCTTAATATTTACCACTCATACCGGGAATTACGATTTGGCAGCCAAACTCTTTGCCCAAAAATTCACTCGTCCCCTTCATACCGTCCGGCTCCCTGAAAAAAACCGGCACATGCAGAAATTACGCGCCGAAGATTTTCAAAGCCCTCAGAATGAGGAGTCGATGCTTAAAGTCTTATTCAACACCAATAAAAACCTCCTTGGTATCCAGCTGATTAATATTCTCAAAGAAAACGGACTCGTCGCTATCCAATGCGACCGTGTCATGCAGGATGTTGCCCCTATCTCTCTTCCTTTCAATGAGGGCTATCAGATAAAAATCCCGAAAGGTCCATTAACACTTGCAAGTGTGGCCAAATGCCCCTGCTACCCCTTATTTGTTATTCGCCAAGGATTTCGCCACTATCAAATTATGATCGAAGCGCCGCTCAAAGTGGTCCTCCCAGAAGGTCAACGTAAAATCAAAGAAGCTGATATTGGCAACGCCTGGGTGCAGCGCTTAAAAGTTTTTCTGCAAGAGCATGCTGAACAATGGTTTGTCCTCGAAAAACACTTCCATAAAAACTGAAATGAAGCTCTCTCTGCTTATCCGCTTCTGTGCTTTTGCCTTCTTGCTGATTGGCTCTTTTTTCTTATTTTTTTCAGGGTATCCAATCTTAGGCGCTACCATCCATTTTGTTACCTTAAGCTTATGGTTGTGGGGCACATTACGCCCCTCTTCCAAACTTTTTGGCAAAATCATCACGGATAATCCCTCACCCGAGGTATTGCTCACCTTTGATGATGGCCCTGACCCGATTCATACGCCTCAAGTTTTGAGAATCCTCAAAAAGCACCAGATTCAGGCCATTTTTTTTCTCATAGGAGAAAAAAGCGAGCAATATCCCGATCTTGTGCAGCAAATCTATGCTGACGGCCACATCATTGGAAATCATACATGGTCCCACCCTGCGAAAACGTTTTGGATCTCTTCTCCCTGGAAAACATTTGCCGAGATCTCTAAAACACAACGAATTTTAAAACACCTCACTGGTGTTTCTCCTCTCTACTTTAGAGCTCCTGTTGGGCATTCTCATTTATTCACTCACCCTATATTAGCGCATTTTAAGATGAAACTAATGGCCTGGAATTGCCGAGGGTTCGACACTCAAACTTCGGATGCCGACCTCATTTGGAAACGCCTTAAACCCAAAATAAATCCACAGGCAATCATCTTACTTCATGACACACGTGCAACGAGTCCGGAGCTAACCTCAAAAATCATTCAGTTCGCCCGAAGAGAAAAATTCCAATTCCCCTCACTTTAATTTTTTAATCACTACCAAATAATTATTAAAAGGAGTATTCCCCCAAAAAGGGCGGATTTCTAGATCAAACCCTTCTTTACCAAACACCCCTTCAAAAGTTTCTTTTGTCGGATAGTAAGTGGGTGCCGCTTTCATCCAAAAAGAGCACTTGGCGAAAACATCTACTACCCACGTAATGAAAAAGCGAAAATTACGTTCTTTAATCCCACTCCTAATAAGTAGCTTAGCCCCTGGAGCAACATTTTCAGCCGCTAATTCTAAAAGCTTTATTTGATCTGTTTTTTGGAAAAACTGTAAGATATCCAAGATAGTGACATCACCTTGATGAGTTGGCAAAGATTCTCGAGCATCACCTCTTTCCAAAGTAATACCTTGATACCCGCCCTTTTGAATCAACAGATTACCGGCCTCAATTTTACGTTCATCATAGTCAATGGCCGTAACCGGGTTGCTCCAATCTTTTTCTCGTAAATAGAACGCCAGAATCGCCATACCTGACCCAATATCCATCAGGGGCCTCTTACTGTCTTTCAGCTCTAGATAAACCCCTTCATAAAGAGGGTCTGTCTTAATCTTGCTTGAGATATAATGACGAACCCAAAGGCTCGAGCATAATGACGAAATATGCTTCGCTATTTCAGATCTTTTTTTCATGTTTTATCACTATCAATTAGAGCCGTTTAAGCCTTCGGTAAAAGAGACCTGGAAATCTTAATACAAAACCCAAAATTAACCGAAAATACATTCCTGTTAACAACGTGTTATCTCTAAGGTATCGGAACTGGCTGACACCACCTTCTTCTTTACTAAGATACCTTACGGGAGTTGGAAGGTTAATGGTAGGTAAACCCATCCAACATAACCGAATCGCCATTTCTGGATCAAAATCAAACCGCCTTCCTCCAGAAGTAGAGTCAAAGGCTTTTAACAATGGAGCAATCGGATAAACTCTCATTCCAAAAAGCGAATCGCTAATCCCCCACCATAAAGTCACTAAGTTTGACCAACCGTTAGAAATCTTTCTCCCATTTTTACGTAATGCTGGAGCTGATTCATCAAAAATAGGAACTCCCAGGATTAACGCCTCAGGGTGCTCTCGGCTCGTTGATAAATATTGGCCTATCTGGCCGACAGGGTGTTGACCATCTGCATCAATGGTAAGTGCGTGTGTATACCCTTGTTCATGAGCAACACTAATCCCTCTTAACACTGCCGCCCCCTTCCCTTTATTTTCGTTGAGACGAATCACTTTCAATGTGTCTGAGAGGGTCTCTAATTGATGGTCACTCCCATCGTTACTCCCATCTACCACCACGATGACACTTTCAAAACATTCCAAAACCTCTGCCACATTTTTCCGCAGAATCATCCCAGTGTTATAAGTGGGAATAATGATGCAGTGCTTCATAGGCTTGGAATCGATGCATACTTAGCCCCATTCATGATGTCAATCAACATGACTTTTTAAGGCCTTTGCCGCGGTAACTGTTCTTTAAAATACCTCTGTAGCCTTTGCGTAAATTGTTTGGCCGTTTCGCCCTCATTAGCACTTTGCAATTCCCCAGTGATTAATGTGATTTTGATGGGCAGGTCTGGAGCCTTCCATAAAGGCCACCCTTTTTCTAAAAAATGAGAATCTGAATAAATAAATACAGGCTGAATCGGAGTTTGATGGCGAGTCGCTAATAAGCCTACTCCCTGACTAAAAGGGTGTAGTTCATCACTCTTACTTCGGGTCCCTTCAGGAAACATCAAAATACTTCCTTTTTTCTCCAATCTTTTTCCCGCTTCTCGAGCGAAAAGTAAACTAGGGGCATTAGGAATAAAAGAAGCCCATTGAGCCGCCTTCTTCAGAAACAAGTTCTCAAAAAGAGAGTGTTTCATAATACAAGTCATCCCAGGGAATTGCGCAAACAGTAAAGCGGCATCCCATAAAGAAGGATGATTAGCGACTACAATGATCTCTTGTGACGCAGGATCCACCCCCCTTAACCCGGTCGCATCAATTTTCACAAATCCAGACCACTGCGAAACCAGAAAATAATAGCGGAAAAATTTGTGAATAAAAATTCCTGCCACTTGATGATTTCTTTCATCCGAAGCAAAAAAACATCCCACACTACTGAGTAAAAAAACAACTATTAAGCCCAATACCCAATAAGAAACAAAAAAAAGAAAAGTCAGATAAAAAAGGAGCAACGAAATCCCCAAAGGATAGCTCTTTTTTTCTGTTCTTTTGTCAGGAATTTTTAATTGGCCTGATTCAACTCCCATTTTTCCCAACATGATTGATTTGCTCCCCATATTCAAGTTTTTGTCGCAAATCCCTCAATGGATTACACTAGGTCCCTTAGCTGATATGATTACTTGGTTTAATCTGGTCTTGCCGAAGAGGTATTCCCTGCTTTACTAGCTGGCCTCACGAGAGAAATTCACCTCTTCGTGATTTAATGACTTTACTCCGTTATGCTTGAAACCGTTCGCAAATACACTGGCGTTATGTTCTTCCTCTTGGTCTTACTTTTCGTAGGGCTTATCTTTCTTATGGAAGGAGGCATTGGACTCGATACAATCGGAAAACAAATTGTCTTCAAAGCAAATGGCCGAGGTTATTCTGCTAAAGAATATCGCCGGATGGGTGAGAACACCACTCGCCTTGCTAAATCATTAGCACAGCAGAACTACGCCGCTCAAACCGACTTCCTCCAATACCTCCAATCTCTCCAAGGGAGCTCTGCAGGCAGTGATAATTCGGGAATCCGGTTCGTCGTTAACCGGAAACACCTCCAAGAAGCCGCTGCTCAATATGGGATCTCTGCTTCTGATCAAGAAGTTGAAACTTACCTGAAAGAAAAAATCTTCATCAAACAACCTGACGGAGGATTTGACTCTACTGCTTATCAAACCTTTCTAAATAAAGAGCTTCCTCGTCTGGGAATGAGCTTGAAAGACATGAATGACACGGTTGCAGAAGTCATCACCTTTAATAAAATAGTCAAACTCCTTGGCGCAGGAATCGAAGGGGACCGTCACGCGTTGCAAAAACAAGTTCAACTTCAAGGACAGCAAATTGATCTCCATTATATCGAGTGGAATCAATCGAACTTTGAAGGGCTCCAATCTCCAACCGCCGAAGAAATCGAAAAATTCTGGCAAGAGAATAAGCATAATTACCTTTCCGAGCCTCAACGCCAAATCAGCTATATTCTGCAAACCGCAGAGACCAAACCTGTCCCTGAACTTCCCCCACTCCCTGATGCTACGGACCTCAGCGAAGAAGACAAAAAGGTAAGAGGTGCTCTAGAAGCCGCAAACGAAGCCATCCAAAAATCAAACGCGGAAGCGATTGCAGCACTTGGTAATGACCTCGAAACACTCTGGGACAACCTTCAAGCCAGCGAAGGCGTTGGATTCGAACAACTCGCTAAAGAAAATGAATATGAAGTGCAAACTTCGGAGCTTTTCACCCGTGAGGCTGCTCCAGACTTTCTTCAACAGGCGCTCCGCTCTACGGTTGACAGCAAATCCGTTCTCGACAGCGTCTTCACACGCAAACCTTCTGAAGACAACCTTATGGATGCCATTAGTGATGTCACGGAACTTGGCTCATCTTCACTCTTATTATTCAAAGTCACCAAAGCGGTTGACGCCACGGAGCTCTCTTTTGATCAAGCCAAGGGGCAGGCCACCTTGGACCTTCAGAAAAAATTGGCTACCGAGGCAATGATGGCGGCCGCCACCAGTGCAAAAGAGGCTATTCAAAAAGACATCACAGCTGGCAAAAGCTTTGCTGAAGCCGCCAAAGCTCAAAACTTGGAAGCCAAAGAAATCAAAGAGCTTTCTTATTACTCTGCGGCAGGAATCGAAGATGTTGACCCTCAAAAAATTTATGAAATGTCTTCACGAGTCAATCCAGGTGAACTTTCTGAAATTGTCAATCAAGACGACTCTAAGCGTGCGATCCACCGTGCCTTGCTTAGTCAGGTCACTGACCGTCGTATCAAAGAGAACGAGCAAGCTGAACGCTGGATCGACTCCATGGTTGAACGCAATACTACGGACCTCCAACGAATCGCCTTCGAGAACTGGTTGCTCCAACGTTACGCACAGGCAGAGGTTGTTACAACCAATCCATAATTCACGCCTTTTCTCCACTCCGGTGAAGAAAAGGCTTTTTACCTATGCCTGATCATCGTGATGACCTGTTTGACGAAGCAAATGGTTTCCTAGCCATTGGAGACTTCGAAAACGCGATTCAGCTTTACCGCCGCTGTGTTGAAATTGACGACGATTTCTTTGACGGTTGGCACGCACTAGGAATGGCGCTAATGAAATCTGATCATATCCAAGAAGCCATTGGCTGCGGACTCAAAGCAACCCTCTTGGAACCCAACGACCTCCTTGCTTGGACCGCGCTTTCTCAAATGTATGTTCGCAATGAACAAATCGCCGAAGCAGAAATGGCGAAGCAAAACGCAACCATTCTTTCGATCGGTGGAAAAGTCGACCCTTCTCGATAACCTTTTATTGAAACCTCTTTCTCTTACTTGCCATGCCTTATTTCATCACTACCGCGATTGACTACGCTAATGGAGCTCCACACATCGGGCACGCTTATGAAAAAGTGCTCGGAGATGTCATTTCTCGCTACCAAAGGTTAAAAGGTGAAGACGTTTATTTTTTAACCGGAGTCGACCAACACGGGCAAAAAGTGCAACAAACTGCCGAGAAAGAAGGCATTCACCCTGCTACCTTTTCTAAAAAAAACACCAAAAAGTTCCTTAAACTTTGGGAAAAACTAGGCCTTCAATATGATGGCTGGGCGGAAACTACGGACGAAAGGCATAAGGCCTGCGTCCAGAAAATCCTGACGAAGCTCGAAGCTGAAGGACAGCTTTATAAAAAAGCCTACAAAGGTTTTTACTCTGTTCGCCAGGAACAATTCCTCACCGATAAGGAGAAGAATGAACAAGGTGAATTTGGATCGGAATGGGGTGAGGTTGTTGAAATCGAAGAAGAAAACTGGTATTTCAAACTTTCCGAGCACACCGACTGGCTTCGCCAAACCGTTGAAAACAATGATCTCGAAATCACTCCCGCCTTTCGAAAAGCCGATGTTCTAAACGCACTGGACCGAACCAGCGGAACGGACCTTTGTATCTCCCGCCCGAAAGAACGTCTCCGTTGGGGAATCGAATTACCATTCGATCCTGACTACGTCACCTATGTTTGGTTCGACGCCTTGATTAACTACATCTCCTTTGCAGGATACGAGAAGGCAGAAGGAAGTGATTTACCTGATTTTGATTACTGGTGGCCCGCAAATGCCCACATCATTGGGAAAGATATCCTCGTCCCTCCTCATGCGATCTATTGGCCTTGCATGCTTCATGCAATGGGCTTTTCGGAGAAGCAAATGCCGACCCTTCTCGTTCATGGGTGGTGGAATATCCGAGGAGAAAAAATGTCCAAATCAATCGGTAATGTTGTCGACCCTGACGAACTTGCTGACCGATTTGGGGTCGATGCCCTTAGATACTATCTCGTGCGTGACATCCCGATGGGAAAAGACAGCGACTTCGATGTCGAACGCCTCATAATGCTCTTTAATACTGAGCTCGCTAATGACCTAGGAAACCTTCTCAACCGTAGCCTCAACATGACGAAGCGGTTTCTTGATGCGCGCCTCCCAGAGACAAGCTACGATGACGAAGAGAGTCAAAAGTTGAGAAAATCCTTCACTGAGAGCGTGCACGCTTACCAGGAATCCATGGAGCTTTATGATGTGGCTAAGGCTCTTGCCGCGCTTAATAATCACATCTCTTTCTGCAATGGGTATCTTGAGCGCCAACGCCCCTGGGAGCTAGCCAAAGACGAATCTCAGCAAGATCGACTCGCCGCAGTCATGTATCATGTGGTCGAATCATGCGCTCACGCCGCAATCTTGCTCAGCCCCATCGTGCCTAGCGCAAGTGCTAAAATCATTCAACAGCTGCAAGCTGAAGAACTGACCTCTCATCTCAAACTTTCTGATTGTCAGTGGGGGATTCTTCCGACCGGTCATCAAACGGGAAAACCGAAACCAGTCTTTCCTCGAATTGAAATTGAAAAAAACGAAGACTAAGAACCCAAGGTTTTTCTTTGGTATAAAAAAACCTCGGTATTCTCATATCTCCCTCACTCAAATATCATTAAAATCATCTTCATGAAAACCCAACCTCAGCGTGAAGCCTTTCTTAATTTACTCATTCTTGGATGCTACCTCGATGGGAAACATACTCTTTTAGAAACTGAAGAGTTTGACCGTATCGCGGGAGAAATTGAATGGGAAAGCTCGACCGCATGCTCCCTCTTTATCTCGACTCAACATGCCAAAGCCAGAGAAATCTGGGAAAACCCCATAGAAGTCAAAAAATGGGTTACCCAACATTCAAAGCCCTTTACCGACGAAAAGGAAAAAGAGCTTCTCATTGACAGTGTCGAACAATTTCTCGGTAGAGATGGCTTCAGTTCGGAAGAAGCGGGATTTCTAAACCAACTTCGAACAGACCTTATTTCTCTTTAGGCCCATGCAAATGAGGAATGGTTTTATTTCCTGATTTGCGGGTCAGCGAGCCAGTTTTGACTTAGCCCCTCTACGAGTATTCGTTCACCAGTTTGGGGATGTGGAAATGTTAATCGCTCGGCGTGCAATAGCATTCGCGTCCCGGTTCCTAGCAGCCGCCCCAGTAGATCAGACTTCTCGATGCCGGCATAACGGTAATCTCCTACAATTGGGAAACCTCCTGCAAGAAGGTGCCGGCGGATTTGATGAAACCTTCCCGTGTGAGGAATCGCTCGTATGAGGGAGAAAAAGTGCCCGTCTTTTTCTACCACTCGTTCACGAGTAAAAGAGGTATGAGCGGCTTTAAAAGGAGCCCCCTCTTTTTTCTGAATCGGCTCATGACATTCCCACTGTTCCGCAACCTCCCCTTCTACTACTGCTTGATACTCTTTTTGGAATTCTTGGCGCTCTAAAGACTGCTGCAATAACCGGGTCGCCTGAGAGTCAAAAGCAAAAAGTAAAACCCCACTAGTAGGGCGATCAAGACGGTGAATGGCATTAACACGCTTTCCGAGTTGATCCCTTAACGCTTTTAGCAACACTAAATCGTTAGGCTGAGGCTCATCAGCAGGATGAACCAAATACCCCTCTGGTTTATGCACCACGACAACCCACGCATCTTGGTAAAGGATCTTAATTTGCGGCATCGATTCAAAAAAAACGCCTCTTCGGATCTCTCCGCGAGGCATTAAAAATGGGAGGTTAAATGGTAGTAATTCTTAGTAAACGTCGCGAGCGTAACGCTTTTCCTTTTTCAGATTACTAACATATTGAGCAGCCTCTTCTTCACTCATCTTACCGTGAGTTTGAATCACCTGATGCAACGCTTTATCAACATCCTTCGCCATTCTTGAGGCATCACCACAAACATAGAAGTAACCTCCTTCACTTAACCATTTCCAAAGTTCTTCACCTTCCTCGATCATGCGATCTTGGACGTAGACTTTCTGAGCTTGGTCTCGGGAGAAAGCGGTTGAAAGCTTGTTAAGAACTCCCGCCTCTTGCATTGCGGTGAGTTCATCCTCGTAGAGGAAATCAGTCGCGCGATGAGGGTTACCGAAAAAGAGCCAATTTTTCCCGGGCGCTTCTATTGCTTTTCTCTCTTCGAGGAATGCACGGAAAGGAGCAATACCTGTGCCTGGACCGACCATGATCATTGGCACACTCGCATCTGCGGGAACTCGGAATGCTTTATTATGGTGCATATAAACACCAGGGTTCACGCCATCAGTGCGATCCGAAAGGAAAGTCGAGCAAACTCCACCCCGATCCCGATAATGAGAATGGTAACGAATAATCCCAACCGTTAGATGAACTTCGCCGGGATGAGCTTTGGGACTAGAAGCAATCGAATAAAGTCTTGGCTGAAGCTTTTTGAGCACTCCTAAGAATTCTTCTGCGTCACCAAAATCAGCCGGAAATTCGATAACAAGATCGATCAATTCACGACCCCAACAAAAATCTTCGATCGCTTTTGCATCATCAGATTCGATTAAAGAACGGATGAGTGGTGCTCCACTCCGAGCCTGCCATTCTGTAAGAAGTTTCTTATTAAGAGAGCGAATATCATAGTGCTCAATAAGAGCTTCGCGCAGAGATATCTCTTTTTTTCCAATGAAAACCTCTTCTTTAGTATTAAAAGGAAGAGCTGCGATAATATCATCAACCATTCCCTCTGGGTTACGCGGGAGGACACCCAAGGCATCACCAACTTCATACTCAAGTCCTGAACCTTCGAGAGAAAAAGAAACATGATGCGTTTCCTTCTCACCCCCAGGAAGGTTTAAGTTCCGGTTTTCAAGAATCGGAGAAGGAAAAGGGTTTTGCTTACTATATCCATCTTCAACATCATCTTCCTCTACGGCCGCAACTTGGGCATTCGCTCCGAAAACCGCCATCGTATCTTTCTTCCACTGCGCAAATTCGTCGTCAAAATCAACGTCACATTGAACCAATGGCAGGACGCGCTCCGCACCAAGAGCCGCAAGGCGTTCATCGAATTGAATCGCGCACAGACAATAGTCTGGGTATTCGGTATCTCCGAGGCCAAAGACCGCATACTTAAGGCCTTCTAACTTAGGGGCCGTATCAGATAGAATCGCTTCATGGAATGCCGCGGCATTATCTGGTGGCTCACCGTCACCATAGGTGCTTGTAATGAGAAGAAGGTGCTTCTCTTGAGCCAAGATGGAAACGTCATAATCCGCCATATCGACGGTTTTAGCATCGTAACCACCTTGATTCATCGCCTTCGCGAGTTTCTTGGCAATTCCTTCCGCATTCCCTGTCTGCGATCCCCAAAGAATCGTAACAGGGATAGAAGGGCCTTGAGAGGCCATCGAGCCACTAGGAAGCCCTGCTAAAGTTTTCGCAAAAAATTCATTCAACCAAGCACGCTGCTCGGCGTTGAATGGGGCGTCATCAGGAATGTAAATGGGCTGTGACATAACAGTGAAAAATCGGTCGCTTTCGCGCGGTGGAGCAATCTGCCCTCATTCTCAAAAGGTTTCAAGCTCGATTGAAGAGATGACACGCTTTTTGAGAGCTTGATCTTATTTAACTGATGTTTTTAAAAGCTTATAGAGTTCTGAATCCGTCGATAAAATGGTCGAAGTATTAGCATCGATCACTTTATCATAGGTTTCCAACGTTTTGACGAATCGATAGAAATCGACTACTTCCTGATTACTCCCATAAGCATCCGCATAAATTTTAGTTGATTTAGCATCTGCTTCCCCAAGGATTTCTTGAACTTTGCGGTAAGCTTCTGAACGAATTTCGCGCACTTCTTTTTCTCTAGAACCAATGATACGCTCGGCTTCTCCAGCCCCGTCCGAGCGGAATCGTTCCGCAATTTGCTTACGCTCACTTGTCATCCGGGCGAAAATCTCGCGTTCGACCTGCTCATTATAGTTAATACGCTTAAATCGAATATCTAAAAGCTCAATTCCAAAGGTCTCTAGCTTAGGACGAGAATTATCAAAAATGTCTTTCTCAACCAAAGCTCGGCCACGCTGAATCGATTCGAAATCAAGATCTTTTTCTTCCCCTTCGATTTGAATAGGCACTCTCCCCTTCGTGGTCCGAATCATCTCAATGAGATCATGTTTAGCGACCGCATTACGGGTTTCACTCCCTAAGATATCATTCATCCGAGACCGTGCGCTGCGCTCATCTGTGAGTGATGTAAAGTAACGAAGAGGGTCAACAATCCTCCAACGAGCGAAAGTATCTACAAAGATGTAAAGTTTATCACGTGTCGGCATCTGAGTCACATGCCCGTCCCATTCTAAAACGCGCTTATCAATCTTGATCACTTTCTGAATGAACGGCTTTTTGAAATAAAGGCCGGCCTTCGTGATAGGATTTCCGATAGGTTTCCCAAATTCGGTGATAATAGATTGATCTCTCTCTTCGACAATAAAGGCGATCTGAGAAAAGAGCATCCCGAGGAGAACCAAAAGAATGATTCCGAAACTTCCAAATAATTTTTTCATCGTTTTTAAAATGTTGCTGAGTGTTTTATTGATTCAACTTAAGAAGAGGCAGAAGGCCTTTCACCTCCTCATCAATAATATATTTATTTTTCGCACGAGGTAGAACCTCCTGCATTTTTTCATAATAAAGACGACTCCGAGTGACCTCTGGAGCCTTCAAATATTCGGTCAGAAGAGCTTGGAAGCGTTTAGCGTCACCTAGTGATTCATTCACGCGCTGTGTCGCCTTTCCTTCAGCTTCGGCGATACTCCGGTCAGCCTCCCCTCGTGCTCTTGGGACGGCCTTGTTATACTCCCCCTTCGCGTTATTAATCTTCTGCTCTCTCTCTTGCTGAGCCTTATTAACTTCATTGAAGGAAGCTTGCACCGGGGCAGGAGGGTTCACGTTAATCAGCTGAACTTGATCAATTTCAAAGCCTAGTTCGTAACGATCCGCAAGGGTTTGAAGCTTTTCTAATGCTTCCGACTCAATTGCTTGCCTCCCAATCGTCAAGACCTCATCAATGGTGCGATCCCCAACCACTTCCCGCATCACTGATTCCGAAGAATCCCGCAGTGTGTCTTCCGGGTTACGAACCTTGAAGGTATAAGCTTCTGGATCAGTAATCCGATATTGAACAATCCATTCAACCAGGGCCGCATTCTTATCACCTGTAATCATCGATTTCTCGACTTCCTGTTCTTTTTTCCCCCAGCGATCATAACTACTTGAAAATTGATACTTATTGGTCGCGCCAGGAGTTCCAAAGCCAAACTCGAGCTTTTGTTGACGCTTCACGCGCACGCTGTATTTTCTATCAATTCCAAAGGGAAGTTTGAAATTAAGACCGGGATCAACCGTTTTGAGAACCTTACCGAATCGAAGCACAACGGCTTTTGAATCAGCAGGAACACTGTAAATGGAAGTCGCCAGAACAGAAGCAATCAAAATAAAGAGAGCAATCCCTCCTATTTTCTGTGGTTTAAAGACCCCTTCGATGAGTTCTTGAGGTGTAATAGTGCGGTGTGACATCTGCTCCACTATTACTTGATCGATTTTCTTTTCAACGATAAATGAAACTGTCCTATTTTTAAACTTCTCATCATATGTCTACTCCTACCCAAAAGCGCCTTTTGATCTTGGAAATCATGGAGCCTTTAGAAGCCTGCCAACAATTCGATTGGGGTGAATATGGATCTTCTGCGTATGAAAGCTTAGTCGAATTCTCTCTTGAGCAAATGAAAGGGTTACAAGACTTTCATCTTCGTTTCCTTTACTCTGATGAAAAGGCCTTAGACGCGATTCGTTTTTGGATTTTACCGCTCATGGGGGATCAATATGAAATGAGTCAAACAGGCCTGTATTCCCTTAAAGACTGGGGAGGAGAACCTGTTTCTATTGAATTCACCTCTCAACCTCAAACCCCCGCTTTCCCTATAAAAGAGGAAGGCTTTGACTTCATTTGCCAAGGCTCACTCCTCTGCCCGATGCTTTCAGCTCGCGTCATTCATACCGCCTTAGCCAAGCAATCGCATGATTACATCACCGGGAAAAGCCCTCATGAGGGCCTCTATTTTGAGGCACTCAAAAAGCCTTACACAAAACAAAATCATTACGAACTCCCTGCCTTTGAAAGGATTGAATCGGCGGCCGATTTTCAAAAAGCGTTGTCTCAACCTTTTGGCCCCAGACTCAAAAAAATCCTGAAACGTCACCAGTCTCCGGCCCCTCTAGAACCAAAAATTCCAGAGAGGATGGAGTGAAACGATTCAGGAAATTTTTACAAAAAAGCCTCTCCTTTACAGATCAATCTGGGAAAGTAATGGCACGGTTATCATCAATAATGGTGCGTTCATGGACATGAAGTCGAATTCCACGAGCTAACGCGGTGCGCTCGCAATCACGGCCAAGACGAACTAAATCTTTCACACTATGGAAGTGTTGAATCCGAGAAACTTCTTGTTCAATAATAGGCCCTGCATCGAGATCTCCAGTGACATAATGACAGGTCGCTCCGATATATTTCACGCTGCGCTCATAAGCTTTGCGGTAAGGATTCGCCCCAATGAAAGCAGGTAAAAAACTGTGGTGAATATTGATCATACTCCCTCTATAAGCATCACAGAACCATTCAGGCATGATCTGCATAAAGCGCGCCAAAACAACAAGCTCAACGCCTTCCTCTTTAGTGATTTGGCTTATTTTCTTGAAGCCGGCTTCTTTTTTTTCACCGTCCATTTCAATGAAATGAAAAGGAATCCCCGCTTTTTCCGCAATCTCTTGGCAGTCAGTGCGGTTACCTATAATCGAAGTGATTTCAATCGGCATTTCGCCTAATTGAGTTCTCCACAATAAATCATTAAGGCAGTGGTCGGTCTTCGTCACCAAAATCGCCGTCTTCATCAAGTAAGGAAGTTTGCGGAAAGTGTAATCAGCCTTGAGTGATTTGCCTAAAGCTTCAAAACCATTTACAAAAGTATCAAGATCAACCTCAAGATTTTCGGCATCAATTTCTACTCGGGCAAAGAAGCGCTCCTTCTCTCGATCTGTGAATTGATTAAACTCGACCAAGTTCCCATTATGATCCGAAATATAACCCGCAATTTTTGCGACTACTCCGGGCTGATCTGGGCAACTGATTTTAAGAATGAGTCCGTTTTTCATAGTTACTTTTTTATCTATAATAATTAATTTTAATAATTCAAACCTTAATTTCTTTTGCTACTTTTGTCCCTATTCGCAAAAATCGTTTCACTAAAGGCTTCATTTCTCCTTGATAAACCCCCGCAATGATTAACTTCGGAAACCGGCTCAAAGGCAAGCTTCGTAATCCTTCAGGAAGAGTCATCCCTGGAACGATAACACTGACCCCAACTCCAAAGCCTCGAAGAACATATTCTTCAACCACTTCTAGAGAAGAAGTCTCAAAGTCTGGCTGCCACTGTAGCCCCTGAGTCAAAAGCCCTTCTTCGAACAAATCTCGAATGACCTCTGATTGCTTGAGTGTGATCAAGGCATTCGAACCTAACTTTCCGGATTCCTTTTTCAATAAGTCCCAAATTTGAGAATCTCTCTGAGCAGGGTGGTTCTCAGGCACCAAAAAACACAGCGAAAGCTTCATCAGAGGAGCTATTTCACTAGAAGAAGCCTCGTAGGGGTGAACGGGGCCCACAAAGACATCAATCTCTCCCCGCTTCAGCTGCACCGGAACTTCCTGAAGGGGAACATCTTTGACCTGTAATTTGAGTCCGGGAACTTCTTCCTGCAATCTCAATAAGACCTCTGGCATATGCATGCGAGCGACCGTTGCTGAAGCCCCTAAGACTAAAGTCACTGAATCTCCTCCCCGTAGCGAGGCTTCAACCTCATCTAGCTTTGAAAAAAAAGGGTAGGCAAAATCATACAGCTTTTCTCCTTCTCTCGTAAGCTCGAAGGGACGACGATGAAAAAGAGAAACCCCTAAATCTTTCTCCAGCTGCAAAACCTGGGAACTCACCGCAGGCTGCTGAATTTGGTAAGGCATTTTTTTCACCGCAGCACTAATCCCCTCATACTTTGCAACGTAATAAAAAAGTTCGAGGTGGTGAATATTCATCTTTAGGAATGTTTAAAGAAAGAGCACGGCCTCCTTCAATCATTTTTTAGATGCTTCGAATGGAGAACTTCTTCAACATACCGATATGAGAGCTGTCATCCAAAGAGTGAAGCGAGCTGAAGTCCAAGTGGCTCATACCGTCACGGGAAAAATCGGGCCTGGCGTTCTCATTCTGCTCGCTCTCGCCCCCGAAGACACCGAAAAAGAGATTCATTGGCTCGCATCCAAAATTATGAAATTGCGACTCTTTGATGATGAACAAGGACGCATGAACCTTAATGCAGAGCAGGCTGATGCAGACTTTCTAGTCGTCAGTCAATTTACGCTCTACGCAAGCACCCGCAAAGGAAATCGCCCCTCCTTTTCTCGCTCTGCATCCCCCGAAGTAGCTCAGCCTCTCTATCTTCATTTTATCCAAACCCTTCAATCTTTAGCAAAAAAAGACATTCATACCGGAGACTTCGGAAAACATATGGAAATAAGCCTCGTCAATGACGGGCCCGTCACGATCATGCTCGACAGCAAACTTTTAGAATGATTTCTTTTTTGAAAATCCCTTCATTTCATTATGACAACATTCCCAGTTCCCTCTAAGATCGCTCTTCTCTTATTTTCTCTTGCGGTAAGCTTCGGCCTGGTCGCTTGTGTGCCGGTCTCCTCATCTCAAGGAGGAAAGCCCACGAGCCGCTATATGGCAGACTTAGGCACCACTCCTCAAAATTCCTCCTTAAATCCTCTCACAAGCTCCGCATTTTGGGATGGCGATGGGATTTCTGGCACACCCAGCATCAGAATCAACCTTGCCGAGCAAAAAGCTTATTTTTACAAAGGAGACCAAATCGTAGGAATGTCTCCCATCTCTTCAGGAATTGCGACTCGCCGAACTCCTAAAGGGAAATTCCGTATTACGCAAAAGAACAAAAACCATTTCTCTTCTCTTTACGGTGTCATTAAAGACAACGCGACGGGGAAGGTCATCAATGACGACGCTGATACCAGAAAACATCGCGCTAAAGCGGGGCAAACGTTCCATCGTGCTCCGATGCCTTACTTTATGCGATTCAATGGTGGAATTGGGATGCACACTGGACACCTTCCAGGATACGCCGCTTCTCATGGATGCATCAGACTTCCTGACCACATGGCTAAAACTTTCTTCGAAAACGCCAAGGTCGGCACCCCTGTCATTGTCGAATAAAGCGAGGTCTCGGCGCGAAAAAAAGCCATCGCAAAATCGCTTTCGTCTTTGAAGCACCTTTTTATTCATCAGGTCATCGGGGCGGACTCCTCTGGATGCCTCGAATCACTTCCTTTCGTGACTCACCCCCCATTCCGCTGATTGAAACCCTCCAAAAGCTCGTGAAAAATCTTTCCGCGAGCTTCACCGAAAGTGATGAAAGTCGCCCCTCCTCATCCATTTTCTCTTGAAGCATTTCCTCTCATCTGACAGTGATAAAGAACTATGAGTAAATTCGACGACGCTATTGAAGCATGTAAAAAACAAATGGAAGCTCAATCCATTTCCTGTGATGAAACCCTCCTTCACGCGATCGCTAAAGGTCTTGGGCCCTCTATCTACAATAAAGATGCTAACCTTGTGGCAGCCTCTGACGCAGGAGAGATGAAAACGATCAAAGAAAAATTTATTGCCGGAAAATTAGGTGTTTCTGACGAAGGAAAGCAAGATGAAGCCATTCAATACGCGGTCGACGCGATTGGGAAATCAAACCGCTCTAAACTACGCCCCGTCTTTTATTACCTTATTGTGAAAAAGCTCGGTAAGAGTTCCGTTTACTCGGCATAATTTTTACCGTTCTAAAAAAAGTCATTGTGAATTTTTACCCCGCAATGGCTTTTTTCTTTTCTCACACGACTTCTAAAAAGCCTTTAAGTGGCCTTACGAAGAGTAATTTAAAAAAGTTTGCAGCATCGCTTTCCCATGCTCCGTAAGAATGGACTCCGGATGGAACTGCACTCCATGCACTTCATATTCTCGATGCTTGAGACCCATGATATGACCATCTTCCGTGCGCGCGGTGATTTCTAAGCACTCTGGCAAGCTCTCTTCCTCGACTGTTAGTGAATGGTAACGTGTAGCTTGGAATGGGGACGGCAAACCCGCAAAGACACTTTGGCCCTGATGATGAACTTGTGAGGTCTTGCCATGCATAAGCACTGAAGCTCGCACCACCTTCCCGCCAAAAACTTGACCAATCGATTGATGCCCCAGACAAACCCCTAAAATAGGAATCGTCGGAGCAAAGGCCTCAATCACATCACAACTCACTCCAGCCTCATTAGGGCTACAAGGCCCAGGAGAAACACAAAGGTGGCTAGGCGCAAGTTTCCGAACATCTTCCACTGTGACCGCGTCATTACGGACGACTTTCATCTCCGCACCAAGCTCCCCAAAATACTGCACCAAATTATAGGTGAAGGAGTCGTAATTATCTATAACTAGAAGCATTGTAATTAAATTGTTTTAGCAAGCTCGATCGCACGCAACATTCCCATCGCCTTATTGACCGTCTCTTCATATTCATACGTAGGATGACTATCCGCCACGACTCCAGCCCCCGCCTGAACATAAGCTTTCCCCTCTTTAAGCAAACAAGTTCGTAGCGCAATACAGGAATCATGCGCCCCATCCCAACCAAAATAACCTACTGCGCCGGCATAAGCACAACGTTTGCTTTGCTCCATCTCATTAATAATCTGCATCGCGCGGATCTTGGGAGCTCCACTCACAGTCCCCGCAGGGAAAGTGGCACGAAGAACATCATAGCTGCTATAATCACCAGAAAGCTTTCCTGAAACATTCGAGACGATATGCATCACGTGGCTATATTTTTCGACAATTTTCAAATCGTCCACTACCACGGTGCCGTGTTCGGCAATCCGACCCACATCATTTCGAGCTAAATCCACGAGCATCAAGTGCTCCGCGCATTCTTTCTCATCCGCTAATAAATCCTCGGCCAGGGCCTCATCCTCCTCAGGGGTTGCGCCCCTCCAACGGGTTCCTGCAATCGGCCTAATCTCAATTTTTTGATCAATCGCCCGCACATGAACTTCAGGAGAGCTCCCAACAAGAGAGAAGTCCTCTAGCTCCAAAATAAACATATAAGGAGAAGGATTTACATGGCGTAAAGCGCGATAAAGATCGATCGAGGTCCCCTCAAAATCTGTCTCGAAGCGCTGGGAAGGAACGACCTGAAAGACGTCTCCTGCTGTAATATATTCCTTCGCCTTAAGCACCATATTCTCATACTGCTCCTGCGTGGTATTACTCTCAGCCTTCGGCTCCGGAATCGAAACAAACCCGTTAAGAGGCGTCACATGAAGAGGTTGGTCGAGTTGACTAACCATCTCAAGAACTCGGTTAACAGCTTCCTGGTAACTCTGCTCGAGATCTCCTCCTTCAGGAAGGATCGCATTAGCAATCACATGAATCCGACGAAGGCGGTGATCAAAAATCAGCAACGATTCAGATAGAATAAAGACGGATTCAGGAAGCCCTAACTCATCTTTAGGAGGCGCCGGAATCGTTGGTTCAAAAAGGCGCACCGCATCATACCCGAGATAACCTACCGCCCCTCCATAAAAGGGAGGAAGCGTTCCATGTTTCACAGGACGATACGATTCCATCAACGTCTCCAATTCTTCCAAGACTTCTCCCTCATACGTCCTCGTCCCCTGATCGTCCGAAACCGTAATTTCTCGCCCTTCGGCTTTAAAAGTCCATTTCGGATCGCTCCCTAGAATAGACCACCTCCCACTCGCATCAGTGCTTTCTGCGCTTTCAAATAAAAAGGCGTAACGCCCATCGCTTATTTTCTGAAACGCAGACAGAGGCGTTTCGAAATCAGCAGCTAACTGTGCATAGACCGGGATCACGTTTCCTTGAGTCGCAAGGGAACAAAAATCTTCGTAACTCGGCTGCACGGGGATGTGATTGGAATCCGACATAAAATCGATAAGAGGTCTTTGATTAACCAAGAATAAGGCAAAGAAGCAACCGCCAATCTGCCTGAGCCCCCTAGAATAAAAATTGAGCCTGACCGAGATCTTGCACTGACTCGACCGCGGAAGGCCGGATAGAAACCCAAGGAGTAGGACTCCCTTGCTCCGCAATAACAACTTCAAGACCTCGTTGCATTGAAGCCGCAAGCTCTTCGTAGATTCGATCATGATGATTACAATCGCTGCTTAAATGTCCAATGATTACCTTTTCTAAACCTGACTCTTGTAAATAAGAAATGAGCTGCGCGCATTGCCCATTCGAAAGATGACCATGCTTGGAGGAGATTCTCTGCTTAATCGACCAAGGCCGTTTCATGTCTTGCTCAAGAAGAAGAGGATCATAATTTGCCTCGATGAATAATATTTGAGTCCCCTCCAATGCCTTCTCCAAAACCGGAGTAATGTAGCCTAGATCAGTCACCACTCCTACCTGTCCATGCTCTGTCTTGAAAATGAATGAGACGGGGTCAACCGCATCATGGGGAACTGAAACCGATTCAACCTCCCATTCCTCGAATCCAAACCGATGACCACTTTCAAATAAAACCCATCGTTCGTCTCCTTGAAACCTTTCCGCCACGACCTCTTTCGTCATCGCATTCGCATAAATCGGGATCGCAAGCTTTCGCATTAAAACTCGAAGCCCTCCGCAGTGGTCTTGATGCTCATGTGTCAGAAAAACAGCGTCCAAATCTGAAAGCGCTAACCCGAGAAGCTTCATTCTTAGCTCGATCTGTTTCGCGGAGAGCCCTGCATCAATGAGCACACATCTGCTTGGCGATTTTAATACCACCGCATTCCCTTTACTTCCACTTCCTAAAACCGCCAGCTCCATGTGATTCTTGCCCAAGAGTAGCCCGAATTAATCCTCTAACCCGAGCCTAAAGTCTACGACCACTCTTTTTTCTTCTCGCAAGGAGAGTCTTCCTTCATCTTGAAGCCGTGTTACAACATCGATGGTTCCGTCATCTTCGAACCGCCATCTTTCTTGCTCTCATTGGAGGGGGGCTTCTGATGGTGGGAGGCAGCTTATGGATCAATCAACAGGGATTCGAAGGGAAATCAGGCGAGTTCATTAAAGAATTTGCTCAAAAAAAAGGCATCTCGATCGATTTTGAAAAAATCCACTTTCATCTCACGAAAGGGGTCTCCATCAAAAAGCTTCGAGTAAGAAGCCCCGGTCATAAAGAAGCTTCCGCCAGCGAAGTTACCCTCAAAGTCGACCGATCCAAAGCGATTCGCGGGATTTTTCTCCCTAGAGAATTAAAGTTCTCAAAGGCACAATGGGAACCCTCCTTCCAAAATACTGAGCTCAAACCACTCTTATTTGAAGAGATGCGAGGCCGAATCGGAATTAACCGAAAAAACACCATTCGCATTCACAAACTCGAAGGAATGCTCAATGGCATCAATCTCTCCGTTCACGGAGAAATCAAAGCATTCCAGTCTCTCTTTGACAAAAAAGGCGCCGAGCCACTCGCCTTTGAAGAGATTTACTCCAAAATCCTAGCCGCAACGCAAAGATGGCAATTTCCTAAAAACACTCCACCTCATGTCGATCTCCACCTTTCAGGACAAGCCGATAATCTCAAAATAGCTTTCACTCTTTCTGCTCAGAACCTTTCTATCGACCAATACCTCATCAATGAAACTCAAATTGAAGGGACCTATTTTCAAAAGAGGCTCAAAATCTCTCAAGCGACATTCGACGACGGGACCGGAGCTCTCGCGCTTCAGCTTAAATATGACTTTAGCCAATCATTAGGCGCATGGTCTGCGACCTCTAGCCTCCACCTTTCTAAATTTCTCAGAACGGTCTTAGGGATCCATACTCTTGAGAGCCTTTCTTCTCAACACCCGCCTTTGATCAAGCTCCAGGGTAAGCTGAATCACTCTACTCAACAAAACCAGAACGTCGTCACAGGGCACGTTCATCATCAGGACTTTTCCTTTCTTGGTCAAAAGTTCACCTCTCTTGACTCCCCCTTTTCATGGAAAAATGGGAACCTCTTTCTTCCTGAAATTTCATTACAGCATGAGAAAGGGTTACTCAGCGGGAAAATCCTCATGAAGGACCAGCAAATCCGATATGACTTCCGAACGAGCTTCACTCCCCAGATTCTAGCGCCTTTTATCCCCTCTGAGGGATCGCTGCACGACTTAGTCACCAACCTAAAAGTGACAAAAGAGTCTTCCTTCCATCTCGAAATCTCCGGGGAAGCCGATCCCGAGAACCTCAAAAACTGGGCTCAATATGAAACTTCTGGAGCTCTTAAACTAGAAAATATCAATGTTAAAGGGATTGACCTCTCTAACCTCGCCTTCGAATTCCATGTTCTAGAAAACCTCTTTAAATTTCGCAATATCAGCATCGAACATGAAAGTGGGGAGATCAAAGGGTCTCTCAACGTTGATCAAAAGCAAATCGTTTACGATTTCATCAGTTCCGCGAGCCCCAAGCTAGCACTCTCCTTTTTTAAGCCTGACGAAGCTCTTTATATGATCGCTTCTTGGGTTGGCTACACTCCCGAAACTTCACTCAAACTTCGCATCAAAGGCTTCACCAAGCGCTCCTCCCGTCAGTATTTAGCTGAAGGCAGTGTGATGGCAAAAAAAACCTCTTACCGGGGAATCCCTCTCAATCAAGTCTCTGGAGACTTTCGTATCGATCAAAATGGAGGGAGCTATGAAAACGTCGACGTTGAACTTGATCTCCGTCAGCACCCGATGACCAAAGCTTATAAGACACCTTCTTCCGCCTTCGTCAAAGGGTTGAAGATCTCCAATGATAACCACTTGGAAACACTCACACTCCAAGGCGTTCAAGGATCTGCTCCGCCACAAGACATTCTCTCGATGTTTCTCCCTCAGCTTGCGCAAACGCTTAATGTTTTTCAATTTCAAAGGTTTCCCGATTTTCTCGTCGAAGGAGTGATCGACCTAGATCCAGAGCGACAGCAGAAAACTGATCTCAATGTGATTCTCCAAAGCCGTGGTGGCATGATCGTGCCGTTTCTAGGGAAAGATGTCGTATTTCGCCAGTTCTCCTCACATTTACACATCTCCCCCAAGCACGTTCATCTCAGCCCACTCACTGCTTCTGTTTTCGGGGGTAACCTCAAAGGAGATTTGAAACTCACCCTCCGTCCAAAAGGTCAAAAACCCACTTATCAAGGTCAATTCGGTTGGAACAATTTACAACTCAGTCAACTTGGAACCACTTATAAAATCCCAAAAAAACAAACCGGAACACTCGACGGATCTCTCACCCTTTCAGGCGATGGGGAAGATCTCTCAAAACTCAATGGACAAGGGAATATTCTACTCAAAAAGGGTAACCTCTTCTCCGTTCCTATCTTTGGGCCACTTTCACCGATTTTACAAACCGTCACACAAGACAAACGTAACGGATATGAAAGAGCTAAAAACGCTTCTTGCTCTTATCTCATTCGAAAAGGAATTCTTTATACCGACGACTTCATTGCTGAAACATCAAGTATCCGAACCACTGGTAGCGGGAATATTAATTTCAAAACACAAAAAGTAAATCTCACGATCCGCACTAACACTCGTGGCCTCATTGGATTTATCACACTTCCTCTAAAGCCCTTTTTGGGATTATTTCAATTCCACGCAGACGGGACTATTAATGATCCTCGTTGGAAAAACAAACCCTTCACCGCTCCTCCCGAAAAGGAACGAATCATTCTCCTTAAAAAAATCCCAAAAACCTCATAGAAGCCAAAACTTCCTCACTTGCCTCATCAGGAAATCAATGCATAGTGGTGTGACGTAACATGTCTGAAACACTCGAACCTACCCCTCATTTCCCGGAATCACAAAATTCTCAAGCCGCAAATGATTTGCGTGCAGCAGCCTCTGCTGGAGCCGCAAAAGCAAATGAGAAAGCACGTGCGATTAAAGAAACAGCCGTAGAAAAAGCGTCACTTCTCAAGGATGTAGCCGCTACCAAAGCAACTGAAATAAAACAAGTTGCCGGCGAAAAAGCTTCTCAAGCAAAAGTGGTTGCTGAAGAGCAATTCAAGCAAACGAAAGACAAGGCTCAGGAGCTTCACGAATCGACAGAAAATTACATCAAAGCGAATCCTACCAAATCAGCTCTCATTGCCTTAGGCGCCGGATTCCTTGTTGGTCTTATGGTTCGTCGATGAGTGTATCGCTTCATCGAATCTGAATCCCACGACAAGAGACTCTGATTTTCAATGGAAGAACTCCCTCCATCTTATGAGACCGAGAGCTCAAAACTCACCAAAGGTTTCAAGCTTCTTTCTCCTCTGCTCCAGTTAAAATCTGAAGCAGCTAACTACAGTAAAGTTCGCAAAGAGCTCTTACTTCTGGAGGCCAAAGAAGCGAGCTCTCACTTATCAAAGACGGCCCTGTTTTACATGGTCTCTTTGATTGCGGGCCTCTTATTCTATCTGCTTTTGATTGCGAGTATCATCGGATTTAGCTCCGTTGCTTTCACTAAAAGCTCTATTGGAAATAAGTATCCTGAACTGAGCTGGGAGCCTATGACGGCGATTCTAGCTCTTGTTCACCTTTTCATCTTACTCATCTTCCTCCTCTTTGCGAAAAGAAAGCCCCAACATGGACCTCTTTTTGGCGAATCTCTTAACGAACTGAAAAAAGAACAGTCATGGCTCAAAAAGAAGAAGTCGCATTAAGGAAAAAGGCTCTAGTCGCAGCCCTAGACACCTCTCGTAACCAGCTTGCTCTCCCGCACCGAGGGGCCCTTCGAGCATCAGGAGGGGGAGCTCTACAAAGAAAAATCCATACTCGCCACAAGTTGCTTATTGGCGCCTTTTGCCTCGCTTGCGCGGGAACTCTTCTCGTCAGGGGTAAGGTTAAGGCTCGTAAAAAACAAGCACTCGCGGCAACGGTAATGGCTTCTCATCCCTCTGACCAAAAAAAGGTATTCCACTGGCTTCTCGCGATTTCTCAACCGGCCGCAAAAGCTTTTGTGTCCCGCTTAGTTAAGAAAAACTCTTCGTTCTGAAGGACTCATTCCCATGGAGTGAATAAAATATGCCTTTCTGACCGTTTCCTTCTTGGCTTCACTCTCATCCATCTGTTTGGATAGTCGGTAACCTAAATGCCTTTTCCTGGCTTTCTGTTTCATGCCTGAAGAAATCCAAACTCTCTCTCACGTCGATGACTATTTAAAATTAGCCATCGAGTATGACTGCTCTGACCTTCATCTCCCCACCGCCTCAAAGCCTACTTGGCGACGCTACGGGACTCTAGCTCCCATGTGGGAAGAGCACGCTGTCCTCACCAAAGAAGACACCACAAAGTTAGTTCACTCATTTCTCACTGATAAACAACTCGCCCTACTAGAAGAACGTGGCGACATCGATTTTGCTTACGCTTCAGATATTGGCCGCTTCAGGGCGTCAGTCGTTAAACAGCGCTTAGGTTTAGATCTTGTTTTCCGGATCATTGACACGAGCTCGATCCGAACCATGGAAGAGCTTGGGCTCCCGAAAAACCACTTAGTTCCCCTCACTCGTTATCAGAACGGGCTGATTCTGGTGACCGGCTCCGTAGGTTCAGGAAAATCAACAACCTTAGCTTCCCTCGTTGATTTCATTAACCAAGACCGCGAAGAACATATTCTGACTCTTGAAGACCCGATTGAGTATGTCTTCAAATCAAAGAAGTGCCACGTCAACCAACGTGAAGTCACCTCGCATACCGAATCATTTCCAAAAGCCCTTCGAGGAGCCCTTCGAGAAGATCCTGATGTTATTATGATCGGGGAGATGCGAGACCTTGAGACGATTTCTCTCGCCCTCACCGCGGCTGAAACAGGCCACCTCGTTTTAGGAACGCTTCACACAAGTGATGCTCCCCGCACCCTCGACCGAATTCTTGACGTCTTTCCTGTCGATCAACGAGAACAAATTCGGATTATGGTAAGTGAATCCTTACGAGGAATCATTTCGCAACAACTCATTCCAAAAGCAGACGGCCAGGGTCGTGCACTAGCTCTCGAAGTATTAGTAAACACCTCCGCGGTGGCCTCAACGGTTCGGGACGGCAAAACATTTATGCTACCCGGTATCATGCAGACCGGTAAAAATGTCGGGATGATCACCATGGATGACTCTCTCAAAGAGCTTTACTCCAAGGGAACCATTTCCGCTGAAGAAATGCTATTTAGATGCGTCGACAAACCTGAAATGAAATCTTTCTTAAATCTCTAAAAATTAGAATCACATGGCTACTATTGATCGTTTCTTTCAACACCTTGTCTCAGAAGGTGGTTCTGATTTGCACCTTTCTGAAGGAGAACCTCCTAAAATACGTAAACACGGGTCCATTGTTTCTATTCCTAACGAACCCGTTTTAGAAGGCCCCTCTTTCGAGGAAATGCTCGAGGAAATCGCAGAGCCAAAGGCTTTTGCTCGATATAAGAAATCTGGTGATCTAGATTTCGCTTACGCGATGGATGATGAATCACGCTTCCGGTGTAATTACCTGAAGCAACAAAATGGTTACGCGGCCGTCTTCCGTCTGATTCCTACTAAAATTGTTTCACTTGAAGACCTAAACATTCCGTCTGTCATCAAAGAATTTGCCCATATGCGTTCTGGGCTTGTCTTGATAACGGGCCCTACTGGCTCCGGAAAGTCGACCACTCTTGCCGCCCTCATTGATTACATCAATACGAATTTTTCGCGCCATATCATTACAGTCGAAGAACCCATCGAGTTCGTTCACCGCAGTAAACAAAGTATCATCACGCAACGTGAAGTTCCGATCCAAACTCCTACTTTCTCAGACGGTCTCCGTTCCTCTCTCAGAGAAGATGCTGACATCGTGCTTGTCGGAGAAATGCGAGACCTCGAGACGATCTCTCTCGCCCTCACTGCGGCCGAGACAGGGTTACTCGTCTTTGGAACCCTCCATACCAATAACGCCCGTAAAACAATTGATCGAATTGTAGACGTCTTCCCAGCAAGTCAACAGGCCCAAATCCGAACGATGCTAGCGGCCTCACTCAAAGGAGTCGTTGCGCAGCTCCTGATGAAACGCTGCGACACACCGGGAAGAACCGCCGTGAATGAAATTCTTTTTTCCAATACCGCTGTTGCCTCCATCATTCGTGAAGGAAAAACGCAGAAGCTCTACGACGTAATCATCGGAGGAAAAAGCGAAGGCATGCAATTCATGGATGATGCCATTTGGGATAAGCTCAGAGAAGGGATCGTTAGCCCTCAAGAAGCTTATATGAAAGCGATCGATAAAACGAGGTTTAGAAACTTCCTTCCTGAAGAAGATGCCGATCTTGCGATCGCTTCCGGAGAGAGCCCGATGGAACACTGAACTTGCGAATGGAGACTTTGAAATTCACTTGTCCCTCTTGCAAATCAATCCTTCGCGCCCCTCTTGATCAAGCGGGTAAAACGGCACCCTGCCCACATTGCAGGCATAAGGTCACAGCCCCCCTCGAGCAAAAAGAGCCATCTAAGCAGCAGCTCCAAGAGCCGCCTCCCAAAAGCACACCGTCTTTTTTAAGATTCTGCATTCCGTTTTGTAGTATCTTAGCGATCGCGCTTTGGACCTTCCTTTGCATCAAAACCCCCTTGTTTTTTAAAGGCCCCCATCCTGAGGTTATCTCACTTCCAGAAGCTCCGCCTCTACCCAAAGAAGACCTCAATCAATCCACCACAAAAGAGAAAGACACCCTCCAAGGGCGTGGCCTCACTGGTTTTGAAAAAATCATTTTGGAAGCTGCTTTTGATAGCGATTCCTCTGCCGATCTTACTTCCTCCACGGACTCGCTTCCTTCTCCCCTGTCAGATTCGGAGCCCCTCATCCCGGAAACAGATCAAGCCAACTCCTCAGTCTACCGCTTTCTCACTGCCTTTCCTTATGAAAATCGAGCTCCTTATACTCACTTCGAAGGGCTAGACCCTAACTTCGACCCTCATCAATCTCTTCTAACCAAAAAATTCCCAAAAGCCGAATTCTGGAAAGATACCTCTGAGCATTACCCTTCATATCAAAAAGGCTCTTCTAAAATTTTTGAAATCAAATTCACCCGCAAACTTCCTCAGCTTGCCCAGCATTTTAGTATTTTAGTTCTTCGAAATGAAGAAACCAAAACCTTTCAAGTTTCCGCTCCCATTTTCCTAGAAAACCTTTCTGAGCGCCTCAAAAAATTTCTTAATAATCCCTCTCCCGCCTCATTACGAGTCCATACTCTAGTCACTCCTTTTGAGTTTTGTTTTCACGACATTCCTAATCCGAAGCAATTTTCTTATCTTCAGCTCAAGGGGTATCGATCCGATCAATCTCCTCACTTTGCCTATTTCCATCATGACAAGGAGATCGCGCAAAAGATCATCCAGTCTCAACACCATTCGTGGGGAACCACTTTCCCGGCTACGATCCTCTTAAAGTGGAATTTAAGCTCTCCAGCTCAACCTTTTGTTGAACTTATTAAAATTGAATCATTCCGCTGGGACTAATAACCCGACCGACTTCAATGCCGCTTCACCCCCATGCAGGGTTTTCACCTCGGTATGAAGTCCTGATTCTAGAATCAACTTCGCAATGACTTTACTCGACTCACAAGCTTGCGAACGGCAAAAAACAATGATTTTTTGAGCCTGCACTAGAGCCTCGGCTTCCTCGGCTATTTGGAGTTGAGGATCTTCATCCGGGTGAGCTGAAATTAAAATCGCGGCAGGAGCTGTGGCTTTTTCAAAATCACTCCGAACTCGGGCATCTACCCAGAGCACCCCCTCCTCTTCCCTAACACTCTCGATACAAACCTCCCCCTCTCCTAAAGCCTCTTTGGGTGGGCAATAGTAAACTTCTCCACGGATCCCTAGAGCCAGCCAAACCACTACCGCTAATGAAAACGAAAGTAAAAGGAGCTGAATCACCTCTTTACCCAACTTCATTCGCTTACCTCTGATTTCTGGAGCTTCTTTTTCACCACCACAAAAGCAGTATATTGACGATGCTTCTCAATCGCAGCATCTGTATGAATCCTAATCACACCAACACATTGTTGATCCGTTTTTTTAGGAGTAATTCTAATCGCATACTTTCGCCCCGCCTTAATCGTCTCTAAATGGTAAGTGAAATTTTGATTGGTTGGTTTTACCTCAAGAATAGTCATTGGCTCTTCTTGATTGATCACAATAGAGATCGACTTCTCCACTAACCCCTCCCCTTGCGACCAAGTTAAAGTGCGCGGCTCAATTTCTACTAGGATAGGAATCTTCACTCTTACCGTCAACTTTTCAGAAGGAGTCTGCTCGCCCTTCAAGCGGAGTAAAATATGCTTATCCACCTCCCCTTTGAAATTACCCATCTTAAAAACAGCAGTCACGATTCCTTTTTCCTGAGGCTGCCACTTTCTTCTGTCATCCGTAATAGCCACTGACAAACACGAGCAAGGAGTATCAAATTCAGCGATCTCTACAACCTCGCCTCCTTCGACCATAAAGGGGAAAAAAACCGTAACGGTTTCAGCATCCGGCGCGGCATCAACCTTCTTGAAGGTTTCTTCAAAAACGATTTGAGCACTACTAGGTAAGATACAGAGTAGTAATACTAAGAATGGGAAAAAATAATACATCAGTCAAAGAACAAAGTCCGATTAAAGGTCTAGTTTAGAAAGCCTTACGATGAGAATGAGTTTCCCCTCTCTCCACGCAGGACCCATAATATAAATTGGTTTTTGGAGTTCTAAAACCTGATCAGTTGCTAGAACTTTACGTTTTTGTTGCCAAAACTCGAGATCAATCCGAATCGTTTGATCTTTTGTAACCTCCCCTTCAGGCTCGAAGCGTAATAAAATGTCTTCCGCTGGGCGTAACGGTGACGCCCAATTTTCATAACTCCGGTAAATATCCTGCTGATCAGAACCCAAAAGATAGTATTTCTTATAAGCAAGAACCTCCTTCTCTTGTAAAGACCGCACCTCCCGGAGAGTAAGGCTTTTCACTTCCTTTGAAAACTCGTTTGTTTCAGCATTCGTTGCATAAACAAGATCGACTTGGAGAGAGCCTAAAACCTCTTTCCCTAGATCCGCATACCCAAAAAGAGAGAGGACTATATAAAATAAAATGCTTACACGTTTCATTATTTAGAAAGAATCGGAGCGACGATCTACAAAGCGGCCTTTTTCCGCCTGATGTTGAAAAGACACCGTAGATAAGTCGATCTCATCAGGAATGTCATCAAGACCGTCCAGCATGATAATGACTCCTCGCTCATGAGAAATCATTTTCGCTTTGACGTTTTCATCAGGAGTATACAGCACCGAATGATCTGCGATCATTTCAGCACCTTGCGAAGACGTCTGGTATTGGGTTCCTACAAAAAAGCACGAAGCCATAGATCCCACCGCTAAAGGCCAAGCCCACCAGGACCATCCTTTCTTCTTTTTAAGGGAGGGTTTCGCGCTAGAAGAAGCGCCTTTTCTTTCTTCTCCCTCAATCGCTTGCTGAAGTTTGGAGTTAAAAAAATCAGGGTAGGGAGGCTCTTGCTCCGCAGGAACATTTTCTTTGAGAAGTTGAGATAAACCTTCTTCAGCAAAATATTGATCGAATCGCTCAGGATTTCCCTCAAGAGCCTTTTCGATTTCAGAAGCTCTCGCCTCTGGGAGAACTCCCGCAAAATAATCGCTAAGTTCTTTAATGTCTGGTTGGTTTTTCATCTTCTAATAAAGTTTGAAGTTTCTTCCGGGCGTAAAAAAGCCGGCTCATCACAGTCCCTGTCGAACATTCTAAAATATCGGCAATTTCTTTATACTCGAGCCCTTGAATCTCTCGAAGCTGAATCACTTCACAATGTTCGGGAGAAAGAGAGTTAATCGCCTTTTGTATCTTGAGACGAAGCTCGGAGCGAGCAAGGGCCTGATCAGGCCGGTCATGCTTTTGAGGTTTACTCACGGTGCCAGCGGCAATCGTATCTTGGCTCAACAGCTCATCATTGAACTCTCCGGAAAAACTCACCTTCTTTTTCCGCATCCAATCGTAAACCGTATTATGTGTAATCCGGTAAAGCCATGTCGAAAACTGGGAACGTGCTTCAAAACGTGGAAGCGCTTTCCATGCTTTAAGGAAAACCTCTTGAGAGAGGTCCCATGCATCGGCTTCGTTTTTGACCATATTGATTACCATTCCGTAAACTCTTCCTCGATGTTGTGTCACCAAGAGATCAAAAGCTTCTAAATCCCCGCTCTGACTACGGCGAACCAACTCTTGCTCCTCAGCAGACTCTGACGCAGAAGCCTTCCCTGAACCTCCCTGGGGGCGGTCGAGATCAGGCGCTTGCAGAAGCTTGGACGTATGTTGGAGCCATTTATTCACAGTTCTTTTAAAAAAGATAAAATTTTGAGCTTATTTCACAAGCTAGGAATCTTGCACCGAGGCTCTCCTCAGGCGATCCATCATCGCAACCCCTAATCCCGTCTCTGAAATAGGCTCTGCAATAATCGCGTCAACCCCTAAGGAATCCATATACCGCAGCATATAAAAGAACCTCACCGCTCCTTCAGCCAGTTTCCCTGTGCCCGAACTCAGGCATCCAATCGTTTCCCATTCATGAAGGTCAAGATAGCCATCTTTTTCCATCCCTCGGTAACTCAGCAATGCATACCGCTTCCCTGGCTCCGGTTTGAAGTCCTCTGGGCGCTCAAAAAGATACAGAGGGGTGCGAGGCGCATAATGCGAAGGCAGCTGCCCGGGTGCCTCAGGGCTATTTTTGGCACTTGCTGGTTTGTATTTAAAGACCTTCCCAAATTTCTGGAGAGCCTCTTTCGAAACGGGCCCTGGTCGCAAAATCGTCATTTCAGGGCGCTTCTCCCCCATTTTGACTGAAATAATGGTGCTTTCGAGGCCCTCTCGACTTGCCCCTCCATCGATAATCAAGGGAATCCGGCCGTCGAGCTCCTCCTGAACCGCCGCCGCAGAAGTGGGGCTGATTCTACCAAACCGATTCGCACTTGGGGCCGCAATCGGGCTGCCCAGCTCTTTAATCACATCCTGCATCACCTCATGAGCACTCACTCGAACCGCTACCGTAGGGAGCCCGCTCGTTACGAGATCAGGAACAGCATCCGTCTTTGGCAGGACCATCGTGAAGGGCCCCGGCCAGAATTCTTTCGCTAATGCCTCCACGACCTCTTTAATCTCTTCTGGAACCACCGCAACCGTGCTAAGATCTTTCACAGAGGAAAGATGCACAATTAAAGGATCAAAATGAGGTCGTTCTTTGACCTCAAAAACTTTCGCAACAGCTTCAGGATTTAAGGCGTCAGCGCCCAAGCCATAAACCGTCTCTGTCGGTAGGGCCACAAGGCCTCCAGCTTGTAAAACTCCAACTGCTTTTTGCACTGCATCGCCCCAGTCCTCAAAGTCTGCTACTTCCGTTTCTGTGATCATCTTCTTAATCCATATCAGAAAAGTCTTAGCTTTTTGAATTTAGAAATTTAAGATTCTCTCATGTTACCATCTGTCAGCCCTCCCCCGAACATCCTTTTAGTAGGATTCATGGGAACAGGAAAGTCCTCCATCGGGCGTGAATTATCGCATTTACTAGGATACGAAGTCATTGATACTGACTCCCTTATCGTTAAAAATGACGGGCGCGAAATCAAAACTATTTTCGCAGAAGAAGGTGAAAAAAGCTTCCGTCTTAAAGAGACCGAAGCCCTTAAAAGTCTTCGCAAAGAATCGAGAAAAATTATCTCAACCGGGGGTGGAATCATCCATTCTGAAGAAAATCGGGCTCTTATTCGCTCTTTAGGGTATGTTGTTTGGCTCGTCGCATCTCCTCATGAGATTCATCGCCGCACCTCACGTAATGGAGAACGCCCTCTTCTGAATAACGATCACCCTGAAAAAACGATTCAAGATCTTCTCACGCAAAGACACTCCTTCTATGAAGAAGTGTCCGATCTTACAATCGATACCGAAGGCTTTGACTTCCAAGAAATCTCGATTGGAATTTTAGAATCTGCTCGTTATTATTTTTCACAAATCCGTCAATCCTTGGACTCTTAAGCCCTTCCGTAAAGAGCCCTCTTATGCCTGCTTCGCTCAAAAAAAATATCGCTTATATTGCTAAGCAACTGGGCTTTGATGATTGCCGAGTCGCCCCTGCGCAACGGGCACCTCATGCAGACCGATACCTCCAATGGGCTGAGGAAGGGCAAGCTGGAGAAATGAGCTGGCTCGAGCGCAATAAAGACCGCCGCTGCGATCCTCGAGAAATCCTCCCTGAAGCAAAATCAGTCATTTCTCTTGCTCTAAACTATTACCCTTCTCACCAACAAAAGGGGAACCGCTACCGTATTGCTCGCTACGCTTGGAATGACGACTACCACCAACTGATTGAAGAAAAACTCAAAGAATTCGACCTAGCCCTTCAAGAATGGGGAGGGATTCAACGTTATTACGTCGATACTGGCCCGGTCCTAGAAAGAGATTTCGCCAGCCTTGCTGGTCTCGGCTGGAATGGGAAATCGACAGTTCAAATCCACCCCAAAATTGGAGCCTTTTTCTTCCTCGCTGAAATCATCACCTCCCTCGATCTCCCGCCTGACTCTCCCTTTGGCGATCACTGCGGAAAATGCACCCGCTGTATCACCGCCTGCCCGACGAATGCGATTATCGCCCCTCAAAAAATGGATGCGCGGCGATGTATCTCTTACTTCACCATCGAATACGGAGGAAGTATCCCTCTTGAATTCAGGAAATCCATCGGTGATCGCATCTACGGATGTGACGAATGCCTCGAAGTCTGCCCCTGGAACCGATTTGCCAAAGTCTCGCGCGAAGCGACCTTCCACGCTCGCGACTCGATCTTCTCCAAAGACCTTCGTGATTTTCTCTACCTCACCGATGAGAGCTTCCGTGAACTTTTTGCAAAGTCTCCTATCAAAAGGATCAAACGAGAACGATTCCTTCGTAATGTCTGTGTCGCACTCGGAAATAAAGGAAACTCAAAAGATCTCACCGCACTCCGAAAAATCATTGCAGAAGACCCCTCAGAGCTCATCAAAGAACATGCTCAATGGGCGGTCGAGGAAATCCTTCTTCGCGAGCAACGAGTCCTTTGAATAACCTTCAGGGCTCCTTCACTTCTTCCATCAGGCGGTTTCTAAACTCTGATGGTAATGCATGCCCTCCCCGCTCTTCTAACTCTTTTTGCGAAGGACCCGAGAGTAAAAAGTCCCGGTATCGAGCCCCCCACTCCTCGGCCTCCTTTGACCTAGAAGCATAATAAAGAGAGACTGTATTCACCAAAGGGTAGCGGCCCTCGTAGCAATGATCACGAGTAGGACTCTTCCATAGCCCTTTCCTTCTCCCCATCGGAACAACTCTCATATTCAGCTCCTGTAGCTTTGCGAGATGAAATAAACTCGCCACGACCAAGGCTTCTTGACGCTTTGTTTCAGAAGTCAACAAAGCCGCATCCTGTTTAAGCTTCTCTACTTTTGGTGACCACGCCCCTCTTACCAACACCTTTTTTTGAAAAAGCTTCTCCCCGGGCCGATCCTCAAAAAGATAAGGAATGAGCCGTTCAGAGCGTTCCCCTTCCGTAGGCATCCCGGCAAGATCTCTCCAGTGATCGACGGGGTGGCCTCCTCGCAGTCGAGAACTTGAGAACAAAGCGTCGAGCTCCGTCAAAGTCACCCCTTCTAGAGGCGAAGACTCCTCTACAAAAAGTGCCAAGGCTTCGATTCCTAAGGGAACCATCGAAATCTCGACCCCAAGCTCCGACTCCTTTTCCAACTTGTGAGCCCTAGACCATTCCTGGCGAGTGAACCAAACCCATACTCCTGAATGACTCCCTTTTTTGACAGAATGCCCCTGAAGGTCTTCGGAAGCTGAATACTCAAATGTCGTAACAGCCCCTTCTTCTTTCAAAGAAAAAGAATCATTCCATTGTTTCACCAAGACCTTCAAAGGATCCTCCGCGTGAACCAGAAAATCCACCTCAATGGGCTGGATTTCATCTCCCTGAATGGCTTGTTCACGATCGCCTCTGATCTCTAAGGGGCATAACAAGATCGAGCCTCTCCACAAAAAACGAAAAAACTTACTCTTTATCACAACAAAAAAAGCGTCATTCCCATAAGAATGACGCTAATCAAAGAGATAATAAAACGCTTCGAATTACTTCACACCTTTCTTAGAAAGACGTGTGCCACGGGTTGCCCCTTGGCGTGCTTTGAATTTCGGATTTGTTTTGCAAATCACGTAAAGAGTGCCTTTGCGTTTTACCACTTGGCAATCAGTGTGGCGGCGCTTCATGGAGCTGAGTGATGAAAGAACTTTCATGATAAAAAAGGATAGAGTTAACGCTTTTGCGGGCGCGAACGATAACCCCACGGAAGTGACTGTAAAGCCCATTCTTCAAAAAAACATGCTGTTCATTTGAGTTCTTGTATGATTCTTATAAATAAACGCATCATGCCGGAACCATCATTTCCAGAATCGACCTCTTTAGAGCAATCTGCCGATGAAGCCTCTTTACGTCCACAAGAGTTCGAATCTTTCCACGGTCAAACCAAGACCACCGAACGACTGATGCTCATGGTGGAAGCCGCTCGCCAACGTGACGATGTCCTCGAGCACATCCTCCTCTCCGGCCCTCCTGGCTTAGGTAAGACCACTTTGGCCAATATTTTAGCACAAGCAGTCGGGTCGACCCTCCACACCACTTCCGGCCCTCAGATCGAGAAAGCCGGAGACCTCGCCGGCATCTTGACCAACCTTCAAAAAGGAGATCTTCTTTTCATTGATGAAATCCACCGCCTCCACCCTGCTATTGAGGAATACCTTTATCCCGCGATGGAAGACTATCGACTCGATATCATCATTGATTCAGGGCCTTCGGCGCGCTCTATCCAACTCAACCTCCCTAAATTCACCCTGGTGGGAGCCACTACGCGGGCCGGAATGCTCACGTCCCCTTTACGTTCACGCTTCGGCCTTATCAATCGGCTCGATTACTATCCAGTCGACGAGCTCAGCGTCATCATCACCCGTTCTGCAGCATTACTTCAACTCGACATCACCGCAGATGGCGCCGACGCGATTGCCTCTCGTTCTCGCGGGACCCCGCGAATTGCTAACAACCTCCTGCGCTGGGTTAGAGATTTCGCCCAGGTGAAGTCAGACGGCCACATCAACGCCTCCATTGCAAAGGCTGCTCTCGCCATGATTGAGATTGATGATGACGGACTCGACGAAATGGATCTCCGCATTCTCGAGTCCCTCATTTACAAATTCCAAGGAGGCCCTGTCGGCGTCAGCTCTCTCGCCGTTGCGATTGGGGAAGATCCGTCAACGGTCGAAGAAGTCCATGAGCCATTCCTCATCATGCAAGGGTTCATCAAACGCACCCCACGAGGACGCGTTGCAATGCCGATCGCCTACACAAAAGTAGGAATGACACCTCCTCAAAAAGAAGGAGAATCACCCTAACACCCCCTCATGAAGAGCGACCAACAGCAAGAACGATTTCTTGAATTCTTGAGAGTTGAGAAAAATAGCTCTCCGCGAACTTTAAGGAACTACTCTCATGCCCTTGTTACTTTACAAAAAAGACTAGGCGAGCAGTTTCTCGGATGGGAATCTCTTACTCCAGACCATTTTCGCTCCACTCTCTTTGCTTTTATGAAAGAGGAAGCTGCCCGCTCTACAATTCGACTACACTTTTCTGCTTACCGTTCTTTCTATAAATACCTCACCCACCGGGAAGGATTACCCTTCAATCCGGTCGCTGAGATTCAACTCCCTAAAGTAGAAAAAAAACTCCCCGTCGTGCTTAGTATTGCCCAGATGGAAGAGCTTCTCACCCTCCCGCTCAAGTGCAAACAACCGCAACAGGCTCCTCTTTGGGTCGCGGCCCGTGACACCGCAATTCTAGAGCTTTTCTATTCAAGCGGGCTTCGACTGTCTGAATTAACCTCTCTCGATGTCGCCGATATTGATTTCATTTCCGAAACGACCCGCGTTCTAGGAAAAGGAAACAAAGAGCGACTCCTTCCCATCGGCCGGCTCGCCCTAACATCTCTTCAACACTATCAAAAACACGCCAATGTTTATGAAGGTCCTCTCTTTATCTCGAAGCTAAGAAAAAGACTCTCAACTCGCTCTATTAACAACCTTCTCGAAAAATACCTCAATCAATCTTCGATCCCCTTCAAAGTCACCCCCCATAAACTTCGGCACAGCTTTGCGACCCACCTTCTCGATCACGGAGCAGATTTACGAAGCGTGCAGTCTCTCCTCGGGCACGCCTCTCTTTCTACGACTCAAATCTACACACACGTCACAAAGGAGCGCTTACGCCACGCCTATAACGAAGCCCACCCGAGAAGCTGCAACAACAGGAACAAAAAAAGAGCCAGAGGCCTAAACCTCTGACTCTTTTTAGTAAAAATTGACTTAACTCAACTTAGAATGAGAAAGCAAGGCTTGCTCCACCGAAGAGTTCGTCTCCTTCAGCAACACCACCTGAAGCTTCGTTTGAAGTTAACTCACCAGCCACATAAGTAGAAAGGGTGAGGTCTTCGCTGATTGCGAAATCTACACTGATTGATGCACCAACAGTCGTATATCCGTCTCCACCTTGTGAATCAAGAGTCGTTCCGGCATTAAGACCGATAGTCGCAGTTGCAGACTCAGTCAATTCCTGGCTGTAATCAGCTGAGATTTCACCCCAGGTAGTTGCATCAGCTCCTTGAATGTCATAGTAAACAGCGGCACCAAGATTGATTCCTCCCACTTCTGCTGAATAGGAAAGATAAAGTTCCGTTGTGTCAGCATCTGCAGTAGTAGAAGCTCCAGCAGCATTTACTGATGTCACCTGAGTGTCATAATGAATGAATCCAAACCCAAGCGTTCCAAACCCGAGGTCTTTGGAAATTCCAGCATAAATGTCTAATTCATGATCAATAGTGTCTGCTGGATTGATATACCAGATTCCTGCTGACCAATCGAGGCCGCAGTCGCATGCGCCTGAAAGATCGAATCCGTATTCTGTAGCATCAGCACCAAGTGCTTGACCACGCCAAACATATTCAGTGTTGTATCCTACGTGGAACTCAGTGTCGATTTTTGTTTCTGCTTGTGCGAAACCTGCAGTAGCAAAAGCTGCTGCAGCGATAGCAATTGATTTAGTGTGTCTCATAGCACTGGTAGAAATAGCATGTGAATCGAGACACGAAAGCAAAAAAATTAAAAAATTAATGATTTCCTTACTATTTTACAAAATTAAGTGTTTTCCGGATTATATATAAGGCTTTTTTTAGAAAAACTGATTCCTCGTCCCTTTTTTCTTATTTTGTAAAGTTGGCACGGCATTTGCTTTCTTTCCCATAGACTTCAAAAAATCAATCAGTCTATATCATGCAAATGAAACCACTAATGACACTCGTTGCCCTCGCTGGCATTGGCTCTCTTTCCGCACAAGAAGAGGGACCGAAAACTTACGAAGAATTCATGGCGAGCTCTGATGCCGTCATGTTTACGATAAACAACCTCTGGATTCTTATTTCAGCGGCCTTGGTTTTCCTCATGCACCTTGGCTTCTCCACTTTAGAGTCAGGCCTCTGCCAAAAGAAAAACACTGTTAACATCCTCTTTAAGAACGTCTGGATTATTAGCGTCGGACTTCTCACTTATTACTTCTGGGGCTTCAACTGGCATTACCCTGGTGACAACTGGCTCATTACCAATATCCTCCCTAAAGGCGGAATGGCTGGATATGATGCTGTTGACGCTGTCGCGAACCAAACAGCGGCTTACGCTGATTACACCTATTGGTCTGACTTCATCTTCCAAGGTATGTTCGCCGCAACGGCAGCAACAATCGTTTCTGGAGCTGTCGCAGAACGAGTTAAACTCACCACCTTCATGGTTTATTCACTCATTCTTGTAGGAGTTGGATACACCATTGCTGGCTCATGGCATTGGGGTGGAGGATTCCTTAACAAACTTGGCAATGATGGAGACAAAGCTTTCTACGACTTCGCAGGATCTACCGTTGTTCATGCTTTCGGCGGATTTGCAGCTCTTGCCGCGGTCCTCGTCTTAGGGCCACGCAGAGGCAAATACACCGCTCACGGAGTAAAACCAATTCTCCCACACAATATGCCACTCGCTACAATCGGAGCTTTCCTTCTCTTCCTCGGCTGGTTTGGATTTAACGGAGGCTCTGTTCTTAGCGCTGACCCACATCTCGTTTCTTATGTATTCGTAACAACTGCTCTTGCCGCTGTTGCTGGTGGATTTGCTTCAATCGTAAGTTCTTGGGCTGTTATGAAAAAGCCAGATCTTTCCATGGCCTTAAACGGACTTCTTGCTGGCCTCGTCTCCATCACCGCTGGAGCAGATGTCCTCTCACCTAACGAAGCTATTATCGCGGGTATGGTTGGCGGAGTCATCGTTGTCTTCTCTATCCTTGCTTTTGACAAAATCAAAATCGACGATCCTGTCGGCGCCATTTCTGTTCACGGTGTTGTCGGGATTTGGGGAACGCTTGCTGTAGCAATCTTCTCGGATGCCGCACCATTAAGCTCACAGCTGATCGGAATCTTATCAGTCTGCTCATTCGCTTTCCTTTTCTCTCTTATTCTCTTCTTCATCCTTAAGCTCGTAATGGGCGTGAGAGTTGATGAAAGAGAAGAAGCAGAAGGGCTTGATGTCGCAGAGCACGGCTCACCTGCTTATAACGACTAATAAAATCTCAACAACCACACTCTCTCAAACCGAGTCAGCTTTCTTGCTGGCTCGGTTTTTTCTTGGCCAGTGGCCTTCTTTTCGCCATGGGTGTGAGATGCCGATGCTCTTAATCGACAATTCGAATACTCGCACCAAATTCGCGATCGCTAGTGAAAAGGGGGAACTGACGAGCTGGCGAACGATCGTTCCTAGCGCTGAACTAACACCCGAATCCTTACAACAAGCCCTCAAAGACAGCCCTCCTTTTCATAAAGTGGTGATTTGCTCCGTCGTTCCCAAGCTACGAGAAATGATGGCTCGAGAGCTCCAAGGCTACCCTACCCATCTCATCAGCTCAGAAAGTTCCCTTCCTATTTCGATCAACTACCCCAAACCCTCTCAAATCGGAGCGGATCGTCTTGCTAATGCGGTCGCGGCACACGCTCTGGTCGGAGCCCCTTCCATTATTATTGATTTTGGCACGGCCGTCACTTTCGACGTGATTGACACCACCCCTGCCTATATTGGAGGAGTCATCGCCCCTGGACTTGCCTCTTTGAGCGATTATCTCTCTCGAAAAACCGCTCTTCTCCCCCATATTGAACTTCATGAGCCCCAATCCGCGATCGGTAAATCAACCGAAGACGCGATGCAAATCGGAGCCGTGATCGGATACCGCGGGCTCATTCGAGAAATCTTAAAAGAAATCTCCTCAGAAATGTCCACGAAAGCAACCATTGCCGCGACCGGAGGTGACGCCGCCCTGATCGCCTCGAAAATGCCAGAAATCTCAAAAGTGCTTCCTAATCTTACCCTTGAAGGAATCTCCCTCATCGGGTTACAAAACTAAACCGGCATGAGCATGACCCCACTAGCCATTGGCATCGACTTCGGAGGAACCTCCGTGAAACTTGGTATTGTTGAAGACGACAAAGTGATCCATCACGCCGCTCGTCTCAACACCCCCGACTACGACTCCCCCGAAGCCCTCCTCAAAGACCTCGTTCTTCTCATTACTGAAGCGAGAGAACAATTCCCGCGTATTGCTGCTATCGGAATGGGTATGCCTGGCTTTGTTAACTTTAAAAAAGGGTCTATTCATCAACTCACCAATGTCCCTGGTTGGGACCAATTCCCCCTTAAAGACACCCTTTACCGAGACACCCTTTTACCTGTCGTTGTCGACAATGATGCCAATGCGATGGCATACGCGGAATGGCAGAAAGGAGCTGGGCAAGGATTCTCGAACCTCATTGCTCTCACCCTCGGCACAGGCGTCGGAGGAGGATTAATTATCAATGGTCAAATGCACCGTGGCTCACGCTTCGGAGCTGGAGAACTCGGCCAAATGTCGATCGACTACAAAGGTCGACCGGGACAATACCAAAATAAAGGGGCTCTAGAAGACTACATTGGAAATCGTGAATTCCAAATCGAAGCGGCCAAATGCCTCCAACAAGCAGGCCTCCCCCTTACTGACACCGACCCCAAATCGCTCGCAGACCTTGCTCAAAGCGGCAACGAAATCGCGATCCAACTCTGGGATCAAATGGCGGAAAAACTTGCCAATGTGCTTATGAGTTCTTGCTGGCTATTGAATCCTGAAGCGATCGTCATCGGAGGCGGGATTGCTCAAGCCGGAGAACTCCTCTTCACCCCCTTGAAGAAACATTTATTTGCACAACTCAGCCCCCCCTTCAAAGACCATTTGCAGATCCTACCGGCCCGGTTTGGTAATGAAGCCGGCATGATCGGCTGCGCCACCCTCGCCCTTCAAGAAGCAGGACTCGATCCTGACCCTAGTTGAGAGAGAGGCGAAGGCCGTAAAAACTCAAGTCGCTTATAATCCTATTTACTGCAAATCACGCATCGCACACAGGCTTTCTAAGCCTGATGAAACGACATCTGGTGGCGCACTAAGATCCTTCTTTCCGGTTGATTTCACCCCTTTACTGAAGGACTTGATTTTCCTAGCTCCGTCTTTCCGGTTCTCCCCGAAATACTCTCGGCTCAG
>CALFBI010000015.1 GCA_937951675.1 uncultured Verrucomicrobiales bacterium
CGGAGCTCATATGCTCTCCGGCCAACCCATTGCGGCTACGATCGGGTTTGGAACTAAAGCTCATATTGTGACCGCTTTCACCATGGACCTTAATGGAAACGCTATTACGGTATCAAATGGGATCTGGAGTGAGATGCAAGAAAATGATCCAAGGTTAGACTCCCCTAATCCACCTCACCCTATCACTGCAGAGTCACTGAAACCAGTTGTAGAAGCTAAAATCGAAGAAGGAGAAAAGCTTCAAATGGGAATGGTCTTCCCAACGTCGACGCATAATTACGAAATACGATATTGGCTGGCAGCAGCAGGAATTCACCCTGGGATGTATACAGCCTCAGATATTGGTGGTCGAACCAATGCTCAAGTAGAGCTCTCCGTAACACCTCCTCCCATGATGCCTGCCACTCTCGAAGCCGGGAATATTCAAGGCTATTGTGTAGGCGAACCTTGGAACCAGCAGGCGGTGGCTAAAGGGATCGGGGTGCCAGTTACCACCAACTACGATATTTGGAAAAACAACCCAGAAAAAGTATTTGGGGTCTCTAAATCCTGGACCGAAGAAAACCCTAAGACTTATTTAGCAGTCATCAAAGCTCTCATCCTCGCCGGTCAATGGCTCGATGCGACAGACGAAAACGGTAACCTTATCAACCGTGAAGAAGCCGCCCGCATCCTCTCTCGCCCTGATTATGTTGGTGCTGACTATGATGTGATTAAAAACTCCATGACTGGTTTCTTTGTTTTCCAAAAAAGCGATAGACGGTCCATGCCTGATTTTAATGTTTTTTATAAGCATCAATGCACCTTTCCTTGGTATTCCGACGGAGTCTGGTTCCTTACTCAAATGCGCCGCTGGGGACAAATTACCGAAACGAAACCTAAGGAATGGTATTTAGAAACTTCTAAAAAAGTGTATCAGCCTGATATTTACCTTACTGCCGCTAAGATGCTTCTTGAAGAAGGTAAAATTCTGGAAAAAGACATTCCATGGGAAACAGATGGATTCAAGCCCATCACGACAGACTTTATTGATGGCATTGCCTATAACGGAAAAGAGCCTATCAAATACCTTAATAGCCATAAGATTGGAAACAAAGATCCGGAATAAAAAACGACTCTTGATTTTCTTCTTTTTCACCTCAAAGCCTTTCTTCTTTCGAAGGAAGGTTTTTTTCTTTCGGTAACCCCAGAGCCCCCCCTTTCTTATTCATGATTAAAATGAAATGAACTCATTCATCTTGGCTCAAGTGTTGCGGTAGTAAACAGCAAGATGAAGAATCCGCTTTCATACATAAAATACCCGCTACTCAAAGCGATTGATATTTCAGGCCTCACCTTTTTAGGGCCAGTTGTGCGACTCTGCTATGGAGAAGAACCTTCGGTGCAAATGAAAAAGATCGGACAGTGGATTTTTATTCCGATCATCTTTATCATTCTTTTTCTCTTCGTCTGGGGAATTGCTTCAGAAAAAATTCAGACTAAATCTGGAGCACTTCCAAACCCTACTAAAACACTGCAAGCTTATGATTCCATTAATACTTTTGCGAAACGCGAGAAACTCAAAAAAGAAGCTTATGAAGCTCATGGAGAACAACGTGAGAAACTCCTAACAAAGGCTCAGGAAAGATTAGCTGAAATCATCCCGCAAGCTCAGGCCGCTACAGAATTAGTAACGCAAGAAAAAGCCAACCAAAAAGTAAAACTCGCATCACAAATTGCTCCAATCAAAGAAGAGTATAAAACCTCGAAAAGGGCCTTTACCGAGTCTCAAAAGCAGCGCCAAACTCAGTTAGATCACACCTCTAAAAAACTTCATATTGGCAATGAAGAACAATACCAGTCTTTCATTCAATCAGTTAAAGAGCACCAATCTCAAACTGAAACCGAAAAGTCTACTCTTCGATCAATTAAAATAAAGATCAAAGAAATCGAAAACTCTAGCTCTAAAAAAGTAGAAAAGGCGTTGCAACTCCAAACTATCATGGCAGAAGAGCAACAATTTCTAAAAAAACAAATAGATCAACTCACACGTGATAATAAATCGCTCAAAGTAGAGTCGGAACAACTTAAGATTGAAGAAAATTTCACTGCTCTGACACAAGTCACAGGCAAAGAAGCTCTCAAAAAAGCCCAGTCGATTGTCAAAACAGAAACCCGCCTCGAAAAAACGAAAGCCTCGAATTATGCAAAACCTTCCACTCTTTGGTTTCAAGTAAGACGTTCTATTCTTTGCGTTTTCACTGGTTTTCTATTAGGGTCTCTTATCGCAATTCCGATCGGAATTCTCTGTGGGTTAAGTTCGACCTTTATGGCAGCAATGACTCCCTTTGTGGCGATCTTTAAGCCTGTATCTCCCATTGTTTGGCTCCCGATCACCTTAATTATCGCTAGCGGCCTCATTCCGGATCCTGATCAAAATCCGCTCATGAAATTTTTATGGGGGCTTCCTGGGGAACTTGGGGAATTCAAAATTAACCCTGCCTTCATTGCCTCTGCCGCGACCGTAGCACTTTGTTCCCTTTGGGCTACTTTAGCCAATACCGCTTTGGGTGTGGCTAGTATCGACAAAGATCACCTCAATGTAGCTCGAGTCTTAAAACTAGGATTTTGGTCTCGACTTTTTAAAATCATCATCCCCTCCGCTCTCCCTCTTATCTTTGCAGGCCTTCGCATTTCATTAGGAGTTGGCTGGATGGTTCTCATCGCAGCAGAACTACTATCATCTTCTGAGGGAATCGGGAAATTTGTATGGGATCAATTTAACAACGGTGCTTCGGACTCTTTTGCGAAAATGATTGTTGTGGTCTTTGTTGTCGGGGTGATCGGACTCATCTTGGACCGAATCATGATCATCTTCCAACGCATGGTTTCTTTCGAAGGTTCTGCTGCTACGATTTAAACTCACTCTACTCCACTAACTTCATGTCTTTTCTCGAGCTTCAAGATGTCTCTATTGCTTTTGGCCCAGCTTCTAACCGAGCCGAAGTGCTCTCAAACATCAACTTATCCGTTGAAGAAAATGAGTTTGTCGCAATCATCGGTTTTTCTGGTGCAGGAAAGTCGACTCTCATGTCCTTACTCTCTGGACTAGAGAAACCTACTTCGGGCCGTATTCTATTTAAAGGCAAACCGATTACAGGGCCAGGGCCTGATTTAGGCTTAATGTTTCAGAACTACTCCCTTCTTCCATGGCTTTCAGTGAATGAAAATGTCAAACTAGCGATCAAAAAAGTATTCCCTAAACTTTCTTCTCAAGCCGTGAATGAAAAAATAAGCCGTTATGTAGAAATGGTAAAATTAGGACCTGCTGGGGATAAAAAACCTCACGAGCTTTCGGGTGGCATGAGACAGCGCGCTTCACTCGCTCGCACGCTCTCTCTTGACCCCGAAGTTTTACTTCTTGACGAACCTCTCTCTGCGCTGGATGCCCTCACAAGATCAGAACTACAAGATCAGATTCTCAACATTTGGGAGCAAAACAAACGCACTGTCATCATGATCACTAATGATGTCGATGAAGCCGTTTTAATGGCAGATCGTATTATTCCTTTAACAATGGGACCACAAGCGAGTCTTGCAAAAGAATTTAAAGTCAATATGGAACGCCCCCGCGATCGTCATACTTTGAACGATCACCCCGAATTCATGCGCCTTAAATCAGAAATCACACAATTCATGATGGGGCTCAATGAGGAATCTAAATCCTTACAAAACTCCACCCGCACAACGATGCCTTCCATTGAACCCAAAGACTTCAACCCTCCTCGGGTCACTCCTAACATGCGCTCCCAAAATCTCACGCTAGGAACACCTACCTCATCAGGTCAAGGCGCTGCTTAATTCCTTTTTTCTATTCAAAATATGTCCACTTCTTTGAATTCTAAATTTGTTGAGATCTCTCACCTCGTAAAAGAATATCCCAACCCTTATGGGGAAGATTTTCGTGTGATCGAGAACTTCAACCTAAACATCAAACAAGGAGAATTCATCTCACTAATCGGGCATTCTGGCTGTGGAAAATCAACTGTTCTTACAATGCTTGCCGGCCTTAACGAAATCTCTGATGGCGGTATTATCGTAGGCGACAAAGAAATTGACGGACCAGGTCCAGACCGAGCTGTTGTCTTCCAAGCTCCTTGCTTGATGCCTTGGATGACAGCTTATCAAAATGTCATGCTAGGAGTGAAAAATGTTTACCCTCACGCTACCAAATCGGTTCAAAAACAAATTGTCGAGCACTCCCTCTCTATTGTGGGACTTAGCGACGCGATGAAAAAGCTGCCTAATGAAATGTCTGGTGGAATGCAGCAACGGGTCGGCATCGCAAGAGCTATTGCTCTCAAACCAAAAATGCTTCTTCTTGATGAGCCTTTTGGGCGCTTGGACTCCCTTACTAGAATGGAGCTACAAGATGTCATCATTAACATTTTAGCAGAAGAAAATCTCACCGCTATGATCGTCACGCATGATGTCGATGAAGCCGTATTTATGGCGGATCGCTGTGTCATGATGTCAAATGGACCCAAAGCAGGAGTGGGAGAGATCATGGAAATCAACTTCCCCCGCCCCCGAAATAGACAAGATGTTTTTAATGACCCCATGTTCTTTCGATATCGAGAACACCTTTTAGCCTTTCTCGAGCAACGTTCTCACATCAAGGGAAAAACTCGTCTTCATAATCATGAAGATCTCATTGGTTATTTAAGCTCCGAAGATTTGAAATCGTTAGAAGCCCAGTATCAAGATTAGGGATAGTTAAACCCTCATTCTAAGAAATACTGACTCCAACCGCTCTTGTGCCTTACCAGCTCAAGAGCTTTTTCATGACACCAAATCGGAGCGCGCTACTTAGGTTCCCACTATGAATCCAAATCATCATAATGATGACCCTTCGATCTCAATAGTTGGCACAGAAGATGTTATTAAAGGGTGCATAAGATATGAATTTGCCAAATCTAGGTTTCAATGAAGAACAGCAACAATACCTTTCCGGGTTTGTTACTGGAGCTCTTCACCGCCAAAAAGTCCCTTTTCTTGGTCAAACTGCCTCTGGCCAATTTACTAATGACCCCATGGAAGCAGAACATGTTTATGGAACTGCCATTGACGATCTTTGTAAAGAAGAGCAAGTGAAACATGAACAACACGGCCTTGATTCCTACAGCACCATTCTAGAAAACGCAAAAAAGGGAATCTTTCCGGAGTCCGGAGATACTTTTCGCTATAAATTCTATGGACTTTTCCATGTGACCCCGGCTCAAAACTCTTTCATGCTCCGAGCACGTATCCCTGGTTGCGCTATGAGATCTCACCAACTCAAAGGCTTTGCTGATATCGCAGAACATTGGGGCGGAGGCTATTCTGACATCACGACGCGAGGCAACTTACAAGTGCGAGAAATCATGCCTGAAAATTGCGTCAAAGTGCTCGATCAGGTTGTTGACTTAGGCCTCACTTCCCGAGGTGCCGGTGCTGATAATGTGCGAAATATCACCGCTACTCCTACGAGTGGTTTTGATCCTCACGAACTCTATGACGTGCTGCCATTAGCCAAGTCCATGCACCACTACATCCTCAATAACAGAGACCTTTATGGACTCCCCCGTAAATTCAATATTGCGTTTGATAGTGGTGGTGCGGTATCCGTATGTGCCGACACCAATGACATTGCTTTTTATGCTACTGAATTGAAAGAAGCGCAAGGTGACCTTCAGCCTGGGGTTTATTTCCGCATGCAACTATGTGGAATCACAGGTCATAAACAATTTGCCACAGACACCGGTATCTTGCTCACTCCTGACGAAACAATCGTCATCGCGGCGGCAATCTTACGAGTGTTCATTGAAAACGGAGACCGAACGAACCGGAAAAAAGCCCGACTTAAATACCTTGTAGACCAATGGGGCATCCAGAAAACTCTCGAAGAAACAGAGCGGAAGCTCACCTTTCCTCTTCGTTACGTTCCTCTTGAGAAATGTGTTCCTCCACGGCCGAAGTCGAAGCATGGACACATCGGAGAGCATCTGCAAAAAGACCGAAAATATTATTTAGGGGTTGTCATTCCAGTCGGTCGAATGCCAGCCAAACAAATGCGCCAAATCGCAGAGATTGCTGATCAGTATGGATCAGGTGACATCAGGCTCACCGCTTGGCAGAATATGATTATTCCTGATATTGATAGCTCTGTCCTTGCCGCTGCCAAAAAAGCAGTGATAGATGCTGGGTTGCACTATCAAAGTAGCTCCGTTAGCGGTGGGCTCATTGCTTGCACTGGAAATACTGGATGCAAATTCGCGGCCGCAAACACCAAAGGTCAATCTGTTCAAATCGCTCAGTATTTAGAACAAAAAATAAAGTTAGACCACCCCATTAATATTCATCTCACCGGGTGCCCTCATTCGTGTGCTCAGCACTACATTGGTGATATCGGCATGCAAGGAGTGAAAGTGAAAAATGCTCAGGGAGAAAACGTCGAAGGATACAACATTGTCCTCGGTGGTGGAGTTGATGACACCCAAGCGATTGCCAAAGAAGTGTTCAAAGCGGTTCCTTTTGATAAGGTCGCTCCTCTTCTTGAACACGTCCTTTCCACCTATTTAGACATGCGAGTCAGCGAAGAAACATTTGTCGAATTTACGGCTCGATACAATACCGATGAACTTAAAAAAATTCTCACTCCGAGCCTTCTTTCTGTATGAACTACCTCATCCCGCCACCTGAACTCCCTAAAGATTCCCCTTTCACTGAATCTCAAAAGCAGTGGTTAAAAGGTTTTTTTGACGGGCTTTCTGCAATCCAACCTAATGACCAAACTTCAGAATCGCTCTCTCCTAGTGGACCTCAAGTAACTATTTTATGGGGTTCTCAAACTGGAACCTCCGAAATGCTCGCAAAAAAAGTCGCCAAAAAATTGACCACCTCGGGATGTATTACCTCTGTCCTTGATATGGCAGATACGAACCTCGCAGACCTATCCTGCCTTTCACATCTCGCTATTATTACAAGCACCTACGGAGATGGTGAACCACCGGATAATGCCGCCGCATTACATTCCGAGCTTATGAATGAAACATCTCCTTTCTTTGAAAGCACTTCCTTCTCTGTGCTAGCCTTAGGGGATTCTTCTTATCCCGACTTTTGTCAATCAGGGAAAGACTTCGACCAACGCCTTGAAGCTCTTGGTGCTAAAAGAATGACAAATCGAGTTGATTGTGATGTCGACTACGATGATCAATTCGAGTCTTGGACCAAATCTCTGATCGCAAGTTTCACAAGCCTACCAGCCTGAAACCCATGTCTTGCTCTTCAACCTCTCTTGAGAAATCATTATATTCAGACCTTAATCTGATTGATCAACTTCTAGGTGAGCAACAACAACTTCAAACACCGGTAGCCACTTTTGCTAAAGAACACTCTAGCCTCCCAGATCAGGAGCAATACTACCGCACTCTGATTCCGAGCTCACAACCTCAAGAAGGGCAACAATACGCCTTTGAAGTCGAATTAGATAAATGCACCTCTTGCAAAGCCTGTGTCACAGCTTGCCATAGCTTAAACGGGCTAGATGAAAATGAAACTTGGCGAGATGTCGGAACCCTTCTCGGAGGCGAAGAAGCTCCTGGCTGGCAGCAAACCATCACCAGTGCCTGCCATCACTGTATCGATCCAGAATGTTTAAATGGATGTCCCGTTGCCGCTTACGATAAAGACCCTGTTACTGGAATTGTTCGGCATCTTGATGATCAATGTATCGGGTGCCAATACTGTGTCTTAAAATGTCCTTATGATGTTCCGAAGTATAATCCAGCAAAGGGAATCGTTCGCAAGTGTGACATGTGCTACAGCCGTTTAAATGAGGGCGAAGCGCCAGCTTGTGTTCAAGCTTGTCCAAATGAGGCTATTAAAATCGTTACGATTGATGTCGCTGAAAAAACGCGTCAAGGGTTTCGAAAGGAAGGCTTTTTGATCGGTGCACCTAGTCCGCACCTTTCCCTCCCTAGCACTATTTACAAAGGAAGAAACCTTCCTAAAAGTGCTCATTCAGCAAGCCAAAAAGACGTGCACCCCGAGCATGGCCATTGGCCTCTCGTCGCGATGTTAACTTTAACCCAAATCGGCGTAGGAGCCAGTCTCGCAATTCCTTTCCTCCAATCATCTACATTCATCACTTCTCTCATAAGCGTTGTCTTCGTGATTGCGGGCCTTGGGCTTGGGGTTTGTCATTTAGGTCGCCCAATGGGAGTTTGGAGATTTTTCTTAGGACTTAAAACCTCTTGGTTAAGTCGTGAGTTTGCGATATTTGGCGCTTACTCAGGAGCTCTCACTTTCCTACCTATCATCACCTTCTTTTTTCCTGATTTTTCTTACCTTCGCCTGATCCAAGGAGGAATTGCAGGTTTAGGTCTCCTTGCCGTTTTTACTTCTATCATGATTTATGTTGATACGAACCGACCCTTTTGGAAGTTCAGCTATACTGCCACTAAATTTTACGGCACTTCTTTCGCTGCCACTTTCGCCTTACTCAGCCTATGGTCTGACTCCCTTCTTTTCCCTAGCTTATTTACTCTAGTAATGATCACAAAGCTAGGCTTGGAAATTCAAGGCACACGAAAATCGAACTCTCCTGAATGGTCTCCTGCGCAGCATAGTGCAAAAGTGCTGCTAGGCCCCCTTCGGTGCCTTTTCCGGGCTCGAATCATTATGGGGATCGCCGCTCTTCTTTTGATGGGGGCTATTCCTCTCGTGGCATTTTCTTTTCTCCTCCTCTCTGAGCTCCTCGAACGCATCACTTTTTTCAAGGCTGTCTATCATCCTCGCATGCCTGGAATTGCGACTCATTCCCACCATTAATCATGCTTTTCACCAATAAGAAAAATTCATTATTTCGCCGTTGGAATGGCCCTCTCACGAAGGATTTGTTACAAAAGCCAGCTCAATATGGATTAGGTAAAACTCCTGAAAAAGTGACCCCTGATGCCACGACTCAATCTATTTGTGGTTTTTGTGCGACCGGTTGCAATTTAAAAATTCATCTCAAAAATGGAGAAGCGGTTAACCTTAGTCCCGAAACGAATTACCCCGTAAATATGGGAATGGCTTGTCCCAAAGGGTGGGAAGCACTCAGCCCTCTATCTTCCCCCGACCGAGCCACAACTCCACTCTTAAGAAACTCTCATGGGGAGATGGAAGTATCTAGCTGGCAGAATGCTTCCCAAGAATTCGCAACCCGTTTTAAAGAGATTCAATCAAAATACGGTAAAGACAGTGTCGCTTTTATTAGCACCGGACAAATTCCTTTCGAAGAAATGGGACTCTTAGGAGCCTTCGCTAAATTTGGGATGGGAGTCTCTCATGGAGATGGAAATACACGGCAATGCATGGCTACCTCCGTAATGGCCTATAAGCAAAGCTTTGGATTTGATGCACCTCCTTATACTTACCAAGACTTCGAAGAATCCGATGTGCTTGTCTTCTGTGGAGCTAATCCGTGCATTGCTCACCCCATTATGTGGCAAAGGGTCGTGAATAATAAACGAGACCCCAAAATCATTGTTGTTGATCCAAGGGCTACCGAGACAGCGCAATGCGCCACTCATCACTACCCGATTAAGCCAAAGGCTGACCTGACACTCTACTACGCTCTCGCTCATTGTATTGTTCGAGACCAACGAATAGACCACTCATATCTAGATCAACATACGCAAGGCTTTGAAGAGTTTTTCGAATTCTTGACAGACTACGCTCCCGAAAAAATAGCGCCTAAAACCGGACTTTCAGTCTCTCAAATCGAAGAGTTTGCACGTCTCGTCTCTGAACCAGGGAAACGGGTCTCCTTTTGGTGGACGATGGGAATCAACCAAAGTTATGAAGGCGTTCGCTCTGCTCAAGCGATCATTAACTTATGCCTCATGACTGGAAATATTGGTAAACCAGGCACCGGCGCCAATTCGATTACAGGTCAATGTAACGCGATGGGGTCTCGTCTCTTTTCCAATACAACCAACCTTCTTGGAGGACATGATTTTAAGAATGACCGGCACCGTCAAAAAATAGCTGACATTCTTGAAATCGACGTCGAGAAAATACCCAGCGAAAATAGCTGGGCTTACGACCAAATTATCGAAGGCATTGGTAATGATAAAATCAAAGGTCTCTGGATCATTGCCACGAATACGGCCCACTCATGGATTAATCAAAAAGAGTTTACTGAAAAACTCCGTTCGAAGTTAGAGTTCCTCGTCGTTCAGGACATGTATGCCACTACTGAAACAGCACAACTGGCAGATTTAATTCTCCCCGCTGCAGGATGGGGTGAAAAAGACGGATGCTTTATTAATTCGGAACGCCGGATTGGAACTATTAAAGCGGTGAAACGCCCTCCAGGAGAAGCGCTCTCTGATTTCCGTATTTTCAGGCTCCTCGCTCATGCCTATGGAGTAGGTGAAATGTTTCGGAAGTGGGATACTCCTGAGGCTGTTTTCCAAATTCTTAAAAAATGCACCAAAGGGCAACCTTGTGACATTACAGGAATTGATAGTTATAAAACACTCAATAAAGCGGGAGGGATCCAATGGCCTTTCCCCGTAGGGACAGAGCTCCGGGGAAGCAATCAAAGACGTCTCTTCGAAAATGGTAAATTTTACCATTCAAACGGGAAAGCTCGCTTTCTCTTTTCCGCTCCGGCCCAAAAACTCGCAGAAGAACCCTGCAAAGACTACCCTTTCATTCTTCTAACTGGACGAGGGACCTCTAGCCAATGGCACACTCAAACGCGCACTCAGTCATCGGATGTTCTACGGAAGCTTTACCCGCATGAAGTGTATGTTGAAATGCACCCTCGTGATGCCGAAAAGATCGGAATAAAAGACCGAGAAAAAGCTTTGATCAGTTCTCGTAGAGGCCAGATTTATGCTCAAGTTTACCTCGCTCCTACAATGCAAGAAGGCCAACTCTTTCTACCGATGCACTACCGTGAAGTTAATCAACTCACTCACGCAAGCTTTGACCCCTTTTCCAGACAACCTAGTTACAAAGCATCTGCAGTAAATATTACTGCCCCGCTTTCTTAAACGAGGCAGTATTTAAAGAAAAAGAAAACCTATTACATTGTCATTCCTCCGTCCGTCGCTACCACCTGACCGGTGATATACCGAGCTTCTGCACTAGCAAGGAATAAGGTCAGAGCAGTCACGTCTTCTGCCGCGCCAAAGTCACCTAGAGGAATCGAGGAGAGAATCCCCTCTCTCACTTTTTCATCAAGCTGATCAGTCATGTCGGTCTTAATAAATCCTGGAGCAATCGCATTACAGGTGACTTTACGCCCTGAAAGTTCACGCGCGACTGATTTCGTAAAACCAATCAAGCCCGCTTTACTGGCAGCATAGTTTGCCTGGCCAGCATTACCGATAAGACCAATCACACTACTAATATTAATAATACGTGGATCCGCCGCTTTCATCATCGAGCGCTGGAAGGCTTTTACAGTGTTGAAAGCTCCTTTTAAATTGGTATCAAGAACGGTATCCCAATCTTCTGATTTCATCCTCATGAGTAAACCATCCCGAGTCACTCCGGCATTATTTACTAAAATATTGACTTGCCCAAAGTCGGCCAAAATTTGTTTTCCCACCGTCTGCACTTCATCAAAATTTGCAACATCGAGCGCATAAGATTTCGCTGAATCAGGAAATTGTTGATTGAGACTTTCGGCCACAGGCCCGCAAGACCCTTCTGACCGGCTCAGCACTGCCACTTTGGCTCCAGCTTTGACGAAAGCTTCCGCAATCGAACGACCAATTCCACGACCTGCACCGGTCACTACGACAACTTTTCCTTCAAATGATGACATGGGAAGAAAATGAAGTTTGGAACGAGGCCTGACCAGCGAAAAAGGTCACTTCATCCTTGGTGCAATAGACAAATCATCATAAATTAGACTTCTATGTTGCTTTGCCCCTACTGCAATCAAGAAGTTATTGAAGACGCCCCTTCCTGCCCTGGTTGCCAATTTGAGTCCGCCAAACTCATTCAGCTCCTAGGCCCTGCACCCACTTTACTTGAACCAGTGAACGATTGGCGAGGCATCTGGAAGCCCAAAGAAATCAAAGCGCTCATTAAAAAAACAGAGAACTTTCATTATCAGTTCCCTAAAACAAACCTCTTTTTTGTGGCGCGCTCTTTTCCTGAGGAGTTTCCGATGAAAGTCTGTCTCTTTCATTTTTTCAACTCTACAGGACTTACCGAATTGAGTAAACGCCTGGGGCAAAACCAAAATATTTTAATTGGATTTGATCCCGATAACCGCCGTTTAGGGATCATCGTTGGATACGGCTTAGAAGCTTATCTAGTCCCTCATGAACTCGACCATATTCTGGCCCAGGCCGAAGTCGCTCTTACTCAAAACGGGTATTACAAAGCAGCCTCCCTGATGATCAAAACACTGCAAGAAAAGCTTACCAAAATCGCAATCGAGATTCCTGATGCTTATGGACTTGATAACGTAGATGTGCTGCAATCTGAATACTGAGCAACTCTTTCTTAACTAAAAGCCTTTAAGAAAGTCACCTCAAAAACCAAAGCCTCTGTCGCGTTCGTTTCTAAGAGAGAGCGAAGCTCCTGAATCTCATCGAGGCGACGCATCAGCTGATCCAAGCTTTGTCGATTCGCGTAATCCTCGGACCACGCCTTCGCGACTGGAATATCGAGATCCTCCCATCCAACTTTGATTCGAATGACATCCCCTAACCAAGAGATTAAAGATTCACAATAATGGAGCCGCTCTTGTAAATAATCAGCTTCAACTGATGCTTTATGAGCATTTTCTCGATCATCTAGCCAAGACTTATCAGCCGACTGTTTATAGATCGCCATTTCTTCTTTGAAGGCCTGCTCTGCAGCTTTTGCTAAAATCGCTTTGCGAGACCCTAGAAATTGCGAAAAAACATTCTGAGCTGCAAGAGCCTTCGCCATGGCTTCATTTTCATTCCTAGCAGGTGACGAAAGCATTTTAATCATTCCTAGAAATTCATCGGGAAACTCCTGCTTGGTCTGCCCAGGAGCGTGTAACACCAATTCCACACAGCGGGACTTGATCGTAGGAAGAAGCCTTTCTGCTTCCGTCGTCAGCAAGATAAGAAGGCTTTGAGAGGGTGGCTCTTCTAAAGTTTTAAGAAACGCATTCGCTCCGGCCTCATTCAAACGGTCAACATCGACAATCACGCCTACTTTCCATTTGGCTTTAGGAGCTGAAAAGTTGCAAAATTTTTCAAGTTCTCGCACTTCTTCCACTTTAATCTGCCGGCTCTTTGATTGCGGCCGAATCACACGAACATATTCCCCTGCTACCTCTTTCAAGCCAGCCTGATCCTCGTCTGCTTCAGGTTCGAGGGCTTCTCCAAAAAGGCCCATTTCAGGCCCTTGTTCAGGAGGGTTCACCATTTGAACCATTCGTGCCGCTAGAGTTTCCTTCCCTGATCCAACCGGGCCAGAGATTAAAAATGCATGTGCTAAACGCTTCCGCTCAAAAGCAGCGTTAACGAGTTTATAAGCTTTGTCACAAGTCGTTGCCACGATTCCTATCTTTGGTGATGTAGAGCCCTTGCCAATGATAAAATGACTTTCTCTGGACAGGTTTCTCTTCAAAGGACATCTTTCCGCCATGAATCAGATTATTTTTTCCGATCGTAGCGACCGAAAAGAAGTCGAAGAAGGCCTCACCTTTGCTCCTAAATTTGACGACAAAGGACTTATTACCGCGGTTGCTATCGACGCAGAAACAAAACAACCCCTCATGCTTGCCTACATGAACGAGACCTCTCTCAAAATGACCTTAGAGTGCGGTGAGGCGGTTTATTATTCACGGAGCCGTCAGGAAATTTGGCATAAAGGGAAGACTTCAGGCCACGTCCAAAAAGTGAAAGAAATCTATACTGACTGCGACCAGGATGCTCTGATCCTCTATGTTGAACAACTCGGGGAAGGTGCTTGTCATACTGGGAGGCCAACCTGCTTTTTCCGCAAAGTGGCCGAAGTGGCTCCCGAAGGCGAAGTGAAACTTCAACTTACTGAAGGCCAGTCTTTTGATCCTGATTCTGTCTACGGGAAATCGAAAAAATAATCACTGGTTTTTACTCCAAAAGTTTTTAATTCAAGAGCTTTTATTCATTTTAAATGAATAAAAGCTCTTCTTTTCCCCTCTAATCAGCGAATGAAATTAAACCCCCTCTCCTTTCTCGCTCCGCTTTTATTAAGCTTAAGCATTAGCACTCTTGCCGCGTCCCCGGCCTGGATGTCGAATATTAATGCCTTTCCTGGTAAGCCTGGCCCTAACAAAACGATTAAACCTCTCGCTCTTGATTATGCCTTAAGCTGGAATGGAGCTCTCAATGCGGGACAGATGACTTTCATCTACAATAAAAAAGATCCGCAGTATAAACGTTATTTCTTATCTCAATCTTTTGGAAAAAGCACCGGGATTGGACGCACCATCTTTCCTTACGATTTCAACTTCGTCTCCTTGATGAACAAAAAGTCTCTCAAGCCAATCACTTTTATGGCCACTGAGAATGATAAGAAAGAAATCACGGTGACCGATTGTCGCTACCGATCCTCAGGAGTTACGGTAAAACAAAATGTAACGCTCCTCAAACATCAGAAGAAAACTTCTAAGAAAAAGACCTTCAATTACCCTCACAGCTTTGACCTCATGTCTGCTATAATGCATGTGAGAAGTCTCGATTTAAAAAAAGGGCAACAAATTAAAATGGTCGTGCACCCTTTCCGTTCCCCTTATTTATGCCAAGTCACGGTGCTTGGTAAGGAGAAACACCGCAAACAGGAGTGTATTAAATTAGATGTAAAACTTCGTAAAATAGGAAGTGACCTCAAATTGAAAACTTACAAAAAAATGAAAAATGCCACTCTATGGCTTAGTGATGATGTTGACCGCATCCCGGTCGAACTTCGGGCCAAAGTTTTCATTGGAAATGTGAGAGCTGAACTCCAGCGTAAAAGGAATCTCTAAAACAGCAGCGCGCCCGAGAGATCCCTCAAAAATGATTGCGCACCTTATTTTTTTAGGCAATTTTTATCAGTGATGATTCCAAGATACTTTTCCCTACCACTCTGTATTCTCGGTGTGGTGTCTTGTGCTACAACTCAACCAACACCTGATACTCCGGTAACTCCAAAAAAGGAAGCGGCTTCAAGTGCGGAAACTCTACCTGCTAAAAAAGAGCTAGAGTCTGAGAAAACTCTTGCTGAAGTCCCCCCTGAGGACCGGCCTTTTGATTTAGTGCGCCCGGTTAAAAAGGAAAATGAAAAGGTAAAAGAAACGTCTCCTTTCAAATTTCGCACTCCAAAAGTCACACAAGAATTACCTGATGAAAGTTTCCTCACCCCACAAGGAATTCAAAAGTCAGACCTTCCTCAAATCGAAGAAGAGAGCCGAATCACAATCACTCCTCCCTCAAGTGAGTAAGGCGACTCTCTTTAACGTTTTTAATTTTCCTTAGCTCAATAAGTGGCTCTTTTCCAGAGTCCCTCAAAGGAATCTACCATTTCATCAAAAGCTTCTTGTTCGGTATCAATTCGATCTTGATCGATGGCGTAATGCTGCCCCCACCCTGTCGCAAGCCCTTTCTTCGTCGATTTCTCCTCAATGCTCCCGTATAAGTAACCCGTTCGAGTATCGACCAAAAGCGCAGAGGCTGTTGATTGAATCTCGTGTGTCTGCGTAGGTGACAAGCCTAAGCTCACCACTGATAAAGGCACAAACAAATCCCCACGTTTCACTTCCGTGTCAAGCGTATAGAGTATAATAAAGTCAGTCCGAAGCTGGGCCGCAGCAGATCTAATTTCTTCGACTGACTCTAGTTTTGAAGGCAGTAACAAAGGAGCAATTCGAACCACTCCCGCAACACGGGGAAGTTGGTTTATTTGCTTTAAATGCTTTTCACTTTCTAACTCTGAAGAAGTCAAAATACTATAGCGTCCAGAACCATGCCCTTTGTCTGTTTGGGAGCGATAACCGTTTTGCTGCACTCGAACCACTGCGATTCGGGCGGGATAGGTTGCCGCAGGCTTAGCCGAATAACTCTTCTTTACTGAAGGGGTTGAAATCGCTTGCAGATTAGCGGCACCTCCTGGGGTAACATAAGTCGAACATGAGGATAACGCCATCATTGGTATGAATGAGGCCGTAATGAATTGGTGTTTTTTCATCTTGAGTTAATTGGTTCAGCTATTGAGTCCTCCCAACGCCAACCATTTAATAACTCAATCACCCCTCATATTCATAATTGATAAAATGAATTTAACATTAATAATATCAATACTCATTCCTCTATTCATAAAAAAACACTGATGCTTTCGCATCAGTGTTTTAAGTATTTAAAGAATAACAGATCTATTTAGAAAGAAAATCTAAGAGCTGCACCAACAAAAGTGGCATCATCAAAAATTTCGACACTCGCTTCACCTGCGACATTTTCAGAGAAATGGTAACCTGCACCAAAACCTACTCCGAATTCAGTATTATCATCACTCACTGAACCAAGGCCCGAAATTGAAGCCTCTGCGTCAATATAAGAGACAGTTGGAGCGACATAAACATAAAATTGATCAAATGTAAATTGGCCTCTTAAAGCAAACGAAAGGTATAATTCAGCAGATAGATCCACAGAACCAAAGCTATCATCATTTACTCCTGTTCCTACCTTTAATTCAGGAAGCAAAGAGAAATTAGAATCTGCAATAGGAGCAAATTCATATCCTAACGATCCGTAAAGAATACCAAAATCAAAATCAGTGCCCGAGATGTCTTGATTAAGGTTGGTATAACCTAAACCTACTGAAAGTTGTCCATAGGTAATTCCTGTGGTTGCTAAGAGAGTAATAAGTGTTTTTTTCATCGTTTCATATGTTCAAATAATACGTCAGGTATGATTTGAACTCATGCAAATTAACTTTTGATAAAGCCCCTCCACAAGATTATTTTTACAATATGGAGGCATATTTTTTCAAAGCTCGGCTCAAATCATTAGGATACTGATACCCTAATCGATACGCCACTTCCTTAAGAAGGAGGCCTTCCTCTCTCAGTAATCTATTTGCTTCGAGCATTTTATGATTTTGGATAAATTGCCGAGGAGATTGTTGATGATGATGGCGAAACATTCGCAATAAGCTATTGGGGGAAATTCGTAGATAATCACACAAACATTCTACAGGCTGCGAAAGATGTAAATTCTCTCTGATCCAATCTTCAGCAAGTTGCATCCGCCGTGACTCACGGTCTTCGCGGGAAGGGGTTTGAATGGATCGAAGCAGCAAAATCTCTAAATGATCACGTAATGACCTAAAGCTTTGATCACTATAACAATCAGGAGCACTGACTTCCTGGCAACATTGATCATGGATTCTTGTGAAATCAGTGCGTAATTTCGCACTGATGGTATGATGCAGCGCGCCTTTTCCAAAAAAGCTCAATAAATCATCTCTTGGTGGGTTTTTCCAAATCCAAACCCTTAACTCACAACGCTCTCCAGTCTGATGACTCAAAGAAAAAGTCCCCGGAGCAGTGAGTAAAACCTCTCCTTTCTTTAAGATAAGCTGCTGATTGTCTCCCCTCCATCGCACTGTTCCCGAAAGTAGAATCGTTACACTCCAGCCTTTTTTAAAATGAGGATAAAGAGGATGTTTTGCAAAATCACGCTCTCCCCACCCCAAATAGAGAAGGTCGTGATAATCATGATCTGATTTCCAATTAGGCCGCCCTGGAGCAGGGCTCATAATTTTTTCTCCAGAATGACTCATGCATAGCATTTTACGCCAAACGAAAAAATAAGCTACCTCTATTCGCTCCAAATAATGGATTTATGAAATAGCTTCATAAACTAATACCATATGAAAGCTTTCCAAATCACCTCCCCTCTCCAATCTGCGATGGTCGAGGTTAGTCAGCCCACTTTACAAGCGAACGAAGTTCTTCTCAAAGTCGAAAGAGTCGGGCTTTGCGGTTCTGACCTCAATACTTACCGAGGTAAAAACCCTCTCGTCTCCTTTCCCCGTATCCCAGGGCATGAAATCGCAGCAACGATTCTTAAAATCGGAACCGAAGTGACTGGAGATTTCACTATTGGGAGCCTCGTCACCGTGCTTCCTTATACGGCATGTGGAAAATGCGCTGGTTGCGAGGCCAATCGGCCTAATGCTTGCACGCATAACCAAACTTTGGGGGTTCAACGTGATGGATCCATTACAGAATACTTAGTTGTTCCGGAAGAAAAAGTCATCACTGCGGCAGGCCTTTCCTCCGCTCAACTAGCTCTTGTCGAACCTCTTGCGGTAGGATTTCACGCCGTGCGACGCGCTAGAATTCAAGATCAAGAGAGCGTGCTCGTCTTTGGCTGTGGCATGATTGGCCTTGGGGTCATTGCGGCAGCTTCTCGCCACAAAGCCACTATAATCGCAGTTGATATTGATGATAAAAAGCTTGAACGAGCTCGATCAATGGGAGCGACTCATACCATCAATGCCGCTACTGAAAACGTCGAAGAACAAGTCCGCTCACTTACCGATCAACATGGAGCGCATGTCACGATCGAAGCGGTAGGTCTCCCCCAGACCCTGTTACAGTGTGTCGATCTGGTGCGAAACGCGGGACGGATTGTTTACATTGGTTATTCCGCCACACCTGTCGAATACGAAACAAAACACCTCCTCCTGAAAGAAGTTGACCTCATGGGGTCTCGCGGTGCAACGCGCCAAGACTTTGATGACGTAATCACTTACCTCTCAGATACGGACCATCCTATTGAGCAGACTATCACGCAGACTTACTCATTTGAAGAGTCCAACCAGGCTATTGAATTCTGGCACCAAAATCCTGACCAAGTCACCAAAATCCAAATCATTTTTCCTTCTTAATCCTCTCAGCTTTTATTCAAAATGAAAATCACACACCTTGAACCTTTTATTATTCACGCTCCCGTCACTCGTGGAGGTGTTTCAGATAGCACTCACTCACTCACGCATTGGGGAGCCCCAGGCGTCATCATTCATACCGATACCGGACTACGGGGCTTCGGTTACACCGGAACTCATGCCCACCTCCCCTCCGACCGCTTAATCACCGAGTGTATCACCGAGAGTTATGGCCCGCTCTTGATTGGAGAAGACCCGATCGAAGTGCGAGGTCTCTGGAGTAAAATGATCAACCACTCCGAAACCCAGTGGGTTGGCAGAGCCGGTATTACACAACTCGCCATTTCTGCGATTGACCTCGCTCTTTGGGACCTCAAAGCCAAGGCTCTTCAACTACCACTCTGGAAAGTGTTAGGCGGATCTCCGAAAGAAGTTGAGGCTTATAACACAGACGGAGGATGGCTCAATTTTTCTCAAGAACAACTTGTAGAAGATTGCCTCAAAATGACGAAAGAAGAAGGCTACCGGTCTATCAAACTCAAAGTAGGAAAAGATAATCTCCGCGAAGATTACCGCCGAGTAAGTGCGGTCCGAGAGGCTGTCGGACCTGATGTCGATATTATGATCGATGCCAATGGACGCTGGACTCTTCCCAAAGCTTTACGTGCTGTCGAGATGATGAAAGAACTCGATATCGTATGGGTCGAAGAACCTATCTCTTTTGATGATGTCGAAGGTCACCGCCAGTTGGCCTCAAAATCACCGATTCCGATTGCCCTTGGAGAGCAGCTTTATAGCTCTGACCACTTCCAGCAATTCATTCACCGCCAAGCGGTTCATTTCGTGCAAGCTGATGCCGTCCGCTTAGCCGGTATCACTGAATGGTGGCAGGTTGCTGAGCTCGCTCACAGTTACCGACTTCCGGTTGTATCTCATGTGGGCGACATGTGCCAAGTTCACCTTCAGCTGGCTATTGCTCACCCTTCTTGCTCGCTTCTTGAATTCATTCCTTGGCTGCAACCGTGGATGAAACACCCAGTTGAAGTCCAACAAGGCTTCTACAAAGTGCCTCAGGAAATAGGGGCAGGCACCGAATTTTCACAAGAAGCGCTTGATTCTATTAACGTCATCTAACTGATAAGATGCACATTGATTTATCTCAAGATACTGCGATTGTCACTGGTGGCGGAACAGGATTAGGCTTTGGAATCGCGCAGTGCCTGGTCTCTGCTGGCGCTCAAGTCGTGATCACCGGAAGGCGTGAAGAGCCTCTCCGCTCGGCTCAGCAAAGCCTTGGTGAAGAATCCTGCCTCTATATGGTTGGCGATGTCACCTCTTCTTCTTTTAGAAAGGAACTCCTCTTATTCACTCAGAATACCGCCCGTCAGCCACTTTCCATTCTCATCAATAACGCTGGAAATCATCTTAAAAAACCAGCCGAAGAAGTCACTGATTCTGAATTTCAATCCGTCATGGAGACCCATGTGAATGCTGGTTTCGCTCTCGCTCGAGACTCTTTCCCTATCATGAAAGAACAACAACGAGGACACATTGTCTTTTTAGCCTCGATGGCTTCTTATCTGGGAGTTCCTCAAGTCTCTGCTTACACTGCGGCTAAATGCGCTGTGGTGGGGCTTACTCGAGCATTAGCATCCGAGTGGTCAAGCGATCAGGTCCGAGTGAACGCGATTGCTCCGGGTTGGATTGACTCCCCGATGCTCCAAAAAGCTCTTTCAGGAGATCAACAACGACGTGATAAAATCTTAGGGCGCACTCCAATGAACTGCTTTGGGGAAGCCTCTGATATAGGAACTGCCATTACCTTTTTCTCCTCTCATCACGCCAAATTCATTACGGGACAGGTTCTCCCTGTTGATGGAGGCGCTAGTATTGGTTTTTAAGATCACACGCCGAATGATAAGGGACATGGAGACACTGATGAAGGCAGTCTTTCCATGCGCCTTTTGATTGCAACCCTCGGTGATGAAAAAACACAAGCTGAGCAACGCTTCTAAACCAAGGCTGAGAGAGCGCCCAGTCGTAGACCTGACCTTGAGGCTGAAAATGATCAAATCCCCACCTCATGACTTTTTTAGTATGATATTTCTCCACAAATGGTGCCAAAGATTGAGCCGGATTTTCAACATTCCCCTGGAACCAGCTTTCCAAAATCGGGCCCATTTTTTGACCCAATTCTAAAGAGGGATGAATCCCTCCTGCGGTTAAAGGAGATACCATACCTGCAGCATCCCCAAGTAACATTGCGTGAGAATGATACCAATTCTTCACCACTCCGCCGCACGGAATCAAACCGCCTCGGCGCCCTACTACTCGGGCTGATTTGAATGAAACAATTCGTTGAAGCTTTTCAATAAATTGGGCCAAATGAGGCTGAGCTGGCTTTCGGCAAGCAAGCCCCACTTGCCAAACATCTCCCACTCCAGGAACGACCCATGCAATATATCCTGGTGCCAAATGGGAATCGAGAAAAACATGCAAGTGGTCTTTCGATAAGCCCTCAAGCCCCTCATATTCTGCTTCTGCTCCTAATAGGAAGTTTTTATTCTGAGATAAATTTAATCGCATCGCAATTTGGGAACGAGCTCCATCTGCTCCAATAAGGTAACCAGCTTTGTAATCACCCACTTGAACCCCTTTCTTCTTCATGCTCACCTCTCTGACTAGTTGCGACGTCTCAACCTTCGCTCCAGCTAATACCGCTTGATCACCCATCCACCTCATGAGCTCCGGAGTGTTTGTTGCCAAAAAATAATAACCCTTCATTCCTAACTCAATTGAACTGAAATTAGGGCTATAGAGCTTCACTCCTGAAATTTTACGAGTGAGTTGCGGTGGCAGGTTTTTTAAAAGGTCTGCTTCTTTTACAAGAATTCCAGTGGTCCGAACCTGATCTCCTAAATCTTTTTTTCTTTCAAAAACAACCGTCTTCATTCCCCGGGAAGCACAAGACTGCGCTGCACTTAATCCCGCAAAACTTCCTCCTACAATCCCTACATCTATGCTCTTCACACAAATCATTAGATTCTTACTCCTCATTAATTGTTCAATAAAAAATCACATTGCGAGTATCCGTCTAAAAAGATAAGTTCTTCAATAATGCTTTTGAGACTTTTTTTACTTCTTATTTTCACTCCTTATTTAGCTCTTGCTGAAGAGGCTCGCTCTCTTATCCCGACTGAGACACTCAATAGTCTGTCGGCCTCTTTTTCCGAGGCACGGGACGAAAAAAAGCTCCTCGAAAAAAAACTTCGCTCTCTTCGAGATGAAATCGCAAAAGAGCCCGTTAAAAGAGAACTTGAGGAAACAAACCTCAAAATCAACAGGCTCTTTACTCAATTTGAAAGGCTCTCTTCAGGCTTGAACGATGAAAAATGGAGCTCTCTGAATGAACAAGAATTCACTCTTTCAGACGAGGTGAACGAAATCCTCAAACCACTCATTCAAGAAATCAAAGATGCGACTGAAAACCCGAGAGAAATTGAACGCGCTCGAACTGAAATCGATCTTTTAAACCGTAAAATTCAAGCCGCTCAAGAAGCTACTAAAAGATTAAAAAAAGTCCTCTCAATCACAGAACTCTCTAAAGAAAGTAAAAAACAGGCTCAAATACTCCTCTCTGAATGGGAAGAAAAAGTAGAAGAAGCGCAAAGCCAACAGAAAGTTCTTCAGTTTGAACTTGATGAACGATCGAAACAAAAACGTTCTTTATTTCGTAAATCTTCTGCAACCATCCTCAAATTCTGCAAAACACGAGGGCTTAATATCCTCATGACCATTCTCTTTTCAGGGACTTTCTTTTTCGCCATTCATTTTATTCACCGTAGAATTAAGAAAAACGACCGGTATAAAAAAAGAAAAAAGGGCTCTTTCCAATCACGCCTGATCGACATGATCTTCATTACTGCGAAGATTTTTTTCCCTACTGTTATCGCCTTTCTTATTCTTTACGCGACAGGAGACTGGGTCCTCTTACTACTTCTTAGCCTCTTCATGCTAGGAGTCTTATGGAGTTTAAAAGACAAAGGCCTCTTTATCATGGAAAGGCTTGAAATACTTCTTAACTTAGGCCCCGTTCGAGAAGGCGAAAGAATCATCGTTCACGGAATTCCCTGGGAAGTAACCGAGCTCGGGATAGACTCTCGGCTCACTAACCCAGAGCTATCAGGGGGAGAACTGCATATGGAATTACGAGACTTAGTAAATCTACACTCCCGTAAATATTCCAATGATGAACCTTGGTTCCCCACCCAGAAAGGGGACTGGGTGATTTTATCAGACGAAACATATGGAAAAATTATTTGCCAAACCCCCGAACACGTTCAACTCATCAATCTTGGAGGTGCTCGTATCACTTACCCCACCGGGGATTTCTTAACGCTTTCTCCTAAAAATTTATCGAAAAATTTCCGCGTCAACATGAGGTTTGGGATCGACTATCAATACCAAAAAATTTCCACCTCTGAAGTTCCTTCCATATTCCGAGAAGCTCTTCAGCGTGAAATGGCTGAATTGGTCGGAAAAGAACACCTTGTTAACCTGAAGGTCGAATTTGCGGAAGCGGGCGCTTCATCTCTCGACTACGCCATTATCGCTGACTTCAAAGGCGAGATTGCCTCAAAATACCATGTCCTTCAGCGAGCGATTCATCGGGTCTGTGTGGATGTTTGTAATCGTGAAAATTGGGAAATCCCCTTCACGCAAATCACTGTTCATCAGGCCAAATAATCTGCCTCTATTAACGTGTCATTAACTGCCTCAATTCCTGCTGAAAAGCATCAATATCTTCAGGACTTGGTTGATAGTTAGGATCTCCAGCATCGAGCCCTAGACGCCCCATTTCGTCAAGATTCCATGAGGCCTTCACGCCATCACTAAAAACAACTTTCCCGCTCACTAAAGCGCCAGGACGAACGATTTCGTCTATAGTGACAGTAACATTGGATATTTTAGGAGGAAGTAATTCGAGATCATCCTCCGTATAAGAACCTTTTTCGGCCGCAGGAGGCGCACTCTCAGGCGTCTCTTCCGGAACCGGTTCAGCTTCTTTTTTCGGTTTTTCCTCAAGGTTTTTAATCTCAAGGGCGAGGTCCGTCGCCATGAAACGAGTATCCATGTAGGTAATGTTCATTTGGAACTCTTCCTTCATTTTCTTCTGAAGATCATTCAGCTGAAGTCCTTCTTGAGCCCACTGATGGAGCTGCTGTTTCTGGTCTTCACTGAGTTGTGATATGGAAAACATAATAATAAAGTCGTTAAATAATTTGAGATTGATCTTACAGAACTTGGTCAAGGACCTCTAAACAGCGCTCATTCTGCTCCGGAGTTCCTACTGAAATCCGAACCCACTCTGGTAATTTATATCCTCGCATCGCTCGGATAATAACCCCCTGCTTCAACATTTCAGAAAAAACACGATCACCATCTCCTACTTTTACTAATACAAAGTTAGCATAGCTTGGAACAAATTCCATTCCCCGCTCCTCAAAAGCATTTTGAAAAAAATCAAGTCCTACGGTATTATTTTGAACTGTCGCGTCGATATGAGCGGTATCATTAATGGCGGCTAATGCTGCAGCTTGAGCTACGGCATTGGTATTAAATGGCTGTCGAGACTTTTGAAGTAATGCCGCCACATCAGCCCCGGCAAGCCCATAACCAATTCTTAATCCAGCGAGACCTTGTGCTTTCGAAAACGTCCTCATGACAACTACATTCCGATTTTCTCGCACGAACTTAACCGTATCTGGAGCTTTTTCTCCTAAAAACTCATAATAAGCTTCATCAAAAACAACAATCACATGATCAGGAACCCGCTCCATGAGGCGATCAATCTCTTGCTGACCTACTAAGGTCCCTGTCGGGTTATTGGGATTAGCAATAAAAAGAAGCCTCGTTTCTGGCGTAATGGCATCTGCCATCGCTTCTAAATCATGAACAAAACCAGGGTCCGGCACTTGAATATACTTTGCCCCAAAAAGGGTCGCCATCAACTGATACACAACGAACGCATGCTCTGCGGCGATAAGCGACGCCTTTGGGTTAAGAAAGCTATGACAAAGAAGTTCGATGATCTCATTCGAGCCATTTCCTAAAATCACTTGGCTTTGCTCGACTTGAAACTTTTCCGCGAGCGCGCTCCGGAGCTGATACCCTCCTCCATCTGGATAAATATGAGCCTGCGACATGACTTTTTGGATCGCGATCTGGGCTTGTGGCGAAGGTCCTAGAGGGTTTTCATTACTAGCAAGCTTCACAATTTTATCCGGATCTAAACCAAGCTCACGCGCGGTTTCTTCGATCGGCTTCCCTGGCTCATAAGCAACAAGGTCACAGATAAACTGATTGGCATATCCCTGAATTGACATGTGATTAATTTAGAAGAAATGACTCACTTGGCAAACTCCGAGTCAGCCTCATTTCTTGATTCCAATATAAATGGAAGCAATTCCAAATGAAAGCGGGATCCACTTCACCTGTTCGTAGCCGGTTTGCTCAAAACGCTCGATCATCTGCGCCCCGCTAGGAAATGCTTCGATCGATTCAGCTAAGTATTCATAAGCATCGGGTTGACCTGTTAAAAAACCCGCTAATTTAGGCAAAACGTGATTCAAATATTGAGCATAAACCTTGCCCAAGGTTCCTTTTGGCAAAGAAAAATCAAGCACAAGTAATCTTCCTCCTGTCTTGGTCACTCTTCCCATTTCTCTTAACCCCTTATTGAGGTCTGACATATTACGAAGTCCAAAAGCGACCGTTGTCAGATCATACTGCTCATCCTCGAAAGGAAGCTTTAAAGCATCCGCAACCTGAGTCTTCTCTACTCCTCGTGATGAGGCATGAGAAAGCATTTCAGCACAAAAATCTGTCGCGAGTAATTCAGCCTCTGGACACACTTTTTGAAGCTCTAATGCTAAATCTCCCGTGCCACTGGCGACATCTAAAATCTTCTGAGGGTTCCATGGTTTTACTAACCGGCCTACTTTTCGACGCCACAAAATATCAGTGCCTGCACTCAGCACATGATTTGTCATCACATAGCGGTCAGCTATTCTAGCAAAAGCATCACGAACAAATTCAGCGTCGGGCATATGAGATTCTAAGTGTGGTTTTACAGATCGTCCAATCCTAAGACTAAAAAAGCTGACAACGATGATTCGTTGTCAGCTTTAAATGAATTTTTAATCAATTCAGAAGTTTTTACTCTGCCGCTTCTTCAGCAACAGCAACTTCTTCGACTTGGTCAACTTGATCAACCCATTCGATGTATGCCATTGGTGCAGCATCACTCGTGCGGGGTCCAAGTTTCGTAATCCGGCAGTAACCACCTTGACGATCAGCCGAAGCAGGAGCAACAACATCAAAAAGTTTCTTTGCGACGTCTTTATGACGAAGGAAAGCAACAGCTTGGCGACGTGCGTGAAGATCACCTCTTTTACCTAAGGTAACAAGGCGCTCTGCAACTGGACGGAGTGCTTTAGCTTTTGCAACAGTAGTGCGGATCCGGCCGTGCTCAATAAGTTGGCAAGCAAGGTTCGCCAAGAGAGCGCGACGTTGATCAGCGGTCCGCTGGAGTTTGGCAGTTTTTTTACGATGTCTCATGGAATCAAATAGTATTAAACGTTAACAATTAAATTAGTCATCAAGGTTTTGAGCGATGAGGTCAGCAAGGCCTACTGGCGCTTCCTCTTCCATCGATAATCTTGGTGCAGGGAGAGCCCCAATCGAAGGCCCGGTAAGGAGACTTGGGTCGAAGGTCATTCCTAATCCAAGACCAAGCTCCGAAAGTTTATCTTTAATCTCGTTCAGAGATTTTTTCCCGAAGTTACGATACTTCAGCATTTCAGCTTCAGATTTCATCGCAAGCTGTCCGACTGATGTAATATTCGCATTATTGAGGCAATTCGCCGCACGAACTGAAAGTTCGATCTCATTAACGCTCATATTAAGCAATTTCTTAAGGCTACTGTTTTCTTCGGTCTGCTCTGGTTGAGCTTCATCAAAGTCAACGGCATCATCATCATAATTGACGAACACGTCGAGATGATGGCGGAAAATCGCAGAAGCTTGTAATAAAGCATCATGTGGCTCGATACGGCCATCAGTCCAAATTTCAAGAATCACCTTATCGAAATCAGTCATTTGACCAATCCGAGTGTTTTCAACGGCGTATTTGACACGCGTGATTGGCGAAAAGATCGAATCGATCGCGATGACACCAATAGGAGCATCTTTCGTCTTATTTTCGTCATTGGTGTGGAAACCACGACCTACTTTAACTTCAAATTCGCAATCGAACTTAATTTTGCGATCAAGGTGACAAATGATTTGGTCCTTATTAACGACTTCGTAGCGATTATCGTCTTCGATATCACCAGCAGTGATTGCACCTTCTTTCTCAACATTAATGCGAAGAATGCTTGATTCTTTAGAATGGTGCTTAAAACACACTTTCTTAAGATTGAGAATAATCTCAGTGACGTCTTCGACTACCCCTGGAAGGCTTGAAAATTCATGTTGGCAACCTGCAATCCGAACCGATGTGATGGAAGCGCCTTCAAGAGATGAAAGTAAAACTCGTCTCAATGAGTTTCCGATCGTGTGTCCGAAACCACGCTCAAATGGCTCAGCTACAAAGCGAGCATAAGTATCTGTAGCGGTATCTTCGTCTTTCACAAGACGGTTCGGGAGTTCGAAGCGTTCAAGCTTCACTGGTTGCTGAGCATCATCTTGCTCTTCAACTTCTTGGATGTTTTCTTCTGACATATTGATATATTACCGGGTTTCCCCTTACGCAGAATGACCTTTAAAAAGGACAAGGGACCTACGGCATGTTGGTTTGATAACCTGCGAGCCGGCTTAATTAGAGGAGGAATAGGCTTTTTGCAATCCCCAATTTAAGGAAAACACTTTAAAAAACATGACCCCCCTTTCTTTTGCTCCCTCACAGACCCCAATCCCGCTTCATATTACCCTTAAAAAACCTATCATGACGTTTTAAAAACGGCCTTATTAAGGTTGGCCCGATAACCAAAAAAAGAAGTTTGAGTCAACTTAATTTCAACAATACGACAAAAATATTGTCATCTAATGAAAGAAGTATTATTATAACAATGTAATGATTAGTTAAACATAACCATAACTTCCCAACCAAAAAACCTATGAAATCTAAAAAGAACCTCACCCGTTTTACTTACGAAACGACCGCCTTCCAAGGATGGAGACTTTGTATCTCGAGAGCTGGCACGACCTTCACTCGTTACTTTTCTGACAAGCAATATGGAGGCCCTAAAAAATCCCTCAAAGCGGCCGAAACTTGTCTTAAAGACATCAAAACCCTTGTCGACAACTCACGCCGTGTCAACGGGAAGCTCAGCAAAGCCACTGTGAAAAAAGCTGACAAATTGATAAAAGACAGTTGAAAAAAAATGATTCCGAGCTGAGTAATCCTTATGGATTGTTCAGAATCACTCTCATATCAAAAAGCTCTCTTTTGGTTTCGCAGAGATCTCCGAGTCACTGATAACAAAGGTCTGAATGCCTGTATTAGAGGAAGCATAGAAATGCTTCCTCTTTTTATTACCAGCGAATGGCAACATGAGCATCCTTGGACCGGGCCGGGGCGACAGCAATTCTTATGTGAATGCCTTCAATCTTTGAGCCATAACCTCAATCATCTCGATTCTGGATTATGCTTCAGAAAAGGCCCCCAAGTGGAAACCTTAATTAAGCTCGCACTAGAGACTGGAGCTAAGGCGATCTTTTTCAATCAAGATCCAGACCCCTATGGAAAGCAGGTCGAAAAAAAACTTGTTCTGGAAGCAAAAAAACACGGCATCAAAGTGCATGCTTACCACGACCTTTCTCTCCATGCTCCAGGGGAATGCCTCAAAAAAGACGGCACCCCTTACCGCGTTTACACTCCTTATTTCAATCGCTGGATTGAATTAGAAAAACCTCGCTCTTCTCAACGCCTTAAACTGCCTCCTCTCATCCCTAATGTCGAAATGGGAAGCCCACCAGAACTCTCTCATTGGGGACTCACCCTTCCTAAAAATCACCACGCTCTCCCAGGCGGGGAAAAAGCAGCCAAGAAGCGCCTCAAGCAAGCCGTTACCCGCGTTCCTTATTATTTAGCAAAGAGAGATCATCCTGCAGCAGAAGGAACCAGCCGTATTTCTCAAGACCTCAGATGGGGAACCTTATCGATCCGTAAAGTCTACGAAACGATCTCTACTGCAGCCCAATCTGACCTTAAGAACCACAGCTCCTATCATACCTTTTTAAAAGAAATTGCCTGGCGTGAATTTTACTTACAGATTTTAGACCATTTCCCCGAAGTGCTCACAAAAGAATTTCAATCAGTTTACTACAACCTGCCCTGGCAATTCGAGGAAACCTACTGGAAGGCATGGACCTCCGGACAAACAGGCTTCCCTATCATCGATGCAGGAATAAGAGAACTTTTACAGACAGGGCATATGCATAATCGAGTTCGAATGATTGTGGCCATGTTTTTGACCAAAGACCTTCATATTGACTGGCGTCATGGCGAGCAATTTTTCAACCAACACTTAATTGATGGAGAAATTGCTTCAAATAACGGGGGCTGGCAATGGAGCGCAGGCACCGGAGCTGATGCGGCACCTTATTTCCGGATTCAAAATCCATGGACTCAAACGAAAAAATTCGATCCTCAAGGGGACTACATTAAACAATGGGTTCCCGAGCTCCAAGAAGCGACCCCTCGACAGCTTTTTACTGACCCTGGAGGTGGCATCTCCGTCCACCCTGGATATACGCCTACTATTGTTGACCACAATACGGAGCGTTTAAAAACTCTCTCTATTTTCCAAACTCATCGAGAAGCTCTGATGTAGATTTAAGTAAATATCATCTCTACTCATCCTTCTTGGGTTCTTTTAAAATATCATTAAAAATCTCCAAGAGCTTTTCTGCCGGTATCGCATAACTTTCGCTGCGACTAAAAGCAGAGATATTCATTCCGACACACTTCCCATCAAGATCGCAAAGTGGCCCTCCTACAGAACGATTTGTCATAGGAATCGAATGTTGTAAAACTAACGGGAACCCACTTCGGCGTTCTGAAATCCGCCCACTCATCGCATCGTTACGAGTGCCTGAGCGAGGATAAACTTCTTTCCGAGGCTTCAGTAGGACTTCTATTTCAAATTCGCGCGCCCCTCTTTTCATCCCTAAAGTCATGGAATCTCCCGAGACTTTGGTGAGAAGAGCCTCTTCTAATGACTCCGTATCTTTAATAATGACCTCTCCTACCCGCAGTAATTGATCACCCTCTTTCAAATCAGAATGAATGACATCTAATTTTTCATCTAAGTTATCAGCGACAAAAACAGACTCTTTTTCTTTGTCTTCATTCCATGAAAAAGGGAGAACCACCTCCCCCTTCATGTAAACAGGGCGCGTTTTGGCACTAATGATTCCAACTCGAATTCGCCTTCTTCTTTTTGAGGTCGCTCCATTGCTCACCACCCATTTCCCCATTTCAGTATTCTCACTGGACCAAGTCACCTGAGGCAAATCCTGACCATTCACTTTGAGTAAAATCAAATCCCACTCTGGAATTTCTGCAACCTCTTCTAACTCTTTATAGATGGTTGTTTTGTGAACCAAATAAGTTGTTTCTCGTTTTTGATATTCACTGAGCTTAGCGAAAAAATAACCACGTTGATCAATTAAAGACGCGAACCCATAATGTCGGCGACCCTCATAAAGAACCCCACTCGATTTTTGAATCGCCTCTTGCGGAACTCTAAAGGCTTGACGGGTCTCTTTCCCATTAGTCCGAAATGCTCCTTCTAACTGTTGAGCTTGCGATAAGCTACTCCATAAGAAACACGCCAATAGAAAACAGGCTTTACTTAGATCCATAACGTATTTTGATTATAATTGTTTCACCCTGCCGTTCGACTTTAACCTCATCGAACTCTTTTTCTGCTTTCTTTGCTAAATAAGATGACAATTGCTTTTGATCATTCACCTCTGTGTCCCCTACTGAAATAATAATATCGTTAACCAAAATTTTGTTTTTTTCGGCAACACTTCCTTCCCACGTTTCAAGCACCTGAAGCCCTTTCCCTGAAGCTGATTTCACTCGAACTCCTAGAAAAGCAGTCCCCGGTTGAGGCTTCTTTGCGAAAGGCCCTTCTCCTATAAATTCCGAATCTAAAAGCCGCTCCCAATTTTCCTTATAAACATGAATAGGCACATGCATATTTTGTTCCTTGGAAGAACTGACTCTACTATGAATTCCTACTAATTGACCTTTTAGATTAAATAATGGCCCTCCAGAGTCACCCCCAATCACAGCACAGTCTGATTGAATCGTCACTTCAGCTTCCCTAACAATTCGCCCTACCCTAGCCACGATTCCTCGTTCCTTATCAAAACCGCCAGAATACCCTAAAGCATAAACCCAATGCCCTACCTTAAGGTCATCTGATGCTGCCACTGTCACATAGGGATAAGGGCCTCCCCCCTTCAACTGAGCTAAGGCAGCATCTGTTTGAGAATCAAGGCCTAAGGAAACAGCTTGATGCTCTGAACCGTCTTCAAAACGAACCTTGAATTCTTCTCCCACTCCCGTGGTGACATGGGCTGCCGTCATCACGAGTCCTTCTGGAGAGATAATAACTCCTGACCCTTCCCCTGCTTCTAATTCAATATTAACAGTTGCAAGTTTCGAGTTTTGAATTGAGCTCAATATGAGCGCTTGAATGGTCAATAAATCTTTAGAGCTTTTAGGCGCTTTGAGCTCATTAACATATAGTCTCCTATCAGAATCTGGCTCAGCTTTCACCTGCCAAACACTGCAACTTATTAAGAGAGCAACTGTTAGAAAAGAGTGAGGGCACCCCAAATTCAATAGTGGAAACCCCCTAACCAAGAATTGAATTATAACTGGAATGCCCTCACAGAGAGTATTCTCCTTTTTTCTCTTATCTTCAAGTTTTTTGCGCATTCAATTTCTATTTTTTTGCAGGAGACTCCTTCGAATGATACACCAGAAGCTCTTTGGGTGATTTATAAAACGGATTTCTTTTTCAGGCGCTCTTTTTTTTGCTCCGAAATAGGGCGATCTGCATTGCTATAATCCATCGTCAAAACCGGGCCTAAACCGTGTGGGGCTCCTAATGAAGGCTGAATATCGTGTGGCGTGAATTGGTAAACTTTATGTTTCTTACTTCGAAATATCATCACTATGGAGCTAATCATGAAAATCACGGCCCCCACCAAGCTCCATAAATAGAAGCGCTCTGACCCTTCTGTTTTTTCTATCAAATCATTTAAGACGAGATCCTCAGATCCAACAACATCCTCTACTTCATCTAACAAATAAGGTTGCTCGTCTACAATTTGCAGGCTCAACTCATTAATAAAAACTTCCAATGGCCTCTCTTTATTTTCCGAAGCAGATAAAGCTGACTTTAACCACTGTTGAGAAGGTAATGCCTCAGGAGCTACAATTTCTGAAGAAGATGGAGTCGCCAAGTAATACGCCGCAACGATTTCTTCGGTCTGAGAAGAAGCATGTAATTCATAGGAGTCATGCACGGTCTGCTGCTGTGGCCAATCTGTTTTACTCTCATATATATAGAGATAGAGGTTATGCTTAGATAACCCTGCATGCCGGTTCAATAAACCATTTAACTCCCTCAGGTCACGGTCCGTCAATTCACCACGAGGATCAATCACATAAGAAGCTGGAATTTGGCTCAGTGAATCGGCTAAAGCCCGCTCTTTTGCCAGGTGTTCTATTTCCTTTGCTACTTTTTCCTGTTCGGCTCGAGCCTCTTCATAATCACTTTCGGACAACCGATACCTAAAGTCGTCTTTTTTCCCAAAAAGCACCTTCGCGCATTCTTGGATCATACTGCCAACTTCAACCTCTTCTTCCTCAGACCACGCTGGCATTGCCCAACCTAAACGCGGAGCGTATTGCAATTCCTGTGCTCGCTGCTCGGTGTTGCCACAAAGCACCGCTGAACCATTCAGCAGCAGCCAAGCAATCAGATAAAAAAGAGTAAAATGACCCAATTTACGAAACATTGGCTTTGAGTTTTTTCGTGATTAAATCGATCAGCATAACGAAACTCCGCGCATACTCACCTGCAATGAGAAGGTGATGCACCCTGCTCATACATTGAAACATATCTGCGTCTGATAAGTAATGAGAAATTTGATAACCCCGAATGCTCGATAACTCCTTACGTTTAAAATCTAAGGCCACTAGTAAACCCCACTGGCCGTCTCCCTTTTCGGGCATCTGAGCCTGATTAAAAACCCAAAAAAGCCACTCTCTCTGCCTCTCATCAAGTTCTTCCTGATGAACCACAAAACATAATCGAATTTGAGGAAACCGTTGATGAAAGATCTTTAGAGCCTCCCGAATCTTTTTACGATCGGCATGCCTAACCCCCCCCGCATTATCATAAAGGTAATTAAAAGGGTATTTTTCGTTTCCAAAGAAATTTTGTGCCTCCAGAAGGTGATAGCCACAATGAGGGCACTCCTCTGCACCCATGTGAAACGACTGTTCACATTTCACGCAAATAGGAGGCTGACTCATGGGGTTAAGTGATAATAAATGACGCAAGCTCTACCATCAAGAGCTCACAATTGTTACCACGCAGTTCCTAAATGATACCGTTGTGCAAGTTCCAGAAGCTCTGGACGCATTGGCCACTCATCTGGACGCTCACTAACCGTATGACGCTGGCTTGCTCCCTTCAGCTTCATGCATCCTGTGTTATCTCCAATCTCACGAATCTCGGCCACTTCTTCTGGAGAAAAAATCAACTCAGGAAGCTTCCCGAAGGCCTTAATTTTTTCATCAATTGAAATAGCGCCCTCTGAAATCTCTTGAGTAAAGGTCGGCACGACACATTCCACCGCCGGGTGAGAAAGATTCCAAATGGCGGCAAACTGCATCATCGTCAAACCATGCTTGTCGGCATAAGGACGCATTTTTTCCAGCTTATCGCATCCTCTCTCTACCCAACCCTCGGGACGGTAAGTGCGATGATCACCAGGTCGGAACTCATGGCCAGGCTTCAAGTCATCATGAAAAACACCTCCATAGTCAGCGACTCGGGTCATCAACTTTACCCCATATTTTACGGCCGCCTCTGTAACGAGCCCTCCTGGCCAAGGCTCCATTGGGTTTAGAATCACCATCGTCCAATCGATGATTTCGCTATAACGTTCGAAAGCATCAACCATATCGAGAACAAACCCATTAGCCGGACCTGGTGCGAGTCCTAATTGCCCGGTCAATCCCTCTGACTTCACTGCACTCAAACCCTCCCAGACCTTCTCACTCAAATACCCTTGTTCATCAGGGTTATGGAGGAGAAGAAGATCAAAATAATCAGTTCCACAATTTGCCAAAGACTTCTCAGTGGCTTCCTTTAAATAACTTGCATACTCCTTTTCAGAACGAAGATCTGGGTGAGTGAAACGTGGATAACCACTACTTCCTTGCCTTTCACCTTTGTAAAAATCATGCCCCACCGCTCCAACTAAGCAATAGGAGTTACGATCTACTCCAGCTAAAGCCTTTGCTAACATTTGATCGGCCCGACCAGCGCCATAGACGTCCGCAGTCACAAAAGTCCTAATCCCGGATGTATAAGCCAACTGAATACATTCACAATAGCGGTTTTCATCCAGCATTTCACCATAATGCATGTATCGGCCACCACTCCAGGTCCCGTAAGCTGTCTTCGTTAAGTCTTTCATCTTTCCTATCAATAATCTTGTCAGCAATAAGCGTCAAAAGGAATCATTCCTACTTGCACCAACATCACTCAAAGAGCATACCTTCTTTATGAAACTTTCTTTCTTAAAAATGAACGGCGCAGGCAATGACTTTGTTGTTATTGATAACCGCGATCTTCAACATCATCTCTCTCAAACCCAAATTGAGGATCTCTGTGATCGCCATCGCGGTATCGGTGCCGATGGCCTCCTCGCGGTCGAACCTGCTGAAAACGGAGCGGATTACAAATTTCGTTATTACAATGCAGATGGAGGCGAAGCCGAAATGTGCGGCAATGGGGCACGCTGCTTTGGAGCCTACACCATGAAATTAGCAGATAAAAAAGAAGTCCAATTCGAAACGATCGCGGGAACTTTAGGAGCGCTCGCGATGGGCTCGGATGTGCAAATCGCAATGTCGACCCCTTTTGACCTCCACCGTGACACCGGCATTAAAATCGACGGACTTTCCTCTTCTGTAAGCTCCATCAATACCGGAGTGCCTCATACCGTTGCTTTTACAGAAAGCCTTTCCTCTCTTGACGTCAAAGCTCTGGGTGCCGTCATTCGCTATCACGACTTCTTCTCCCCTGCTGGCACAAATGCTAACTTCGCCCAAGTTCTTTCGAGTCAGCACCTCGCCATCAGAACTTACGAACGAGGCGTTGAAGGTGAAACTCTGGCCTGTGGCACCGGAATGGTCGCCTGCGCCCTCCTTCATCACCTCAACACCGGAGCCCCCTCTCCGATCAAAATTGACGTCGCTGGTGGCGACACACTCGAAATTGGATTCACTCCTCTTGCTGATGACCAGTTCACCGATGTCACCCTCACGGGCCCTGCCGACTTCGTCTTTGAGGGCACCATTCAAATCTAATCGATGCCGGGAGCCCTCCAACGGCGAAGGCAAAAAAAGCAGGATTCTTTCAGTCCTCCGACTTCCTTTTGGAACTAAACAATGAAGCCTTTCGCATCTGCCGCTCTCCAATCGTTTCTTGAAGCAGAACTCCGTGCCGGAGCTAAAATCGTCGAGGAGACCTCCGCGCCAAATTGGGGTGATCTGAAGCGCCTGATCATTCTCGATTCACCGTTCAAAACTGAGTCATGGAAGCAGCAAGCCAAACTCATTTTTCGCGACCTTCACGATCCACACTACTGGCATTCTGAAGTTGAAGATTCAGCAACCAAGGAATGCGTTGCTTGTCGCTTCGTTATTTCCAAACGAAAGAGCGAATAATCACCTGGTTTAAACGATCGATTGAATCAAGTGATTGGCTTTTTTAAGCAAACCCAAAGAGCAAGTCACCTCGACTATCGATGATGCATACTCTCACGTGAATCTCATTCGTTTATCATCATTTGATCACAACTTCCCCCCTCGATCAAGTAGCCCGCCAAACAAAACGAGAAATTTTACTTCGGTATCTATAGACTTAGAGAAGCTCTTCTGCTCTTCTCCGGAAATGACGACTTCTTCTACGAACCCTCTCTATATCTGCGGCCCTATGGCTTCTGGCAAATCAGCCTTAGCGATCTCACTTGCTCTGGAGCTGAATGGAGAAATTGTAAATGCAGATCCTTATCAAGCTTACAAAGGGCTCTCTGTTGTGAGCGCCGCTCCTAATAAAGAGAAGCAAGCTGAAGCACCTCACCACCTTTATGGAGTTATGGACCCGTCGGAACCCTGTGACCCACTGACTTACCGTAACTTAGCGACCCCTGTGATCGAAGAGATTCAATCTCGCGGAAAGCTCCCTATTATCGTGGGAGGAACCGGAGTCTACCTGAAAAACCTCACTCATGGCCCTTCGTCGATTCCTGATCGTGATGACGCGCTTCGTCTTCAATTTGAAGAACGCAGTAATGATGATCTCGCTGAGGAATTGAAAAAAATTGATCCAGAAGGTGCCGCTGCGACGGATCTCAAGAATCGACGCTACCTCATCCGCGCACTGGAAATTTGCCTCCTTTCAGGACAAAAGATGTCTGCTCTTAAAGCGGAGCAGCATCGTAAGTTTGATGAGATCTCGCAAACCCTTCGCGGGTTCTACCTCCTCTGGGACAATGAAAACTCAAAGCAGCGGATCAGCTCTCGCTCGATGCAGATTCTAGAAAAAGACGGCATCGAAGAAGTAGAAGCCTTGCGAGGAATCGCTTCCGAAACATGCCGCAAGACCATTGGCTTTTCTGAAATCGAAGATCACCTTGACGGAAAGCTCACCCTGAAAGAATGCCACAAAGGCTTCCATACCAGCACCCGCCGTTTTTCTAAACGACAACGCTCTTGGATGAAAAAAGAAGCGTGGCTTAAAGACCTTAAGTATCCCCTTCCTTTTGACGTAAAAGTGAGCTCATTCCTCGGGGAATAATAAAATCAGATCCCAAATCATTTGGGGCCGATTCAAAAAGGGACCCATGCTGAAGTGATATTATTTCCTCTGCAGAAGAGCCCCTCCTGATTATAAAAAAGCCGTCGCGATGCCAATCAAGAATCAATCAATCCACGAGGTCTTTGACCACCAGAAGGTAGCCCTCCTTCACCACCTTCTCGAATCTTCTGATGATCTACATGGTGTTATCGTCTTTCTCAGAAGTCTTGATGGTGTCCACGCCCTCACCTCCTCACTTAATCAAGCTGGAATAAAAGTCGCCTCTCTCCATGGCAATAAAAAAGCCGAACTCCGCGAGCGAGCTCTCAAGGAACTCAAGAACGGCACGATCCGTGTCCTCGTAACGACCGAAACTGTCGTGCGTCTTCTCGATATCTCAGGAGTCCGCCATGTCGTTCAGTTCGAATTTCATGAGCTGCAAGACGATTACCTCCAGCGCGTGGCATGTGTCGAGGCACAGGGAGGCGAAGTCACCACTTTCGTCACGCCAAAGGATCTCAGCCTTCTCCAGAAGCTCGAAGAACTCGTCGACGCGGAAATCCCTCGGAAAATCGCCTCGGGCTTCATCTACGACAAACAGCCCAAGAAGGAAAAGGCTCTCGGCGATCACACAAACCGCTCGAACAAAACCAAATCCAAACCTCTTCAGCATAAAAAACCCAAGCTGAAGAACAAAGGCCCCCGAAGAAAAACCGGACGGAGCCGACAAGACTAGTCTGCCATATTCACCGCTGGCTCAATAAGGTTCGGTGAAGCTTTATTATTACAAATCATCAGCAGAAGTCTTTTTTGACTACCTGAGATCGCCTTCATCTATCCACCAGCAAAGACCGGATTAAAGCCTGCCTCGATAAGGATACGCTTCACCTCGTCTCGTTTATCGCCCTGGATTTCAATAGAGCCGTTTTTTACGGAACCACCGACCCCACAGGCTTTCCGCATGACCTTCGCTAGCTCTTGTATTTCCGGAAGCCCAATCCCGGTGAAATTATTAACAACCGTGACGGCTTTTCCACCACGATGCGCAGTCTGGCGAATGATGTCAACGCGGCCTCGATTCATCTTTTTTTGACCACGTTTAGAGGTTTTCACAGGAACCTCGGGACCAGAAGGAAGGTCCTCAAGTGAATCCAAGGCTCCAAAAGCATTGGGGAGCTCTATCTCTTCTCCTAAACGGGCCGCTTTATCTTTCTTCCGACTCATGTCGTCCATTCAATGAGGAATCTCAAAAAATTCACGCTTATTCCTATAAATTTCACCTCCAAAGGGTATGCTTACTTGTTTCGTTCCTGCTCAATTTAAAAAAAGGTTTTATTATTTAAAAATAAAAGCCTGCGTAAAATTTAAGCCTCTTGTCGAAAAGAGCGAACAAAGAATGAAGCCTCGATGGAACTAAAAAGGTTTCTCCCCTCTTTTCTCATTTGCCTTTACGACATTAAATCCTCGGAGGTCACCGACTGTTGCTCGCGTGAACCGAGCTCGAGAGCTTGCTCGATGACTCTGTCTATTTCGTCGTCGAAGCGATAACCATGGCAATTCGGGCAAACCACGACACTTGCCCCTACAATCGAGTCACAGCCTTCGCAGACTTGGTAAGAGCAGGGGTTTTTAATAATGGCCTGTGCTTTTTCAGCACGGGTTTGTTGAGAAGATGCCATAAGAATGGTTTAACTTGCCACAAAAAATGCCGATTCGCAAACAAGTCGAACCGGCAAATATAAAAAGGAAACGATAAATTTAAGCGATCGATTTGACCACTTTATTCATTTTGCTCTTAAGGTTTGCAACCTTATTAGCATGATAAATATTGCTTTTCAAAGCACGATCCACTGCCGAGCTGAACTCTTTGTATGATTGAGCGGCGGCTTCTTTATCCTTGCTCTCAACGGCTTCGTAAATTTTCTTACGAAGAGATTTGACGCGAGTTTTTGCAGAAGTGTTACGAAGAGTCCGGCTTTTGATCTGACGGACACGCTTAAGGGCTGATGCTGAATTTGCCATACGAGTAAAGTGAGTTGCAACTAATTGCGGGACGCGGAAATTAGCGAAACGAGTGATCTTGTCAAGCTTACGAAGTCGTAAATTTCAAGCATCGTTGAAGTGACGTTCTTTTCTCGCATAATAAGCCGCCCCATTGGAACGAATTCTACGAAGTGAACCTCGGATAATGTTTACCTCAGCGCCTACTCCAATCCGACGGTAAAGATCTATCACATCCCGAGATTTCATACGAATGCAGCCATACGAAGCAGGCGTCCCTATTTTTCGCTCTTCAGGGGTGCCATGAACATAAATGTAACGTTGAAAAGTATTCCCATTATGGTGCTGAAGACCTCTTAACCAAAGAATTCTAGTGACGATAGGATCTCTCCCAGGAGCATTGGGACGAAGCACTTCTCCTGTGCGACGACGACTTTTAAAAACGGCCCCAGAAGGAGCTCCCCCTCCAATTTTACGAGCCACTTCCATTTTTCCAAGGGGAGTGCGACGGCTTCCTCGTTTTGACCCCACTCCAAATTTAGAAGTTGAGACAGGATAAGATTTCACATAATTCCCATCTTTCACTAAAATCATTCGCTGATCACGAACGCTGACATAAATCTTACTCCGAGTATCTTTGACTGAAGAACAGCTAGGTAAAACACCTACCAAGAGGAGAACGCAGCTTAAGAAAGTGAGGCGCTTCAAAAGATTTATCATTACGCCCTGGATGTATAAAGATGCTCGAGTTTTGAAAAGCTTTAATCGCATCGATGTTTCCTAAAGCGATCAAACGATTCTTCTTTTTTTTCCTCACTTTACTTTCTTCGCGAGCTTAGCTTTGATGTTCGTTCTGTGATGCAACGAATGTTCACCTTGGTAGCTTGGGTTTTAATCGCGGTGGCTTATGCTGCTGAGATTGCTCCAGATCTTGAAAGCCCCCTCCCCAAAGCTCCTCCAGAAGTGGAAGATCTCGATCCCATTCGGCTTGATGATTTCGCACTCCCTCCTCTCGAAGACTTAGCCGCCCCTCCG
>CALFBI010000016.1 GCA_937951675.1 uncultured Verrucomicrobiales bacterium
AAGCAAGACAAGCAAGACAAGCAAGACAAGCAAGACAAGCAAGACAAGCAAGACAAGCAAGACAAGCAAGACAAGCAAGACAAGCAAGACAAGCAAGACGACGATTCAAACCAGGGTGAAAAACCTGAATCTGAAAATGGCGATTCAAAATCCGAAGCTGGTGAAAATCCTGAACCCAAAGCCAACGAATCTCAAGATCCGGATTCTAAAGAGAACTCTGAACAAGCCTCGTCTTCTTCCGAAAACAATGGCCAAGAAGCCAATCCATCCTCCCAAACTGGAGAAAGCTCTAACTCGCAAGGGACTTCTAAGTCGAATGACTCTCAAGAGCTGCCTGCTGAGGTCATGAAAGCGTTTCAGCTTCTCGAAGAAAATGCTGATATGCAGAAAAGCCCTCTCCGCCGTGTGCGACCACCTCATTTCGAAAAACCTGAAAAAGACTGGTAATGAAAACATTTATCATCCTCATTACATCCCTATTACTCATCGCTCATTTAGGAGCGCAAGAGCCCGCAAAGGCTGAGCTTTCTTCCAAGATCTTAGTTCCTGGAGAAAGCGCCATCTTCACAATTATCATCCCCAATGGCCCTGCTGACCAGATCCCTAAAATGCCGGCCAACTCAAAGCTCAGTTTTGCCTACTCGCAAAAAGGGTTATTGAACCCTTTTAATCCTGCGATGGGGTATGGTTATTCTTATCGCGTTACTGGCTACGAAGTTGGTTCCACTACGATTCCTTCTATTAAAATCCAACAGCAAGGGCGAGTTTACCAAACTCCCGCAACAGCAATCACCGTGCGACCAGCCAGTGATATCATCTGGTCTACAGCAAAGCTCGATAAGGTTCGACCCTTTCAATACGGAACGAGTATCACTCTTCCTAAAGAAGCGATCTACTTAGGTGAAATTGTCCCAGTCGAAATCAAATATTACTTTCCTAAATCGATGCGAGCAGAACCTTCTGCCCCCGTCACCGTTCCCCAACAAGACATCACTGCATGGCGCTTTGAATACAAAAAAATGAAAGGGCACTACCGAGGCGAAAATGGATCTTATGACGTCTTAAGTTTTCATAGTCAGCTCTCGCCCCTCAAAGAAGGCAAGGTTGCCATCGGCCCCACCAATCTCGATATGAATATCATTATCGAAGTCAACTCCCGAGGTCGTTTTGCAAAGCGACGAATCGGAGTCAACGTCCCTAGTGAGAAAAAAGAAATTCTCTCACTTCCTCTCCCTCCTGGAGCGCCATCAGGATTCCAAAATGCGGTTGGAAATTTCACACTCGAAGCCAGCACTACCACCTCTTCCAATGAACTCGGGGAGCCCCTCTCTGTCATGCTTGATGTCAAAGGACAGGGTAATTTAAACCAACTCAAAGCCCCTCAAATCCTCAACCCTAAAGGCTGGAAAGTCTATGACACACAACGACAAGAAAGAAGCGAAGACCGAAAGTCTTCGGAAGGGATCGTAACCTTCACCCAGATCCTCAGAGCAGAGCAGCATCACGATGCGATCCCTCCCTTCTCGCTCGTTTACTTCGACCCCGAACTACGAGAATACAAAACCCTTACCACGCCTCCGATTCCTATCGACATTAAAGGCTCCGCCCTTCTTCCTCCGGACTCTTTAAGTCCGGCCACTACTTCTCAATCACAATCTTTTCTTGGATACATTGCTCCTCAAAGCTCTATTTCAGCAAGTCATTCTTGGCTGAGGTATTGGCAGATTTTACCAGCAACGGCTTCTCTTTTGATGATTTTTTTACTGTGGAAGCGCTATAAATCACACGCTCCAAATCAGAACCGAAAAACGTCCTTTAGCGCCACCCTTGATGAGCTCGATGAAATGAATGATCGGGACTTTCTCCGCACCGCCTCTCGCTGGATTGAGGGCTCTATCCCCAGTCAAAAACGCACCGATAGCCAACGTGAAATTCTCTCTGAGCGAGATCAATATTGCTACCAACCTGACACCACTGAATTAGGGAAAGACAAACGATCCCGTTACAAACAAACCCTTAAAGCATTAGCAAAAACCATCTGTCTAGTGACAGCCTCCCTGATTTTGCTACCCTCAATAACAAAGGCGGCTTCCTTAGAAGATGCTGAGAAAGCCTGGTTCGATCAAGATTACCAAGCCGCCCAAACCGTTTTTCTAGAGCTCCATCAACAAAATCCTCAACAAGCAGACCTCTCTTACAACCTTGCCAATTGCTACCTGCACTTAGGTCACTCGGGCTTGGCTTCTTACTATTACCACCTCGCTCTTGAAGCGGAACCTACCCATGTTGAGTCTCAGCAAAACCTTTCCTTCCTTAAGCAAAAAGCACACTTTCCTCAACCCTCACTTAGTCCAGCACAAAAGCTTATCCACAGTTATACAAAGGCCTCATATCGCACCTTTTTGAATATTTCCTTATGGACCGGTTTACTCTCGGCATTAGGTTTTCTCCTCGCTCGGCACCCTCTCCTCAAAATCGGATCTGCGACTTTTTTCTCAATCACCATCATCACCACCGGCCTGAGTTTTTGGAGTTTAACTCAATATGTCGAATACGGGGCAGATCACCCTTCTGCTCTCAAAGCCGTTTTCATTGCTGATGAAAGCCAGGCCATCAAAACAAGCCCCAGCCGAGCTGCTACCGACCTTGTCACTGTTCCGGCTGGAACAAGTGCTGCCATTTTAAAAGAACGAGGCCCTTGGTATTACATCGAGCTCTCAAACCGAACTCGGGGCTGGGTGGAAGCCTCTTTCCTCAAAAAGCTTCCTTAATTAAAACCTTTGTATGCAATCTCACTCTTCCCATCTCGCCTATTGCACCAATATTCACCCCGCCGAAAGTTGGGATGAAACGTTCGCGATGCTTAACAAGCACGTGCTTCCGGTTCGAGACCGCCTTTCACAGGAAAAGCCTTATGCGATTGGGTTACGCCTTTCCGCCTTAGCGGCACGAGAGCTCCTTTCTGATTCAAATCTCTCTTCTTTCAAAAATTGGCTCGGCCAAGAAAATTGCTACGTCTTTACTATTAACGGTTTTCCATATGGAAGCTTTCATAATACTCGAGTCAAAGAACAGGTCTATCGTCCTGATTGGACAAGTAATGAACGATTAGAATACACACAAAATCTCATCACCATCATTGCCGCCCTCACCCCAGCTAAAGGTGAAGGATCGATCTCCACCTTGCCGGGGTCCTTTAAGGAATTCGATGCCGCAGAAGAAGAGATTTTTAAACGGCTTCTTGATTGTGCTCATGCGCTTGAAGCGGCGAGCCTTAAAACGGGAACGGACCTGCATCTAGGGCTCGAACCTGAACCCCTGGGGCATTTTGAAAACCTCACCGAAACGCTCGCTTTTTTTAAGAGGTTTCACGCTTGGGCCCAGCTGCCTCAACTGATTCAAAAACGGATCGGGGTCAACTACGACACCTGTCACTTCGCACTCGAATATGAAAAGGCTACCCAAGCTCTCGACGCCTTGCATCAAGCTGAGATCCGTATTTCAAAAATACACCTCTCAAACGCGCTACGCTTTGATCCTCGTGACCCTGGTGTTTTAGACACCATCGCTTCCTTTGATGAACCGACCTACCTTCATCAAGTCCTCCTCAAAGACTCCGCTCAGCAAATTCAAAGGTATCGTGATTTGCCTGAGTTTTTCGAAGCGGTTCGAAACCAGTCATTAGACCTCTCTTCGTATACCGAAGGCCGGATCCACTTTCACATCCCCCTCTACGACACCCCACCCGCTCCTCTTTCCTCCACTCAAAATCACACTCTTGAAACGCTCCAGTGGGTGAGTCAACATCCGGGCCTTTGCCAACATTTTGAAATTGAGACCTACACCTGGGGTGTTTTTCCGGAAACGATGCAAGTCGACCTCACAGACCAAATCGAACAAGAATATTGCTGGGTGATGAGCCATTGGCCTACCTTTACAATCTCATGAGTCAATTCAAAGACCTCTGCGCAATTGGCCGTGTTTCAAATTTACCGACTGTTGTCAGTAACGTCTTCTTAGGGTGCTTACTTTCTTACTTTTTTGGGAATTATCACAATGAGGTTCGGTTCATTGAGCCGATGCTCATCGGGTGCTTCCTGTATCTCGCAGGATGTTTTTTCAACGACTTTTCGGATCTTAAATGGGATGCGATCCATAAGCCCGACCGGCCTCTTGTGACAGGGCGTGTTAAGAAATCTACTCTCATCAGCCTCATCCTAGCGTGCTTATCCGCAGCCTTTATTCTCGCGAGTCAGCTCCAAACGAGTGTCATTGTCGTTTCTTTACTGATCGTTTTGATGGTGCTGATCTATACCGTGATTCATAAAAAGACGGTTTGGGGTTGCGTCCCGATGGGACTTTCTCGCTGTTTACTTCTCTACTTGGGGCTTACTGCTAACAAAGTCTCGATGGGCAATGGCTTCTTTCAAAATTGGGATTTTGTATCTATCTTAAGTGGCGTTTATTCGCTAATCCCATTTGCTCCCTACACCTTCGGCTTACTTTGTTACATCATTGTTCTCACCATCTCGGCTAGATTTGAGGCAAGCAATTCACTTTCTCGTCCGCTTCGGGTCACCCTCATTTGTTTCATGGCCTTTTTTCTTCTTTATCTCACCAAGCTTTTCTTCTTTTGGGATCAACCCTTTGCTTTGGTTCTATTGGCCATTATCACCTTTCTTCTACTTCCTTATCGAACTCTTAGCTCCAATATCTCAAAAGCAGTCGCTTCTTGGCTCGCTGGGATCTGCCTACTGGACCTTGCCTTTTTTCTCTCTTTCTCAATGGAGGAATGGAAAAAACATCAGCAAGGGCAAGAAACTATTCTGATATTTCTCTTTGCCCCTCTCGTCTTTCTTTCCTGCTATTTCAGTGCCAAACTTCTCCAGAAATACGCTTCCGCAACCTAAGGGGTCGTTTCTCCCCACAAAAAAGCCCCTCTCGCGCAATACGAGAAGGACTTTGAAAGAATAAAAATGAACGCTCTTACTTAATTAATTCGTTATAGAAGCCCTGCCAATCATCAAGATTGTTCAAGTTCACGGCATCACGAGGGCCCGCCTCTGCGGCAAGACCTACTGAAGGAAGGATCTCGGCACATACTTCATCCGTATGAACATAACCGGTGATGGCTGCATTCAATGCTTCGACAGAAGCTTGATCAAGTTTAGTCCCATGTTCCTTCACCCAAGCTTCGCACTCGAGGTAGCTTGGTTTTGTATCGATAAAAGCTAAAAACGCCGCACGATCGAGACCGAGTCCATCAAGCACCATTTGATCGTAGCCTTGGCCACAAGCTGGGTAATCAGCATGTAATTTACCTGCAGCTCCCAAAGAAGCTTTTTGCCAGAGACGAGGAAGATGTAAAACACCGAGAGGGCCTGTGGTGCCCGAACTAATTAAAGGAATGATATTATTCATGCGAAGCTTGATAAAAGCGGCAGCTTCTCAAGATGGTCAAGAAAGAAAGTTTCTTCCTTAGGAATTAAAGGCTTCCTGAAAGTCCTGCCCACTTGGTTTTTGGTAAACTTGCAAATCGAATTCTTGAATAATTGAAAAGAGATGATCGAAAATATCAGATTGAACGTTTTCATACTCCACCCACCGATTGTCATTAAGAAAGAAATAAACCTCCATTGGCACTCCTTCTGAAGTAGATTGAAGTTGTCTAACAAGTAAGGTGTTTTCACTATCAAAAGCAGAGTGATTTTTAATATAGCTCTCAATATAAGCCCGAAAAACTCCCAGATTAGTTAAGCGTCGGTGATTCACCTGCGCTTGATCTGCTATTGCTTTATTCCAATCCTCTAAGACCGTCTTCTTTTTCTTTAGGTGCTCCTGTAGAATCACCACTTTTTCGAATTGTTTCAGATCTTCTTCGCTTAAAAAGCGAACAGTATTCATATTAATATTAATACTTCGCTTAATCCGGCGCACCCCACTATTCGACATCCCTCGCCAGTTTTTGAAACTGTCACTGATCAAAGTGTAGGTAGGAATGGTGGTGATCGTTTTATCCCAATTCTGAACTTTTACGGTCGTGAGAGCCACTTCCGTGACGCTCCCATTTGCCCCGTATTGAGGCATCTCGATCCAATCCCCTTCCGCAATCATCCGGTTTGCCGATAACTGAATCCCAGCAACAAGACCCAAAATAGAGTCTTTAAAAATCAACATCAGAATCGCAGTCAGAGCACCAAACCCGCTGAAAATCACAAGCGGCGACCTTCCCATCATCGAGGAAACAATGAGAACCATTCCTACTACAAAGGTGACAATTTTAATCACCTGTAGAAAACCCTTGATCGGGACCTCATCAGAAAAACTAAATTTTTCATAAATCCTACCAAAGGCATTCAAAAGAGAGCTCAATGCGAGCCACCCAATAATCACAATATAAATGTATGATATCGAAGTGAGAGCGACACCAATACCTTCCACTCGGAAAACTTTCCCGATATGACTCCAAATGAAAATGGCAGGAGTCAGGTGAGCGACCCATTGTAGCAACCTTCCATTGACGAGCTCATTATCCCAACTGGATTTGGTTCGCTTTACTAATTTCGCGGCGCCGCGTGTGATCACATACTTGGTGATCAGGTGGATCGCTCCAGCCACTAAAATAAGAGTGATACACAAAATGGCGTCTGTCACATAAGGCAAATAGGATTCAGCCAAAAAGCCCTCTTTAGAGCTCAGCCAATTCTCAAGAAATCCTCTCCATTTTGTAATCATACTTTCAGGCTTATAGAGTAACTTTGTTGGCCTGACAAGAGACAGGTCATCGAAGGTAACAAACTCGTTTCTTTTTCTTCTACAATCTCGCGAGTCTTTTTAAAAGCCAGGCACTGGAATCACTTCAGACTTTTCTCCATTCAAATAAGTCCACTGAATCACTGCCGATTGAGCTCCTTTGGGAACCTTCACTGCAACATTGTTCATAAATTCATCCGGAATCGGGGCAAAGTTTTGGTCAGCGGAAGGAAATTTATAATCGCGATCTGGGACCTCTGTATCGAAACCGTAGCGAATCTCTTTTAAAGCGACTCGATACATTAAAAGGTTTGAGAAATAAAGGAGCCGCTCACTCTCATTCCCTGGATTATTCTGCGCTTGCACCGCTTGGTAACGAATCATTTCTAAATACTTTCGTGCTTCTTCCGAAATCCCTTTTTCCAAATGATGTTCAAAGGCGTATGGGCCAACGACCTCCCCACGAGAGTTTTCGTATTGCACTTCAATTTTCAGAAACTTCTTCCCTTTCGCCACAGGAAACATCATTTGAGCCATGGCCATCATTTGATTTTTAGGACCTAGTGGTTTCACTTCTTTAAAAGTGCCTCCCTCAGGTCTCCACTGAATCTTGCTCGCCTGCTCACTAATCGTCACGGTGCCACGACACACATTCGTATTATCAATAGACCACGCCACCTCAATAGGGTTTTTAATTTTTTCACCTAGGACCGAATCTTCGATTACCTTCCGGCGCTGTTCGGCATCAGCCAACCATTCCGAAAGCAATTCTTGATCCACAAAGTATTTCACGACCTTACCTTCCTGATTGGCCTGAAGAAAAGCCTTCACATATTTAAGCTCTTCACGACGATCTGTTAAAGTCTGATTCCCTACCCGAGCATAGGAATAGTCCAAACTCAGATGATACCAAACGGGCCCATAGTCAGGATGCTGTTCCGAATATTTAAGAAGTTCTTGCACTCGTTGCTCCCGCGGTAACAGCAGGTTTTTAGTATAGCTTACGGTCTCTCCTTCTGACGATGCTGTCACCTCTTGATAAGCCTCTCTTGCTCCCGCAGTTCCTTCCTGCACTTTTAGAAATTTAATAAAACGAAGATGCGGGTCTATTTTACCTGTATCATTTTTAAAATAAGAAAGGTAAGATCTACGAGCTGCAGCGTAGTCTCCTCCTAACTCGTGAATTTTAGCATTATGATAAAACTCCTCCGAAGTCTTAGGCTTTAAGATCACTCCTCCTGATTGAGCAATATTCTCCACCCCTTTCAAAATCTGGTCAACTTTCACCTCCGTCCGCGAGGTCGTTTCTTGGATTTCGCTCACCTCTTTTTGAATCATTCCGAGAGTATTTTGCAATTGAGATAAAACTGGGATCGTCGCAGCTAAGACCCCTCTTTTCTCTTTCGTATCTGAATTTTTCATCAAGCCCATCATCCCTGTGACCACAAAGGTGAAGAGGGAAAGTAGAATCCATGAGGTCACATCTCTCTTCTCTCTACCAAAGGTTCGCAAACAAAGGAGCGAAATAAAAATGATCAACGAAACCAAACACAGCGCTAAGGCAAATGGAGCGACCGGCTGTAAAACATCTGACACAAACCCAAAACAGGCACTTAAACCACCCGCAAACTTCAACGAAGCGTTGCTAGACTGACGAAGAGAACCTATCGACGAAAGTAATTTTGAAACCATTCCTCTCACCTAAGCTAACTTTCCAATAAATCAAAAGAATAAAGGCTTCATTCTGATGTTTTCATTCATAACCGGTTTGATAAACTTTTTCAAATTGAGAGGCTTGGGAAAGCCCTACCGGTGTGATCATTTTTCGAGAAAGAGGTCGATTTCCTTTCCCTTCGAATTTCGTCGATCACCGCTTGGTAAGACTTCTCTCAATCACCATGCCACCATGAGGCAAAAGTGAAGCACTAGAGTTCTATTTGGGATAAATAAAAGAATGGTTGCGGCGCAAACACCTAGCCTAACAAGCTTAGAAGAACCCCTATTAAAAAAATCTCGTCATTTTTTCACCAAGTAGAACGAATCAGATCCATGCTCTTCATGATTTCGATAGACTCTGTTAAGGGCATCACCGGACTTTCAGAAACCCCCTTCTGAAGGCACTCTTCGAAATGCGCTACCTGATACTGAAGGCCTGTGCTAGTATAAGGCTTCTCGATGAGCTCTTCTTTCCCATCGAAAGTCCGAAGTAAGGCTCGATGCCCCCACCAACAAGGAAACTCCAGCCAGATGCTTCCTTTACTTCCTGAAATTTGAGTCGTTGTTTCAAGCCGGGTCACCATCGAAGATTGCGCCGTCGCAGTTTGCCCCTCTCCATAATCAAAGATCATCATATTTGACGCATCGACTCCTCCTTCATCTTGGGTCGCATGGGATAGAATTTGGGCTGGTTGCCGGCCAAACATCCAAGAGAGGTAACTGACAGGATAAATCCCCACATCAAGAAGCGCCCCGCCTCCTTTTTCAGGGTCCCATAAGCGGCTTTTCGGGTCGGGCTGTGAAGGATACCCAAAGCTACTCTGAATAGAGATCAGCTCCCCAATGGCTCCTTCTTTCACCCACTCCCGAACTTTTTGATGATGAGGTAAAAAACGAATCCACATCGCCTCCATGCATAAAACTCCTTCCTCTTGAGCGACTCTTTGGATGCGCCGGGCCTCTTCCTCATTCATACAGAGCGGCTTTTCGACCAGAACGTGTTTTCCAGCCCGCATGGCTAAAATAGCATGCTCGGCATGAATAGGATGCAACCCTGCAATGTAGACGCACTCAATTTCATCCCAATGAATCAACTCTGAGTAAGTAAGGCTTTTTGCCTCAGGCACCCATTTTTTACAAAAATGTTTCGCTCTTTCTGGCGAAGATGACCCAACCCCTATGATTCGAGCCCCTTCTAGCTCTCGCATTCCTATGGTCCATTGACTTGCAATACGTCCTGCTCCAAGGATTCCCCAATTCATTTCACGAAACATGCCAGGAAGCACCAATGTGGTCAATTCCACACCTTTCGAACTCAGAAATCATACCCTCCACCCCCCTATTCATCACAAAAAACTCTCAACCTCAAAACTTGATGGGATTTGAGAGATTTCCCGCTGGATGCACGACGCTAGAACTGTAGAGTATCTTTCTTAAGAACGTTCTTCCTGTCCGACCAGCCTGATGCCTGAACCCAAGTCTGCCTCAAACAAACAAACAGAGCCCCTTCCAGCGGCTTTGCTTGAGCAGCTAGATACTTTCAAAAAAGAGCTTTGGCGTCGTAAAACTCGAGAAGCCTTTCTCGCCGGAGTGGGTGGACTCATGATCTCATTCTGCCTCGTTCTGGTTCTGGACCGGTTCATCAGCAGTCCTGGTTGGTTTCGACTGCTCATTTTGGTTGCTGGAGCTTCGATCTCAGCCATCTTTTGCCCTTACTGGATTCGCCGCTGGATCTATGGACACCGAAACGACGCCCAACTAGCCCGCCTGATTGCAAAACGTTTCCCCCATCTTGGAGATCGGCTTCTTGGAGCGATCGAGCTTCACTCCGACCATTCTTCCGGGAAAAATGATTCCCCCGAACTTCGAGCGGCCGCTTTACGAGTAGTCACCCGAGACGCTGCTCAAAAAGATCTCTCCATTGCGCTTCCTAAAAAACGGGAAAAACCTCTCCTCATTGCAGGCCTCATTGCCGCCTTCTGTATCATTACCGCCTTCGTTATTTCTCCTCGGGCCGGGGTGACTTCACTCAAACGCTGGGCGATGCCGCTTTCCCAAACGGAGCGCTTCACCTTCACTCGGATTCAGCCTATTGATCGCACTCATCTCGTTCCTTTCGGGGAACCTTTTGAATTCCGTATTCAACTCTCTCCATCGACGCAACAACGCCCTCAACACGCTCAGGCAAAGCTCGGGAAAACTCAAACTCGGATGACTTCCTTGCAGAATGATTCCTACCTTTTCAAATTTGACCCGATCCAGCAGAAAAGGGTTCTCCAGCTCTCACTTGGGGATGCCAAACACCGCATTTCAATCATTCCAACGCTGCGACCTTCCTTAGAAAACATCCAAGCTCACATTCAAAGCCCCTCTTATCTGAGTGAAGAAAGTGTCACGATTGACCTTAAGTCAGGAGTTTTGAGTGCTCTCGTTGGAAGCCAAATAAAAATCGAAGCCGAAGTGTCTCGCCCACTCAGTAAGGCTACAATGAACCTTCTAACGCAAAAAGGAGAGGCTCCAACCTCAACAAATCTCCCACTCACAATCTCTTCCGAAAAAATCATGGGCCATTCTTTTACAGCTCAAGAAACTCCTGGAGAACTACCTGTGCAATGGGTTGACCACTTAGGAATCGAATCTAAAAAACCATTCCAGATCCGATACCGCCCGGTCATCGATCAAGCTCCCCTCACTTATATTCAAGGAGTTCAGCGTGAAATCATCATCCTCCCAGAAGAAACCATTCGCTTAGAGCTTAATGCTGAAGATGACTTTGGGCTCCTCGAATTTGGGGTCTCTTGGAAAGGGCAACATACTCGTCCTACTGATGAGGCCTCCGCCCTAGGGGAAGTCGCCTTTAATGACCTCTCGATAGGGAAAAAGAAACACCAAAAAACATTCGAATTTTCACCTTCTGCTTTTGGAATCTCCCCTCAAAAAGTCATTCTCCACGCTTTCGCCAAAGACCAATACCCTGGCCGGGCTCGAATTCTCTCCACTCCGATCACCATCTACGTCCTGACTCGTGATGAGCACTCTGCTCTTCTCAAAGATAAGTTCGATCAACTGATCGAAAACCTTGAAGAATCTCTACGACGGGAGCAGCAATTGCACGATCAAAACGAGCGCTTACGAGAACTCAGTGGTAAACAACTACAGCAAGAGAAAAAAAGAGAGCTTCTTTATGAGCAAGAGATCAGCGAAGCACAAAGTGTCGAGACTCTTCAAAAAATGCACACGGAAATGGCCGAGATTTTCCAGAATGCCCTTCGCAATGGTGATATTGATAAGGACACGATGAAAACGATGTCGCAGCTCTTACAAAAACTTAAAGAACTTGCCGAAGAAGACCTCCCTGCCGTTAAGAAATTCCTTGAAAAAACACAACAGTCTCGCCTCACACCTGAACAAGCGAAAAAAGAACTCACTTCTGCCACGACTCTTCAAAAAGAAGCTCTCGAAAAAATGCGCGAAGCTCTTAATGAAGCAAACGATGCAAGTGACAGCTTTGAAGAAGGAACGTTTATCAGTCGCCTCAAACGAGCTTCTCGAGAAGAAGAAAATATCGCTCGAACCCTCATTAAAAATATCACCGAAATCGTAGGGCTTAATGTAAGCGAGCTCGACCCAAAGCATCTTCGAATGATGAACGAGTTAAGCGAGCAACAAAAACGCACCGCTAATAATCTTTACTGGATTCGTGATGACCTCATCCACTTTCAAGAACGAGCTCCAAAAGAAGTCTATGAAAAGCTCATCAACATCATGACCACAAGTCAGGCCGAGCTTGAGCTGGAGTATGTTTACCAAAAATTAAATTCAAACCTCACCTACGTCTCGATTAGTGAAGCTAAAAAATGGAGCGGCATTATTGCGCAATGGGCCAAGCTCCTCGAAGACGAAAAGAAAAAAGAACAAAGTCAATCTAATGGAGAAGGGCAACAAGGAGAAAGCCCTGAAGACGAAGATTTTGAATTCATGCTTAAAGTCATGCAAATGGTTCAAAAACAACAAGACATCAGAGCCCGCACCCGTGCATTAGAAAAACTACGCCGTGAACAGAGTGAGCAAAATTTCCTCACCCCTCCTCCTCAGCCGCTCGAAAACAAAGCACCACCTCAACAAGAGAGAGAGATCTTATGAAAGTCTTCATCCCCTTACTGGCATTCATCACCCTTCCCACTTCCCATCTACTAGGATTTGAAGAAGAGAAGCACCAGCAACGTTCTGCTAAAATCGCAACTGCTCAGGATGAGCTTGGAGCTGATTTACAGGAGCTGATCGAAGAGCAAACGAACGAGGCTGTGATCAGCTTCTTAGAAGAATCTGAAGAAATTGTCGCCGAAGCCGCTTCCGCTCTCACTGATTCTGACACCTCGGGGAAAACAATTGCTGCCCAGACCGAAGTCATTGAGAAAATCTATGAAGCGGCCAAATCCAAACAACAGGAACAACAAAAACAAAACGGTAAAGGAAAACCCTCTCCATCGTCTGCCATGATGGAAATGATGGAACGCATGATGGGTAAACAAAATGACGAACAACAAAAGTCAACGCCTTCGGGAGGAGATGGTTCATCAGGAAACTCTTCTGCTCCTAACACTACGGACCCTTCTGAAGTCACCTCTGATGCTACGACTAAGAAACGAAAAATCCCTTCACAAAGTGGCATCACCGGGAAATCCCTTCCTTCTGAATTCCAAGACCTGATTCAGGCTTATAACCGAAAGCCCTCCGAATGAATTTCTTTAAAATCATCTTCATTATTATTTTCTCAGCTCTCTCTCTGAAAAGTCAATCTCTTGATAGTGAGCGATCGAGCGGGCACATTCCTGCCGAGATTGAGAGAATGTATCAACGAGGGTTAAAGTATCTCATCAATACTCAAGAAGACAACGGAAGCTGGCCAGGGCGAGAAGGCAGCGAACCGGGAGTCGTCGGCCTCTGTATTAAGGCAATCTTGGCTCATGGGGAAGATGCTCAGTTTGGTCCTTATTCACAGAACATTCAAAAAGCTCTCGACTACATTATCAGCACCCAAAACACCGAAAATGGGATGATCGGTGAAAGCATGTATAACCATGGATTTGCATTACTTGCTCTTGCAGAGTGCTACGGGATAATTGACCATCCTAAACTTGCCAGCTCGCTAGAAGCAGCCTTAGCACTCACTATCGCTTCTCAAAAAAACAATCAGAAAGGAGCCTGGCGATACTCACCCGAAGCCCTCGACGCCGACTCAACGGTTACGGGATGCCAATTAGTTTCTCTTTATGCGGTGCAAAATGCAGGCATCCCTGTCCCAGATGAAGTCTTCCAAAAGGCTATTGCTTATCTTGAGAAATGCCGCACCGACGAAGGGTCTTACAGCTATACTGATAATCGCTCAAACGCTCGTGTCACTTTAAGCGCAATCGGAGGTCTCTGTGTCGCCTTGGAACGTAAAGATAATGATCCTCGCGTCAAAACGACTCTCCAGTATCTCAAAAAAAATATCAATTTTCGAGACCGCACTTACCCCTATTACTTAGAATACTATCTCTCTCAAGCGCTCTTCCAACTAGATGACGAAACCTGGAAAGAATGGAATATCAAAAACACTCGTTATCTCGCCACTTTACAACGCTCTAATGGCTCTTGGCCCGGAAATCGTTCCGAAGCTTTTAATACCTCCGGAGCACTTCTCTCACTGGCACTTAATTATCAATTTCTTCCTATTTACGAAAAATGAAATCTTACTCCTTTTTCTTTTTCGCTTGTCTGGTCTCCTTTGTCTTTGGCGAACCTTACCCTGATACTTTACATTTCCGACAGGGCGATTTCATCCATGGCCAGTTCCATGAATTTCACCCATCTCAGCAACTGAAGTGGCAGCGTAGCGACGAAACCCCTTCTCTTACTTTTCCTCTCACTGACCTTCATTCACTTCTCATTAATAAAGGCACCCCGCTGAAGCAATCTCCTCACCGCTCGACCATCACTCTCTCTAATGGTGACCAACTCTCCTATTCCCATATCCTGTTCGAAAAGAACCAAGTTCAACTAGAGAGTGACCTTTTAGGCTCTCTTGTCGTTCCTCTCGACCTCGTCTCATCCATCCACCCTCACCCTGATGGAGAAAAGCTCCTTTACCACGGTCCTTATCATGCCGAAAAATGGCGCTCTCTCTACGATCCTGAAGCTTACGCTCTATTGAGTGATGATGAAAAGGAACCCTTTTGGCATTTCCGAGGAAATGCTTGGTATTCAAATAGTAAAGCACTCCTGCAATGTCCGGTTCAACTTCCTCTGAAAGCACGCGTCCGGCTCCTCATGGAATGGCGCGGTAGTATTTCAACTTCTTTAGTCCTCTACGGAAAGCCCTACCAGAATGAGAAACCCTCGAATCTCTCAAAAAAAATCGAAGACGCTTATGACACTGGTTACGTCATGCAAATTCAGCACTCTTACGTCACCCTTCAAAAAATCTACCGGAATGCGAAAGGAGTCGTTCGCCTCAAAAGAATGATCACAAACAGTCCTTCTTACCCCCGTCTCACCGACCAGAAGGGAAAACTTGAAGTCCGGAGTGATTTAACAAAGGGGAAAATCCTTCTTTTCCTAGGGGACCAATTCGTCGCTCAATGGTCAGACCCCAGCCCCCTCAAAGAGCTTGGGAACGAATTCTGTATCAAGCACAATAATTACTCAAAAACCGCAAAACTAAAGATCAGTAATCTTACCATCACTCACTGGAATGGTATCATTGATTCCGCGATGAGTCTGACACATCCAAAGAAAGACATCATTCTACTCGCAAATGGTTTAGACCGAATGAGTGGAACCCTAAAATCCATCACCGACACCCATGTAGTTTGGGATAATGATTATACAACCCTCAACATCCCGCTCACCGAAGTGGTTGAAATCAAGAGAGCCTCCCGCAAAGTCCTCACCCCTTCTTCTCTTTCCAAAAAATCTTATCATTTCATGCTAGGGACCCGTGACCGGCTGACCTTATCAAACCCTATCTCGCAAAAAGAAACGATCTCCGCAGATTCGCTCCTCGGTCCTATCTCTTTCTCTCAGGATTACTTATCTGAAGTCTTCTTCTCCCAAGAAAACAACCCTCTTAGTCATTGGAATGATCAGTTTTAAAATTCACCAACTTATCATCACTCTTCCTCTTCAGATTCTCTCGTTTCTGTTACTAGGACTCTCGACCCTCTCGACAAAAGGTGCTGACCGCATCACCTTTTTATCGGGAAATGAGTTATCGGGAAAAATCCTAAATATTACTGACACTGGCTCGGTGCAGTTTCTTTTTGAACATGCCAAAAACAAGGCTTTCATTAAACCCAGTAGCTTGAACCGAATCTTTTTTGATCAAAGCTCTTCTGAAGCACCTCCCAAACATCATCAACGAGTGGGTCTCATTAACGGCGATATCTTATCGGGTGACATCCTTAGCTTCGACCTTAACACCCTGGTGATTGATCCTTGGTATTCGGCTCCCATTACCATTCAGAGAGCTAACCTTTCATGGATCAAATTTGGAATTCTAGACGCCTCTCCTGTTTATTCAGCCCCTTACCAACCTGATGAATGGATCAATGAGACCTCTGCATGGGAAGTCGAAAAGAAATCTTTCAAAAGCCTCAGTAATGGCTCGATCACCCTCAAACGTCCCACTCCCTTAAATTTTATCGTTCGTTTTAAGATCTCTTGGCAGACGACTCCTAATCTCCGTTTTTATTTATGCAGTGAATTCAAAAACCCTAGTGAGCAATCTGATCGTTACTCTTTCCAATGTCATTCTCAGGGCATCCAATACTCACGCCAACTCTTCCAGGACCGGTTTGTGACCAAAGCACTAGGGAAAACGCCATTCAACCCCACTGATTACCCGGATAAAACAATCCAGGTCGAAATCCGCGTCGATCGCGAGCAAAACATTGCTTACCTTTACCTCAACGGACAGCGTGAAGATATTTTCTTAGACTACTATCCTCACCCTCCTCAAGGTGACTATTTCATTATTGAAAGTAACCATACCAATGAACATGAGCACCAGGTCTCTGACCTTTCGATCTACCCTTGGGATGGTAAAAACCATCTGGATGAATCACTCTTAGAAAGACAAGAGCCCGGTGATCTCTTACTCGAACACGAAGGAAATCAATACCTTGGTTCTTGTCTCGGCATCGTGACCCAAAATAAACAATCAGCCATTGCGCTTGAACACCCCTTTTCCGAAGAGCCGCTCTTCATTCCTCTTGAGAAAATTTCACTTTTACAACTCAAAGAGCGTAATAACTCCTCTCCTCCTACCGCGCCTTTCATCTTTGAGCTCAGTAATGGAGGCCGTCTTCTTCTCAATAAAGTTCGCCTAGAGGACTCGCAAATCATCTTAGAGCACCCCCTTCTAGGACCCTTATCTTTCAACCGGAAAGCTCTCAAAAGCATGACCTCTACCCACTCTAAATAATGAAAATAATTGGAATTTCGCTCCTCTTACTTTCAAGCTTCATTGCGAGTAAGACTCTAGCTTCACCTCCGCTCATCGAAGCCTTATTCTCAAGTGGAGACCGGATCCGAGGACAAGCTCTTAAGCTCACTCAGGACCAGGATTTTAAAAATGAAATCCCTCTTTTAGCTCGGGGCCAAAAAGAAAGCTTACACTGGAATTCTTCCGACTTTGAGTCCCCTCTGATCCTTAATCCCAAAAAGCTACTCCGACTACAGGTTATTAATAGTAACGTTCCTTCTTTTTCACCATACGGGAAGCATAAAGCCACCGTCACCTTAACGAATCAAAGTGAGTTACACGGCGAACTACTAAGCCTCTCTCCAGAGCGTATTCAGCTACGCACTCCTTATGCTGGGGAACTCAGCATCAACCCTTCCATGGTGCAGGCTCTTGAGATCTCGGATCATGATAAAGTGATTCTTTCCGGCGAGCCGAAGCTTGAAGACTGGGACATCATTTCTGATGAAGAGGAAACCCAAGCTCAGTGGAGTGTTGAACGCCATGCCTTCAGTGCCCCTAAAGGAGGCACCATGTTACGCCAACTCGAACTTCCTCAACGCTGGAAAATGAGTATGCAGTTGGAATGGGAAAATAGGTTCAACATGATCATTGGATTTAATATTAATAATAACGAGTCTGATGACACCCTTCCGGAAACTGGCTTTTTTGCTCAAGTCAATGGCCATCGGAGCATTCGACTAGAAAAACGCTTTTTCGAAGACGGTGATCATAAAATCATGCCCCTCGAATCTGCGATTTCTTTTCAAAACATCAACGCCTTACACCAAGGAGAAAAAGGGAAACTAGAGATCTATGCTGACCTGAAAAAAGGCGAATACGCTTGTTACCTAAATGGAATCGAAATCTTCAGAACGCTCGATTCTAACCCCGCTTCAAAGCCTCAAGGTAAATACATCATGATTCAATCGCTCAAACACGCTCCAATCATGCGACTAAGTCAACTTGAAGTTTCTCATTGGTCAGGGAAGCTTCCTAGCCAAATTGATGCCAACCGCCTCAAAAACGAAATCTCACTATCGCACCAATCCGGGCGCATGGTGCGACTTCGTAATGGGGATGCCCTTAAGGGGAGTATTGGTAAAATTGAGAATGGGCTGATGGAATTACAAACCGATATTGCCACTCTGCAAATCCCGATCAATCGTCTTGCTAAAATAGACCTTACTTCTAATAAAAAAGAAATCCCTCGCCTTTACCCAGGAGATGTCAGGGCCTGGTTGAAGCATGGCGGATTCATCGTCTTTCAGCTTCACCAAATCAGCCCAACCTCTCTTTCTGGATACAGCCAGCCTTTTGGCAAAGCTCAATTCGATCTCAATGCATTCTCCTTGATCGAAACTAATATTTATAACGATCTTCTGCATGATCAACCCCAACTTCCATGACTTGCGTTCTTATGAGGTATTTAAGCTGCCTTCTTTTTCTTACCCTTTTTCCTAAGGCCTTCGCAGAAGAGCTGAAACAAGATTCCCTTCTCAACCATAATAAGACCCAAGTGGTGGCGCTGGGTTACCATGAATTCTCAGCGGTAAAGAAAGGAAGTGCGATGCGTATTACCACTTCTCTTTTTGCAGAGCAAATGCAGGCCATCAAAGACTCTGGCATTCGAGTCATCAGCCTCACCGAGTTTTTGCAATGGAGAAAAGGTCATCTAGAGCTCCCCGCTCAGGCCGTTTTGATCACCATCGATGATGGCTGGATTTCAGTTTATGAAGAAGCTTTTGCGGTGCTCAAAAAACACCGCTTTCCTTTTACCATCTTTCTCTATCAGAATTACCTCAATGGTGGAGGACGAGCACTCACGACTACCATGGTAAATGAAATGCTTCAGCATGGTTGCGAAATTGGCTGCCATTCCAAATCACACCCTCTTCCTTCCTCTTTCCGCAAAAAACAAAAAGTCTCTCCTGAATCTTATCAAAAATACCTCCAAACCGAAATTCTTTTCCCTAAAGCCTTTTTCGAAAAAACGTTTCAGCGCCCTGTTACTACCTATGCCTACCCTGGAGGTTACCAACCACCTGAAACCCTATCACTTCTTTCCAAGTGGGGCTACGAAGCTTGCTTCACCGTCAAGCCTGGAGTCATCACTCGTGAAACTCCTTTTGAAGCACTCCCACGTCATATTGTTTACGGCCATCTCCCTCAGACCTTCTTAAGAGCTCTCGACTTTCCCGTCACAAAAAATTCCAGCTTCTCACAAAACCAGAACACTCAATTCCCAGTCCTACCCAAAGCTGGCAGTAGCTCTAGCGACCGGTTTGCTCAAATCGAGATCGATCTATCTTCTCTTACCGACCTTGACCCTCGCTCGATACGTTTAGAAGTAAGTTCTTATGGAAACGTGCCACACTCTTTTGATCCCATCAAACAATCTGTTTCATGGAAACCTTCTATCCCCTATCGAAGCGAAGAAGTCATCGCTCGCCTTTTTTGGAAAAAAACAGGCCAGAAACACTCTAACCTTCCAATGACATGGTCATTCCAAATCGAGTTAGAAAATTCTTATCTTCAGTCTTTAGGCCAGTAAGTCACTTCCAGACACTTTGTGTTATGAAAAAGAAAATACAGCGAAGAGATTAAAAACGATCATCATCCCTTCGCCGGATACTCCTCTCACTCGCCTAGCATCCCGTCTAAAGTCATCAACAAAACACCTCCTGGGACACCTACATACTGAAGCTCACGTTTCCCATTAAGGATATAAACCAAAGGAACGCTCCCTACTCGGTAATCTTTATGGATTTTTCCATTTTCATCTAAAAGCGTTCGCCATGGAGCTCCACCAGAAACTTTCGTCGCTCTGACTTGATTCGAGCTATCTTTTGAAACTCCTATTAAAACTGCGCTCGTTCCTTTTAGCCGATCACCCACTTTGCGCATCACGTCCAAAACGCGATCTCGATCTGGCATATCATGAGACCAAAAGAAAAGAACCTGCGTCTTCCCCTCATCCTGTTTACTTTGGTAAGGCTGAAGAGATTCATCACTTGATACTATTTCTGGAGTGACTCTTCCCTGAGACAAATTCGAGATAATATACACCTCTTCCCCGGCAATTTCACCAACGGTGCTCTCTCCTATCGGAACATCGACACTTTTGATAATAGATTCCCGAAGAAATTGAATCCGCTCTTTCAAAACCTCAGGGTTTCCTCCCAGAGTTTTCAGAGCAAAGGATAATCCGAGCGCGGCTTGTCCTTTGACGACATCATTCGGATTCTCTTTATAAACTTTCTCTAATGAAGACCTAATCTGAGCCCCTCCAACCATTCCTAGCGAAATACAGGTCGGGCCAACAGACGCGTGAGCAAAGTGTTTCAACTCCACTGCTTTCGCAATACGGTAAATGGGAGCTTTCCGAATAAGTTCGGCTGAAGGTGATTGGTGCACAAAGGCAGGTGCATTTTGAAGAAGCCATTCACAGTATGGAAGAATCCAAGGTTCTTTGAGCGAAGTCTTTAATTCATTCCAGAGTTTTGCCGCTGCCGTATTGACTTCCGGCGCCTGAGCCGAAAGAACTCGCCTTTCTTCCTCACTATTTGCACTGAGAAGCTTTCGCTGAAAGGCTGATTTTTCGTATTCAAAGGTCTTCTGAATGAGAGAAGCCTGTCGAGGGCTCCCTGCGTTTGCCATAAGAAGGCTTGCACAAAGCGTTCCTAAGATGACTAAGGTTTTCATAATGGCGATCTTGCTAATTCTCTCAGCATGAAGCAACTCTTGAAAACTTGAAATCACAAAACAACTTTTCCCTTACTCAGACTCAGCCTGTTTTCTTTTTCTTTCCTTCCTTTTGTTTGAGTAACTCATCGAGCTGTTCCCATTGTTCTTGGCTCACGATGTAACCTTTACAATTCTCAGCGCTACAACGACATGGATGATCTTCGTAACATTCGATATCAAAGCCATAATCAAAGGAAAGCTCTTCTCCTTTCGCAATTCCGCGAGCCGCGTAAACAAAAATTTGGTCTCCTTCGATCCAGGTTTCGCAATTAGGATCACAAGAATGATTAATGAGGCGGGCAATATTCCATTCTACACTCCCGTCGATATCAAACTCATCATCTAGATTAAAAATATAAACTGCGGCATCACCTGTCTGTTCAGCATGCTCGACCTGAGCCCAAGACCGACGCTCGCTTTCTTCTTTTCCTACTTTTTCTCCCACATATTCAATGACGCGGGACCCTTTTTTAATCGCTTTCTTCGCGTAGAGCCCCTGACCATGAATCTCCGAAGAAAAAGGAGCGCAATACTCACTCTGAGCCCGTTTTTTAAGCTCTGCGATCTCTTTTTTTGTCCACTCTTCTTTCGGCATCGTAATAGGAATCAATCTGTTTGGTTCTCTTATTGGGCTACTTCTCGCTCGCCAACAGGGGGAAGCTTCAACACCTTAACATCCATCGGGAGAGTGGGGAAAAGGCTCCGCAAATCTTTTAAGCTCGTATTACCACCATCCATAAACGTCCATTCTGAAGACGTTTTATCCCGCAAGGCGATTTGGTAACCTTCTCTTTCAATTCTGAGCACCTTCCCCGTTTTCGCGTCCACGACTCGATAACGGGTTAAGGTAGGAACAAACACCATCCATTGTCCGTAAGATTTATTCTCTAACCAAACTTCATGGCCCGAAGTTGGCTTCTTCGCCTCAAAAGAAAGCATCGTAATTCCATGCTTCCGCATCTTCTCTTGAATCCCCTCTAAAGCTTTGAGGAGTGATTCCATGCCCCCATTTTGCTTTGCGGCTCTTCTCTTCCAGCGCGGATACATCTTCGCTAAAGAATATTGATAATTACCGGCTAAAATCTGCTTTCCTAATTGATCAGTCGCAAGCTGAGCTGAAGAAAGCACCTCTGGTCCGGGTGGAGTGCGCACAGGGATTTCGTTCGCCATCATTGAAGCACATGCCATCAAGGACAAAACACTTAGAAAGAACATCTTTTTCATTTGCCCTACACTGGTGCCTTCATCTGGCCTAGGTCAAGCGCTTGATGCCTCGAAACCCTGAAAACCAATTTAAAAGAGCCCAGACCCACCTGGAAAATACTTTTGTTAGATTAAGCAATGAATTCTTTCTTTTCATTCCCTCTCTTTTCCTTCAAAAGGGCTACCTTCATGGCAAAACAATCACTAGGTAAAGGTTTAGGCGCTCTCATTAAAAAACAAGAGAACGCGACCGCAAAGACTTCTTCCCCGGTTGATTCTGCTGATCAGGTAAAGCAAGTTCCTTTAAACGAGATTGTCCCAAGCCCTCTGCAGCCTCGCCTTCGTTTTGGAGAAGAACCTCTCGATGAGCTCGTCGAATCGATTCGGCAGCATGGAATCATTCAACCGCTCATCGTCCGGAGAGTTGGCGAAACTCTAGAACTCATTGCAGGAGAACGTCGTTGGCGTGCGAGCACGAAACTTGGACTTTCAACCGCGCCGGTGATCATTCGCGAAGCTTCTGATCAAGATGTCTTGGAAATGGCTCTCATTGAGAACCTTCAACGCCAAGATCTCAATGCGATTGAAGAAGCTGCTGGTTACGTTCGATTAGCCAAAGAATTCTCCCTCAAGCAAGAAGACATCGCAAAACGCGTCGGTAAATCAAGAGCGGCCGTTGCCAATGCGATGCGCCTCATGGACCTCTGCGAAGATGTGCAAAGAATGGTTGCTGCCAGTCAGCTCACCGTGGGCCATGCTAAAGCGATTCTAGGCCTCAAAGACGCCCAGGCTCAAAAAGTCGCAGCCACTCAGGTCATTGCGAAACAAATGACGGTGCGGGCAACCGAGAAATTCGTGCAAGACTTCCTCAAGCCCAACCGAGAAAATGCGGGAGGGAAAGCCTCTGCGGGCAGTAAAAGTAATCTTGACCCAGAGACCGCCTCTTTAATCAAAAATCTACAGAGCCATCTACGCACCCGCTACAGCACTCATGTTTCGATTACTCATTCCCCTAAAAAAGGAAAAATCGAACTCGAATACTATGGGAACGATGACCTTGATCGCATTCTCGACCTGATGGGAATCACTCCTGATATTTACTAATGAAAGTCACTTCCTGGCGGCTTTCTCCTTGCGCGATGAAAAGAGTTCTTTTTGAAAAACCAGCGTTTTTCATAATGACCCTCGGCAGCTTATTTCTAAGCTGCCAACCCTCTGAAAAGACCCTGAAAAAAGCCGCTCCAGCGCCACCACAAGAGATCGGTGAACTCGCTTACTTTCATACAGAGCGCATTTTAGAATACGGGCCTCGTCCGGCAGCTTCTCAAGGCCTCGCCAAAGTGCGGGCCTACTTATCAACCCAGCTCCAAGAACGCGGGTGGGATGTTTCTCTCCAACGCGTTCATCGCCCCACCCCGAAAGGAACCCTTCTTTTTGAAAATTTACGAGCTCGCCTTCATCGACCTCGCGCCTGGGAGCAACCTATCGAAGGAATCCTATGTGCTCATATGGATTCGAAAGAAATCGAAGGCATTGAATTCCTAGGTGCAGATGATGCGGCCTCTGCCGTAGGCATGATTCTCGCCCTTCTCGACCACCTTCCAAAAGAAGCACTCGAGCAACTTGAACTTGTTTTCTTCGATGGTGAAGAAGGAATTGGAGGCGAAGCGATGACCTTCAATAACGGACTCTATGGTAGTAAAGCTTACGCTCGAATGTGGCAGGGCAAAGCCAATAAGCCGAAATTCGGTCTCCTCCTCGACATGATTGGTCACGATCAACTCCGACTAACCTACCCTTCTGACTCTCCGCCAGAGCTAATAGCCATTCTTTCCGAAAGTGCCGATTCTACAGGTTTCGCCCAATACCTTACAAAGTTCTCAGGGGCTATTTTAGATGACCATGTGCCTCTGAATCTTGCCGGTATTCCTACAATTAATATGATCGGAGACTTCACCGCCTCAGATTGGTGGCACCAAAAGGAAGACAATCTGTCTCTTATTTCGAAAAAAAGCCTGAGTATTAGTGGCCAAATCATTCGCGCTTTTTTACTTACACGCCTTAAAGTCGAATCCACCCCCGCTTCTTCTCAGCCCTGAGTTTAGAAAAGGCTTCTTTTTTACTTGTCAGTTCTTTCATCTCGCCTTATTTCATCTCACCTGACTTTGTCAGACGGCCTGTTAGCTCAGTTGGTAGAGCAGGGGATTGAAAATCCCTGTGTCCTTGGTTCGAATCCGAGACGGGCCACCACTTTTTTACAGCGCTTCCTTCGAGCGCCATTTTTATACCACCTCTCTTATCGAATTCTTTGATTTAATAAGGTGTTCTTATTCAGCTCTTCATTGGTTCAATTTTCGTTGCGAAAACTCATTCTTTTCTTTTGGACCTCAAAATGTCTTTAGTCCATAACTAGAGGTATGCCTACTAAGAGTGATATTCTAAATCTCTATTTCATGGATGCTCGTTGCAAGTTACTTGAAATCGCAGCCTATCTTGACCGGCTTGATCGACATGAAGGAGAAGGAGATTTCCGCCAAGAAGCCTTTTTGAGCGCTCTAGAAGCCATGCAAACCCCGCCCGCTGGACAAAGTCGCGCCCAAACAGTCCTTAATACTCTTTCTGATCACTCAACTTCACCTGCTGAAAGTGCCAGCCTTCAATCTGCTTATGGCGCTCCCGGAAAACTCTAAAGCGCTCCCTCTCAAACCCCTTACTTTTAAAAAAGAATATGCATTATATTGAGCCCCACGGCCACATGGTCAGTAGAACTACGGCCGATTATGAATCCATTGCCCAAGCAGGCTGTGTGGCACTCTGCGAACCAGCCTTCTGGGCAGGGTATGACCGCTCTTCTCCAGCTGGGTTTTATGACTACTACAGACAGCTCACTGAATACGAGCCTCGTCGTGCCGCACAATTCGGAATCGATCATTATTGCTGGCTTTGTATTAACCCAAAAGAAGCCGAAGACCCAAGCTTTGCCCGTGAGGTGATGTCGATCATTCCGGAATTTCTTGATTGCCCCAACGTTTTAGGAATCGGGGAAATAGGGCTCAATAAGAATACAAAAAATGAACTCGCTATTTTTGAGGAGCATCTGGAAATCGCTCAAAAATATGATCTTCCGATCCTCATTCATACGCCTCACCTAGAAGATAAGCTAAAGGGCACCAAGTTAATCCTTGATGCTCTAAAAAATGCAAACGTCGACCGGGGTCGAGTCGTCATTGATCATGTCGAAGAACACACCGCCCCTCTTGTCCTCGACCAAGGGTATTGGGCCGGAATGACTCTTTACCCCATTTCTAAATGCACCGCTGCCCGCGCAGTGGATATCCTCGAAACTTTTGGAATGGAACAAATCTGGATGAACTCGGCTTGTGATTGGGGTGTTTCTGATCCACTCGCTGTTGTGAAATGCGCGCTCGAGATGAAGAAACGTCAGCACACCCTCACTACGGTGCAGAAAGTGATTTTTGAGAACCCTAAAGAATTCTTATCACAGTGCCCGAACTTTAAAGTGAATCAGCTTCTTCAATAAAACCCTTCTCCGTTCTCCGGATTCCCACCCAGATGAAAGCGCTCACCACTCCGGTGAGCACGTTCCCATGATCAATGACATAAAAACCCCAGGTTGAAATACTTCTTAGTAAGTAAAGATAACGCCCTCCGTCCCAGACGATGAGTTAAGATAAATCCTGTAACTGTCTCAGCCTTTCATAGGCCATCCCACCATCAATGAGCTGGCGGGCGCGTTCCACCCCAGCCAAGAGAGAGTCAACAACTCCGGCTGCCGCAAGTCCGGCCGCTGCATTCGCAAGCACCATTTGGCGTTTTGCTCCTTGGATCGACCCCTCTAAGACCCCTTTAAGAATTTCAGCGTTTTCAGAAGCGCCCCCTCCTCGGAGCTCTTCGACCTTCACTCGCTTAATGCCTAATTCCTCTGGTGTTACCGTCAGGGAACTCATGACGCCTTCTTCTACTCGGTTCACTTGGGTTGGTCCCATCACGCTGACCTCGTCGACAGGTTGCCCATCCGCTGTTTTCCCCTGAACAACCCAGGCACGTTTACGCCCAAGTTCTTCGAGAATGTCGGGATAAACCGACAGCATCTCCGGCTTACTCACTCCAATGAGTTGATTCTCGGGGCGAGCAGGATTCAAGAGAGGCCCGATTAAGTTGAAAATTGTTTTCACCCCTTCCTTTGCCAAAAGCTGGCGGACAGGTGCAACCGCTTTAAAAGCGGGATGATATTGTGGAGCAAAAAGAAAAGCGACTCCCGCTTTCTCCAGAATCATTTGCAGCTTCTCAGCAGGTTGCTCGATGTTAATGCCCAGTGCTTCCAAGACATCTGCTCCCCCACTCTTTGAAGTCACGCCGCGGTTCCCATGCTTCATCACGGTGCATCCTCCTGCCGCGATCACAAACATGCTCGTCGTCGAGACATTAAACAAGTCCAGCTGATCTCCCCCGGTTCCACAGACATCGATCGTTGGCCCCGAAAAACGGGTAAAATCCAGCTGTGGATCAATGGCATATTTGAGGCAGCAAGCCACGAAAGCACTGATTTCGGCCGCCGTTTCCCCCTTCTTCGACAGAGCCTTCAGAAAGTCCGCTTTCACTTGAACTTCTGCCTTTTCATCCAACAAGTAAGTCACGACTTCTGCAATCTGCGCTGCATTTAAATCTTCTCTACGGGCGGCTTGTGCGATCAGGTTATTTATCACTTTTTTAGATGTTTGTCGCTAAGATCATGAGAGCTTCCTCTTAAAGTTGCAATCATGGATCCATAAGACTCCTTGTAAATTGATTCATTCAGCTTGCCCTCGTCACGAGAACACCTAGGATTCCGACCTCTTTAAGAAAGGAGAAACCCTACTAAAAGCAGGACGAAAGGATATGAATCGGATATTTGTAGAGAAAAAGGCAGGCTTTAACACTGAAGCAAAGGAACTCTTCCGAGATCTTAAGGAAAACCTAGGGCTTTCAGCCTTAGAAACGGTGCGCTGTATTCAACGCTATGACGTTGATCGCTTGAGCCCTGAAGAATTTGAAGAAGCAAGTCGTCTCATTTTATCTGAGCCGCAAGTGGAGCAAGTGAGCTCAAACTTAGAAGTTCAGGATGGAGATATCGTGTTTGCAATCGAATACTTGCCAGGTCAGTTCGATCAACGCGCCGACTCAGCCGCTCAATGCGTCCAAATTCTAACTCAAAAAGAGCGGCCCCTCATCGCCTCCGCGAAAACAATCGTTCTGACCGGAAAGCTGACTGATGCTGAAGTTGAATCCATTAAAGACTACGTCATCAATCAGGTCGATTCGCGGGAAGCATCCCTTTCTCTTCCTTCTACTCTCGAAACTCCGATCACAGAACCTGCTCCGGTGGCGCGTCTCGAAAATTTCAATACCGCTAGTGAAGATGACATCACGCAAATGGCAGAAAACTTAGGCCTCGCGATGACTCCCGCGGACCTCCTTTTCTGTCAAAAATATTTCCGTGATGAAGAAGGCCGGGTGCCGAGCCTTACTGAGATTCGCATGCTCGACACCTATTGGTCTGACCACTGCCGCCACACCACTTTCGCAACCGAAATCACCGACGTCTCATTCGAGCAAGGTGCTGGAGCCATCGAAAAATCTTACCGCACTTATCAAGCTACTCGCGAACTTGTTTACGGAAAAGATACGGATCGGAAAGAGACTCTCATGGACATCGCCCTCATGGGCATGAAAGAGCTCCGTCGCTCCGGAGAACTCGACAACCTAGAAGTCTCTGAAGAAATCAACGCCGCTAGTATTGACGTCACTATTAAAGTAGATGGCGAAGAGCAAAACTGGCTGGTGATGTTCAAAAACGAAACTCATAACCACCCCACAGAGATCGAGCCTTTTGGAGGCGCCGCCACTTGTCTTGGTGGTTGTATTCGGGACCCTCTTTCTGGGCGATCCTACGTTTATCAAGCGATGAGAGTCACTGGTGCCGCAGACCCTACCGCCGCCTTTGAAGACACCTTACCCGGGAAACTCCCTCAACGGAAAATTTGTCAGGGCGCGGCTCACGGTTACAGCTCTTACGGGAATCAAATCGGCCTCGCCACAGGCGAAGTTGCTGAAGTTTATCATCCTCGCTATGTCGCTAAACGAATGGAAATCGGCGCCGTGGTTGCCGCCGCTCCACGAGAGAATGTCTTCCGTGGCACTCCTGCCAATGGCGATTACATTCTTCTCATCGGTGGTCGCACTGGACGGGATGGAGTGGGTGGTGCCACAGGCTCCTCGAAAGAGCACACTGAAACAGCTCTCGAAAATAGCGCTGAAGTTCAAAAAGGCGATCCTCCTACCGAACGTAAAGTGCAACGCCTCTTCCGCGATGCTGAACTCGCGCCTAAGATCAAACGTTGTAATGACTTCGGCGCAGGAGGCATCTCCGTCGCGATTGGAGAACTTGCCGACAGTCTCGACATCAACCTCGATCATGTTCTTAAAAAGTATGACGGCCTTGACGGCACTGAGCTTGCCATTTCCGAATCACAAGAACGGATGGCGATTGTCATCACCCCTACCGATCTCAACTTCTTCCTTCAGAAATGTAAGTCCGAAAACTTGGAGTGCGTTCACGTTGCCGAAGTCAAAGACCATGGAAGACTACGTATGACGTGGAAAGGCGACGAGATCGTCAACTTAAGCCGAGCTTTTCTCGAAACCAATGGGGTGCAGATGCAAGCCCAAATCAAAGTCACTACCCCGAAACCAATTGACTCACCTTTAAGAAAACCTCTTCCTCAAACTCCCGATTCGGCGACACTCACCCAAAAAGCTCTCCACACGATGGCAGACCTTAACCAATGCTCTCAAAAAGGGCTTGGTGAACAATTTGACGCCTCCATCGGAGCGGGAACGGTTCTACACCCATTCGGAGGAAAAACACAAATGACACCTCCTAATGCGATGGTGGCTAAAATCCCGGTTTTAAAAGGGAAAACGGATGCTTGCACCTACATGAGTTGGGGGTTCAACCCTCGGATTGCATGCTGGTCCCCCTACCACGGAGCCATTTATGCCGTAACAGAGTCTGTCTGTAAAATCATCGCTTCTGGGGCAAAACTCGAAGATATCAGACTCACTTTCCAAGAGTATTTTGAAAAACTCGGTCAGTCCCCTGAACGCTGGGGGAAACCTTTCAGTGCCCTACTTGGAGCTTATGAAGTGCAACACGCCCTTCGGCTTGCTGCGATTGGCGGTAAAGATAGTATGTCAGGCTCTTTCAAAGAAATCGACGTCCCTCCTACTTTAGTTTCTTTTGCAGTTGCTCCTGGCTCAAGTGAACGTGCTCTTTCTCCTGAGTTCAAAGAAGCTGGCAATGTGATTTCTTTGATTCAAATCGAGCGAGATGAAAACGGGATTCCTCTTTTCGAACAACTTCGTGAATTTGCCGGGAAAATCTATCAGGAATGTTCTACTGGAAACACTCTTAGTATCCAATCTCTCGATGAAGGAGGCCTTGTTTCAGGGCTATCTAAAATGTGCTTCGGTAACATGATTGGAGCTGACGTTTCTGCAGACGACTTCTTCCAAGAACGCTATGCCGGCTTCCTCGTTGAGTCGAAAAAACCTTTACCAAAAGGCATGCGTGCTGAAATCATTGGTCAGACGGTTAATACCTCAGAACTCATTATGAATGATGAGGCTGTCTCTCTCTCCTCCTTACTTGAAGCTTACCGCAGCCCCCTTGAAGGCGTCTACCCGAGTCAGATCCCGACTCCTCCGACCAAGGTTGAAACATTCCGGTCAGACAAAACCTCTTCACCGCGCACGAAACCTGTTAGATCCCCTCGCCCACGAGTCATTATTCCCGTGTTCCCTGGAACCAATTGTGAATATGACACCGCCAGGGTCTTCGAAGAAGCGGGAGCTGAAGCTCAAACTCTCGTTTTCCAAAATTTAAATCCCGCTGCTGTTGAGGAATCTTTACAGGCTCTGGCCGAAGCCATTAACCAATCTGAGATCCTTATGATTCCAGGAGGGTTCAGCGCCGGAGACGAGCCCGCTGGCTCTGGTAAATTTATCGCGACAGTGCTTCGTAATCCTGTTGTTCGTGATTCTGTCATGAACCTTCTCAAGAAACGTGAAGGCCTCATTTTAGGAATCTGTAATGGCTTCCAAGCCCTTATTAAAACAGGTCTTGTTCCTTACGGAGAAATTCGTGATCCACAGGCTGACGCCCCAACCCTTTGTCATAACGACATTAGCCGCCACGTTTCTTCTTATGTCACCACTCGGATTTGCTCCAAGCTCTCTCCTTGGCTAAGTGAATGCCATGTCGACCAGCTTCATCATATTCCGGTCTCACACGGGGAAGGTAAATTCTACGCTTCTCCCGCGATGATTGCAGAGCTCGCCGCAAAGGGACAAATCGCAACTCAGTATACCAACCATGAGGGTGAACCTTTAATGGATATCTCTGTGAATCCTAATGGATCCGTCCATGCGATTGAAGGAATCTCTAGCCCTTGCGGCCATGTCCTTGGGAAAATGGGTCACAGCGAAAGACAAGGCAGCTATATCGCCAAGAATATTCCTGGAATCAAAGATCAAAAAATCTTTAAATCTGGAGTGCAATACTTCCTCTAAAACTCTCTTCATCATTTCTTTTCTCACATGAGCTCATGACTTGGGCTAACCTCATCACCTCGTTCCGACTTGGCCTCGTTCCGGTTTTTGCCGCTCTTGCGATCACTTATTCTGATCACCAAGCGCAACATCTGGCAGATTCTCCAGTTCGATGGTGGGCTTTAGGCGTTTTTATCCTTGCCGCCACCTTAGATGGTCTTGATGGCTGGATCGCACGCAAGCTGAATCAAACCTCTTTCCTTGGAGCGATTCTAGACCCCCTTGCTGATAAATCTCTCATGCTCACTGCAATCACCTGCCTCAGCTTTTTTCCTTGGGGAGATCCTTGGGGCCTTCCCTCGTGGGCTGTCGCCATTATCATTGCCCGTGAAATGGTGATTTTAGGTGGAATTGTCATTCTCTATACCCTCAATCAGCGAGTCCCCATTGTTCCACACTGGTCCAGTAAAGTGAGCACCATTGCCCAAATGATCCTGATTGGATGGATTATGTTGCAATGGATTCCTCTTTCTCCCATTTATCCGGCTTGCATCGCAGTTGTCTTTACCCTTTGGTCGGGCTTTGCTTATATCAAGCAAGGCATCCGCCAACTACCTCACCCAGCTTAATGTCGCACTACCAACCAACCGTCGCCATTGTCGGAAGACCGAACGTCGGAAAATCCGCTTTATTTAACCGACTAGCGAGTCGTCAAATTGCGATTGTCCATGATCAACCAGGGGTCACTCGAGACCGCGTTAATGCTCCCTGCCCTCTTACTCAAGTTCCATCTGAACTGATCGACACCGGAGGAATCGGAACTCTCTTAGATGACGGGTTTAGCGCCGCTGTTCTTACGGAGGCTCAAATCGCAATGGCATCTGCTGACCTCATTCTTTTCGTGGTTGATTCCCGAGAAGGCGTCACTTCCATTGACGAAGAGCTTGCCTTTCAACTTCGTAAAGCGAAAGCCCCTGTTCAACTCTTGCTTAATAAAGCGGATACCGAGGTGCAGGACCTCATGATTGGAGACTTTGCTAAATTAGGACTCGGAGAAGGTCTCCCAGTCTCTGCGGCACACGGTAAGAATATGGACCTCCTTCTTGACCAAATGGATAAGGTATTGACCCCATTGGCCGAAGAAATCGAAGAACAAGTCACCGAAATCGAAAAAGAAGGCCTTAAGATCGCTGTCGTTGGAAAACCAAACGCTGGAAAATCGTCTCTCATTAATGCCATTCTCAAAGACGAACGCTCGATCGTCTCAGAGGTAGCAGGCACCACAAGAGATGCCGTCGACATTCCCTACGAATTCGAAGGCGAAAGACACACTTTAATCGATACCGCAGGGCTCAGGCCTCGTTCTCGGATGGATAGCTCCGTTGAGGTCTTCTCTGCGATGCGGTCAGAGCGATCAGTCCGAAGAGCTGATCTCTGCCTCCTTGTTGTCGATCTTGCGGCAGGAATCTCTGCTCAAGATCGTAAAATTGCCCGCTTGATCCAAAAGGAGAAGAAACCTTGCCTCATCGTTGCTAACAAATACGACCTCTTTCATCCTGACTCCGATCGCACCGCACGTCTCGAAGAAGCGGGTGAACACGTTCGCAACGAACTCTTCTTCCTCAGCTACGCGCCTTTTGTCTGCGTCTCGGCGCTCAAAAATCAAGCTCTGAGCAGAATCTTTGGAGAAGTGAAAAAAATAAGAGATCTTTCTCAAGAAGTCACAAGCACTGGGCAGCTTAACCGCCTTTTAAGTGATGCCGTTATCAAAAACCCTCCTTCGGAGCACAAAAAATATAACAAACGCATCAAAATCCTTTACGGCACAGCCGCTGTAAATGATCGCTATCGCGCTATTCCAGTGCCCACTTACATTCTCTTTGTGAATGACAAGCGTCTAATGCAAGACAGCTACGAACAATACCTGTCTAACTATATTCACTCTCAGCACCGTAGTTATGGAGTTCCTGTCATTTTCTCAATCCGTTCTCGATCGAGTAAGGGCAAACTATCACATTAATCCCCTTTTCAAAAATCCACTTGCGTTGAACTCCCCCTTCATAGAAAATACAGCATCATGAAATTAACACCTTACCTTTGCTCACTCGGTTTACTCGCTTTGGCATCATGCCAAGAAAAGCCTGCCGTTGAAAAACAAGCTACTCCTGAAACTCAAAGTGAAACTTCAGTAACCGCTCCAGCAACCTCAGAGGAATCAACTTATCTTGTAACTATGACAGGCGTCACTTGTGGAGGTTGCCAGTCTTATGTCCGTGGATCTTTCAAAGACTTCCAAGGCTTCAAATCGATCAAATTCGCTGATGGCACAGAAAAAGGCACGCAAGCTGTTACTGTGATCGCAGCAGAAGGCGTCACAAAAGAGCAAGCCATCGCGGCTCTTGGCAAAAAAGCAAATACCTTCGTTGTTAAAGACTTTGCCTCACAGTAAAGACCACTTTATTGATTTTCGAGATCACGCTTCTTCCTTATGGGAGAAGCGTTATTTATGTGGAGATACTCCTTGGGATAAAGGCCAAGCGCACCCTTTTCTCAAAAAGGCGTTTCAAAACACATTGCTTTCTTCGCCAAGCTTAAGCGCCCCTCTCTCTGTCTTAGTCCCCGGATGTGGCAAGGCTCATGATGTCGAAGCGATTGCCTCCCTTGGTCATCATGTCATCGGAATAGACCTCTCACCCTCCGCGATTCAAGCCGCCCAAGAGCGCCTAACGCCATTGTCCTCTCAACAAAAAATCGAGCTCAAAACTCTCGATTTCTTTCTTCCCCCTAAGAAACAATACGATCTTATTTGGGAGCATACATGCTTCTGTGCGATCCTTCCCGAGCAGCGCTCACTCTACGCACAAAGCGCCGCTTCACATCTGAATGAGCAAGGAAAACTCCTCGGTGTCTTTTTCATCTCAGATGACAAGTGCACCGAACCTCACCAAGGCCCTCCTTTCTTTGCCCACATCGACGAAGTTCAGGACTCCTTTGCTCCCTTTTTCAATCTCTTATCTCACAGCCCTGTCGATTCGACTTTCCCAGGCCGTCACGGAGAGGAAAGACTCTTCTTTTTCGAAAAGAAGTAAACAACGCTTTTGTATCACCGCAAAGAGGCTGGAGTTCATTTCCGCTTTGCAAATAAGAAGAAACTCTTCCAAGATCTTCATCGATGAGTCTTTTAGAAGTCAGCAACCTGACCACCCGCTTCCATACCCGTAATGGAACCGTTCATGCGGTCGAAGATGTCTCGTTCTCCCTCGAAGCAGGACAAACTTTAGGGATTGTAGGTGAATCAGGGTCCGGGAAATCGGTGACATGCTATTCCTTATTAGGGCTCATTCCTAAACCTCCGGGAAGAATCCACTCCGGAAAAGCTCTTTTCAAAGGCACTGATCTCCTTTCCGCAAGTAACTCTGACTTACGAGCGATCCGAGGGAAACGTATTTCGATGATTTTCCAGGACCCGATGACATCGCTCAACCCTTATCTGAAAATTTCAGATCAACTCATCGAACCTCTCATCCAACATGAAGGCATGCGCGCGAAAGAAGCCCTGCATCGCGGGATTGAAGCTCTCGAGGAAGTCGGCATTCCTGAACCAGCCAAACGAATCAACGCCTACCCTTTTGAATTCTCAGGCGGCATGCGCCAGCGCGTGATGATCGCAATGGCTCTCATTACTCAACCCGAGATCTTAATTGCGGATGAACCCACCACCGCTCTTGACGTCACCGTGCAGAAGCAAGTGCTCGACCTCATCAAGGACCGGCAGCAAAAACTGGGCACTGCCGTGATTATGATTACGCATGATTTACATGTCGTCTCTCAAACTTGTGATCACACTCAAGTCATGTATGCCGGGCAAACGGTTGAAAGTGCACCAAGTAGCACTCTTTTCCAAAACCCTAAACATGCTTACACGCGAGCCCTTCTTCGCAGTATGCCCGCGATGCAATCTAAAGGAGAACGACTTTACACCATCCCTGGATTACCGCCAAAGCTCACGACGCCCCCTTCTCAATGCTCTTTTCACCCTCGAAACACGTTAGGGAACCCTCAAAAATGCTTAACCAGCACCGCCCCAACATTGAGCGAAATTTCTACAGGACATTGGGTTCAAAATTGCCCTGGATGCTTAGACGGCTAAAAACTAAAAAACCTCTCGAAAAAGGAAGGTTTCTATAAAAAAGCTTATTTTCAGCCGAAACAATCTCTCAAGAAGGCATCTTTACGCTTAAACACTCAATTTTTGATTGATTTTTTCTGACCCAAAGGCATCTTTTACCTCTAATTATTCATTTTTTATATGAGTCAGCCTCAATATGATGGTGCACAAGCACTAATTAAAACGCTCGATGATCTCGGGATCGAATACATCTTCGGATACTCCGGAGGAGCCGCGATTCCTATTTTCGACGCCTTAGAAACTTTGGATCTTAAGATGAAATTCATCTTAGTGCGACACGAACAAGGCGCAGTGCATATGGCCGATGGGTATGCCAGAGCAACAGGAAAACCGGCCGCAGTGCTTGTCACTTCTGGCCCTGGTGCAGGAAACACCGTCACTGGTCTCATGACGGCGCAAATGGATTCGGTGCCTATGATTGTTGTCTGCGGGCAACAAGTGACATGGATGCTCGGAAAAGATGCTTTCCAAGAGGCTGATATTTTTGGAATTACGATCCCTTGCGTAAAACACAATTTCTTAGTCAAAGAAACCAATGATCTGACTCGCGTGGCGAAAGAGGCTTTCCATATCTCAACAACAGGAAGACCTGGACCCGTCCTCATTGATGTTCCTAAAGATGTCTCTCAGTCTCCGTTTACTGGTGACATGGATCCAGAAATCAATCTTCCTGGTTACGATCCGTCAAAGGCTTTCGACATCTGCCCAGACGCTATCAAAGAAGCTGTTGAGCTGATTCAAAATGCAAAACGCCCTGTGATTCTGGCCGGTCAAGGAGCCATGATTGCTCGTTCTGATAAAGAACTCATGCAGTTTGCCACCACCCTCCAGTGCCCTGTAACCTCGACTCTCCTCGGCAAAGGAGTTTTCCCTGAAAGTCATGACCTTGCATTAGGAATGCTTGGAATGCACGGCACCGCTTACGCCAACAAGGCGATGGTTGAGTGTGACCTCCTTATTAATATTGGATCTCGCTTTGATGACCGAATCATTGGCCAACCCGATAAATTCTGCCAAGACGCTAAGATTATCCATATTGATATCGATTTAGCTGAAATGGATAAAATGATCCGCCCAGATATCCAGATCCTTGGTGATGCCAAGGCCGCCCTGATCGAATTAAATAAGTTCATTACTCCAATTGATACCACTTCTTGGATTAAAACCATCGACCAGAATAAAAAGAAATTTCCTCTCAGCTACAAAAAGCAAGGTGGCCTAAGAATGCAGCAAGTCATTGACGAGCTCTATAAGCAAACCGAAGGAAACGCGATTGTCTCTACTGATGTCGGCCAACATCAAATGTGGTCAGCTCAGTTTTATAAAAATAACGAATCCTTCCACTGGCTTTCATCTGGTGGTGCGGGAACGATGGGCTTTGGCTTCCCGGCTGCGATCGGGGCTCAATTTGCGCAACCGGACAAGACTGTCATCTCCATTTCGGGAGACGGAGGGTTTCAAATGACTCTCTTTGAACTGGCGACCGCTGCCATTCACAAACTTCCTATTAAAATCGTGGTGCTCAACAACCACTATCTTGGAATGGTTCGCCAATGGCAGGAACTTTTCTATGACAACCGAGAGTCTGGAGTCGACCTCATCGGGAATCCTGATTTTTGCAAACTCGCTGCTTCTTACGGGATTCCCAGTGTTCATTTCAAGCGCCCTGCAGACTGCTCTCGCATGATCGAAAAAGCGCTTGCTTACAATGATGGACCGATTCTCATTCATGCCGAATGTGTGAAGACAGATAATGTCTTCCCTATGATTCCTGCAGGAGCCGCGCTCGAAGACATGATTACTGAAGCCCCTAAGGAAAAAATGGCAAAACCAACAGGATCGACCTAAGCATCCCAACCTCTTTCCATTCTTCTTTCTCTCATCCCATTTCAAGATCGTTACGCAATGTCACAAAATATTATTACTGCAGATACACCCGTAGTTCCTAACCATACACGTGGAGCCATCAACTCTCTCTCTATCCTCGTTAATAATGAGCCGGGGGTCCTCATGCGTATTTGCCAAGTGTTTTCACGTCGTGCTTTTAACATCGATTCCCTCGTGGTTTCTGAAGGACGTGACACCAATTTTTCTCGGATGACAATTGGGATTTCGGGCGACCCACAAGGGCTTGACCAAATCATCAAACAAGTCAACAAACTCGTCGATGTCATTCACTGTTTTGAACACTCTGCTCAAAACTCCGTCGTCAAAGAACTGATTCTGGTTAAATTCCTCGTTGATAAAGCCGACCGTTCTGAAGCACTTCAAATCATCGAGCATTTCGAAGGTAAGACCCTCGACCTCACTCATAAGTCCATGATTGCTCAACTCACAGGGAATACTGACAAAGTCGATGCGGCGCTAAGCATGCTTGGGCAATTCGAAATCATCGAAACTGTCCGCACGGGAAAAGTCGTGATGGCACGAGGAAATCAGCCTACCTAAGGCTTCCTCACCCCGCTCTTTTTAATCAGCGCGAAAGGTTATTTAACCCTTCGCGCTTTTTTAGGAGGGTCATCTGAAAAGACAGAGATACCCTCTTAAATACGCTTGATGAGATGAATCTCAGGAACCTTTCCCTCTTCTAAAATCACTTCGACCACATCAATTCGCCAAACCACTTTTTCAGGATGAGGAAGCATTGCGAGCCATGCCCTCGCTCCTGATTCGAGCCGTATTTCTTTATCTCGATCGACTGCGTCGAGTGGCCTCCCCTTCAGCGGAGCGATTCTCGTTTTCACTTCTGTAAAAACGAGAACGTGGTCGTCACGGATGACCAAATCAATTTCTCCGGCGTGGAGAGATCTGAAATTACGATAAAGAACCTTTTTTCCGCTTCTCTGCAAATAAAGAGCTGCCAGCTTTTCACCAAACTCCCCTACCGCAAGATGCGAAGTTCGTTTCTGATCAAGTTTTTGCGAATGGTAAGGAGCATTGAGCAACGGGCTGAAACGAGCAACGATGGATGGGACAAGGGCCGTGCTTTTCCAAAGCAGCCAAGTGAGCTTTGGTTCCATAGCCTTTATGCTTCTCAAACCCATACTCGGGGTATTCTTCGGCATATTGAACCATCATGCGATCTCTTTCTACCTTCGCGATAATCGAAGCCGCCGCAATCGAAAGAGATTTTTGATCTCCTTTAATGATTCCTTGAGATGGTAGCGGAAAATCAGGCACATCGCGCCCGTCAATCAATACAAAATGGGGTTGTGGAATGAGAGCGAGAACGCACTCTCTCATTCCACGGTAAGTCGCTTGTAAAATATTAATCTCATCAACAACGCTTGCATCAAGGTGACGAGAGACCCATTTAATCTCAGAATTCTGCGTCAGTTCTTCGTAGAGAACCTCTCGCTTTTTCTCTGACAATTTCTTGGAATCATCTAAAAAAGAGTGCTTGAAATGATGAGGTAAAATAACAGCTGAAACGGAAACAGGTCCCGCTAACGGACCCCTTCCAGCCTCGTCTACACCAGCGATGAAACTCTCTCTTAATGGATCACGATACTGTTTTTCTAAATCAAGATTAGGCACTCACTTAATCAATCAGAAACCACTTTCATGGAAAGTTCGAATTGCTTTAGAAGCATCTTTCAATGCAAACAGCTGCACCCCAAAAGCACGTCCTTGAGAATCTACAACAGTCGCAATGCCGGTATGTGTCCACCCTGAGTTAATTTGATAATTATGATCTGGAGAAGCCACCCATGATTTAACCATCCGGCTGCCCATTCCTGCGATATCACCTCTCTGGTAAGTTACGTTTTCAGAAAGTCCGCGCATACTATAGCGCCGTTTTGCGATCATCAGACGGCCTTCCGCCCCATAGTGACTAATATTCTTACCAACGAGGTTAAACCCTCCAGCACGATGCGCCATATAACGAGCGTGATTTAAAGCCAGTTTATCGAGGCCGCGATGTCTAATAAGCGGTTTTTTACCCTTATTAACTCTCACTTGATTAATCCCAACATGTATTTGGTGTTCCACAGAAGACACTCGACTTTTCGACATTTTCTCAGAACTTATCGATGAAGCTATGGCTTTTTGCTCCACTTGAGGAGCACATGAAACAAGCCCAGCGAAGAGAGCTCCATAGATCATTATTATGTGTGCGTTTTCTTTGATTTTCACCGATTTTATCTCGTTGTTTGTAGCTTCACATACGCATAAAAATATACATATATAACATTTACATAATAACCACTTATCTTTGTTCCGTGCAACTCTTAAATAAGAGTCACTTTCTTTAAAATCGACTCATTCCTTAGAACCATTCTCCATAAACGCTCTTTTCCTCAGTGTTTCAAACTTTCTCGTTGCTTCTCGGCACACTTTACGTCACTAGATTTGCAAGATGTTTGCTGGAACGTTTACTGCATTAATTACGCCTTTTAAAAACGGTCATCTTGATCGTGATGCTTTCAGGGCACTGATCGACCGTCAAATTGAAGCTGGAGTCACCGGAATTGTTCCTGTTGGGACGACGGGAGAGTCTCCTACTTTAGCTCCTGACGAACACCTCGAGGTGATTCAACTCGCCATCGAAGCATCGCAAAATAACATTAAAGTCATTGCCGGCACAGGCGCTAACTCTACTGCCGAAGCCGTTCATTTGACCCAAGAGGCGGAAAAATTAGGCATCGATGGATCTTTGCAAGTCTGCCCGTATTACAACAAGCCCTCTCAAGAAGGACTTTACCAGCATTATAAGGCCGTGGCTGAAGCCACAAAGCTCCCTCTCATGCTTTATTCGATTCCCGGACGAAGCGTCATTGAAATTGAAATCGAGACCGTTGCTCGCCTCGCTCGCGACTTCGACAACATTGTCTGCGTCAAAGAAGCTGGTGGCTCAGTAGATCGAGTAAACCAACTCGCTCAAGCCGTTCCTGAAGGCTTTGATATTCTCTCTGGAGACGACCCCCTAACACTCCCTTTCATGGCCTGCGGTGCCGTTGGGCTTGTCTCTGTCGCCTCAAACCTCATCCCAGAAGTAATGGTTACTCTCGTCAATTCTTGCCTCGAAGGTGACTTTGAAAAAGCGCTCTCTATTCAGAAAGATTACTACCCTCTCCTGTCTGGACTCATGGGACTTGATGTGAACCCCATTCCGATCAAATCCGCCGTAGCCATGCAAGGACATTGCTCCGATGAGATCCGTCTCCCAATGGTCAACCTGTGTCCGGATAAAAGCTCACAGATGCGCACTCTTCTCGAGAAATACAACCTCGTTTAACTCCACTTAGCTTCGAATGAACATTTCAGTATTAGGTCGAGATGGCCGCATGGGACAAGCCATCCTACAAGCTGTCGAAGAAAATCCAGCCTCTTCTCTCGCTCTCACCCATGACCATGGAGAAGACCTTCACCGCGTCATTGCTGAAGCAGATGCCGTGATCGACTTCACCCATCATACCTTCACTAAGAACGTCTTAGAAGAAGCGCTTAAATCCAATACTTCTCTCGTCATCGGCACCACCGGTCATACCGATGACGAAAAGGCCCAGATTGCTGAGGCGGCGCAAAGCCTCCCTATCGTCTTCGCTCCTAATTACTCGATTGGGGTAAACACCCTTTTCTGGCTCACACGTCAGGCGGCTCAAATTTTAGGCAATGATCACTTTGATATCGAAGTCACTGAGATGCATCACCGGCATAAAATTGATGCCCCTTCTGGCACCGCTCGAGGACTTCTCGACATCTTAAACGACGTCACCAATACCTCTTACAAAGAGGATGTCGCGCATGGGCGCCTCGGAAATATCGGAGCACGCCCCCCCAAAGAAATTGGGATGCATACGCTCCGAGGAGGAGATGTTGTTGGTGACCATACCGTCATGTTCGCGGCAGATGGGGAACGAGTAGAACTCACCCACAAAGCTTCCAGCCGGATGACTTTCGCCTCTGGTTCTGTTAAAGCCGCACTTTGGGTTAACGAACAACCCGCTGGACTCTATGACATGCAAGATGTCTTAGGGCTCAAAAACCGCTGAGCCTATGTCTCCGGTTCAGGTGGGACTTGGACTCGGCTCCAACCTTGGGGACCGGCGAGCTTTACTTCAGGAGGCTGCGACCGCCCTTGAGGCCATCTCTGACGACCTCAAAATCGTCAAAGCTCCTATTTACCAGAGTGACCCGGTTGAATGTCAGCCCGGCACCCCTCTCTTCTTCAACACCTGTGTTGAAATTAATTATCG
>CALFBI010000017.1 GCA_937951675.1 uncultured Verrucomicrobiales bacterium
GAACTCTCTTGGTAAAGACTAAACAGCCCTTCAAGGCGTGTCATCTCGGCAACGACTTTAGTCGACAGGGCCTCAAAATCGATTCCCGAAAGCCCCCTTATCTCGAAGCTCACCTCGGTGCCAAATAGAATTCCTCGCCAGACTTGTTTCTCTGGGCGACGCGAACAACTCAAGGCCGTCGCACTTAAAACTCCTGCGGTAATAGAAAGAAAACGTCTCTTATTCATGATCCACTTCCGTTACGCCTCGGCGGCCTCACCCATAATACGATCCCACTGATGCACAGAACTACAATCATGATCACCACAAAGTCTGCTACTAGCTTTCCAAACAAACCGAAAAAAGCCCCCGAATGAAGGTCTAAAATAAAACGGTTCCAACTCACCATCTCTCCCACAAACTGAGGCCTGATTTGGCTTGCTTCACTCGCTTTCAATTCCTGCACCGTAACGAGAAAAGAAAAGGCCTCTTTGGCGACTGGCTCATAATCAATTAATTCTTCTGAAAACCGGTAACTCTTCCCAGCCGCGACGACTACGAGCCCCTGCTCAAAGGTGGCCTTCTCAAGAGGTAAAGGAGGCAAAGCCTCTTCCCCCATCAACTCTAGTTCTTGCCCCGAAGAATCAAGAAGTAAAACTTGCTCTGAGCTCACGAAGGCTACTCCGGCTGGAACTTGAAATCCTCCCAGATAAGTCCCTTGCAGAGAATAAAGCTTTCCCTGCCAAGAAAGTTGATCCTCACAAAAATAAGCTTTCCGCGCTCCTAGCTCCGATTCGTAAATCGGACCTTTTGGTAAAAAGCCATAATGCTTCGCGACCCAAATGGAGCGCACCGGTTTCTGGTCGAGACCGAGCGCGACAGTGTGATTAAGCAACACTCCTGTCACTGCCACAAAAAGCAGAGGAAACACCACCATGATCCCTAACCACCGATGCCACCTCCTCGAAAGGCGGCGGGGACGACGGCGGGTAGATGACGGAGCGCTCTTGGACATGAACAGGATTCTTTTTAGGAGCGAATCGTATCGAAGTAAAGTGCGAGACGAGCCATCTTAGAAACGGCTCTCACCGAAAGAGTGGCTCCCGCAATATTAGAAACAGGCCTCGAAAGCTTATCTTTGGGGGTCAGCGTATTCCCCACAAATTGCTTCGTGAAAAAAGATTTTCGGATTTCCCACCCATGACTCTCACGATAGACGAGCACTCGCATCTCCTTGAGTTTCCCTCCATCAACAATAAAACCAGTGGTAATGGGCTTTGTTTTCCCAATCTCTTCTAGAATCCAGACACTTCGAGAGCCCTTTTCCCAGTAGCGAATCCGTGGGCGCACCGCGCGCCGCATGATTTTTTCCGCTCGCTTCTGCGCAGACGCATCGAGCGTCAACACTTGGGTCGGCGGCAAACTTCCTCGGAACGCCTTCTTAATAAAATCAGAAGGCTTTAAATAGACATCTTCGGCATGGGAGAGTCCCATGCCGAAGAGCAAGACACACGCAATAAGCACCCACCTCACTACGGATGGGACTTGCTGCCAATTTTTAGAAAGAGTAACCAATCCCGAAGTTAAATTGATCTTCTTTTGAAGCGCCATCATTTTCCTCAATGCGCTGATAATCCGCTTTGAGAACAACGTTATCGACAGGCCAATAATTAAGTCCGGTCGAATATTCCGTTTGATCTTTGGCTCTCACCCCATCGAGCTTGGTGTAACGGGCGAATACGCCAAGTTTTCCTGCTTCTTCGAAATCGAAAGTGTAAGAAGGCTCAATATAACCACCCCATTGGTGATCAGCTCCACTGATGTCTGCGGTAGGGTCATCGATGTGCCAGAAAGCATAAAGCCCTTTGAGACCAAAGCCCCCTCTTTTATAAATAAAATGCCCTTCTGTTAACAATGCGGAAGCTTCGTCAACTGTCACTCCTCCGATATCGTCAGCATAATGCACCGATGCGGCGAGCTCGAGCCCTTCGATCCCCGTATACTTCACCCGACCGGTCACAGCCCAAGTTGGATCAGAAAATTCGGCTACTTTCTGTCTTCCTGACCGAATCCGGAACGCATTACCGCTAGAAGCGCCAATCCCTGATAAGCCCGAAGTCACCGCGAGATCAAACTGAAGACCTGCATTCGTCTTAGCGGTCACCCCAACACCACCTTCCCACCAAGTGGTCGGAATGATTTCTGCTTCGACAATATTACGCTCGACTCCAAAAAAGGTATCGGGCTCATGCGTCTCATTCAAAATCCCAATCGGAAGAAGGAACAGACCCGCGCGAGCTGTAAAGGCATCGTTGATATCATATTCAATATAAGCCTGCTCTAACTCTACCTCACCTGGTTCTCCCTCTCCAGCAAGGGAATGCTCGAGCTCAAGCTCTGAGAAAAGGCGAACCCGGTCATTAAACTCGTGATTTACGAAAAGAACATATCGGTGAAAATCAATTTGATCCTTCTCACCTACATTGAGGTGGAGTTCTCCATACCCACCTAAGCTCGTCTTATCTGACCAGCGAATGCCCCCACGGGCCGAATCACCAAAAGAAGCATCGATCGATGCCGCGCTTCCTGAAGCCTCTAATTTCCCGAAACGGCTTTCATAAGCACCTAAGCGCTCTTCGAGAGCAGCTAAGCGCTCTTCAACAGAGGCTCCAAAGACTGAGCTCGCAAGCATCAGGCTGCTCGTGGCAAGAGTAAGTGTGGTATTCATTTTCATGACGCCGCGGACCCTACTTGCTATTGAGACCCAGTATCAACAATAAAATGGTGAAATTTTACATTTATCCGTTCAGATTCGCTTGTGGGCTTGCGAAATCTTGAATCTATGGGTAACTAGCCCTCCTCATGTTTTCGCAACTCTCTGACAATTTAGACAAAACTTTTCGGAATCTTCGCGGAGTGGGCAAAATCTCCGAGAAAAATATTTCTGACGCTCTCCGAGAAATCCGCCTCGCCCTTCTCGAAGCAGATGTCGAATATGATGTTGCTAAAAAGCTCATCGCGAACATTAAAGAAAAGGCGATGGGTCAAGATGTTCTCAAGTCGGTTAAGCCCGGAGAACAGATTGTCAAAATTTTCCATGATGAACTCGAAGCCCTTTTTGGAGAAAAAAATGCTCCCATCAACTTAACGGCTCCGGGTCACATTATGATGGTTGGCTTAAACGGAGCCGGGAAAACAACGACCGCTGCGAAGCTTGCGAAGCGCCTAAAGAAAGACGGTCGTCGCCCTCTTCTCATTGCTTGTGATCTTTACCGGCCGGCCGCGATCGACCAATTAGCCAAACTCGCCGAACAAGTCGACGTTCCTTGCTTCACTCCTCCCAAAGACGAAAAAGACGTCATCCGGGCTGCGAAAGCGGCACTCCTCTGGGCCAAGGAGCAAAATGGCACCGTGCTCATCTTTGACACTGCTGGACGCCAGGAACTAGACGACCGGCTCATTGAAGAACTCAAACAACTTCACACCTTCATCAACCCAGGGGAAACGCTCCTCGTTGCTGACGCCGCAACAGGACAACAAGCCGTCTCCGTGGCTCAAACTTTCGATCGGCAAATTGGGGTAAGCGGAATCGTGCTCACCAAACTCGATGGTGATGCCCGAGGAGGGGCCGCGCTCTCCATGCATTCAGTCACAGGGAAACCGATCAAGTTTATCGGGGAAGGAGAGAAAATGGACCAGCTCTTTGAATTCCACCCGAGCCGAATGGCGGACCGGATTCTCGGCATGGGAGACATCGTCTCGATGGTCGAACAAGTCTCTGATAAAATTGATGAAAAAGAGGCCATGCAGGCTGCGAAGCGAATGCAGGAAGGAAAATTCGACTTCGAAGACTTCCTCAACCAAATGCGCATGATCAAAAAACTTGGCCCTCTTGATGGAATCATGGGAATGATGCCAGGATTCAATAAAATCAAAAAACAACTTCCTTCCTCGGCCTTTGACGACAAAAAACTTGGTCGGGTCGAAGCGATTGTGCTCTCGATGACTCCTAAAGAAAGAGCTCGCCCGGAGCTCATCAAAGGCACTCGCCGCAAACGTATCGCCAATGGCTCTGGAACGAGTGTTTTGGAGGTCAATCAGCTCCTCAAACAGTTTGGCCAGATGCGTAAGTTGATGAAAAACAAAGGAAAAATGAAGAGTATGATGAAGCAAATGGGTGGCCTCGACATGTCCCAACTCGGGAACCTTGATGACCTCATGGGGGGTAAAGGGGGGAAGCTTCCTTTCTAAGCTTTTCATTTATTTCCTCTTATTTTAAGCGACTTCTCGAAAAATTCTGTTGCCAAGAAGTCCGGATTTGCCACTATCTCTTTATCAAGCGTGCGTGATGGAACATTTCCGGTTCTACTCTAATGTTTTTCAGAGGCTGATTCAGTCACTTCTTTCCTAAAACAAAAGACGCTAGTGTCCCTCTTCGAGGAACACCTCGCACATCTCCCTGAAGAGAGACTGGTGATACAACTCAGCAACAGTGCGACCCGTATCACCTTTTGATACTGTTTCTCCCCAACATGGTGAAACAACTCTTTTCTTTCCCCCAATCTCATTAACAAGAATCGTTTCGATCTGCCTTATGTCCTCTGACACAGAGAATTTTACTCCCGCTTCCGATAATGGTGGCGATCCGTCTCCTGCTCCTAAAGCAAAGAAAACAGCCCAGAAGAAAACGGCCCGAAAAGCGACAAAGAAGACCGCTAGAAAAGCCGCCACAAAACGAGCTCCTAAAGCCGAACAAGAGGCTCCAGCGCCTCAAGAAGCCAAGGAAGAGAATAAGGCCTCTGTTTCCAGCCCAAAAGACCCTCCTCACCCGAAAGGAAACGGAAGAAGGCCTCAACATTCACGGCCTGACAGAAAAGGTAAGAAACAAGGCAGGAAAGAAAAAGTCACTGTTTTCACTGGACCCGAACTTGAAATCGAAGGCTTGCTTGAAATCGCGCCCAAAGGATTTGGATTTCTCCGAGTTCAATCGAAAAACTATACACAGTGCCGAGAAGACGTTTTTGTCACTCCCGAAACAATTCGTAAACTCGGACTTCGACTAGGCTCTTGGGTCAAAGGAATTTATCGTCAAGGACAACGAGGCCCTCAACTCATCGACGTTCAAGCTGTCAACGGCGAAGATCCAGATAAGGCACGTAAAACCTCTTACTTTGAAGAGCTCCGGGCCATTAATCCGGATAAAAGAATCGCGCTCGAAACCTCTTCTGATTGCGCCACCACCCGGATCATCGACATCATGGCTCCGATTGGCAAAGGGCAGCGAGGCCTTATTGTCGCACCACCACGAGCGGGAAAAACAACCGTCTTGATGCATGTCACCGAGGCCCTCATTGAGCGGCACTCTGAAACCATTCACCCGATTGTCCTTCTCATTGATGAACGTCCAGAAGAAGTGACTGAATTCAAAAGAAAATTTCCAGATATCGAAATCTATGCGAGTTCCAATGATGACCCTGTGAGAAACCATTGTCGTCTCGCTGAACTGTGCATCGAACGCTCAAAGCGCCTCGTTGAAAGCGGTAAAGATGTTTTCATCGTCATGGACTCCATCACTAGGCTTGCAAGAGCTTACAATAACAACATGCAGGGCGGAAAAGGTCGCGGGGTGCAAAGTGGTGGAATTATCGCGGGAGCACTCGAAACGCCAAGACGACTCTTCGCAGCAGCTCGAAATACGAAAGAAGCAGGATCTCTTACTATTTTAGCAACCAGTTTAATTCAGACCAACTCTCGCGCTGATGAAGCGATCTTTCAGGAATTTAAAGGAACTGGTAATATGGAGCTCGTTCTTGATCGTCGTATTGCAGAACATTACGTTTACCCTGCGGTCGATATTTTTAAATCAGGCACCCGAAGAGAAGAACTCATCCTGCCTGATATCTCTCTTCGAAAAATTCACATGATTCGACGTGGGCTTGCTGGACACAAACCTACTGAAGCGATGGAGCGACTCCTTTTCTTCATTAAAAAATTCCCTAATAACGCACAGATGCTGCTCGAAATTAAGGGGTGAACTGCACGAGCAGTTCCTGAAGTTGATCAATCACATAATCTATCTCTTCTTCCTCCATCTTAAAGGGAGGCGTCAATGCTAGCACATTGCCATCGGGACCGTCTGCCAGCATCACCACTCCACGCTGCAGCATTTGAGAAAGAATCGGTCCCACCACATCTCCAGCAGGAGCCCCCGAAGGATGTCTTAATTCGACCCCTAACATCAGTCCTCGACCTCGCACTTCTGAGATAAGGGGACTGATCAACCCTTCAAGTGCTTTCCTCCAATACTGCGAAGCCTCCGCTACTTTTTTCTTTAACTCTGGAGACGAATGTAACTTCAACGCGACTAAGGCCATTGCACAACCTACTGGATTCCCTAAAAAAGTTGAAGTATGTAAAGCCTCCCCACTCGACTCAGGCCAGGCATCCATCAGTGCTGACCGACCGACACAGGCCGAAATAGGGTAACCTCCACTAAGGGCTTTCCCGAGACAAATGAAATCAGGAAAAACCTCTTCATGATCGCAGGCAAACCATTCCCCAGTGCGATTAAACCCACTATAAATCTCGTCAAAAATGAGAGCAGAACCATTCTCATCACACCAGATTCTTAATAATGGAAGAAAATCAGGGTGTGGAACCACTTTCCCTCCCCTCCCCTGAATCGGCTCTACAATCACCGCTCCGACCTGGGAAAGATCGCTCAACGCAAGCTGCTCCTGAAAAGCCTCCATCTCATCCGCAGTCACTGGAAATGGAAATAGATGCGTGACATCAGATAACTGAGAAGAGACTGGTCTACGGAAACACTCTAACCCGGTCGCCAAGAGCGCTCCATAACCCAACCCATGGTAACTCTTTTCAAAAGCTAAAATCTCCGGTTTTCCGGACCATACCGTCGCCGTCTTTAAGGCCGACTCCACTGCTTCAAAGCCAGAGCTTGAGAGAATTGTTTTTCCAATTCCTAGCCCCCATCGTTCAAAAGTGATCCTAGAAAGCTGCTCGCATAGTTGCGCCTTCAAACGATTCGGATGCACATCACCCATTCCATGCATAAGAAGTGAGGCCTGAGACTGCATCCCTTCCAAAATTTCTGGGTTCGTATGCCCCAATCCTGCCACCGCAAAGGCACTCGTCACATCAAGAAAGCGATTCCCATCTACATCCCAAACATGACACCCCTTTGCCTTCTCCCAGAAAATCGGCCAATCTTCAGCCAGATAGGTCGTATTACGGCACTCATATTGGCGTAAACGCTTGGCCTCTTCTTGAGAAAGAGGGCCCGGAATAGAAGTCTTTAAATGTGGTAACATCACATCGAATCTAAAATTTTAAGCACCGCAAAAACTCCCATCCACAAAAGGAAAATCCCAGCGAAGGAAGCAAACGCCAAATCTAATTTTGTCGCTTTCGGACGCAGTGCAGAACGGGAAGGAGGAAAAACGACGAGTGAATAAATCGCCCCCGCCACCAGTCCGCCGAAGTGCGCGGCATTATCAATATACAAGAAGCCAACGGCCCCTAAAATAAAAGTGAAAATCATGGCGGCCACCAGCCGGCGGCGAGCAGGTTTCGGGGTCAAACTCGGGTGACAACTTTCAAAAACTAAGAGAAACCCTAACAAGCCCATGATCCCTCCTGAAATCCCAACAGAAGGAAGACTCGTCCATTCCATCGAAGCATAGGCTCCGCAGTAAATCGAAACAAACAAAACCAAAATAAGGTGTGGCCAGCGGGCCAGCGCTTCGACCCTAGCTCCTAAATATAAAAGCCCACTCGCATTGAAGAAAAGATGCATCACATTTCCATGCATGAGGGACCCCGTAAACATCCTCCAAGGCTCCTCCCGGGCGCTTGGAACCGAGCCCCCTTCCTTTGTCAACGACGCGGCATCGATCCCGCCAAAATTAAAAAGCTGCACAAAAAAACCGCCACTTTGCTGAGCGAAAAGCTGAACCACTGCCACGACGCTGATAAGAACAATGAGTGCTTGCGTAAATGGCTTCTTCTGTTGACTGAGCCAAGTTTCAAACTGAATCGTCGAAACAAGCTGCGCCATCGACGCCTTCGTCATCCTCTTAGATTCCCGGAAACGCTTCCATGCTTCATAAAAAGGGAACCCTAAGAAAATGAGCAAAAGGAGTAAGAAAATCAAAAATTGCTGAATTCCAGCCCCCTGAAATCCAGATTGGAAAAGCGAGTAAAGTTGATAAACAAAAATAACGACCCAGATAAGAGACCTCGACTTCAAGCGATCAAGGTCCGATTCCGCCTGAGTCACTCTTCTCGTTTTCACCGATTCCAGTAGTTCAGGAAAGGCTTCAGGAAGCTGAATCAGTTCCTCTTCTGGAGTCCAAAGGTAGGCAGGTAGCTCGGCTTGGACTTGGGCAATCAGTTCTTCTCGGCTCGCATATGTTTCGACCCGCTCCGAACTGTAAACAAGCCCGTATGGCGGGGCTTGCGATGGCTTCAAACCAAAAACACCCTCTCGGGCCCATATTGGCTGAGAAGGCGTTTCAGTCATTATCAATAAAGCAGCTTCATGCTGCAGATCAAATTTAAGGAGAAGGAAGAGTAGGAAGAGCGTTTTTCAATTCCTCCACTTTCTCTGAAACAGGTTGTTCGATCGCCTCAATTGCTTCGGCAGCAGCTTCTTTCACCTCTTCGACAACTCCTTCTGGCTCCACTGAAGGAACAGGTTCGGTTGCTGGGGCTAGCTCTGGAGTGGTTTCAGGCACTTCTGGCTTAGTCGCCGCATCCGTATCTGTATTAGGCAATAATTCGGAAAGAGACTTAGGCTCTTCGCTCGCTTCTTTTTGAACTTCTTCGGTTGGCGCTTTGCCACCCTCCTCCTGAATTTCAATGCGCTTCCCTTCGTTTTTCTTTCCAATAAGGATAGAAAGAGCAAGTGCTATGATGAAAAACAACCAGAGCATGTAATTAGTGCCCTTTTGTAAAACATCAGTGGTTTGAGCACCGAAGACTTGATCTGTCATTCCTCCACCAAAAGCGGCACCAAGCCCCTCCTGCTTTGGACGTTGCATAAGGACGAGTAAGATGGCCAAAGCCGAAACCACTACAAAAGCGATAATCAACAGGCTAATCGCGATATTTAAAAAAGCTCCAAGAATCATGGGGCGGGGACTATGATAGAGTCAGAACGGCTTGTAAAGACGATGTTTTGGTTTCGTTACACTGAAGGGCGATCGAACCCGGTGGTTCGGATCACTTCATTGCGCTCATTCAAAACAATTTTCTTCGCCAAAATAGGTTGTTCGGAAAGTCCAAACGCCATAATGGTCACTCGCTCCCCCTTCTTGATCCGGTGGGCAGCTCCTCCGTTAATAATGATTTGCTTGGATCCGCTTTGCCCAGGCTGAGCATAAGTTTCGAGCCGATTCCCAGAAGTCACCGAAGCCACTAAAACTTTCTCGCCCTCTTGTAAACCCGCCGCCTCCATCAGATCGATCGGAATCTCAATACTGCCTTCATACTGAACATCAGCCATGGTGACCATGGCCCGATGAATTTTTGACTTAAGTAGCTGCCGTAACATTGAACTCATGCAAAGATGAATTCACATCCCCGTCAAGAAGGGAAAATAAGACGTGGCCCAGAATCGGAGTCTTCGTCAGAAGAAGAGCCCTCAAGGGGCTCTGTCTGCGGAGGGATCATTTTTAAAGGCTTTGTTTTATGAAGTTGCGCATCTGCGGTGGCTAAAAACGGGTTTACAGGCGATTTAATCGTCCCAAATTGAACAGCCAGCATGCAAACATCATCATCAAAATGATCTGTGTGCGCAAAATTCAGCACGGCCTGCATGGCATCGTCCAACATCAAGTCAAGTGTTGCACCGGAATGATTCCTGACGACTTGAGCCAGCCTTTCTGTTTCGAAAGCTTCTCCATTCTCATCTTCACACTCAATGATGCCATCCGTGTAAAGAAGGATGCATTCAAGATCACTTAAGCCCAGTTCTGTATTCCCATAAGGAGCCCCAGGAAATAGGCCGATCGCGGGTCCCATGGATTGGGGGTCAAGCTTGAGCAACTCCGTCCGGTCCGAGTATCTCGCTACTGGAAGGGGATGGCCTGCGCTTGAAATCACCATCGACTGCGCTTCGACATCGACGACCATATAGGACACCGTCGCAAACATTGTCGTCCCTGCGCGCTGTAAAATGGATGCTAAACTGTCATTAAGAGACGATAAAAAAGTAGCGGGATCAGCGGCATGTTGCTTCTCCTTCTCCAAAAGCCCTCGAATCATCGACACGACGAGAGCTGAACGCACCCCGTGTCCCATCACGTCTGCAACGAGCATTCCTATTTTTGTTTCTGAAATAGGAATGAGCTCAAAGAAATCACCTGCCATACCGGTGCTCGGCCGATAACGATGGCTAAACGAAAGACTCTGATCTCGATCTTCTGTATTCACCGGAAAACTTGGCAATGCCGAAGGTAAGAGAGCCTGTTGAATTTCTTTCGCTAATTGGAGCTCCTCTTCAATCATTTCGTTCCGACGCCTGAGTTCTTGCTGCGTCTTCACTAACTCCGTCACATTACTTGAAATCCCGAAAGTCCCGACCACCTTCCCTTGGTGGTTGCGCCAAGGCATTTTGGTTGTTTGAGCCCAGGTATCGGCACGCCCTTCCCAAGTCTCTTTCTCCAGGCGATCAACCATCGCTTCTCCTGTCCTAATGATTTCTAGCTCGTCCTTAAAGGCCTGTTTGGCGTGAACCCCACCAAAAAAATCAGCATCCGTCTTCCCGAGGACGTCATCGAGACTTGGAGCTCCGAGCCAATTAACAAGCCTCTCATTCACTAAGAAAAATCGTGACTCCCGGTCCTTAAAAAAAACACTGAGCGGAACATGGTCGATCACCATTCTTAATAAATTTCGCTCTGTTTCTAATGATTCTTCCGCGCTTTTTCGCTTCGAAATATCGATCATCGAACCCACCAGCCGAACCGCTTCATTAAAATGATTACGGACCACTGTCGCGCGGATACGAAGCCAAACCCAACTCCCATCTTGATGCCTCAGCCGGCTTTCAACTGCGAAAATATCTCCCTTTGTAATCGCTAATTCATAGGCTCTTAGGAAATTTGATAAATCGGAGCGGTGAATGTAAGTCTCTACATCCGCAAAAAAGTTAGGAGCTTGAGCTGGATCCCAGTCCAAGAAGGCTAAAATCTTGGGAGAATAAAAAATTTCTTCTGCTCCAATTTGCCAATCCCATATCCCTTCGTTTGAAGCTTGGAGAGCAAGCTCGAGACGATCCACAGAGGGTTCCATAACTGGTATTTGAACGGATTTCAGTGAAAAATTCAACCTGATTTCGCCAAACATTGCTTTTTTTAAGCTCACCCATTCAAAAAAGAGTTGCAGGGCTTAGCTCTCTACCTCATTTAAAAGTCATGCAGATGAACAGAGAACGTGTGATTGCTGGAATTTACGTCTTTTTAGTCGGACTTATTATTGCTTTTATTTTATCTGTAAAAGCCGTCATCAATCAGGTTGGCCTCTCTTTTTGAGACCTTTTCCTGTTATCATCTGCAGCTAGCTTCTGCCTCGTTTTTTCTCACAGGCCTCTTTCCATTAAGAAAGGAGGCTTTTTTTGGGCCTTCATACTTCTTGCCGTGATTCAGCAAGAATTAAAAAACGATGATTGATAAAAAAGAATTTTTTCTCATTTCACTGTGACTTTCTCAGAGCATTTCTTCTCTATTCATTTGAATATCATTTCACCCCTTTCCCCCCGGAAAAACACTCTGGAATGTTTGTGCGTTCATTTCCAGAGTGTCATCAAGCTACCGCTTGGGCCCCCGCCCGAGCGGTAGCCTCCACAAACAGAGAGCTCTTTTTCAACCTTCTTTTTCTTTCTCCTCTTGAACGGGAGCCATCCGCACTTCTACCGGCACGGACCAAAGTCGCTCCACCGCTTCTCGAAAATGTTTCACCGTTTCATCAGCAAGTGCTTGCGGCTGACTCGACTTTTTCGCTACTTCCGCAATTTGTGAACTCATTGAGGAAAGCCCCCCATTAAGCTCACTTAACTGAGCCACGACACGGGCCACAGGATCATTCTCTCCAGAACCTCCTAGTAGCTTCTGTTTTACAAATTCTTTCTTAATCTCTTCCCACCGAGCTTCTTCTTCTGGAGAGCAAATACCCTCCATTTCTCGGAACTTAAGAAGATTCGCTTCGGCGCCTGTTGTGAGGGTCTGAGATTCACTCTCGTAATGATCAATCACCAATTCTTTGACCTCTTCCGGAGTCATGAGAGGAACCACTTTTGCCGCAATCCGATTCATATTCCGGTAGGAACCTTGGAGTTTAAAAGCAGGCTCGGTGCGGTAAGCATCCTCTTGGGCCGCACTGCGAATGTATTCTAAATTCACCCGAAGAATCCGATCTCGCACAATGGAAAGGTGCTTCATCACCGTGACCATTTCCTCAATCTCAGCGGGAGAGTAATTGCCTTCGAAATCGACCCCTTCACTGCTTCCTTCGCGGGCGATTTGCATGATCGCGTAAACATCCTTTTGACTTCGTGATGCGAGCTTAGAAAGAACCTCATTCGAAGTCAGGCAGTTTTCAATATAACTCGCCTCAAAAACAGAGGCGTGCCCTCCCAGGATATCACCCAGGTTATAAGTGTCGGCTCGGTTCGCTAACATATCGGGGATTTGGAACTTACCTCCAGTCTCGGTATAGGGATTCCCTGCCATCACGATCCCTACTTTACGACCACGAAGGTCATAAGTTTTCGCCTTCCCATTAAAGACCCCTTCTACTTTTCGCTGCCCATCACAGAGGCTAATAAATTTCTGTAAGAGTTCCGGGTTCGTATGCTGAATATCATCGAGGTAAATCAAAACATTATCTCCCATCTCAAAAGCCAAATTAAGCTTTTTCACTTCCTCCCGGGCAGAAAGATTGGGCGCTTCATCAGGATCTAAAGAAACCACCTCATGTCCTAATGCTGGACCATTAATCTTCACAAAGGTTACCCCTAAACGAGAAGCCACGTATTCCATCAACGTCGTCTTCCCATAACCAGGAGGAGAAACTAGAAGAAGAAGCCCCATCCGATCGGTGCGAGTATCTGCACCAGCGGCTCCGAGTTGCTTCGCAAAGTTTTCACCAATCAAAGGAAGGTAGACCTCATTAATTAATTGGTTTCGAACAAAGGAACTCATCACGCGAGGTTTGAATTCATCCAGTTTAAGAGCCTCCTTTTTTTCTTCGATCAGCTCATGCTTAAGCTCGTGTAACTCCTCATAAGCAGGCACCGCTATTGCCTTGAACGAACGCATTTTTTCTCTAAATGCGTAGTAATTTGAAGAAAGACCTCCATCCCGAACCTGGCGATGAGAACCCATTAAGCCATTCACCACAAAATCTGTCTCCAAGGCTGATACATTTCGCGCCGCAACCTCTCCAGTAACAAGCTGCACCGCAACTTCCCAGAGCCAGTCATTCATTGGAAGATGCTTGCTTAGGATTCCTGACGCCTGCACAAAAGAACGCAACCAATCTAACGAGACTCTTAATTGCATCGCTGGGTTTCCTTCGAAAACACTTAATCTTTCTTCAAATTCTTTATTCGCTCTTTTTGCAGTGAGTTCATGGGAAAAACCAGCAAGGATTTGGCCAGCCTTGGCACTCATCACAAGAGTAGCTCCCTCACTCAATACCTCATAAAGATATTCCGCAGCTTCTGCTGTCACGCCATCATCTGAACCCGACCACACACTACTGAGCTCAACAAAGGCTTTCTCTACGCCTTCTTTCAGCAAGGCAAGCAGATCTAAGTTCCTCGCGTCACTTCCAAATTTTTTACGAGAAGAACTATGGGCTTTCATATAGTCTACCATCACCTTCCCCGATTCCTCTTTCTGCATCCGACTCCAGAAGTAAACTCCTAAAGCACGAGCCAATGGCGAATAACGCCCCGCTCCGAGTTCTTGATGCAGAGGCTTCAAAACCATCAAAATACGATAAGCATCCTGATCATGAACTCCTTTTGTGTAAGACTCCTGATACCGTGGCTGCATGTATTCCTGCACCGACTCCAGAGTGACGGGACCACCCTCTAGATCGTCCTGCAAATATTGATAAGCAAGCCACTCTGCCCGATAAACTTGCGCGTTTTCGCTTACTATCTCCTGCCCCCAAGCTGAATGACTTGAAGACACTTTTTCGTGATTAATATCTTCGTAGTAATGAGTTCCCGAAAGGTGGTAATACAAACCTTCTTCTTTCGGGACAATCGAAAGCTCTAAATCTTGCGTATTCACCGAAAAGGCATGCTTCCCGAATTGAATGATATTCTCTCCCTCCACGAAAAGCTCCTTGCGATCTTTAAGCTGCCGAACAGAGTCTTCTCTAATCGTTTTTAACTGAGCCTGTAATCCGTCCGCAGAGACTGATTCATTGAGGCCCTGAAGTTCTGCGATCACCTCGCGGACTTTTTCGACCATTAAATCACTCGCGAAATACCCATTGATTTCGTTAATCTCTGCGAACTGACCCGCTCGATTCCGAACCCCATTGAGAACTCGTTCTGCCGACTTCAAAAGCTGTCGCGCACGTTTCGTCTTTTGATCTAAAAGCGCCTGCTTTTTCCCTTCGAAAGCATCATGAACCTCTTCTCGTTTTTGGTGAATCTCATCGAGATAATCCTCGAATTCCGAAAAGCGCCCTTCTAGCTCCTCGACTTGAACCATGAGCTTTGTTTGATAACTCTCGCAGCGTTCTACCGTATCGGACAGATCCAAAAAGTTAACGACAGACTGGCTCAAAAGTTTCATCTGCGCTCCAAACTGGGCAGCCCCCTCTTCTTTCGCTAAATCATACCGAGCTTTTTTTAACTCTGCTCGCACCGTATTAAGAGTGGAATAGAGATTCGAAGCATCTTCGATAATCTTAGTCGTCTGCGTAGCATCTTCGATTTTAAGATTAGAAATCACCTCTATCAGCATTTCTAACTGCTCCCCATTTTCTGATAACTGCTCTGCAATATCATCTGCTTGGGTGACTTTCTCTATTTTAGAAATCGCCGTCTTTTGTTTGGTGATTTCATCCGCATAGGGTGTCAGAGCTTCTGGCTTCAAAAGAAAATCAACCGTTTGTTGAGACGTTTTCTCGGTTGCTTCTTGCAGCTGGGATTCCCATTCTTGAACCTTGGCCGCGTCGACATAACGCAGTTCTTTAAGGCCGATCACTTCTCCGCGACTTCCCCTCAAATCACTAAGGTGACTCACAAACCCAAAAATACCATCTGGAGGAGATCCTTTAACTTTTCTTAAAATATCACGGCACAATTCCCCAACTCGATTCAACTCTTCCGAGTGAGCCTGACGAAGTGATTGCACTTTTTCAAATTCATCAATCGCGGATTGAGAGGTTTTACGAATGCTCTCAAGTGGAGTTTTCAGCTCGAAACATTCTTCTTTTGAAAGCCAGAAATAGGAATCTATGACTTCTCCAGATTTTTGGGTAAGATCATAATAGAGACCTTCATAATTATCCTCTTTCTGAAGTAAGGTGAGAACCTCTCGGCATTCGGCCATTCCACGAACGAGATCTGTATTGCCTACTTTATAGAGAAATCCGTCCTGAGATTTACCGGCCGACAACATCGCGTCGTCGTCCAAAAACGAAGTTTGCCAGACCTGAATGGCATGGTGTTTTTGAGGCTGCTCTTCGGTTCGGAAGTAAAGCATTTCTCCTGACCCAAACACCGAATATCCATGACATAAGACCGGCGCTTCGACTTTCCGTGTGATCAAATTATAAGAAAGAAGAACATAAACCCCGGACTTACGGTTATAAAAAACATACAGAAAATCTTCGCCATTTGCACTCGGGAGACGTTTCTCAAAATACATCTCGATCAGCTCATTTTCGAAAACCTTGACTTCTCCTGTCGTCAAATAATACCCGTTCGCGAAAATCAAACCTTGGTCATCGGGCAGAAGCACACAGGACTCCCCAATGGCATCTAGACGATGCACCGTTTTTGTTTTTTCGTTATACGCGAGGTAACGATAAAGCTCTTCCCGATACGGAAGAATTTTCAAAAGAATGATAGGACCTATTACAGCATAAAACACCTCGGCATCATCTAAACTCTGATCAAAATCTGTAACCGCCTCGGCATAAATCCCTTTTCCTGTAGAAGTGTTATCTTCAATCTTAATGGTAAGATCTCCTTTGATCGTCTCAACAAACAAGCGGTCTTCAACCGAAATATGGGGATGCTCTCCTGAGCGATGCATATCTCGATGCGCGCGAACCCATTCGAATTCTTGCTGATCCGGGTATTGATATTCGTGATCAAACCGATTCCCTAAATATTCAAGAGGCCCTTCTCCGATAAGCCACTTAAAGGTCTTAATATCATTCAGGGAATGACCCACTCGCATCACCATATAAAGATGAGCACCTCGAGTCATAAATTTTATAAAACTCGCGTTTTTATAGTAGCGGAAAACGTATTCAAAATCTTCTTTGAATGCGGGAGCACCTAGAAAATCTTCGAGCTCCAAACGATGGAAGACATGCTCTTCCTTCTCGTAATGATAAACCGAAAAAATATCTTCAATATTTGTCGTCTTTTTTAAGCCGAATTGAATATTATACCCGAAAAGAAAATGATCTTCCCCAACCGGAATCATATCACGAGGGATACAATGATGATCTGTCGTGATCCTTTCTGTTGAGACGAGCTCGGTTTCAACCGCCCCAAAGACCTCTTTGCGTGACGTATTGAGCGACTCTAATCGAGCACGCAGGTCTTCTCCAGATTTTAGAAGTCGGGTTCGGATGACTTCATAAGCGCCACCTTCGAGTTGTTGTTTTTCAGACATCAGAATATCACGTATAATCTGCCCCTCGCTCCTCTTGATGAGAAACGGGATAAAGGCTTTTTTATATTTCCTTACTTGGGAAATAGAGGGGTGGCTATTTCAGCCACCCCTTATGGAATCAAACCCAATAAAGAATGAATCCAAGATTCTTTCTTAGTTTTTCAAAGAGCTCATCACATCGATCGCGCTTTGGCCATCAATCCCGAATCGCTCTGCGGCACCAAGAACCCCAATCATCTTCTGACGAGTTTCTCCTTTGGCTTCCCCGATGAGCTTACCGAGAAGAGCGCTTACCGAGAGGTTTTTGAGGTCTTCAGGCGCCACTCCGAAATCATCTAACCAGGTAGAAAGCTGACCTTTGAAATATTCTGGATCACCATTAAAGAATGTTTCTTTCACATCAGTAAGAACATGACTGTTACTTACCATTCGGTCTACGGACTTCCCTTGTGTCACTGATTTCGTAATCCGGTCGAAGAATTCAGCCTCTCCACCTACGATATCAATATTAGAATGTTTAAGTGCTTCGCCGACTACTTTTGCCTGTTCGGCAGCAACCTGGCGCTGAACATCAATTTCAGCAAGTTCGACCACTTTCTCTTTTTCAAGTTCGAGCTTAAACTCTTCGTGCTCTTGTCCTGCTTCCTCAAAGAGCTTCATCGCTGCAGCCTTCTGCTTGATCGCATCCGCATCAGCGACTCCGGTTGCTCGAATAACCTCCGCTTCGCCAAGGCCTACTGCCGCAGACTCTTTCACAACCGCTTCGGCTAATACGATCTTAGCCTCGGCTTCCTTCTCTGATGCAGACTGCTCCGCCTCGGCAGAGATGATTCTTTCCTCTGCTTTCATCGTAGCGGCCTGACGTGAAGCTTCTGCCTCTTTCACAACAGTGAAGGCGTCCTCTTCCGCTTTAAGGGCCGCGGCATCTTTACGAGCGGCGGCTTCTTTGACTTCCTTGATGAGAACCTCTTCCGCATCTGACTCAGCCGCCGTAATCGCGACTTTTTTGAGACGATCAGCCTCTGCAAAAGCTTCGGTGTCTTTGATCATCTCTTGTTCTTTCACAACTGTTTTCTCCACCGAGAGGCGCTCTCTAATCACATCTTGGATTTCCTTCTTCTCGATCTCGACTGATTTTTCTTTTTCGATCGACTTGAGGGCCGTGACACGTTCGCGCTCGATCGCCTCGAGAGAGCGATCACGCTCTACTCTTTCAATTTCAACGGCATCGGTGCGTTCTTTATTTCTCTGTGCGATGAGAACTTGTCGGTCTTTATTTTCTTCTGCAATCTGAAGCTCTTCTTCTGTCGAAATACGAGCATGCTCAGATTTATAACGCTCTTCCTCTCTCACCTTATCGGCTTCGGCTTTTTCTCGCAGTTGCACGACTTGCACTTCACGGCCTTGTTTGGCTTCGGTCTCCGCGAGCTGTCGTTCGAGTTCTAAAATGGCTTCTCGTGCTTCAACATCTTGTTGTTTGATGACTTGCTCGCGGTCGCGCTCAATTTTATTAGTGAGCTTTTTCTGCTCAGAAGTTCGGTTCGTGATTTTTTTAATCCCTTCCGCATCCAAGATATTATCCGGATCAAGAAACTCAATCGGAGTCTGCTCTAAGTAATCAATCGCAGCATCTTCTAATACAAATCCATTAAGATCTGTTCCGATCACATTAATAATCTCATCGCGGAATTTATCACGGTCTTCATAAAGCTGAGTGAAGTCAAAGCGCTTCCCTACCGTTTTAAGAGCCTCGGAGAACTTTGCGTCAAAAAGGATTCTGATTTCAGACTCGCTCGAGGCTCTTTCACACCCGATCGCCTGTGCCACACGAAGCACGTCTTCATCTGTCGCGCTCACTTTCACGAAAAAGGCGACCTTGATGTCAGCCCGCATATTATCTTGGCAAATCAGCCCATTCTTCCCTGTTCGGTCGAGTTCGATCCGCTTGAGTGAAATATCGATCCCTTCTAATCTATGAAGAATAGGGAAATAAACCATCTTATCGAAGGCTACTTTCGTTCCTCCTTGGCCTGTTCGGATGAGAGCGTTCCCTTTTGATACTTTCTTCAGGAATGTTGCGTAGACAAATCCGACGAGGACGACGATGGCGATCAGGATTCCGAGTCCAAAGGCGATCACGACGCCGATTTTTTCAACTCCTGCTATTATTGGTATTAGGTTGTTCATTGTGCTTCTTGTTGTTGTTTTTAAAGGGAGCGAACGAGGTATTCTCCTGAATCCCCGTCATATTTATAAATAAGCACCTCTGTGTCCCGAGGTAAGTCCTCGGAGCCTTCTGGTGTTCTTGCGTTGAGATAAGTGGTTCCTCCTCGGTGCTCGAGCTTCACTTGCCCTCCTCGACTAGAGAGAGAGCTGGTTCGGACAACCGCTGTTTTCCCGATGATAGGGTCTTTCGCTTCATCTTCTTTGAAGCTTGTAAATAATGGGCTTAAAGGCGCGGTCAACCCTTTCGTCAAGAAGGTTGAGCCGACTAAAGCAGTAAGAGGCCACCATCCCGCGAAAAAAGGAAGGTTGAGTCCCGCCATCGCCAGATGACCTACCATAATGAAGACCCATAAAACCACGACGAGAAAAGAGAGAACCACCATGACCGGAACATCTGCCGCGTTCATGAATTTCATCACTCCCTGAATCTGGTCAAGAAAACCAGAAGAGCTAGACGAAGCAGAACCCGCTTCGGCCTCAAGGCCTTCCTGAGAAATCTCTGTATCGGATTCAAAATCAATATCTAAAAAATCCAAATCAAGAAGCCCTAACAAACAGAATCCCCAGTAGATAAAAATAGGAGCTAAGAGAATTGTAAAAGGAAGCACTTCATTGCTCACTGCTAATTCAAGTAAATCTCTCATGACATAAAGATAAAATAGGAATGACGCGTTTTAAGCGATTATAATTCTTCTCCTTTTTTTTACACCCCTCTCCTCCAAAAGGAAATCCTCTCTTTGAGTAATCAAATCGATCTCTAGCGGAACTTTCAGAGAAGTCAGAGTTCCCATCTTGACTCACTCTGCTCATTAATTCATGATGAAAAGTGGCATTAATACTTCTCTTTTATCATGAAATTACACCTTCTTCTAGGAACCGCCTTCTTATTTTACAGCGCCCTCTTTCTCTCTGCTGAGCCTATCTCAAACTCAGAAGCCAAAATTCAAGCGAACCTTTACCAAGCAGGTCTTACGGCGGTGGATCAAGGAAACCTTTCCGAGGCAAAGCAGCATTTTTCAAAAATATTACAGCGCAATCCTCAGCATGCCCATGCTCGCTACCAACTTCTCCATCTCAATGATAAAAAGGGACGCGTCGCGATTAATGCTCGGAAAAGCCGGCTCAAACAAGTCACTCTAACGAAAGTTTCCTTCGATGGGCTCTCCGTCGCTGATGCTGTGGACGGATTTAACCATCTTGTTTCAGAGGCTACCGGCAACTCATTCTCTCCTAATTTAGTCCTTCGAGACCCTCAGAAAAAACTCGCCTCGAAGAAAATTTCCCTCGAGCTTCAATCCGTTCCTGCCCATGTTGCTCTCAACTATATTGCTGAGAATATGGGAGCCTCTCTTAAATATGACGAGTTCGCCGTCATCTTATCGCCACTTCCTACCACCGCGTCGCCAAACTAAGCCCGAGATCCCATTTTCATGAAAATATTGAGGGTCTCCACTTGTCTGTAGCACCTCTTTTTCTCATGGTTTCTTTATGAACCCCTCCCGCCTGCGCCGTGCTGGAATTGTCGCCCCGCTTTGGTGCCTTCGACGAGAAGAAGATCATGGGATTGGTGACACCAAGTCTCTGAGGAAACTGATCGACTGGGCCGCCCAAACTCGAGTCGGTTTCATTCAATTACTTCCTCTCAATGAGACCGGATCTGATCATAGCCCCTATAATGCGATCAGCTCGATTGCCCTTGAGCCTTCGTATTTGACGCTCGAGGAAATCCCTTGGCTAACAGAGGAAGAAACCCATCAGGCTCGCGTCGATCTCGGGAGCGGCCCTCTTCATTCCTCTGCGGTCGATTACGAAAAGGTCAAGACTCTTAAACGCCGTTATCTGCGCCTCGCTTTCGAACGCTTTTGGATAGAAAAGGAAAACAATCAGTCCTACCAACAATTCTGTGAAGAAGAAAAGTCTTGGCTACAGGACTACTCTCTCTACCGCGTCTTAATGGATTGCGAAGGAGGAAACGAACAATGGGAGTTCTGGAGCCAGCAATACAATACTCGTGAAAAAGCCCATACATGGCTTCAGCTCCAACGAAAAAGCTCCCCGCATGAAGTTGAAAAAAATCTGCGGTATTATCAATGGGTGCAATGGATCTCTTTTCAACAATGGAAAGAAATCCGATCTTATGCTGACGAACGAGATGTCAAACTCATGGGTGATGTCCCGATCGGCGTCTCTTATCATAGCGTCGATGTCTTTTTCGAGCCGGAATGGTTCGACCTTAACTGGAGTGGAGGGGCTCCTCCTGAAACTGTTTTTAAAGATGACCCTTTTGCCGTAAAATGGGGACAAAACTGGGGAGTTCCCCTGTATCGATGGGATGTTCTTGAGCAGCACGACTACTCTTGGTGGAGGCGACGAATTGAGAAGCTAACGACTGTTTTCCAAATGTTTCGGATCGATCATATTTTAGGGTTTTACCGGATTTATGCTTTCCCTTGGCGCCCTTGGCGTAATGCCGAATTTTTAGAACTCGATGCTCACGAAGCAGCGGCCCGAATGAATGGCCGCCTTCCTGGTTTTGCCCCGCGTGCAGATGACAACCAGGAAAACGCGAAGGCTAACCTCGCAGACGGAGACCAATACTTGCAGGCCATCATCAAAGCCGCCAACGGAGCCGAGATCATCGGAGAAGATCTCGGGTTTACGCCTGATTATGTTCCAGATCATTTGAAATCGCTCAATATTGCAGGATTCCGTATTTGCCACTGGGAAATTAATGACAAAGAGGAGCCCACCTTACCGGAGAACTATGAAGAATGTAGTTTTGCCGCTTACTCAACTCACGACCACCCCACCATGGCGGGCCTCTGGGAGGAATTTCGCCGTAATGCGCATGATCCCGATGAGGACGTTCGCGCGGGAGCTCACTGGAACCTGAGGGTTCTTTCTCGATGCGCCAAACAGGATCTACCAGATGACGGGCACTACCCTCTTTACCATGAAGGCCTTAAATGGGGCCTTATTGAATTTCTTCTCCAGACACGCTCCCGTTACGCGGCCTGCCTCATCACAGATCTTGATCATAGCACGATTCGGTTCAACATCCCGGGCACCACCGGATCACATAATTGGTCAGCCAGGCTCAACTTTAGCGTGGAAGACCTTGAATCTGATCCCAGTTTGCAAGAGATCAGCCAACAAATGAAATCACATATCATCCATTCGCTCCGATGAATAAACGCCTTGTCATTTATCAGCTCTTTGTGCGGCATTTCGGGAACTTGACCGAAACTCAAATTGCGCACGGAACCAAAGACCAAAACGGATGCGGCACCTTTGAGGACCTCACCCTTCCCGTTCTGAAGTCTCTACACCAAATGGGATTCAACGCGATCTGGCTTACTGGAATTCTAGAGCATGCTACTGGAACGAGCTCCAGCAAGCAACCCGCTGACCACCCGGCGCTCTTAAAAGGAGTCGCAGGAAGCCCCTATGCGGTCAGGGACGCCTTCGACCTCTGCCCCGACCTCTTTCGTCATCCAGAAAACCGCTTTGAGGTTTTCGAAGCATTCATTACCCGGGCGCACCGCTTAGGAATCAAAGTCCTCATTGACTTCATTCCCAATCATGTGGCCCGCTCCTATCGATCCGACCAGCGTCCTGACCTCAGTTTTGGCAATGAAGATCAAACAGATCGCTTTTTTGATCTTCACAACCACTTTTATTATCTTCAGTCCGAGGACTCTCAAGCTCAACTGTGTCTCCCCCGCCCAGCGAACGAAGATCTCCCCCCTTACCAAGAATCACCAGCCCGAGTGACGGGGAACAACGCGATCACATGGACTCCTTCTCTCCATGACTGGTATGAAACGGCCAAGCTCAACTACGGACACGACTTCACCCTCGGCGCGGACTGCCGCTACCTCTCTTCCCTCCAGGCTGTGCCTCGCACTTGGGAAACGATGGATGAGGTCATTGCTCACTGGCAAAACCTCGGAGTTGATGGATTCCGAGTTGATATGGCGCATCTAATTCCTCCTCCTTTCTGGCACTGGGCCATCAAACGAGCTCGCGCTCGAAACCAGGAAACTCTCTTCATCGGAGAAGCTTACAATGACGACCCTGCCAAATTGAGCACCGGAAACATTCTAGACGAGCTCATTGCCGCTGGATTTAACGCCGTCTATGATCATCATTCCTACCAAAATCTCGAAGCCATTTACGAAAAAGGGCATTGGGCCAATGATCTCGACCAGCACCTCATTCCAAACGCGACACAGCCTACCCTTCTTCGATACACCGAGAACCATGATGAAGTCCGCCTCGCTCACCCAAAGACCTGGGGAGGGCTTCCTAGCGCAGTTGGTATTCCAGCCTCCGCAATCCAGTTCCTCAGCGGCACGGGCCCTCTGATGGTTTATAACGGGCAAGAACTTGGAGAACGTAGCGAGGGAAGCCCTGGCTTCTCTGGAGATGACGGGAGAACCTCCATCTTTGATTACACTCACCTTCCCGCCCTTCAAAATTGGCTCAAATCATTCCTCGAAAAAGGGGAGGAAAATCACCCTCTCCGCGACCAATACGCGGAGCTCCTCAAACTCTCACAGACCTCTGTTTTTTCTCACGGAGAATTTTACGCACTCAACTATGCTCACCAAAACGAATTCCAATTCGGCAAAGATCAAAATGACCCCGTGGCAGGCCACTGGGCTTATCTCTTTGCTCGGCACTACCGCCCTTCGAGGAAAACAGTGCTTGTTCTTGTGAACCTTTCCCCTGAGCGCCCTCTTGCTCCATTTCTCCCGAACCTTGACCCTCATTTCCGAAAATGGGCCACCCTCGGAGAAAACATCACGCTCTCTCAAGGCGGTAAAATACAGGCGACCCTTTCGGCTGAGCCTCTAAGTTACAAAATCTACGATTGCGAATCTTTGGGTTAAAAATCGAGCAGAATAAAAGCCTTAGGTATCTTAGCGCTCTCAGGAAAAGGCACTCCACTCGATCACCTCTCGCCCTTCGGGATGATGTCTCAATTCAAAATAAATCGTGCCTACCTCTGGAAAAAGGCGAGGGAACAAATCAGCCCATTCCACAATCGTGACCCCTTTGCGCTCTAAAAAATCGTCCCAACCGGTTTCTTCGACCTCTTCCATCGATTCCGATCGATAAAAATCATAGTGAAATACGGGTAATTCACCCCCATGATATTCGTTCACTAAAGTGAAAGTGGGGCTCGTGACATCTCCCTCATACCCTAAGCCTTTTAAAAGACCTTTGGCGAAATGCGTTTTCCCAGCCCCGAGCTCTCCTTTCAACGCAATGACCACGCCTGGAGTTAACTTTGAAGCAAGCTCTTTCGAAAACTGAATAAGCGCTTCTGGGGAACGAGTTAAAGTCCGATTTAGGGGTTTTTGCTCTTGTTTTGACATTCTTTTTAAAAAAATCTTGCGCTATTTGGAAGGACATGGTGGACTCCCGCCCCCGTGCAAGTAATAACTACTTGCACAAGGAGAAATAATCCAGCCCATTCAATCATGGCTTACGCAGTTTTCAAAACCGGTGGTAAACAATACCGCGTCCAAGAAGGTGACAAAATTGATGTCGAGAAATTAGACATCGAAGTTGGCACAAACACTTCTTTCGAGGAAGTTCTTCTCGTCTCAAACGAAGGTGACACCAAGGTCGGCACTCCCTTCCTTCAAGGAGCAGCGGTGAAAGCCACTGTCGTTGATCAGTTTCGTGGTAAAAAAGGAGTCGCTTTCAAATTTAAGCGTCGTAAAGGTTACCACAAAACAAAAGGTTTCCGTCGTCACCTCACTCAACTTGAGATCACAGGCATCCAAGGTTAATTCCAATTATCATTTTTCATGGCTCATAAAAAAGGACAAGGTTCCGTCAAAAACGGACGCGACTCACGCAGTAAACGACTTGGCGTCAAGAAGTTTGGCGGAGAAGCCGTAATCCCTGGCAATATCCTCATTCGTCAGCGTGGCACCAAATGGCATCCAGGTAAAAACGTAGGCATCGGAAAAGATCACACGATCTTCTCTCTTGTCGAAGGAAACGTTTTCTTTGATCGCGACGGACGTCGCATCAATGTTGCTACTCCTGAAGTTGCAAACTAAGTTTTTCTATATTTTTTAAACAAAGCGGTAATGGTCAAACCATTGCCGCTTTTTTGTGATCTCTACTCATGCTCCATGTCGTTCTTTATCAACCAGAAATCCCTCATAATACGGGGGCGATTGGCAGGCTCTGTCTCGCCACTGGAGCGACGCTTCATTTAATCAAGCCTCTCGGCTTTGATCTTTCCGAAAAAGCAGTAAAGCGAGCTGGGCTTGATTATTGGAAAGACGTCTCTCTCAAAATCTGGGATCACTTTGACGACCTTCAGGAAGCGTATCCCGAAAACAACTATTGGTATCTCACAACCAAGACCTCTCAATCTTACTGGGGCGCTCGCTTTCAAGATGGAGACTTCCTCGTTTTCGGCACAGAGTCACGAGGCCTCCCAGAAAGCTTGCTCCAGACACAAGCCCAAAGCTGCCTCACCATCCCTATGCAAGCTGGGAGCACCCGCTCTCTGAATCTTGCCACCTCTGCTGGTATCGTGATGTATGAAGCCTTCCGGCAAATCGAATTTAAAGGATAACCTTCTTTATCATTTTACGGTTGAAAGCTGTTTACGCAAATGAACCGCAGTGACCGATCTCTCATGATCACACACTTTTTCTGGGGTGCCTGCGATCACGATTTGCCCGCCCAAGTCACCAGCCTCAGGGCCCATATCGATTAAGAAATCTGCTTCTGCCATCACCGCCGTATTATGCTCAATCACGACGACGGTATGCCCTTCGTCGACCAGTCGATGAAGCACCTCGATCAACCTTTTCACATCTTGTTGATGCAAGCCAATGGTGGGTTCCTCGATCAAATAAAGATTCTGCTTCGCCTGCATCATTTTGGCCGGGTTGACTCTCCCCTTCGCTAATTCTGCGACCAACTTCATCCGCTGCGCTTCTCCCCCTGATAAGGTTGGGCTCGGTTGCCCCAACTGCAAATAACCTAACCCCGTTTCATTGAGTAAGCGAAGGGTTCGACTTAATTTCGGATGATTTTCAAAAACGGCTACCGCATCTGCAATCGGCAAACGCAAGATTTCACCAATATGATAACCTCTATAACTAATTTCGAGTGTCGACTCATGATAACGTTCACCGTGACAAGATTCACAAGGCACCCAAGTCGTGGGCAAAAAATCCATCTCGAGTTTCACACGCCCGTTTCCTTTGCACTCTGGGCATTGACCTTCTTTATTATTAAATGAAAAGCGGCTCGCCGTATACCCTCTCATCCGAGACTCTGGAACATTCGCGAAAAGTTTCCGAATATCATCAAAGATTTTCACGTAAGTCGCCGGACACGAGCGCGAAGTCTTCCCAATAGGAGATTGATCTACCTCATAACAAGCATGCAAAGAATCAAACCCGCTTAGTGACTTCCAAGTCTTATCGCGAATCGTTTTCTTTCGGCTTAAAACATGTTCTGCGGCAACTGCTAGAGTTCCCCGCATTAAAGATGATTTACCACAACCAGACACTCCCGAAATCACCGTGAGCCGTTGAAGCGGAATCTGCACATTCACCTTTTTCAAATTATTATAAGTGCATCCTTTCAAGGACATCCAGGCCTCTTTTTTTCGCAATGAAGGAAGGGCCCGGCGCTCTCCTCGTAATGGATGAGCTAAGGGGCTCGCGTAAGAAGAAAGAGTGGGCGATTTTAAATACTTACCTCGCTCCTTAACGCTAAGGTTTTTCGGGGACACTCCCTCATAAACAACTTCTCCTCCTAATCTTCCCGCACCTGGGCCTAGATCAATGAGGTGACCAGCTCTTTCAATTGTTTCTTCGTCATGCTCGACCACAATCAGAGAATTCCCCTGATCTCTCAACGACTCTAAGGTCCCTAACAACCGCTCATTATCGCGAGGATGCAGCCCGATGGTGGGCTCATCTAAAACATATAGAACCCCATTGAGATTCGACCCAAGCTGCGCCGCAAGACGAATCCTCTGAGCCTCTCCTCCCGATAAAGTCGTCGCACTACGATCAAGCTGCAAATAAGACAGCCCTACCTCTTCTAAGAAAGAGAGCCGTTGCGAAATTTCAGGAAGAATATCTCTCGCGATCTCTGCTTCCCGCCCTTCAAAACAAAATGATTCAGAGACCTCTTTAGCCTCCGAAACAGACATTGCAGTCAATTCAGGTAACGAATAGGAATGAATCTTAACCGCTCTTGAAGATGGGTTTAATCGGTTCCCTTCGCAGTCTGGACAGGGCAAAATCTCCTCATCAGTTTTCTTTTCATGATTCCGATCAGCGGCTAATTCAGCCTCAAGCGCCGAGTTATAATCCGCTTCTCTAAACGTTTTTTTCCCTCGTGATATCGTCCCATATCCTCGACAAGTCAGGCACCACCCACGGGGGGAGTTATAAGAAAAATGGGCCGGGTCTAATTCTTCAAAAGACTCTCCGGTCGCCAAGCTCACTCGTGAAGTCGATAGAATACGAAGCTTCTTTTTCGAATCAAGAATCCGAACGGCCCCCTTTCCGTGCTTTAAGGCGAGTTCTACGGCACTTGCAATTTGCGGAAGCTTGGTCTTTTTAGAAACTTCCGCAATCACCACATCAAGATCATGCTCTTGATATCTCTCCAAAGGCTCAAAATCTTCCACCTGGCAAAGCATTTGGTCCACTAGTAACGATGTAAATCCCTGCTTTCCAGCCCAAGTTGCCACTTCAGAATGATACCCTTTTTTATTCCTAATAATAGGAGCCATCACCATCACCTTTCCGCTCTTCGCCTCACGAAAAACTTGCTGCGTGATCGCATCCGCCGTTTGCGAAACAACGGCTTCGCCCGAAGCCGGGCAATGCTGTATCCCTACCTTGGCATAGAGAAGTCTCAGAAAATGGTAAATCTCAGTCACCGTTGCCACCGTTGACTTCCCTCCTCCCTGTGAGATGCTTTGCTCGATCGCAACGGTCGGAGGAAGGCCTGAAACACGATTCACATCAGGCTTTTCTAGTTGCTCTGCAAATTGACGAGCATACGGTGACATCGAATCTAGAAAACGGCGTTGCCCTTCCGCAAAAAGAAGGTCAAATGCCAGAGTGGATTTCCCTGAACCACTTAACCCAGAAATAACCACCAACTCATCACGAGGGATTTGAAGATCGATGTTTTTCAGATGATGTTGACGAGCTCCACTGATTTCAATGACTGCCTTCTTTTTACTGGCTCTCTTTTTTACTGGAGGGGCTGAAGTTTCTTCCCCTTTCATCTGAGAAGCTAAATAAGATCCCGTGATTGATCCGGACAAAGCCAGCTCCTGCGGGGTTCCCTCTTGCACTACCCCCCCTCCTTGATCTCCAGCTCCTGGCCCCATTTCAATGACATAGTCAGAGGCTAAAATAACATCTAGTTGATGCTCAATCACAAGTAGAGAGTGCCCACGCTCGACAAGATCCTGAAACAAATCTAACAAGTTCTTAATGTCATCAAAATGCAAACCCGTCGTGGGCTCATCAAGGATCATCAGAGTGTTTGACTTCTTTTCTCTCAATAGTTTACAGAGTTTCAACCTCTGGCTTTCTCCTCCGGAAAGAGTGTTCAAAGCCTGCCCCAAGCGCAAATACCCAAGCCCTACTGACAATAGGGACTCCAGCCCTTTAAGAACATCCTTACGGAGTTTATCAAATTTTTTAGTTCCCTCTTCATCACTCCCTAAATGAGAGAAAAACTCCTGTGCCGAAGTCACCGTCATCCCTAGGATATCAGCGACCGACTGCCCTTCGAGTTGATACTGCAAAGTGCTTGTTTGGTAGCGTCTCCCCTGACAATCGGGACAAGTAAGGAAGAGATCTGAAAGAAATTGCATTTCTATTTTTTCAAAACCATTCCCAGCACAACGCTGACAACGCCCCTGACCTGAATTGAAAGAAAAATACCCGGGCGTTAATCCCGCTGCTTTAGCCTCTGGAGTCAAAGTGAACAACTGCCTCACCCCGTCAAAAAAACCTAAGAATACTGCAGGAGTTGAACGAGGGGTTCGAGCCAAGGGGGACTGATCTACTAAAAGAACCTGATCAACATGATGAGCTCCTTTTAAACCATGAAGATAACCCATTTCGCCCTCCGAATGTTGACCTAATTCCCGCGCCAAATTTTCATACAAAATAGAATGCACAAGAGTAGATTTCCCCGAACCAGAAACACCTGTCACAGTGCAAAAAACTCCGAGAGGGATTTTCACACTTAATTTTTGAACATTATGATGAGAGGCTCTGACCATCGAAAGAAACCGCTTCGGCTTTCTTTTTTCTTCCGGGAAAGACAATCTTATTTGCCCTGTGAGATACTTCAAGGTTCTCGATTGAGACGACTTCCGACGAGGAGATCCTTCGTAAACGACCTGCCCTCCGTTTTCTCCAGCTTCTGGGCCAATATCGATTAAGTGATCTGCGGATCGCATCACTCTTTCCTCATGCTCTACCACGACCACCGTATTTCCCTTATCTCGAAGATCATGCATCACTTTGATCAAAGCATCGATGTCTCGAGAATGTAATCCCACGGTGGGTTCATCGAGCACAAATAAAGTATTCGCTAAAGACGCCCCTAAACATGAAGTCAGATTCACACGAGCCAACTCTCCTCCTGATAGAGTTCGAGTCGGCCTCTCTAAGGTCAAATACCCTAAGCCTACTTCACAAAGGTATTGAAGCCGGTGCTGAATTTCTTCCAAAATAAGCTTCGTCGTATGGTCTGCCTTTTGGTGCTCCTTCATTAAACTCTCACTCCATTGTGACAGCTCACTTACTTGCGTTCTCCAAATTTGCGGTAAGGTTTTCCCTGCCACTTGAAAGCAAAGCGCTTCTGGCTTTAAGCGGGAGCCCCGGCACTCGCCACACTCCGTATAAGAGCGATAACGGGACAAAAAGACTCTAACATGCATTTTATAGGCCTTCGTCTCTAACCAATCAAAGAAACCTCTAATTCCATACCATTTCCCCTGCTCCCAAAGTTCCTCACTTTGCTCAAGACTACTTTTTTTCGAGGTATGAGGACGTTCACCATAGAGAACCCAATCCTTTTCTTCCTCGCTCAAATGCTCATAAGGACTCTCTAGATCAATTTCTACTTCAGAGGCACAACGTCTCAAATCACGTAACGCTTCTTCACCTCGCTCGCCTTGGAAAGGTTTGATGCATCCTTCTTGAATCGACAATGATTCATTGGGAACGGCCTTTTTTAAATCAATTCCAATCACTCTCCCAAAACCGCGACAAGTAGGGCATGCCCCAATTGGAGAATTAAAAGAAAACAACCCCGAACTCGGAGCCGGGAGAGTAAACCCTGTAGCAGGATTTAACCACTGTGTTGAAAAAGCTTTCTCTTCGCCTTCGAGATCTACCACGAGACGGCCTTTACCCAAAGTGAGAGCCTGCTCGATCGCCTCACTCAATCTCGACTTCTGCCGGGAGGAGAGCTTGATACGATCTTGCACAACCATGATCTCTCTCTCTGGAAGAGAAAGGCCTTCGGGCAAAGGCTCATCTGAGCGGTATAGCTTCCCCTTAATCAGAAAACGTAAATATCCCTGAGACTGTAAAAAGGGCAGTAATTGATCTGCCTCAACTTTTTCGGGGAGTATCACTGGAAACAAAATAAGAGCGGCTTTCCCAGCTCTCTCTTTCTCCAGACACCAGGTAAGAATAGAGGCGCTATGATCTGGCTTAATCTCTTCTTGCGTAACAGGATCAAAAGCTCGCCCTAAACGGGAAAATAAAAGCTTCAAGTAGTCATTCACCTCCGTCAGCGTCCCCACCGTCGAACGGGTGGTGCGAACCTGGTTTTTCTGCTCAATCGCAATGGCAGGAAGAATCCCATCAATCTGGTCGACCGCAGGCTTATCCATTCGGTCAAAAAACTGTCTCACATATGGAGAAAAAGTCTCTACATAGCGACGCTGCCCTTCTGCATAAAGAGTCTGGAACGCAAGCGACGACTTCCCTGAACCTGAACGCCCTGTAATCACCGTCAATTGCCCCTTCGGGATTTGAAGGTCAATATTCTTGAGGTTATTTTGGCGGACTCCTCGCAGTGAAATGAATTCGCGAGAAATTTGATCAGAAAAACAGCTAGGCACCTAAAGAACCTAGCCGTGTTTTCGAAGTTTTCTAATGAAAAATAAAGATCTTATTAAAGAGCTAAAAGCACTCTCGCAAAACCTTCCGGTTTGCCTTTAAAGCCTTGTAAATAGGCTCGAAGCGCACGCACCCCTGCTTGGTCTTTAGAAGCTTGAAGTTCCTTCATCTTATCTTCTGCCTGCTTTAGGAATGCTTGGTGAGACTCCGCAAGAGTATTTCCTAGGCCAGTAAGTTGTTCATCATACATCCCCTTCAGAGTTCTATAACGGTTAAAGAATGAATCAGTAACCCCTGCTTCATCTTTTTTTACTGGCAAGTATGCAAGAGACTTCAGCGTTTTTATATTCTGAGCAAGTTCCTCTACTTTCTTTTCTAAGTCGGAGCTTCCTGACCGTTTCATTTTCCGAATTTCAGCCCGCTCAAAGCGATCCATCATTCTTTCCATTCGTTCCGTGAACTCACTTATTTGGGCTTGAGCCTCGTCAGATTTCACCGCTTGCAAATGTGTCTTAGACCAACTTTCCACGTCGAAATCTGATACCATGACGCTCGGCTCGTTAGACTCTGCTTCAGAGGGTTTTTCTTCAGAACCATTCGCTAAAGCGGTAGGATCTGAACTTGGCTGAGGGTCGCTAGGCTCTCCTGTTACAGAGGTCTTTTTTTCTGAAGTCAGAGCTTCTTCTATCGGACCAGAAAGATTTTCTTCCTCTGATTTTTTCCCTCCTACGAGCGCAGAAAGCCCTCCTAAAATAGCAAGTGCAGCCACTCCGGCGCCTACAAGAATCAATTTTTTGACATCCCAAGAGCCATCTTCAGAGGACTTACCTTTTTTCGCTTTTATTTTTGATTTTCTCTTTCCTTGGACAACTTCAAGAGCTCGATCTAAATCTTCGCTCATTTCTTCACAGCTCTTGTAACGATCCTTACGATTTTCAGACATCGCTTTCTCAATGATCGCATCGAGTTCCTTAGGGCAACCCACGACTGTTGAAGGAGGTAAGCCTAACTCTCCTGGGAGTGAACTTGTTAAAAGCTGATGCAACATGGCCCCCACCGAATAAATATCGGCTCGCAAATCAACATTATCGGGATCATTTACCACTTCAGGAGCTGTATATCCAGCCGTTCCGAAAATGACGCCGTCGGCATCCGCTGCAGAATCTTTCGAGCTACTCGCGAGCCCGAAATCTCCAATTTTAGGGAGCGCTTTTGCCGAAGTAAGGAAAATGTTGCCTGGCTTAATATCCCTATGAAGAATATCAGCATCATGGGCATGCCCTAGCCCTAGAAGGACTCCCTTCGTGATTCTAATTGCATCTTCGGGTTCTACAATTTGCTCAAATGTCGACTCGTAAAGAGATTTCCCGTCGACATATTCCATGACGATATAGAGCATTCTACCGACCTCTCCGAAATCGTGGAGCGCGACAAGGTTGGGGTGATTCAACCGAGCCATTGCTTTCGCCTCAGCAATGAATTGCTGCGCGAAAATGCGGTCAGCGGAAAGCTCTTTTGGCAAAAACTTAATCGCAACAGGGCGATCAATTGATTTCTGACGGGCTTTATAAATGGCCCCCATGCCTCCTTGTGCTAAAAAAAGCTCAAAAGTATAATTAGGGAGTAGAGCTTGAAGCTCATCCATCGGAGGAATTTCAAATTCCAGGGCTTCTTCAGCTTCTACCATAATGACTTAGTGTTGTGTTCAATGCGCGTTTTAAAATCTTAAAGGGTGAAACTATCAGAAAAATCTTTGTCCTGTCAGCGCAAAAAATCTTCTTTTCCTCAATTAAGATAGCGAAGAAACCGTTTGGCATCACTCCCAGCCTTCTGAATTTCTTTTTCAATAGCAGCAACAGTCTGTTTCTGGCCTTTAGCCTTTTGCTTAGCAGCCTCTTCTTTCAACTTTTTAATGTAGAATCTACGGACTTTATCGGCCTCTGAGAGGTTACGACTCTCTAGCTTTTTCTGCTGTCGAAGTGCCGCATTAATGATGTCTGCTACTTTTTTAGGAGTTCCAGCAGGAATGACATCATTAGGGATTGTTCCATCTTTTCTCACTTTTCCTTCTAATCGGGTAATAGAATTCTTATAGAAACTTGCCTGATTTTTAGGAAGTGAGCCAAGCCACTGCTCCAGGTTCCAAACATAGCTTTTTGCATTTTGCTTAAGAGCTTTCTGATGCTTCGTGTCCGCTTTTTTTACAATTCCTTTTGCGGCTCTCTTCAGCGCATTCACTTCGACAAGACTTCCGGATGGAATCCCTGTTTCATTCCCGGAAGAACCCTTATTAAGATTGTTTTTAACACGGTTCTTGTGATCAGAACTCCATTCGATAAGAAAATGTTTCACCGTCTTTGAGACATTTTTTTTGCGAGAAACCCATTCTCTATTGATTTGGTAAATGAGACCGTATTCTCCTGACATTTCCTTATTTTCCTCCTCTTCGGCCCAATAAGAAATTGAAAATGGCTCTCCTGTCACCCATTTCCAGCTATCTCCCACGAACTCACCGCCCAGCCAGACATAACGGTTCACTCCTAGGCAATCTATTAAGTAATCATTTAAGATCCCCGCTTCTCTCTCATCCGAGACAACTGCCAAATGCCCACCCGACATTTCGGCAAGTCTTTTAGCCTCAATCCAACTACACACCTTCGAAGCTAAATAGTAAGTATGCCCGCCGCGCGTAATTGATCCCGCAGGGAAAGAAACCGTCGGCGTTCCATAAGATTTAGCTGTGCGGCGCAGTTCTCTTTCAAGCTCTCCTGCCGAGCTTCCTTTTTTCCTCCATTGAATATAGAAAGGAAATTCATTCTTAGGCCCCACTCCTCTTATCGTTCCTACTTTAGAAAGAATTCCAACATGGCCACTCGGCTTAGAGGTTTCCCAAGGACTTCCATCAACCCAACCCCAATTGTTGCTTGTGGTTGTTCCTGCTCCCACCCAGACACCTGAGTATTTCTGAATTTTATTAGCTAACCAGCGCTGATCAGCCTCACTTGGCACACAGGCTAAATGCCCTCCGTGTGCTTCAGCGTAACGAATCGCATCTCCACGAGTCATCGCCTCCTTAATGAAGAAGTAAAAACTATCTCCTCTGTTCTCAACGCCTTTCGGAAATTCTTCGCGCTCCCCCGCTACCAAAGCAGATTTCAAACGCTCCAAACTTTCTTCACGAGATTCATCTTTGTTTGAGATTCCTGGCTCTTGGTGAGACCCTTTTTTCTGACTCTTTGGTGAAGACTCTGAGTTTCCTGAAGCAGATCCTTCCTCATTATTAACCACTCCCAGCTCTGAACCTCCAGACTGATTCTTTTCACCATTCAGTTTGCCTTGCTTCAATTTAAGCACCTGAAAGGCTCCAAAAATCAAAGCCACAAGGGTCGCTATGATGACAAAATTTTTCATCAAATTCCACCCTCCCCCTGAGCTTACCATCGAAGAGCTAGATCTAGAGAGAGGGGACGTTACATTGCCTGCACCTCCTACCTTTAATGGAGCCGTAGTGAAGTTTCTAGAAACGGTGATAGGGCCTTTCCCTGAAGATGAAACTAGTGAGTTTTTAGACCCTAACTTCGCCATTAAATCACGAATCGCTTGCCCTAATTCACTTGCGTCATTGTAACGCATTGCGGGGGAAGGATGAATGGCGCGGCGAATGATCTTATCAAATTCAGGATGACAGCGAGCGGCTTGAGAAACAGGCTTATAATTATCGAGAGGGACTTTCCCTGTGAGTAATTCATAAAGCATCGCACCAAGCGAAAACACGTCTGACCGCTTATCGACCGCATCCGGGTGATTGATCACTTCTGGAGCCGTATATCCAGGGGTCCCAAACACAACCCCTCCGGCCTCCTCCCTTTCATCGACCGGGCGTGCTAGCCCAAAGTCTCCTAACTTCGGATTCGCCTTTTCATCTAACAAAATGTTAGCCGGCTTAATATCGCGATGAAGAATACCAGCATCATGAGCGTGAGCCAGCCCATTGCAAAGATCTGCGATGATTCGGCTTGCCTCTTCTTGGTCGATTTGCTTTCCGTAAGCCGAATGATAGAGAGACTTGCCGTAGACAAACTCCATAATAATGAAAAGCATCCCATTGGCTTCTCCAAAATCATAAACCCCGATCAAATTCGGATGGTTTAATTTCGCCATTGATTGCGCCTCAGCCTTAAACTGCTCGCGGAAAGATTCGTCTTCTCCTAAATGTTTAGGAAGAATTTTAATTGCAATTTCACGGTCTAGAGAAGTCTGCTTAGCTCGATACACCGCGCCCATTCCCCCTTGGGCGATAAATGAAATGATTTCATAACCAGGGAAATATGGTTGTAACTCCTCTATCTTAGGGGCTTCAAAGTCGATATCTGGAGTAGAATTAGCGTCGCTCATGCTAGATTATTAAAGTCTCTCATCATTGAAAATGAGGGTAGACATATTACTATTCAGATTTCAAAGTTCTGCAACTACTTTTAGCCTGAAATGTCCTATAAACATCTATGAATGAAGACCAAATCTTTCACGTCATCGGAAATGAAGGGTTCACTAAACTCGTCTCTATTTTCTACCGTAAAATGCGAGAAGACGACTTAATCGGCCCTATGTATCCTCAAAATGACTGGGAAGGTTCTGAAGAACGCCTCCTTGGTTTTCTTCTTTTTCGGTTTGGAGGAGACATGACTTACATTGAGCAAAGGGGACATCCCAGATTGCGAATGCGTCACTCTCCATTCACTATCGGAACTAGAGAACGAGATCGATGGACTCAAATCATGAACGAATCTCTTGAAGAGTGCGCCTTCCCGATACTCGCGGCCGCTCCTTTAAAAAAGTTCTTCACGGAGACCGCTGATTTTCTCAGAAACCAACCCGAGCTTCCTGGCTCTTGCCCTATTCATTAGCAATCTCCAGGCTGAATTCTTGATTTAAGAATGGGCAGATTCTTCTGAACTCGATACATCCAGAATTGTGTATGACGAATACCTCACTCTAGGCGCGCTCTTCGCAAGCAGCATTGCCGTTTTTTACCTTATGGTGCTTGTTTGTTTTCTTTTCAAACAAAAGGGCAGCCACTCTGACAAATCAGGCCAAAGCCTCATTCACCCCCTTGACCTTCTCGTTGCGGGGCTCCTTTTTTTGTTTTTCGCCGCCAACTGGAAAGCTTCAGGCTCTCCTCAAAAAACGGATCTAACCACCCTCGCTCCGCTCGATCTCGTCTCTCAGCTCATCTTTAGTAGTGGTATTCAAATCGCGCTCACTCTTTTCGCTTTACTTTATTACCCGCCTCGACGCGCGGCGATCATTCATCACCTCGGCCTACGATCTACTACCACTGACTCTTCAAGCAGCATCAAGGTTTCTCGCAACGTCTGGTTTCTTTCTCTCACCTTAGGACCAGCAACTGTCGTAGTGATCTGGTTAATGATGGGCCTCATGCTTAGCAGCGGACTCTTCGAATGGCTCCAACAGGCTTTTGATCGAGAGATGACCCAAGATTCTGTTAGGCTTCTTCAAGAGACGCAAAGCTTACCTGTGCTTCTCACAATGAGCCTTGTTGCGACGATCGCAGCCCCGGTAACAGAAGAACTCCTTTTCCGCGGTTATCTTTATCCTGTAATGCGAAATTACACGGGAAAGGCCCTCGGAATTATCTTAAGTGGCGCTATTTTTTCTCTCGTTCACCTTAATATGCCCGTCTTCCTTCCCCTCTTCGTTTTCGGAATGCTCCTTGCCGTCCTTTACGAAACGACTAAGTCGATCTGGCCCTGTATTACAGCTCACTTCATTTTCAACTTTGCTACTGTAGCGGCACAGCTCGTCGCACGCTTTTCTCCAGATCTCTTTCCACCCTCTTCGTAGAAACCGAAAATGCCCTCTTCTACACGCACCTGTGCCGACATTGGCGAAGACGAACTCATTGCATCTCTTTCTTCCATCCTCCCCTCCTCAAGCCCAGGAGTTACAGGCATAGGTGATGACTGCGCGGTGATCTCTAGAGAAGACGGGACATCAACCCTTCTCAAAGTCGATGCGATCCAAGAGGGTGTGCACTACTTTCCCGGCACCGACCCAAAACTGATCGGACGCAAAGCAGTTGCTCGCGTCGCCAGCGACATGGCCGCCATGGGAGGATCGCTTGACCATATTTTAGTAACTCTGGCCTGCTCCCCCGAAACTCTAGAAAAGGAACTCCTTAGTATCTACGAGGGGATGCAACAGTTTCTGGCAGAATGCGGCGCTTCTATCGTCGGAGGAGAAACCACCTCTCTCGCACCAGGCGCCCCTCTCCTGCTCTCTATTAGCGGAGAAGGAAAAGCCCTCAAACCCATTCTTCGAAGTGGCGGGCAAGCTGATGACATCCTCTATGTCACCGGAGAGCTTGGCGGAAGCCTCGACGGTCATCATCTCACTTTCCAACCTCGTATCGAAGAAGGGCAATGGCTTTCCAAAAACGCCCCTCCCTCTGCCATGATGGACCTCTCTGACGGCCTCGCTCAGGATCTCCCCCGCCTCGCCAAAGCCTCCCAAACAGGCTATCAAATCGCTCCTGAGAAATTACCTCGAAAGCCACACCTCAGTATTCATCACGCCATGACTGATGGAGAAGATTACGAACTTCTTTTTGCCCTTTCGCCCTCTCTGACGCAGACTTTAGAGCAACATTGGCCCTTTGACACCCCCCTTACCCGAATTGGCCGTCTAACTACTATTGAAGACAGCACTCCTTTTACTCAGACCGGATGGCAGCACTTCACTGATTCATAGCACCTTCTTCACTCATGCCCTCTCCACCCAATCAACTCCGTAAGATGAAAGCCCTTGCGACAGGCTTACTCATCTTCATGCTCCTTTTATGGTTGGTGACAAGACACTTGCTTTTCCCTGGAGTGGAATGGATTCACGCCTTTGCTGAAGCTGCGATGGTTGGAGCTTTTGCGGACTGGTTTGCGGTCACCGCACTCTTCCGACACCCATTAGGGATCCCCATCCCGCACACTGCTATCGTGCCCAACCAGCAAAAGAAAATTGCGGCAGGGCTTGGCTCCTTTCTGCAAGGAAATTTCCTCTCGCCCGAGATTCTTAGTAAAGAATGGAACGACCGCAAGGTTCTCCGACAATCACTTCTTTGGCTTCGAGAAGAAAAGAATTCTCTCCAAACCGCACGGGTTATTTCTCAGGCTATCCCTACCATCCTCTCTCAAATTGACTTCCGAGATAATATTCCCTCTCTTGTTAAAAATTCTCTTCGAAAGGCCGCAAAAGCTCCTCTTGCCCCTACCCTCATCCACTTACTCGAACGGTTCCATGCTGACCCTGAACATCGACGCCTGATCGCGGCTCTCCTTGGGCGCTTCGCGAATGTCGTTAATCAAAACAAAGACCGTGTCATCCAAGAAGCGAGAGAGGGAGCCCCTCTTAAAGACCGAAAAATTATTGGCAAAATCACGCAAGCCGTTGCCAGCAATTTTTCGACCCAAGCGGTCGACCGCCTAGAGGCTCAGTTTCTCGACGCCAGTGTCGACCTCAATCACCCGCTACACGAAAAAATCGACGCGGCGATCATCTCCCAAGCACAGCAATGGCGAACAGATGGCACCATCCAACCCGCCTGGAGAAAACTTTACGAAATGGTCCTCAACGACCCCCAAACCGAAGCCTTCCTCTCACAGTTTCTCGCAAACTCGAGCCTCAATCTCATCGAAAACCTCCAGAAACCAGACTCTCCCATTCACCTCATGCTGCAGAAGCGGCTTCAAACTTGGGTTGAAAAGCTCGAATCCCAACCCGAAACTCTAGCCTGGCTTGAGACCTCTTCTGAAAGATGGATCACCCAAATCGCCATACACCATGGCCCCACCTTCCAGAAATTGGTCGAAAACACAGTCAACGCCTGGGACCCATCGACCCTCACTCAAAAACTTGAGCAGCAAATCGGACCGGACCTACAGTTCATCCGTATCAATGGAACAACGATCGGAGGCCTCATTGGTCTTCTCATTCACAGCGCTGAAAAGCTGCTCCCTTGAAAGAGCTCTGCCCGCCTCAAGAAATTAAGGCCAAGGCCACCGCAACGACCATCAGAGTCGAGCCGAATAATTTTTTGCGAATCGAAACGCCTGAAGCATTTCTCCCAATCAGCCATATCAAAATCACCGCCATCATCCCGCGAGTGCTGAAAATGATATTAATGAGCACCGGCACATTAAAATGACTCAATGAATAGTTCACGAGCAAGGCTTGAACCCCGATTAAAAAACCCGCTCCGAGGACCATGGCCGCAATCAGTGGTTGGCGTAAATAAACCGTTGCCGTCTTCACCCGGGGAACTAAGAAAAAGACAGAAACAAGACCACTCCCCAGCATCATGATCACTAACCAACGCACTGGGCCATAACCTTGCGCCCAGAAAGCTGTCATATAGTCGGAAATTCCAAAAATAAGACAACTGATCAGGGTGAGCCAAACTGTTTTCTGTGAGCGCCTCCACCCTTCCAAGGTCGCCCCCGCCACGAAATAAACCGACACAATGGCGAGAATCGTCGCGATCACGATTAAGCCCGAAATCTTTTCGAGCCCGAAAAAGAAAGACAAAAGAGCGACGACAAAAAGCTTCGCCCCCATCGCCGAAGAATGCACGGCGAGATCCCCTGTCTTAATGGCATGGATTGAAAACCACTGCCCAAAGAAAAACAAAACCCCCACCAAAGCTGGAGCGAGGTCAGCGGAAGAAAGCGGAAAAATAGAAGGAGCTCCAAACCAAAGATAAAACAAAAGCGCTGAGATCAAATTACTCATTGCCGCCATTAAAATCAGCCCTACCCCATCCTTCGCCGCACGCTGAATCATCATCCCTAAAACAGGGTGAAGAATAGCACCCAACAGAGGAAAAATGATGACAAGAGGATTCATAAAACTAACGACCTCACCATCTGCCAATAAATCGGCGCGTCAAGCGCACCATCACACAAACTTCAAATCTTTCGAGGCATCTGTCTCATAATCACCTCCGATACTTCCCGCCGTATATGGCATCACCACCTCATGCAGGAATTTAAGAAAATGAGCGTCTTTCTTGATCATTTTTAACCGATCGGTCGTCTCTACTGAAAACGAAACATAGAACCCATACTCCTCCTCAGGGTCAACATTTCGCCCAGCGGAAAGCGCCAAAACCTCGGGGATTTTCAGCAAAATCGACCGCGTCTGCCGCATCATCTCGACAACCATCTCCGGGCTGGTGTCTTTTTTCAAACGGTAATGTGCGACGTGCTGGATCATCAGAAACAATAGGGTTGTCGCTTCGCCCCCTTAAAATAGGAAGAAATTCAATTCTTCCAGGTCAAAGCGCCCTTCTTAAGAGCATAAAGATAAGCGACTACTAAAACGAGAGCGAAAATAAGCATACTCCAAAGCGCAGTCCCATCATTCATCACAAGCTCCTGAAATTGAACCGCCCATGGATACATGAAAACCACCTCGATATCAAACAGAACGAACAACATCGCGACCAAATAAAACTTCACACTAAAACGTGGGGCCCCATCTCCAATCGGCAGCATTCCGCACTCATAAGCAGTATCTTTAATCTGATTCCGCTTCGCTCGCTGCCCGAGCAGGACACTCAGCACCAAGGCTACCACCGCAAAACCAATCGCAATAATGATTTGGAGAAAAATAGGTAAATAGTCGTTCAGCATCGTCGTTTGTAAAAAAGCCCACATCAGATCATCCTGATGTGGGCAATAGTTAAAGGTTAATCAGGGCTCGTTTCCAACTAGAAAATGAAGAAAATGAACCCTCTTTTGATCAATTATTGTGCAGCGATATGATCACTGTGAGCTTCGCGGATACGCTCAAGCCCCTTATATTCTTTCCCGCCTTTCTCGACTAAACCGCGAGTGACAAGATTTTGAAGTTTCTCATAAGCGCGTAAACGGAGCATTTCTTCTCCGCCACTAACTGCATTTCTTTCTTTCAGGCGGCCGTAAACGAGCTCAAAAAGCTCATTAAAGCCAAAAAACTTAGGATCTGTTTCCAAAACATTAACCAGCTCATCTGTGACGTGATCTGGAAGGCGTCTTGAGAAACGAGTTCTTTTTGTTGTAGCCATAGGAGGGGCAACTTAGCAGCCCATGAATAAGAAAGCGAGCGCAAATCTTTCACTTCATGATTTTTTTCATCTCCTTACAAGAGGAAATCTTCATTATTTCAGCATCATGAGATGAATGACACCCCCATCAAAAGGCATACAGATAAGTGGCAAGCTCATCAATTTGATGACTCTTTGGGAAACTTCAATTGGATACTCTTACCGGGATCTGGGGCGTAAACAATTTAACATTCTCTCCATCTCAGAAACTATCTTGATGCATCAGGGTCTTCATCCGCTCGGATCAGAACCACATCATCTGAAGTCTCCGGGGTCTTCATCGGTTCCAAATCAACATAAATGAGACCGATATCCTGATTATTAGACCCTTTATCAACGCAGGCACTCCCTGTATAGGCTGCCGTAATCTTGATTTGTTGACCTTTGCTCTTTGCAAAAGGTCCTTTCTTTCCTCCTGATTTCGATTTGATTTCTGTGCTCGAGTTCATTTCTGGCACCACTTCAAAGTCGGTGGTGTCACTAACCGTCCACTTTGTATCTGCGCAACTTCCGGACCTTGGCTCCCCGTCCTTCTCATCTACTACCGGAAATCTACAACTCGTAGTAAGAGGGGCGGTATCAAAAATATTGTTCACATCAGGTTTTTCCATCGTGTAAACATCACATTTGGTTGGCACATTCGCATCTCCGCTTTGAGCATGAAGGTTTATGAACAAAGGGCACGCTAAGAGCCCTCCAATCACCAGAACGCGATACCGAATAAACCTTCTTCCTCCTCAAAGGATCAAACGATTAAAAACTTGTGATGTAGTCGCAAGGAATGAAAGGAATAATTCACCCCTAGCCAAAAAAATTAAAACGATCTTCCCGTCATATTGGGAAGATCGTTAAAAAGAAACGAAAGCAAATCAATTTACGAGTGATACTCTTGAATCGTCTTCACCTCGAACGGTAAGGATTGAAGCGAACGAATCGCACGGACGCAGGCGTCAGCAGCAGAAAGGTTGGTGCAGTGGCTGATCTTATTCGCAACTGCGGCGCTTCGGATTTCGACTTCGTCTTCGCGAGCTTCATGGCCACTTGGCGTATTGATGATAAAGGTGATTTCACCATTTTTCATCATGTCTAACACATTAGGCCGCTTTTGTTCAGCGAGCTTATAGACCCGTTGGCAAGGAACCCCTTCCGCCGCGAGGCGCTTATAAGTTCCTCCGGTAGAAAAGACTTCGAAACCTAGGTCAACGAGATCACGTGCAATTGGCATCACCCGCTCTTTGTCGTGATCACTCACCGAGAGAAAGACTTTCCCTTCTTTTGGAAGTGGGTTGAAGGCACTGATCTGACTCTTGGCATAGGCCATTCCTAAGTCTGCATCGATCCCCATGACCTCCCCGGTCGATTTCATTTCAGGGCCAAGCACAATATCAATCCCTGGGAAACGAGGCCAAGGGAAGACCGCTTCTTTGACCGCGTAATGACTTGGTTCGACTTCTTCGGTGAAGCCAAGTTCTTTCAGCGTTTTTCCTGCCATCACCTTGGCGGCAAGTTTTGCAAGCGGCACCCCGATTGCTTTTGATACGAAAGGAACCGTGCGTGAAGCGCGAGGGTTGACCTCGATCACGTAAAGTTCTTCATCCTTCACTGCGAACTGGATATTCATGAGGCCTCGGACATTGAGCTCACGAGCTAAGTCTTTCGCCGCAGTGGTGATCTGAGCCTTCATGGAAGCGCTGAGGCTGTAAGAAGGAATCACACAGGCCGAATCGCCAGAGTGAATTCCAGCTTGCTCAATGTGTTCCATGATCGCTCCTACCACTGAAGTTTCGCCATCAGAGATACAATCAACATCAATCTCAGTCGCACCTTCTAAAAAGCGATCAACGAGAACTGGACGCTCTGGAGAAGCATCTACGGCATTGCGCATGTAATGAGCTAGTTCTGTATCATTATAAACAATCATCATCGCTCTTCCTCCAAGAACGAAGGAAGGACGAACCAAAACAGGGTAACCAATCCGAGCCGAAACTTCGAGCGCCTCTTCTGCGCTCGTAGCGGTTCCTGCCTCAGCTTGCTTCAAGCCAATCTTATCAAGCAGGGCTGAGAAAAACTTACGATCCTCAGCCAGTTCGATCGACTCTGGAGAGGTCCCAATAATAGGGACTCCATGCGCCTTAAGTTTTGCAGCAAGATTGAGAGGCGTTTGCCCCCCAAACTGAACGATCACTCCATCAGGTTTTTCTTGATCACAGATATTGAGAACGTCCTCGAGCGTTAGAGGCTCAAAGAAAAGTTTATCACTGGTATCATAGTCTGTAGAAACCGTTTCAGGATTCGAGTTCACCATGATCGTTTCATACCCAAGCTCCTTGAGCGCAAAAGAGGCGTGAACACAGCAGTAATCGAATTCAATTCCCTGACCGATCCGGTTTGGACCGCCGCCTAGAATCACAATCTTTTTCTTATCGGTGATACGAGCTTCGTTTTCATCACCGTAAGTGGAATAGAAGTAAGGAGTATACGCTTCAAACTCGGCAGCGCAGGTGTCAACCAAGCGGTAAGTCGGAATGATTCCTGCGGCTTTTCGTTCTGCCCGAACTTCTTCTTCGGAGACACCTCGTGAATGAGCAATCTGAGCGTCTGAGAAACCTAGTTTTTTAGCCCGACGTAAATCGGTCTGTGCAAGGTTCAACCCTTCCTTCACAATCTGCTCAAGCTGATGGAGGAACCAAATATCAATCGTCGTGGCCTCTCGCACCTCTTCTAAAGTCCAGCCCTGCTCGAAGGCGACTTTAATCCAAAAAATACGTTCTGCATTCGGAACAATGAGCTTTCGCTCAATCTCTTCACGAGTTGGAGCTTCCGGATCTTTGCCATCAAACCCAAATCCTGCACGGCCCGTCTCTAGTGAGCGAAGCGCTTTCTGCATCGATTCTTTAAAGGTGCGGCCAATGCTCATTGCCTCCCCCACAGACTTCATCTGAGTTGTTAGGACTGGGTCTGCAGTTGGGAATTTTTCGAAAGTGAACCGTGGAAGTTTCGTGACAACATAATCAATGGTCGGCTCGAAACTTGCTGGAGTTTCACGAGTAATGTCATTCTTGAGCTCATCCAGGGTGTAACCCACTGCTAGCTTCGCCGCGATTTTAGCAATCGGGAAGCCGGTGGCTTTCGAGGCGAGGGCTGACGAGCGAGAAACCCTCGGGTTCATCTCAATCACGATGCAGCGTCCATCTGCGGGATTCACCGAGAACTGAATGTTAGAACCTCCGGTCTCTACTCCAATTTCCCGAATGCAGGCAAATGAAGCATCCCGCATGATTTGATATTCACGATCAGTAAGAGTCTGCGCTGGCGCTACCGTGATTGAATCTCCGGTATGAACCCCCATTGGGTCAAAGTTTTCGATAGCACAAATGACCACGCAGTTGTCAGCGCAGTCACGCATGACCTCCATTTCATACTCTTTCCAGCCAAGCAGGCTCTCCTCGATCAACACCTCTGTCACAGGGCTTAAATCAAGGCCGCGGGTGACAATCGTCTCAAGCTCTTCTTTATTATAAGCAATCCCTCCTCCTGAACCACCAAGGGTGAAAGCAGGACGAATGATGAGAGGAAACGTGCCGATCTCTTGCGCAATCTTACGGGAATCTTCCATCGTATGCGCCACTCCAGACTTGGGCAGGTCGAGGCCAATTCCAAGCATCGCTTCTTTGAAACGAAGACGGTCTTCTCCTTTATCAATCGCATCGGCATTCGCGCCAATCATGCGCACGTTGAGGCGATCGAGCGCTCCGCTTTTGAAAAGATCCATGGCCGCATTTAAGGCGGTTTGACCTCCAAGAGTCGGTAAAAGAGCATCTGGCTTCTCTCGCTCAATAATTTTAATAATCGATTCCGTGGTGATAGGTTCGATATAAGTTCGCTCAGCCGTCTCGGGATCGGTCATGATTGTCGCGGGATTGGAATTAACCAAAACCACTTCATAGCCCTCCTCCCGTAAAGCCTTACAAGCTTGAGTTCCAGAATAGTCGAACTCACATCCTTGGCCGATCACAATAGGACCTGAACCAATGACCAAAATTTTCTTAATAGAAGTGTCTTTAGGCATCTGCGGTGGCAAAATTTGAGATTAGATGCCAAGGCTCAACACGAATGTAAAGACTCTTGCGCAAAAAAGAATCAAATGAATTTCCAGAAGGAGGCGTGACCTCCCTCTAAAGAGGCGATATCATTAATTTAATCGACTGACTTTAAATAGATTGAGTTTAAAGTCAAACGCCCCCAAGTGTCATTGACCCTAAGTGCTGGTCGCAAGCCGCCTCTTCGCATCATATTCTATCTTTGGAAAAGCGACTCCATCGATGATAACTTTTATTATGGAGCCGGTAACTTCCAGCGCTTTGGTGATATGAGCGACTGGGCCCAAGTCGTCGAACTACAGATTTCAATATCTGGAAGGAGGCTCCATCGCCCCTACACCGATGACTCCTTCATTGTGGAGCTCAATTTAAGAATCATCGATCGCACTCTCCTGGTGGTGCCCGAGCCCAGCTCTTTTGCCTTATTTAGGCCCTGGGCTTCGTAAATCTGACTCCTCGTCGCCGACGAGTCAGGTAATAGTAATGAAGATCAAAAAAATGCCGCCTTGAATCAATCAAAGCGGCATTAAAAAAAATTATGCGATCTTATCAGCGATGCTTCTTCTTCAAATTGAGCTGGGCCATCGAGTTAGCAATGAGCACCTGAAGTTGTTGCGCCTGTCCTGGATCCACATCAGATCCTTCGAGAGCTTTTTCAGCGCGCTGCATGGCCTCTTCAACCGAAGTTTCGTCAATCTCAGCATCACCAAGAGCCATGTCGGTAAGGACGACAACTTTCTCTTGAGTCACTTCAACAAAACCTTTTCCGATTGCCATTTCCTCGATCTTACCTTCCTTAAGGTAGCGAAGCTCTCCAGGAACAAGAGCTGAGACCATTGCGGCGTGAAGTTCCAAGACGCCCATCTCACCTTCACTGGCAGGAAGGTAAACGTCTTCAACGATGTCTGAGAAGATTTTCTTCTCAGGAGTTACGATTTCGAGATGGAGTGCCATGAGAAATTAGCTGCGAGCGACAGAGTCGAGATTTGACTTCATGTAGAAGTTTCCTTCTGGAACAGAGTCGAGCTTCCCTTCGAGAATTTCAGCGAAACCTTGAACCGTGTCATTAACATCAACATAAGCACCAGGAACGTTTGTGAAGACCTCTGCCACGTGGAAAGGCTGCGTCAAGAAACGTTGGATTTTACGGGCGCGGAAAACGGTAAGCTTATCTTCGTCAGAAAGCTCATCCATTCCGAGAATCGCGATGATGTCTTGAAGATCTTTATACTTCTGAAGCACGACCTGAACGCCACGAGCGACGCGGTAATGTTCTTCACCAACGATCTCTGGCGCGAGAGCCTTCGATGTTGAAGCAAGAGGATCAACTGCAGGGAAAAGAGCTTGTTCTGCAAGAGCACGCTCAAGAACGACTGTTGCATCAAGGTGAGCAAAAGTGTTGGCAGGAGCAGGATCAGTCAAATCATCCGCAGGAACGTAAACCGCCTGGAGGGAAGTGATCGAACCTTTGTTGGTTGATGTAATTCGCTCTTGGAGACCTGCCATTTCCTCAGAAAGAGTGGGCTGGTAACCTACCGCTGATGGCGTCCGTCCGAGAAGAGCTGAAACCTCTGAACCTGCTTGTGAGAAACGGAAAATATTATCAACGAAAAGAAGAACGTCTTGGTTTTCTTCATCACGGAAATATTCTGCCATCGCGAGAGCCGAAAGAGCAACACGGAGACGAGCACCCGGAGGCTCATTCATCTGACCGTAAACGAGAGCAACCTTTGATCCGTCAGCAAGAACTGGATTCCCAGCAGCATCGAGTTTCGGATGACCATTTTCATCTTTCTCCGTCGCAATAACGTTTGACTCGATCATCTCCCAGTAAAGATCGTTTCCCTCACGAGTCCGCTCTCCAACTCCTGCGAAAACAGAGTAACCTCCGTGCCCTTTCGCAATGTTGTTGATGAGCTCCATGATAACAACCGTCTTACCAACTCCGGCACCACCAAAGGCACCTACTTTACCCCCCTTAAGGAAAGGGCAAATGAGATCGATTACTTTAATCCCTGTGGTCAAAACCTCTGCAGAAGCAGCCTGCTCCACAAGAGTCGGCGCAGAACGATGAATAGGACCACGCTTCTCTGGATTCGAAAGAGGTTTGTTTTCATCAACGATGTCACCGGTGACGTTGAAGATCCGGCCGAGAACTTGCTCTCCTACAGGAACCGTAATTGGCGCACCTGTATCAGTGAGCTCCATTCCACGCTTTAGACCATCTGTCGTGCTCATCGCAACGGCACGCACCCACCCGTCTCCGAGGTGTTGCTGGACTTCGAGAACGAGACGCGTCGCCGCACCATTAAGTTCATAAGTGACTTCAACGGCATTAAAGATGCCTGGCAAGTTGTCTGCCTTTGAGAAATCGGCGTCAATAACTGCGCCAATGACTTGGACGATGGTTCCTTTATTGTTCATGGTGTTGGGATATCGATTTTAAAATTGATTGGTAGTCCGTAAATTTGAAAAAATCACTCCATTGCTTTCATCGCAGTAGTGATCTCGAGAAGCTCTGCAGTAATCGCAGCTTGGCGGAGTTTGTTGTATTTGAGAGTGAGCTCTTTGGTCATCTTTTTCGCATTATCGGTTGCACCTTTCATGGCGACCATACGAGAAGAATGTTCTGAGGCACGGGCCTCCACGAGCATCTGGTAAACTTGGAAATCGATGTAAAGAGGCAAGAGGCTATCGAGCACCCCTTGAGCATTCGGCTCAAAAAGATAGTCTTTCTCCAAAGCCTTTTCCTTATCAGTTTCTCCGATTTGGTCTTTCCCTACCCCTTCGTAATCCTGCTTCTCAGCGAGGGATCCCGCTTCGATTGGAAGGAGTTGCTGAACGTGAGCTACTTGAGTCAAGGTGCTCACAAAGTTCGTGAAAGCAACACTGACCTTATTAAACTCTCCGCTAAGGAATTTTTCGCTGAGGAATTGTGAAATGATTCGAGCATCTGCGAAAGGCACTGGGTCTTCGATTTTCCAATCAGCTAAAAGAGCGCGTTGCTCTTTTGCAAAAGTCTGACGGAGTTTTTTACCAACCGTTACGATCTCAGCCTCTTTCGAGACTTCCGCTCTTACCCTTTTAAGTAAGTTATTATTAATTGGTCCGCAAAGTCCGCGATCGGTGGAGATGACAAGAATGAGTTCTTTTCCCTCTTCACGAACTTGAAGAAGTGGATGAGACTCTTCGCTAACGTTTTCTTTGAGGTTAAGAAGGACTTGGTTCAGCTTATCCGCATATTCACGCCCCGCGAGCGCTTGGCTCTGCGCTTTTTTCATCTTCGCAGCAGCAACCATCTGCATGGCGCGGGTGATTTGCGCGGTGCTCTTAACCGATTTGATTCGGCGTCGAATATCTCGAAGGTTGGCCATAGAGGTAAGATGTTGCGAAAGCTAATGAAGGAATTATTTCCAAGAAGATTTAAAGTCTTTAATCGCCTGAGTCAGGCCAGCTTTAATGTCGTCGGTGATGACTTTCTCGTCAGCGATGCTCTGCATGAGCTCTGCTTTGCGAGTGTTGAGGAATTCTTGCAATTCTGCTTGAAATTCTTCTGCTCGCTCAACTTCGACATCATCAAAGTGGCCATTTTGCATCGCGAAAAGCACTGCTACTGATTCTTCAAGCGAAAGTGGGCTGTATTGCTTCTGCTTGAAAAGCTCTACAATGCGTTGACCACGCTCGATCTTCGCTTTCGTCGCATCATCAAGATCAGAACCGAACTGAGCAAAAGCCTGAAGCTCACGGAACTGAGCGAGATCAAGTTTTGTGGTTCCTGCTACTTTCTTAATCGCTTTCGTCTGCGCTGCCGATCCTACCCGTGAAACGGAAAGACCTACCGAAATCGCAGGGCGAATCCCTTGATAGAAAAGGTCGGTCTCAAGATAGATCTGACCATCTGTGATCGAAATCACGTTTGTTGGAATGTAAGCAGAAACATCTCCAGCTTGAGTCTCAATGATCGGAAGAGCTGTCAATGAGCCTCCCCCTGCATTTTCAGAAAGACGTGCTGAACGCTCAAGAAGACGGCTATGAAGGTAGAAAACATCTCCAGGATAAGCTTCCCGGCCGGACGGACGGCGAAGAATGAGAGACATCTGACGGTAAGCTACCGCGTGCTTAGAAAGATCATCAAAAACGATGAGAACGTCTTTCCCTTGATCCATGAGGTATTCAGCAATCGAGCAACCTGAATAAGGGGCGAGAAACTGCATCGTCGCGGAATCTGAAGCAGAAGCGGAAACAACAGTCGTGTATTCCATTGCTCCTGCGTCTTCGAGAGTTTTAATGGTGCGGGCAACGTTTGAAAGCTTCTGACCTACCGCAACATAAATACAGTAAATAGGCTTATGTCCGGCAAGCTTTCCTGCTTCTGCCGCCTTGTTCTGACGCGCTTGCGAAATGATCGTATCAACTGCGATTGTTGTTTTGCCGGTAGCACGGTCACCAATGATCAACTCACGTTGGCCACGCCCGATAGGAACCATGGCGTCGATCGCAAGAATCCCAGTCTGAACAGGAACAGAAACAGATTTACGCTTAATAATCCCTGGAGCAATTTTCTCTACAGGATAAGCAGTTGTGGCATTAAGGTCACCTTTTCCGTCGATTGGATTTCCGATCCCGTCCACGGTCCGCCCTAAAAGGCTTTCTCCGACAGGAACTTCGAGGAGCTTCCCTGTCGTCTGACATTCATCACCTTCTTTAATATGCTTATAGTCACCGAGAAGCACGATCCCTACCTCACCTTCTTCAAGGTTTAAGGCCAAGCCAACAACCCCACCAGGGAAGTCGATCATTTCATTCAGCTGAACGTCGCTAAGACCTTCTACTTTCGCGACTCCGTCCCCGATTTCGCGAACGGTTCCGACGTTGCTCTTCTCTACAGATGTCGCGACATTTGCGATCTGCTGTTCTAGTTCTTGAAGGATGCTGCTCATAGTAGCTTATTATTTAGTGAATGTTTAAAATGAATGAAAAAATTAGAAAATCTGAGTAAGACGCTCGATACGAGCTTTAACGGAGCCGTCAAAGACATCATTACCAATGCGAATCTTAAGCCCTCCGAGGAGGTCTGGTTGCACTGAAGTCTCAAAAGTGAGATCGGCTCCGTATTGCTCACAAAGGGAAGCTTGAACACGAGCAACCTCTTCTTGAGAAAGTGGCTCCGCGCTCTGGATCGTCACGTTGCGACGCTCGACCTCAAGACGAATAAGACGTCTGAGAGCAACAAGCATGCCCCGATAATCACGAGGCTTCTTGTTAACGATGATTCCAATCGCCGTGCGTGCTCGACCTTCGTCAAGACGCCCATCGACTTGGCACATTTTGTAAATGCGGCGAGCCGCTGAATAAGCAGATTTAGAAACCTTCATGGACTTAAGTAAAAGTGAGTTATTTCACCGCTTGAAGCGACGCTTCATTGAGGCGGTTTTTATCATCATCAGAGAGAACCTTCCCTGTGACTTGGGTGGTAGTTGCGGTCAGTAAACGGCCAAACTCTCCTTTGAGCTCCGCGGCCATCGCTGCGCGCTCTGCCTTGGCGGCCTCTTCTGCCTTGGCCAGAATATTTTGAGCGGAGGCAATGGCTTCTTGCGTCTTCTGCTCTGACATCACTGCGGCGCTGTCTTTCGCTTCATCAATGAGACGCTGAGATTCTTCGTTTGCCTTAGCAATGGCTTCGGCAGTGCGAGCTTCACTTTCAGCGAGCTGCTTCTCGATACGCTCAAGCTTTGCTTCACCCTCTTCGATACGCTTCCGGCGCTGTTCGAGCATGGCCTGAATAGGAGTAAAGGCAAATTTCTTGAGAACAATAATCACCAAGATAAAATTGATCACCTGAGCAATAAACATTGGCAGGTTTACTCCAAACTGATCCGTCAGTTCGGTAATCACTCCGGCGGCTAAAATGGTCGTCATTATCTTTTGTTATTGGTGATTGATGATGAGAAAGAGAAAAAATTCTGCTGCCGCTATATGACAGCAGCAGAATGAAAATAAATAAAATAGAAAATTACTTAGCAACGAAAAGCGTAAGGATGAAAATCCCTTCGCAAAGAGCTGCAAGAATAATTGAAAGCGTGAGGATAGGGCCAGCGGCTCCAGGGTTACGTCCTGTCGCTTCTGTTGCTTTAGATCCGATGAGACCAATTCCGATAGCTGCTCCGATAGCTGCAAATGCAATAGCTGCAAATTTAGTTGTCATATTCTTGTATTGTTTTTGTTGTTTTTCTGAAGGCCCCCACGGTCACAATGCTATGAGTCAGCCTTCTGAGATTTGGTTTAGTGATGCTCTTCTCCGTGTTCATCGCTATGCTCACAGATCAGCTTAAGGAAAACAGCACAAAGGAGAGTGAAGACAAGTGCTTGAACACCTCCGACAAGTATCTCCATGAAATAAAATGGTAAAGAAGGGAGAAATGCTAACCACTTGCCTCCTAGGCCCATAAGAATCTCAAGAGTTTGCTCACCTCCATAAATATTACCAAATAATCGGAAAGATAATGCCACTGGCCGGATCGCAATCGAAACGATCTCTAGGACACCTACTACCCCGAAAATAAAGATCATAAGAGGAAGCATTAAGCCTTTGAACTGACCTTTAGGTGCAAAAATGTGAGCTAAGAAGCCTTTGAAGCCATTTTCTGTAATCGCCCAGTAAAACCAAAGTAACGCAAAGGTGAAAGCCATTGCTGCCGTCATGTTAACATCCGCATTTCCTCCACGAAGGAGTGGCTTACCACCAACCCACAGAGTTCCTACACCTGGAATGAGTCCTAAATAGTTTGTTGTTATGATGAGTAAAAACGTCGCCCCAAAAAACCAAAACGTTCTTTTCACAAGGTGCTCGCCCATGATTCCTCCAAAAAAGTTGTAGAGAGATTCAATCACCCACTCGGCAAAATTCTGAAACCCTGTTGGAAGGATTCCTAACTTCCCTGCTCCTGCGCGACAAAAAACAATGATGACTAAAACAGAAATCCAAACCATGATTGTGGAATTGGAAATGAAGCTGAACTTCTCGTTTATTTTTTCTGCGTAGAGAGGAAGCACATGAGGCCCACTTTCAGCAGAATGCCCGGAAGCAGCTTCTCCATGGCTATTATCAGCTGCAGAAACTTCCCCAGAAATACAAATTGCTGAGAAAAGCAAAACTAGAGCAAAAAAGATGTTTTTCTTAGTCATTTGGCTAAATACCCTTGAAGAAGAGTTCGATGTGAATAACGGGACAAAAACTTACGAGCAAGTCTATTTGTGAAATTTTTCACAAGCTCTTACCACATTATTCTTAATTAATTTATATTTAATTGGTTACAAGCAAGCTCTCCTTCCACCCATTTTGAGCCCTCGACTCCAAAAATCCCTCGCAATTCGAAACCAAATTCAGATCGGAGCTGCCGGATCAAATCCTCCGCCGAAAGAGCCAACCTTCCTGACTGGTGATTCAGCTGAAAATAAGCCCCTTCAAGGCCATGATAAGTGCGATAAATAACAGCGGTGCAAGCCAAGCGATCAGCCTGTCGAAAATCAAAAAGGAAATCATACCTCTTCCCCGCATGAGTGAGAGCTTTTTCCAAGCATTGAAGCAGCGCGCCCTCTCCGGCCTTAGGCCTTAAAACCAAACAGGCATCGACTTCCAAAGTTTCCCTCAAAGGCCTTATTTTGACCCCGTCCTTCTTCGACTCCAGAAAAAGAGCCCCCGCCTCTTTTGTTTGCTCGGGCTCAGAAATTTCTAACCCTAGCGCTTCGCGCTGAACAGAAGAGCCTAGATAAAGGGCCGCATGAGGCCAGAAACCTGGCAAAAAAAGATTACTCAACGCATCATCATGCCGAGTAATCACGACATCTCCTGGCTCCAAGATCGAGAGTAATTCCCCTTTAACTTCTTCTGTCACCCGCTTTCCTTCTCCTGGCGCTTTTACATGAGGCTGCTTGAGATCTGCAATCAAAGAGCCACTCGCTCGAAAAAGATGAAAGCTCACCATCCTAAAACTCGAATAAGGGCGACGATGCAAAGAAAAAAGGCGGTAGAGAATCCTGCGCCATAAAATAAGCCGCTTCTTGCGGAAAAAGAATTCCTGCTCTTCTTCGATCAGGGGCAGCAACTCCAACATTTCTGAAGACTCTAAGGCGCCTTGAAAGCGAAAGCGCTGTGAGCGAAAAAATTTCCAGGCGATCCGAAGCCGCCATTGCTGATGCGGATGAGTGACTCTTTGATAAATTTTCGTAAAGGTTTTCCGCTCGATTCCGAACCTCGGCTCGGCCTCATCAAGCTTCTTCCAGGTCACCCGGGCAACTCTCGCTAAATCAACCAAATCTAAGCCATACCTTGTTGCTGTTGAGGCCATTAATAAGCATCTTAAAAAAGTTTTTTGATCTGACAAACTTCCCATCATCAGCCGCTTCCAGCTCAACTCAAAGAGAAGCTTTTCTAAACTTTCCAGCAAAACGAACCGAACCGAAAGATATTGAGCAAACACCTCTCGTAACCGTTCGTCTTCATCGGGATCATAATACCCTCTTTTTTTCGCTTTGAGTGAATCTTCCTTCATCTTTGCCAACCAAGAGTGACCCGGCAGAGCCCCTAAAGCGGAGGTAATCGTGCGATGTAAAGGATTCATGCAAATAAGTTTTTCATTTTTAAGCAGTGAAAACCTAACATAGCAAGACCAGAATACGCTCTCACCTTAACACCCAAAAACAGCTGGGAACCTGAAAAAATAAGGCTTTGAGAGACTTTTTATCTTTACAATAATCGAAGCTTCCCTCGAAATCATAAGTGCTATGAATAAAGCCGAATTAATCGAAGCTGTCCAAAAAAATCTTGGCAATGACTCTACTAAACGCGCCGCAGAAGAATCTGTTGCAGCTGTTCTTGAAGCTCTTGCTAAAGGCATTAAAAAAGACTCCAAAGTCCAACTCATTGGGTTTGGAACATTTGAAGTTAAAAAGCGCGCTGCTCGCATGGGTCGTAACCCTAAGACTGGTGAGCCGATGAAAATCAAAGCATCGAAGTCAGTTGGCTTCAAAGCTTCATCGAACCTCAAAGCATCCCTCTAATAAGATTATCATCTGATTAGATTAGAAAACCGATCTAGCCTTTTAGGCGGGTCGGTTTTTTTTTAGACGAAGTCCTTATTCGACTCAAAACATTTTACCTGCCAGTCTTCGCTTTATCATGGTTCGAGCCTTAGGTCACTATTTCCTCAATTCTTTAGCTTATTTCGGAGAGCTCTGGGGGCTAACCTTAGAGGTTTTCCAATCTCTCTCGAAAACAAAGATCCGCCGCCATGAGCTGACGAAACAAATTGCCGAAATTGGATTTCGATCCCAACCCGTTGTCATCATCACGGGAGCCTTTACTGGAGCGGTCCTCGCAGCTCAGTCCTTATTCCAATTTACTGCCGTCAATCTAGAAACGGCTGCCGGAGCTCTCGTCAGTGTTGCGATGCTCCGTGAACTCGGCCCAAGTATCACCGCCCTCATGCTAGCAGGACGAGTTGGATCAGGAATGGCCGCTGAAATTGGAACCATGAAGGTCGCCGAACAAATCGACGCCCTTCGCTCTATGTCGGTTCATCCAGTCGACTACCTTGTCACCCCTCGCTTTGTCGCAATGCTTATTTCAGTCCCTCTCCTTATCGCGGAATCTGCTTTATTTGGGATTATGGCAGCCACCCTTATTGGGGTTCATATGTTCAATGTTCCCGTCGCGTATTGGTGGAGCCATATTGACCATTATACGGAATTATCTGATATTGCCATTTCCTGCTCAAAGGGCCTTGTTTTCGGGTTTTTGATCGTCATCATTTCATGCCATCAAGGCTTATCCGCTTCAAATGGCGCGGTTGGGGTCGGTAGAGGCACCACTCATGCCATGGTCTATTCTTCTCTAGCCGTGCTTATTTCTAATTTTTTCCTAACAATGCTTTCCCAGATTTTCTTCCCTTCGGCTTTGTGAAAAACGAAAGAATGGAATAAGGCTCAGAGATAAACCCTCCTACTTTTATGAACTCTTCTTTCCTACTTTCCTGTCTCATCGGGCTTACTCTCACTCTCACTGCCTGTAGCGAACCCACTTCACCCATGGAAACAAACGATCAACACCCTGAGCAACCTACTGAAAAAATCATCAAAACAGATGCGGAATGGAAGGCCCTGCTTACACCGACTCAATACCGGATCCTCAGAAAGGCCGGAACCGAAGCTCCTAATGGAGCAACCTACAAAGCTTTCAACGCTCAAAAAAGTGGAGTTTACTACTGTGCGGGCTGCCAAGCGGAGCTATTTAGTTCTAAAGAAAAATTTCATTCAGGCTGTGGCTGGCCTTCTTTCTATGACCCTTCGCAAGCGAAAAACGTCAAAGAGAAAAAAGATATTAGCGCCGGAATGGAACGCACTGAAATCGTTTGCTCCGTCTGTGATGGGCATTTAGGCCATTTATTTCACGGAGAAGGATTCGGCACCCCCACTGACAAACGTTACTGTATTAACGGAGCGGCGCTTCTCTACGTTCCAAAAGAACTCCCCGAAACAAAGGAACAATCAGCTCCGAGAGAGGAAGAGTAACAGCTCCCATTTTTCTTTAAGTAAGAAAAGAGCCTTCTCCCTTACGAAAGCCGCGCCACTCAGGGCTGGAATCGGTAATGACCGATCACTTTATAATCAAAAAGTGTATCTTCCCAAGTAGGCTGATCACTTAAGTGATGCACCACCCATGGCTTCTCTCCTTGCTGCATTGGGGCTGGAACCACCATTCCAAGATGAGCTTCTCCCCCTGGAAGTCTCCAAAAAACGAGGTCTCCAAATTGGTAATCTAAAGATTCTCTCGAAGGGGTCATTTCTACGCCATGTCGGCGGAAGAAGCGCTGGAGATTGGGGACTCGGCGATGATCAATATTAGGATCAGGCTCATTCAGATTCCAAAGTTGGGGATACACTCTGAAATTTTGCTTTATATCTTCGTGAACGAGTTCCTGTAAATCGACACCCAAATGCCGGTAAGCTCTTATGATTAAATCTGCAGAAGTTCCCTTGTGTAAAGGCACATCACCTAAAGGGTATTCGATAAGGCGATAGGTAGGATCTAATAAAGTAGGCTCCACACTCAACTTCATCGCGTTTATAGCCAACTTGGTCCCGAAGTCTTCTTCTTGCCCATAGGACTTCACCACCTCTTCGAGCTGAGACCGATCTGCCTCCTTCTGGCCGGCGCTCAGGTAAGGACGAATGAGAGCTCCCAGCACCAAAATCGCGGCGAGCATTAAAACCCATCCTCCTAACTGAGGAGATTTACGTTTTTTGGTCGGGCGTGGACCAATATATTCGATTGTTTCGATGCTCATTGCGAATGACGGCTCTTCCCTATACAAAGAAGACGAGAGTCCCTTGGAAAGACAAAAACGAATCTGATTCGTTTTTTTTAGAGATAAAGCTCAAAAACCTCTCATAATGAGGCACTACAGGATTTCACGACCCATTCTCGATAAGCTTCAGAAACCTCCTCGGGGTGAAGCATGATGATCGCAGGGCAGTCATAAGGATGAAGTTCCTGAAGCGTTTTTTCTAACTCTTGCCAAGCACTTGAGCTCGTCTTCATGATTGCTAAGGTTTCTTGAGAACTCTCTAGTTTTCCCTCCCACCGATAAAGGGACTCCACTCCCGAAATCATGTTAAAACAGGCAACGAGTTGCTTTCTGACAAGAAGTGTGCCAATCTGGCGCGCCTCATCAGCATTCGGAAAAGAGCAAAGAACCATTTTTATCATTCCTGCTACCTTCTCACCATTGCAAACAAGAATCAATGAAAGCTGGATTCCTAGAAAAAATACTCACTCGAATCGACCAAGAAACTCCGGAACAAATCCAGACGCTCTTAGAACGCCTAGTGAAAGAAAAAGGGTTCCTAGAAAATGTCTTTGAGTCTCTACAAGAAGGCGTTCTCATTCTCGGGAGTGACGGGGAAATTTCCTTTATGAATCGAGCCGCTGGCGTTTTTTTTGGGGCAGAAGCCTCCCAGATGATCGGCAAAGAAATCGAACATCTCATCCAAGGGCTCGATTGGAATGACTTACACCGAGGTGGCGCGAGCACTGTGAGCCGAGACCTCGAAATTTTTTATCCTGAAAATCGGTTTCTTAATTTCTACCTCTCTCCCATTGATGATGAGCTGAAGGGGGAAGACAGCCTTGGCTACGTCATGCTTATTCGTGATATTACAAAATCACGTGCCGAAACCGCTGAGACGATCGAGACTGAAAGCCTCAATGCACTCACCCTGCTTGCCGCGGGGGTAGCGCATGAAATTGGAAACCCTCTCAATTCACTCAACATCCACCTGCAACTCCTCAATCGAAAAATCCAAAAGCTTCCCGAGGAAACCCAAAACTCCTTAGGTGATCACCTTTCCACTGCGCAGCAAGAAATTCAAAGGCTCGATCACATTTTAAAAGACTTTCTCCATGCGGTTCGGCCTACTTCCCCGGTTAGAAAACAAGTAGACCTCCACCAAATCCTCGAAGAGGTGCTCAAAAGTATGGCTCCGGAACTCGCAGGCCGAGATTGTAAAATTGCTCTTCATCTTGATGAATTTCTTCCAGCGCTCGAGCTTGATGCCGGTCAAATTCAGCAAGCTTTGTTCAATCTGATTAAAAATGCCTCACAGGCGACCCCTCTTGATACGGGGCTCATTCAGATTAAAACCATCAGTAATGACTATGAGGTAAAACTCCAGGTCATCGACAATGGGGCCGGGATTTCCCCCGAGATCATGGGAACCCTTTTCGAACCTTACCAAAGCACTAAACAGTCTGGAAATGGCTTAGGTCTTCTCATTGTCCGTCGTATTTTGCGAGAACATGGTGGCGAAATCGAAGTCGAAAGCGAAAAAGGTTCAGGGACCACCATCACTCTCTATTTCCCGAGAAAAAGTAAGCAAGTCCGTTACTTAGGTGACGAAACCCCTCCCATCGAACTCGAGTCTCTCTAACCCGCCATGACTTCTCCAGCTAGCATCCTCATTGTCGACGACGAAAAGCCCACTCGGGATGGGCTGCGCATGGCATTAGAAGAAAGGTTTGAGTGCTTTGTGGCATCCCACCCACAACAAGCTCTTGAGATTCTCAAAACACAGCAAATTAACATCCTCCTGACGGATTTAAGAATGGGAACGGAGTCCGGAATGGACCTCCTCGATGAAGCGCAAAAGCTCCCTCAACCTCCTGTGAGTATCATGATGACTGCTTACGGATCCGTTGACACCGCGGTAGAAGCAATGCGTAGAGGAGCGTGGCACTTCGTCACGAAACCGCTCAACCTCGAAGAAGTTGAAATGCTCGTGCTCAGAGCCTCTCGTTCTCAATCTTTAGAAAAAGAGAACCAATCTCTCAAACAAGAGAATCAATCCTTACGCCAAGAAAACAAAACAAGAGAACCTGCTCTCGAACGGCTCATCGGGCAGTCTCCTGAAATGACTGACTTGAGGAACAAAATTAAACAAATGGCCCCTTCCCGAGCCACCGTCCTCATTCAGGGTGAATCAGGAACGGGAAAAGAGCTTGTGGCGCAATGCCTCCACGCCCTCTCTCATCGGAAATCCGAAAAACTCGTCACCGTGAACTGTGCCGCGCTTTCCTCACAACTTTTAGAATCAGAGCTTTTTGGGCATGAAAAGGGAGCCTTCACTGGGGCCACGCAACGAAGAATCGGGCGTTTCGAACAAGCTCATGGAGGCACCCTCTTTCTAGATGAGATCGGAGAAATCGATGCCTCCACCCAAGTGAAACTATTGCGCGTCTTATCTGAACGGCAAATTGAGCGAGTCGGGTCAAATACGCCTATTGAAGTCGATGTTCGAGTGATTGCCGCCACTCACCGCCCTCTCGAAACAATGATCAAAGAAGGCGACTTCCGAGAAGATCTCTACTTCCGCCTTAATGTTCTAATGCTTCGGACTCCAGCATTACGGGAAAGAATGATCGACCTCGCTTCACTATCGAAGCGCTTTCTGGATGAGTTCGCGAAAGAAAATAACAAAAGCACCCCCCCGATTGGGCCTCTCGCCTTTAAGGCGCTGCGCTCTTACTCTTGGCCTGGCAACATCCGTGAACTTCGGGCTGCTTTAGAACACGCCGTCATTATGAGCCTTGGGGACCGTATTTCGGAGAAAGATTTACCCGAATCACTTCTCCGAACAAGCTCTCCTCAGTTACCCATTCCCTCTGAAAACTCACCTCACGGCGAAAACACTCTTGATTCCACGCCCGAATTTAATTTGCATGTTATCGAAACTAGATTGATTGAGCAGGCTTTAGCCCATACAAAAGGGAACCGAACTCTTGCGGCCGAACTTCTTGGCATCAGTCGACGCACTCTCCAGCGAAAACTTAAAGACCTTCCTTCCTCCTCTACACCCTAACATTTATGTCCACTCCCGCTCTCATTAGACGATTTGTCTTCCTCTTCGTCATGGTTGGCCTCGCCTTTCTAAACATCAGCCTTCTCTTCCGAGGGCTGGAGCATCCAAAAGCGATGGAACAGGCTCAAATCGCGCGGGAAATCGCACGCGGAAACGGATTCCAAAGTAATGTTATTAAACCCATCGCACTCTCCCACTCACTCGAAGCAGGAGAACAAATTGGCATCCTCGAAGCGGCGCGTAAAGACACCTACCATGCCCCTCTCTACCCCTATATTCTATCTGCGGTCCTCAAAATAGCAGGCGGTGATGATGCTGATAAATGGCGAATGGGGAATAGTGACACCGTTTACGAGCTCGACCGCATTATCGCGGCCATTTCATTGCTTTGCTTCCTCATGGCGATTGGAGTGAACTACCTCCTTCTCTCTCGGATCTTTGACACCAAAATTGGGGGCGTCGTGGCTGTGATGATGCTACTCAGTGACACCTTCTGGCAGTTTTCGATTAGTGGGCTTCCTCAAATGATGATGCTCCTCCTCTTCTCACTTGCGATGCTCTTTGCTTACCGCGCCACCGAGATCACCACCAATGGGCTTAGCGCCACTGGCTCTGCCCTGGCCGCCGCGATCTTCTTCGCCTTACTCGCGCTGACACACTGGCTCGCGACTTGGATCCTGATTGGGTATTGCCTTTATGCTATTTTCTTTATCCGACCAAAGGGAATTGCCGCGATTTTCACTCTCTTCTTCTTTGCGATTCCGGCCGGCATCATTCTAGCTCAATACCACCGTGCCACAGGAGTGCTAGGCATTGGATACTACTCCATCTATAACGGGGTTGGAGGCATCTCTGAAGATCTCATTATGCGCACTACTGATGCGGGACAAATTATCAGTTCTAATATCGCAAAAGGCATTCTACTCAACATTGCCTCAACCGTCATCACTCAGCTCAAAGACCTTTACGCCAATACAGGAGGAGTCCTGGCTGCAAGTGCCTTTTTCTTTGCTCTCATCCATAACTTCAAACGTCCCGGGATTCGTGATTTTCGCTGGTGTGTGCTCGCGACTTGGGTTCTCGCCTCTATTGGCATGGCGATCTTTGGCCTCCAAGGTAAAGTCGTCTCTTATAATCAACTCCACATCCTATTTACCCCTCTTGCCGCAGGATATGGCCTCGCTTTTATCACCCTTATTTGGAACCGCATTCCTTTTCCTGAAAACAGCCCTGGGCTCAAAAATGCCCACTTTGTGATCTTGATTGCATTAGGAGCCAGCTCACTCGTGATCGACATCCCGCAAAAGTTTGTCTCCGGGCTTTATTCCAAAGGAGCCGTCCCCCCTCATTGGCGCCCTTACTACCCGACTCCTCTTAACACCAAGCTTGCAAGCTGGGTCGACGAAAAAGAAATCATTGTTTCTGACCAACCTTGGGCCGTTGGTTGGTATGCTGATCGCAAAGCGCTCTGGCTGCCGCGCCTGATCCAAAATTTCGAAAAAATTGAGAAAATAGCGGCCCTAGAGAAAACCCCTTTTGCGGGGATTCACCTCAGCCCTTATTCGTCCTCGATGAAGCCGCTCCCTAAAGTTCAGCAAGAATACAAGGGATACTTCCCTCTCATTCTTAATGGTTGGGCAGCTAAAGCCACCAGACAAACCAATGGTAACCTCGTCAAATCTGACCCTCGAACCAGAGCGGTGTTTGCCGAATACCTGACCAATTACACTCCAATGGTTGGTCCCGAAATGGTCTACTACTCTGCGACCCCTATTCGGTCGCGTAAATAAATCCCACGATGGCCTCGGCGAAAAAAAATAAAGAACCAAGCTTCGAGCAAGCCTTGGTCGAACTCGAAGCACTCATCCAAGAGATGGAAAACGAACAGCTTCCTCTTGAAACTCTCGTTTCTCATTACGAAAAAGGCGCAAATTTACTCAAGGTTTGTGAAACAGCTCTTGAAACATCCCGCAAGCGCATTGAGGCTATAGAACTCGACACCGATTACTCGTCTAAAGGCGAAACATCTCAAGATGACATCCGACTCTTCTAATCATTCCCTCGACCCTGAGGGCCTTCTTCAGCATATTAATGGCCCTGAAGATGTTAAAAAACTCACGGTCCCCCAACTCTCCGAGCTTGCAGAAGAGGTCCGCGCCGTTCTCATTCACTCGCTTTCCGAAACAGGTGGTCACTTAGGCCCTAATCTCGGAGTCGTTGAGCTCACGATTGCTCTGCATTACGTTTTTGATTCTCCCGAGGATCATTTTCTTTTCGACGTTTCTCACCAAGGTTACGTCCACAAACTTCTGACGGGCCGAGCCAAAGAAATTCACACCATTAGGCAATACGAAGGGCTCAATGGATTCCTCCTGCGCACCGAGTCTAAGCATGATTGCTACGGGGCTGGACATGCTGGCACCGCCTTATCTGCCGCACTCGGAATGGCTGCTGCCCGAGATCTTAAAAAAGGATCCAACCATGTCGTGGCGGTAGCAGGTGACGCCGCCTTCACGTGTGGACCTACTCTTGAAGCCCTCAATAATATCGAATCGACTACCAAAAAGCTGATCGTCGTGCTCAACGACAACGAATGGTCCATTGATAAAAACGTTGGCGCGATCGCCAAATATTTCAACGCTCTTCAAACGCACTCCATGTATTCTTCCGTGCGTCAAAGAACTGCAGATTTGGTCGAAAAGTTTGCGGGTTCAGGAGCTCGAAAATTCGCCCATAAATTGGAGCGAGGAGCTAAGAACCTTATTTTCCCTAACGTGCTCTTTGAAAAATTCGGACTTCGTTACTACGGGCCGATTAACGGGCATGATGTCGAACTTCTGGTAAACACTTTTGAATACTTAAAGGAACAAGAAGAGCCTGTTGTCCTTCATATTATTACTGAAAAAGGCCGTGGCTATCAGCCCGCCCTCGACAAACCTGGTAAATTTCACGGTCTCGGTCCTTACAAAGTAGAGGATGGATCCACTGCTGGAACAGCTACTCCTACTTACTCGGAAATCTTTGGTCGCTCTATTACAGACTTTGCCAAAAAAGACCCCAATCTTGTCGCCATTACTGCCGCCATGCCCGGCGGCACCAAACTTGATACTTTCAAAAATGAACTCCCAGAAAGATACTACGATACTGGGATTGCGGAAGAACATGCAGCTCTTTTTGCTTCCGGTTTAGCAACGCAAGGAATCAAGCCCTTCCTCGCAGTCTACTCCACCTTCATGCAACGAGCCTTCGACATGATCGTGCATGACATCGCCTTACAGAATCTCCCCGTTCGTCTCTGCATGGACCGAGGAGGCCTTTCTGGAGATGATGGCCCCACTCACCACGGCCTTTTCGATATCGGATACCTGCGCCACATCCCAGGCATCATTCACATGCAAGCAAAAGACGAAGCCGAATTCGTCGACATGCTTTGGACCATGGCGAACTATAATGACGGTCCTACTGCGATTCGATACCCACGTGGACAAGGTCCTGGTCAGATGAAACAGGGAGCCCCTCAAATTCTCGAAATTGGAAAAGCTGAAGTCATTAGCGAAGGGTCTGACGTAACACTCATCGGACTCGGCGACCTCTTCGAAATGGCGGAACGCGTCAAAGTGGAGCTCGAAACCAAAGGGTTCTCAGTTGGCCTCATCAACCCTCGTTGGATCAAGCCTCTCGATCTTGATGCGATCACTCAAGCCGCTCAAAACAGCACGGTGATTTGCACCTTCGAAGATCATGTTCTCAAAAACGGGTTTGGGGCCTCTATCATCGAAGCTCTCCATGACTCCTCGATCAGGACCCCGGTCGAAAGAATTGGGTGGCCAGATGAATTCGTTGAACATGGTAAACCTCATGTTCTCCGAGCTAAGCACGGCCTCACCGCTGAAGCTGCTCTTGAAAAAATCCTCTCCCACCTCTAACTCGACATGGCTGAGGCAGCCCGCGTCCTCATTGATGGCCCTTCGGAGCTTGTCTTTAGCTACGGCATCCCATCTGGATGGGCTGTAAAGCCTGGCTGCAGGGTTCGAATCCCGCTTCGCAAAGGAGACTCAACGGGCACCGTTCTCTCCATTGAAAGCGCTGATGACCTGAAATTTAAGCTGCGCCCTATTAAGGAGCTAATCGATCCAAAGCCCTTACTAACTTCCGGACTTCTGAAGCTCGCGACCTGGACCTCGAACTACTACGGGTGCCCCCTCGAGCAAGTCATGCGAGCCCTCCTTCCGGAGGCGGTGCGACAAGATCAGCACTCCGCAAAAGAGCAAGCCGTCATCGCCATCGCGACCCCGCCCAGCGCTGAAGAACTCGCCGCGATTGAAAGGAAAGCTCCTCGCCAATACGCGATTCTATCCCTCCTGGGCTCTTCCCCGGATCCTCTCCCTCTTAAAGAGCTCGGAGGCAGCGGTATTCGCAGTTCCCTCAAAGCCCTCATTGCCGCCGGCCACGTTGTTTCACAACAACAAGCGGTCCAACGAGACCCAGACAAATTCGAAACATTCGTTGCGAGTCAGCCCCTACAACCGAACCCAGAGCAACAAGCTGCGCTGGAGACTATTAATGACTCCATTCACCGGCAAGAGACCAAACCGATCTTACTCCATGGAGTCACCGGATCAGGAAAAACCGAAGTCTACCTCCAAGCTGCAGCCCATACTTTAGAAGAAGGGCGTGACGTCCTGATTCTCGTTCCTGAAATCGCCCTCACCCCTCAAACGGTGCAGCGATTCAAATCACGTTTTGCTGATACTAAATATGGAGTGGCGGTGCTCCACTCCAAACTCTCGCAAGGAGAACGCTTCGACGAATGGCACCGTATCCGCAACGGCGAAGCCCGCATCGTTATTGGGGCCCGCTCTGGCATCTTCGCCCCCCTTCCAAAGCTAGGCCTCATCATCGTCGACGAAGAGCACGAGCATACTTACAAACAGGACCAAGCTCCCAAATATAATGGGCGCGACCTCTCCATTGTAAGATCACAAATCGAGAAATGCACCATCGTTTTAGGCTCCGCGACCCCCTCTCTCGAGTCTTGGCATAATGTCCAAACGGACCGTTACCACCTCATTAACCTTAAAAAAAGAGCCGACCACCAATCGCTCCCTCTCATTCGGGTTCTCGACATGCGCCAAGAATCTCGCAAGAAATTCAAAGAGGCAACCTTCCTCTCCGAACGTCTACGCGAAGGCATTCAAAAACGCCTTGATGCAAAAGAACAAGTCATCCTCTTTCTTAATAGACGAGGCTTTGCCCGTTCTCTCACCTGCCCGACCTGCGGACATGTTTGCGAATGCACACACTGCTCTGTCCCCCTCACATACCACCGTAAAGAGGAGCGCCTCATCTGCCACATCTGCGGACATCAGCGCATCACGCCTCAACAATGTCCCGAATGTCACCTAAAGGGGATCCACCTCCAGGGGTATGGCACCGAGAAAGTGGAAGAAGTCCTCCAAAAAATATTTCCAAAAGCTCGCATCGCGCGCCTTGATGCTGATACCGCTCGGCGTAAAAACGCGGTGCGAGACACTCTAAAAAACTACCAGTCTCGTAAGATTGACATTTTACTCGGCACCCAGATGATCGCTAAAGGGCTCGACTTCCCCTCTGTTACTCTCGTCGGAGTTCTGAATGCTGACCTCTCTCTCCACGCCCCCGACTTCCGTGCGGCAGAGCGAACCTTCCAACTCATGACCCAAGTTGCGGGGCGAGCTGGGCGAGGCGACCTCGACGGCGAAGTCATTGTGCAGACATTCACCCCTCATGCCCCCTCTATCCAATTCGCAAGACATCATGACTTCGAAGGATACGCCGAGCAGGAACTCGAATTCCGTCGTGAATTCCGCTACCCTCCCTACACTCACGCTGCTGTCATCACATCCAGATCGACTCATGAACGAAGGGCCGAGTTCACTCTTCAGAATGTCCACCAGCGACTCAAGGCTGACCTCCCAGAAGCCATCCTTCTTGGCGAACCACTCCCTTCCCCCCTCACTAAAGCACACGGGCAATACCGATTCCAAATCATGCTCCGTTCACACAACGCGCGACTTCTGAGCTCCTACATGCAAGAGGTTCTTAAACGCACTCCTCCGCCAGACGACGTCCACGTCATTCTCGATATGGACGCTCTAGACTTTAGTTAAAAAAATGGCGCCTTCGCTTAAAAACGAAGACGCCAGTAAAACAGTTAAGGTCAGAAAACTTAAAGACCTTTAACGGCCGCGATCACGTGATCAGCAGTCATCCCGAGCTCTTTCATCACGAGATCTCCAGGAGCACTGATTCCGAAACGATCAATTCCGAGCACGGTGCTGGCGTATTTATACCACAGACCAGAAACCCCAGCTTCGATCGCAACTCGTTTCGTGCAGGCCGCAGGAAGAACTGATTCTTTGTATTCACAGCTCTGACGATCGAAACGCTCTAAGCATGGCATGGAGACGACTCGAACGCCGGCACCAAGTTCTGCTGCTGCTGCGATCGCGTGTTGAACTTCAGATCCAGTCGCCATGATGATTGTCTCAAGAGTGGCTGTTTCCTTTTTCGCGATATAACCACCTTTCACAGTGCCTTCACGACGCTCTTTGGCAGAAAGTTCGATGCTTGGAAGCTTTTGACGGCTAAGAATGAGAGCGGTTGGTCCACAAGTGCGATCTAGTGTCGCAGCCCATGCTCCAGCTGTTTCTTCTTCATCCGCAGGACGAATCACGTCAAGATTAGGAATGACGCGAAGACCACTGACTGTTTCAACAGGTTGGTGCGTCGGGCCATCTTCTCCCACTCCAACTGAGTCATGAGTAAAGACGTAAGTAACAGGAAGATTAGCAAGTCCAGCAAGACGGATTGAAGGGCGAAGGTAATCAGCGAAAACGAGGAATGTCGCACCTGAAGCACGGAAAAGACCATCATAAGCGATTCCGTTTAAGATCGATCCCATTCCATGTTCACGAATCCCATACCAAACATTACGTCCGGTTGGGTCAGCCGCAGAGTAGTCGCCACCGTCTTTAATATAGTTCTTTGTCGAACCAAAGAGATCCGCCGAACCAGTGATGAGATGAGGAACTTGTTTCGCCACTTCATTGATCACAACTCCGCCCGCTCCACGAGTGGCGTCAGCGTAATCTGCGGCAAATTCTGGAATGCTGTCAATGAGGTCGACTCCGAGCTCATTGTTGATCCCGTTTTCGAGCTCTTTTGCAAGTTCAGGATTTGCTCCTGACCAGGCGGCATAAGTTCCCTCCCATGCCGTATACTCTTTCTTGAGTTCTGCAGTGCGTCCGGCGAAAAATTCGCGAACCTCGGAAGAGACGTGGAAAGATCCAGCAGGAAGACCGAGACCTGCGCGAGCTTCCTCTGCAAATCCAGCTCCACCTTCACCGTGAGCTTTTTGAGTTCCTGCCACTTGTGGAATCCCGCGACCAATTTCAGTTTTCGCGATAATGATGCTTGGCTTACCATTTTTGGCCGCCTTCGCGTCGTTGTAAGCTTTTGCTACAGCGTCGAAGCAATGTCCATCAACGGTCACTGCATTCCAGCCAATCGCTTTGAAATAAGCTTCAACATCTTCGGACTGTGATTTGTCCGCCATCGCATCAAGCGTCACATCATTACTATCATAAATGAGAGTAAGGTTATCGAGACCTGCATGAGCAGCGAATGAGATCGCTTCGCGAGCAACCCCTTCTTGGAGACACCCATCACCAGCGAGAGCAACAATTTGCTGACTGAAGATGGTATGATCTGCGGTGTTAAATTTCGCGGCCGCTTTTTTACCACTCAAGGCATAACCTACCGCATTACCGACGCCTTGACCAAGAGGTCCAGTCGTTGCTTCGACTCCTGGAGTCTCGGCATACTCAGGGTGTCCTGGCGTGATGCTGTGGAATTTGCGGAAGTTCTTAAGCTCTTCCAAAGAAACGGCATGACCAGATAAGTGAAGCCAGCTGTAAATGAACATCGATCCATGCCCTGCAGAGAGAATGAATCGATCGCGGTTCAACCACTTCGGGTCTTCAGGGTTATAGCTGAGGAGCTCCCCGAAGAGAGTTGCCCCGATTTCTGCACAGCCGAGAGGAAGGCCAAGATGGCCAGAGGAGCAGGCGTGAACTGCATCAATTGCAAGACCGCGTGCTTCGGCGGCTGCTTTAGATAGAATTTCTTTGTTCATAGGTCGTTCTAGATAGTCGGCCAGAAGACTTGAGGATTAGGATCTCACAAGCAAGCGAGAAAAAGGGTTTCCTTGTGTCATTTTCATAAAAAATCATCACAGAACGTTCGATTTTCTTTCAAATCTGGCGGATTCTCTAATAAACGTCTTGAAATCAACCTTCTCCCAGGTAAAACACCCGGCCCAAGACGCCTTTGTCATCATGTCTGATCGTTCATTAAAAATAGCTCTTCCGAAAGGCAGCTTACAAGAACCGACTATCGAGTTACTTCGAAAGGCTGGTTACAATGTCTACATGTCCACTCGTGGGCTTCGTCCTTCTTCTGACGATGCCGAACTCGACATTTATCTCATCCGTGCTCAAGAAATTGCGCGGTATATGGATCAAGGTTTTATCGACTGTGGAATCACTGGGTTTGATTGGGCTTATGAAAACAGAGCCGATCTTGTAGATTTAGCTGAACTTCCTTATTCTCGAGCGACAACTCGTCCTACCAAATGGGTGCTTGTCGTGCCGAAAGACTCCCCCATCCAGACAGTTCAAGATCTAGAAGGTAAAAATATCGCCACCGAGGGCATCGGGATCACGGAACGCTACCTTGAAGAAAAGGGCGTCAAAGCTCATGTCGAATTCTCATGGGGCGCGACCGAAGTCAAAGTTCCAGATCTCGTAGATGCAATTGTTGATGTTACCGAGACAGGCTCTTCAATCCGCGCGAATAATCTTCGCATTGTTGACACCCTTCTCACTTCCTTCCCTCACTTTTATTCCAACAAAGACTCCTTCCAAGATGATTGGAAACGCTCTAAGATGGAACGCCTTGTGCTCATGCTTAAAGGCGCGCTCGAAGCACGCGACAAAGTCGGCATTAAATTAAACCTTCCAAAAAGCTCTCTCGATGCCGTGCTTGAGCATCTCCCTTCTCTACGCCGCCCAACCATCAGCCCTCTCGCAGAAGAAGGCTGGGTCGCGGTCGAAACCATTATTGAGGACACTATTGCTAGAAACCTCATCCCTACTCTTAAAGATCTCGGAGCGGAAGGTATTATCGAATACCCTCTCAATAAAATCGTTCCTTGAATCTTACATCCTAAAATCAAAGTAACCTGAACCGAAAAATTCTATGGGAAACCTGAAAAAAAAGCGAAAAGCAAAAATCAGTAAGCATAAGCGCAGTAAACGCATGAAGGCGAACCGCCATAAAAAGCGTCTTCGTTATAAGTCGTAAGCGACTTCTGTTTGCCACTCGCTTATCGCGACACTCTCAAAACCACGGACTGCTTAGCAGGCTGTGGTTTTTGTGTTGCTTATCATGATGATAAAATACGCCCAAAGTCATTCCTATTCTTCTGATTTTGGGTGAGTTACTTGAGCCTCATTTGCTCTGTAAGCGCCTCTTTCTCCAAGGGACAGTCGGAAGCTTATGGTATCACTGTTTTCCCGTGCTGAGATCATGTAGAGCCTCCGACAGACGGGGGAAGCGGAATACAAACGTCTCTTCCTTCAAGCGCTTCGAAACACAGTAACGCCCATAAAGCCCTAACTCAGGATCTGTCTTCATGATGAGCGGAGCTCCCACCCGCACCATCCATTCGTAGGCAGGCAAACCAAAAGGAATCTTTAAAGATGCACGAAGAGTTCGCATGAACTCTTCATTAGAAACAGGATTGGGAGCTGTTGCGAGATAAGCTCCTTGCATCTCCTCATTTTCAATCGCTCGCCGAAACAGCGCGTTCATATCAGCTTCATGGATCCAGCTCATTCCTTGCTGTCCGTGTCCCACTTTCCCTCCAAAACCCCATTTGACAAGGGAACTCAGTCGAGGGAGCGCCCCGCCTGATCGTCCCACCACAAAACTGGTGCGAAGAATGACCTGCCTCATTTCAGGTAAAACACTCTCTTGATAAGCCTTTTCCCAAGCTTGCCCAACATCTGGAGCCAATCCCCAACCGAAGGGCGAATCTTCATCACACCAAGTCGTTGGAGGATCTCCATAGAGATGAGCCGTTGACATTTGCACCCAAACCGAGGGCGGGGTCTTTATTTCACGAAGGGCCCGCCCCACTAAGCGAGTCGTCTCGACACGAGACCTCAAAATCTCATCACAGTGGTCAGGAGTCTTAATACAATCAACGGTGCGACCGGCGAGATTCACTATCGCGTCTGCTCCGTCTAACTCTTGAACCCAATCGCCCAAATGTTGAGCATCCCAGCGAACCTCTTTCCACCCCTCATTCTTTTTGGGGAACGAGCGGGAAATAAGAACAACTTCATGACCTCTCTTGCTTAAATCAAGCCCTAGACAGGTTCCAAGAAAACCACTTCCTCCGGTAATGACAACTTTCATGATTAAGCCAAGCTCGCACAGGCAGCCAAAGGCGCAAGAACAACTTGGCAACCTTTTTATACTGTGCGGAGCACTCCACCCCAGCTCATCACGAGGCTATTGGAATCATCGCACGCCTTTAAGTCGACCACTATGCGCAGGAAACAATCGCTCCCCCCTCCTGGCTCGAGCAAGGCTTGCTCGATTTCCCAAACGTGCTCTTGCTTCACTATTCTAGTATATTCTCGACTTCGAGCCTCAGGATCAAGCTGAAGATGAGCAAAATCAGCGTAATAAAGATCCATATCATTTTCGATTAGTTCACGCGTCAATGTTTCGCCACTCAAAGCTCCCGGAGTGAGCAAGGATAATACTTTCTGCCAAGACTCTTTCTCGATCGAAGTTAGCAAGGCAAACACTTGTCCTCTCACTTCGCGAAGAAGCTTTTTCTTATCATGCGTGAATTTCTGCGGAGCTAGGAATTGCTCCTTTTTTTCCTCAAACCGCGTCGGGTCTTGCATCTTTTCCCACTCATCAATCAAGGTCGAATCTACCCCTCTCACCATTTCTTCTAAATAGGCTTCGACATCCACCAAATCTTCGTTTTTAGCTGCTGGGGGGACGGTCTGTGAAAGAACTTTATAAACCTGCGAGAGGTGACGTAATAAAAGCGCCTCACTTCTCTCCAAGCCATACTTCCGGATGTAATCATCAAAGCTTGCGTAAGACTCAAACATCTCGCGCGCAATTGATTTTGGGCGAATCCCTTCTCGATCCATCCAAGGGTTCTCTTTTACGAAACGATTATACGCATCGTAGATCCACTCTGCTTCTGGCTTATCATAGTCAATTTCTTCGAGCCGATCCATCCGCTCTTCGTAAGGAACTCCCGCATTTTTCCATTCAACAATCAAGGCGGACTTCTTTTCATCAAGCTGCTTCCTCAGAAGCATCTGTGGGTTTTCCAAAATAGACTCGATTAACGAAAGAGTCTGATAAGCGTATTGAGGTGAGGCTGTATCGAGTTCGGAAAGAGCGTCCAGCAAGAAAAGCCCCAAGGCTTGATTCATCGAAAAATCATCCTGAAGGTCAGCGTTAAGAGACACCTTGGAAGCGCTCCTTCTTTCCGCAGGAGGAATGATCTGAAAGACCTGTCCTCGAACAAGCCCTGAAAAGATTTTACGAGCCCGAACCCGGTGCGTTTTTTTCTGAACATCCGTTTCATGGCTCCTGTCAATGAGCTGGCGCAGCTCTTCACACCCATCTACACCTTTTCGGCTCAGTAAATGCAAAAGCATTCCATGGCTCACCTGGAAGCGCGACAACAGAGGCTCTGGCGCAGAGACTTGTAGTTTTTCGAAAGTCTTATCACTCCAAGCGACAAACCCTTTCTCAGGAGGTTTCTTTTTAACCGCTTTTTTCTTTCCTCCCTTTCCTGAGCTCGCTTTCTCATCGATTTTTTTATTCTCGATGACGTGCTCAGGTGCCTGGCAAACAACATACCCAATCGAATCAAAACCGCGTCTTCCTGCCCGCCCGCAAATTTGTTTAAAATCTCTGACGGTAAGAATCCTACTACTTGATCCGTCATACTTACAAAGTTGCGTAAAAAGAACGGTGCGAATAGGCACATTCACACCAACCCCAAGAGTATCTGTTCCGCAAATCACTTTAAGAAGCCCCTTCTGAGCAAGCCTCTCCACAAGGATTCGATACTTCGGGAGCAATCCGGCATGATGAATGCCAACTCCATGACGAAGCACTTTAGCGATCTCTTTTCCATACGGACTTTTAAAATCGCCTTCTTCTAACACTCCAGCGATGACTTTCTTCTCCTCTTTCGAACATAGGTTGACCGAAAGGAGATTTTGAGCGACCTCCGCACAGGCGCGTTGGGTGAAGTTCACTAAGTAAATAGGAGCTCTTTCCGCCAAAACCAACTCTGTGACCTTTTCCACAAGAGGTGTCTCACTATACTCGAACTCTAGAGGCACGGGACGCACATCAGACTGAACTAAAACTGCTGGCTTTCCGGTTCTCTCTTCCAATTCTTTTATGAAAAAAGAGGTCTCGCCCAAAGTGGCTGACATCAGCAGAAAAGTAGCCTTGGGAAGGGCTAATAAAGGAACCTGCCAAGCGACGCCTCGCTCTTTATCAGAATAGTAATGAAACTCATCCATGATCACATCATCGATCTTGGCTTCGACCCCATCTCTGAGAGCAAAGTTAGCCAGGATCTCTGCGGTGCAGCAAATCACAGGCGCCTCCGCATTAACGGTCGCATCTCCGGTAATCATCCCTACATTTTCCGGGCCAAACGTTTGGCAGAGCGAGAGGAATTTCTCATTCGCCAAAGCCTTAATCGGCACCGTGTAGTAAGAGCGACGATTCAAACAAATAGCTTGATATTGCATGGCCATTGCCACCATCGATTTACCAGAACCAGTCGGTGTATTTAAGATCACATGACGGCCATTAAAAATTTCCAAAATGGCCTCTTCTTGATGATCATAAAGCTCGATCCCCTGCCCCTCCAAATACGAAAGGAAAGTCTCAAGGATTTCATCTTGATTCGGGGAAGATGACGGAGATCGAAGCATTTCTTAAGAATGGCGAGTCTTCTTCAAATGCAAAGGAGAATTAGTGAAGGAGGTTTTTCTTTTTAGCCCAAAAAAAGACTCCGAGTCGACAGGTGAGGAGAAAGGCATTACATTCTCCTGGATGCGAGCAAACTGTAAATCATCCCCCCTACTGGCCTTCCTATGCTGCCTGGGATTTACAACCCTCATCATAAAAGGCGCTCCTTCAAACCATTCTACGCACCCAAAAGAGCTCTTGAAAGGCTATGCGAAAGCCTACTATCAAGAAAAAGCTGGGAACCAGAAACTCGCCAAAACGAGCTACCAAAATCTCACCCGAACGGACCCTAGGAGCTTCCATTTACACTCAAAATACTTATCGCACCTCACCGGTGAAGAGCGATTACAAGAGCGCCAAATATTTGCTGCCGCCCAGCCTGAAAGTGTCACTGCATGGCTCGGAATCGCTGATGAAATCTCACAACATTTTTACCGGTCACCAAAACATCAAAAACTTGCGATCGAATCTCTCCGAAAAGCGCTTCTCCTGCACCCCCATCACGAAGAAGCTATCCGCCGTTTATTTCATGTTTTAGAGGAATCGAGTATGCTCGAAACTTCACGAGAGCTTCTAGAAAACGAACTGCTCTCAGAGGCTTCCAATTCTTCGCGCGACTTGATGCTTGCGAGCCTCGTGCGAAGTCACTTTGACTCCAAAGAGCCTCGCTACCGCAGCGAACAAACTCGACTTTACAAGCGCGCCTTTTCCAAAGCTTCTGCTCGACCTGATATTGCTCGCACTTGCTCTGATTATTACCGGAAGCTGGGGGACCTGAAGCAGGCTATTCTTACTCTCGAAGCCCACCGCCAAGCAAACCCTAGCTCCCTTGAGCTAAGAACCCGCCTAGCTCTCCTCTACCTTCGATCAGGCCAGGAACAAAAAGCTCTATCTGAACTTCACCTCCTGATCGAAATTCACCCCGAGCTGATCTCAGCTCACCAAGCCTTAGCTCATCATTATAAGCAAACAGGCCAGCAGAAAGAGTCTCTCTCTCATCAAGCGATCCTCTTGCCCCTTCAGAAAAAAAGAGCTCCTGCTTACATTCAACTCTCCAAAGACTTCCGAGCCATCGGGCAAGCACATCAGGCAAAGCTTCTCCTTAAAAAAGCCCTTTTCGAATCTCCTGACTCCACTCCTCTCATGATAGAGCTCGTCGTCGCCGCACAAGAAGACAACGACTCGGAGCTCGCTAAAGGGCTGCTCAAAAAACTCGAACAAAAAGGAGTCGACCCAAGCACTCTCAAAAATAGCTCTTTTCAAGAAAGCCGAGCAGTAGCACTCATCAAATCAGGTGATTTCGAGCAAGCTGAAGCCGCTCTGAGGACTGCGATCCGCACCTACCGCCACGACCAGCCAAAAAAAGCGGCCCATGCGATGCTTCAACTTGCTGACCTTTGGGATCAGCAAAAAATCCATCCTGGAGCCGCCAAATCTCTCCGGAAGCGAGCGCACCAACTCGAAAAGAAATAAGTAGATGCCTGAACTTGCTGAAGTAGAACTCTCGCGACGATGCTGGGCCGTCGCAGAAGGAGAGACGATTCTGAAGGAACAGACTCACCCTTCCACCCGGGTTTTCCGGGATTGTGAGGCATCTCATTTTAAAAAACACCTCCTTGGCAAGCAGATGACTCATTCTTGCTCACATGGCAAACGAATGTTTTTTAGTTTTGGTGAAAAGCTGCATCTCGAACTTCACCTCGGGATGGCCGGCCGGCTATTTATAGAAGCACCTGGATACCTCCCTCAAAAGCATGACCATTTTGTTCTCGAAACAGAAAATCATGCTCTTGTTTATTCTGATTACCGGCAATTCGGTCGTGTTCTACTTCATCACGACCAATCTCCTTGGAAAGACCTTCCCTTAGACCCTCGGTCGCGTGCGTTTACGCAAAAGTATTTACAAGAGAAGCTTTCCTCCAGACAAAAAGCATCCCTCAAAGCCCTCCTTTTAGACCAAGCTCTCTTCCCTGGTATTGGGAACTGGATGGCAGATGAAATTTGTTGGCGTCTAGGAGCCCACCCTGGAAATCGCCTTGCTCAAATTGAATTCAGCGCTCTTTGCCGTGAGGTCAAAGCCGTCGTCAGAGGAGCTCTAAAACATGTCGCTGACAACAACTCTCATCACCAAAAAGGAGAAGGCTTTGCAGCGGGGAGCTATGTTGCTAATGTCCCTCCTGCCACGTGGCTTTTCCAGCATCGTTGGAAAAAGGGGGGATTCTGCCCAAAGTGCTCTTGCGAGCTTTCTCGAGGGACCATTGCTTCCCGAACTACCGCCTGGTGCCCTCATTGTCAAAAATAAGCCCCTGATTTGGCTTTGTTCAGAATTGACCTCACCAACAAAACCGAATAGTAATAATCACATGAACACGCGATTATTTATCGTTTCTCTTTGCTGCATGGTTTTGGTCAGTTGTCAGACTTTAAAACTTAATAAGGCACAAGCGAACCCTAAGGTCACTGAGAAAGAACTTGCAGAAGCCCCTAAGGCTGTTTGGGTAAACCCTCACACTCCTGGAACTTATAAGCACTTCAAAGCAGAAAAAAGTTATCCCAAAACTTGGAAAACTTATAAAAACGCATCTCTACTCGCTCGCACCAATTCCAGCAATTCATGGGTGAAAATAAACCTCAAATTACAGCGAGCCTTTCTGATGAACGGAAACCAAGTTGCGATGGATTACCCTATTTCATCTGGACGTAAAAAGTATCCAACCCCGACCGGATCATTCCGGATTATGGAAAAGATTAAAGATAAGCGCTCAAATCTCTACGGGAAAGTTCTCAATGCCAATGGTGGTGTCGTCAAATCAAATGCAGATTCTAGAAAAGACTCTATCCCTGCTGGAGGTTCTTTCAGAGGAGCTTCGATGCCAAACTGGATGCGCCTCACCGGTGACGGAGTTGGTATGCATACTGGTCGTGTTCCTCGCTACCCTGCTTCACACGGGTGCATTAGAACCCCAAAAGCTATCACCCCAATTGTATTTAGTAAGGTTCGCACCGGGACAAAAGTAATCATCTCCTCTGGTCGCGCCCCAAAACCAACGAGCTCTTCATCATCTTAATCATTTTCCGATTTCTTCTGTAATCGAAATTGATCAAAGAATTTTATTATTACGCTATCCACCGATGAAATTTCACCGCATCGCACTCCTCCTCGCGACTTCGCTCTCGCTTATCAGCTGCGCGCATTTAAAAAATAAGGAGGCTGATACTAGCACTCCTGCAGATAAAGAGCTTAGTAGCCTTTTGAAGAAATCCGGGCCGGCTTATGTCACTTTTAAATCAAAGTCTAATTACCGGCAAAGCTATGATACTTACCGAAACGAAACTCTTTTGAGCTCAGCTCATTCTGGGAACACTAGCATCCAAGTGGACCTTTCAGAGCAGCGGGGCATTCTTCTTGTTAATGGGGCGGTTGCTATGGATTACCCCTGCACGACAGGCCGGAAAGGAAAGAGAACTCCCACAGGAAATTTTCGTATTACTGAGAAAATTAGAACGAAACGCTCCAATATTTTTGGCCGCTGCTACCGTAATGGAAAGCAAGTTTACGGTGGAGACCGAAGAAAATGCCCTGTAAAATATACTAAATTTGTAGGCGCTCCTCTTCCATACTGGATGCGCCTGACCGGTGACGGTATCGGAATGCATTATTCTAGAGGCGTCAAACGCTACCCTGCTTCAGCTGGATGTATCCGGATGAAAAAAGCTGACGTTATGACCGTTTATTCAAAAACAAGAGTCGGGACGCGCGTTAAGATTGTTTATTAAAAAACGATTCCTCCCTTTATTCCACTTACTAAAAAGCTGGCTTCTCTTTGATGAGAACCAGCTTTTTTTATGATTTGAAAATGGAAGGCCTGCAGCGTTTTTTCAGCGACGTGGCCAAGCAGCATGAATATGGCTACTATGCCCTCGATTCCCTGGGCCTAAAACTTCTGTTGCTCCTAACTGACGGCAACGGCGCATGAAGCGGCGATAGTGAGGATTATTATAGCGAACTTTTTTGCCATTAATGTAATCTAGATCCACCGCCAAGCCAGCATAATGACGAGAACGACGGCTATGAGACCCTCCGGCCAACTCAGTTATCCGGATCCTATACCCTTCTTGTGCCAAGCGTTTCAGCGCTCTAAGCATCCTAATATCCAGGTGTGTATAACCTCCAGGAGCATTCCCATACGAACTACGGCGCACGGCACCATACCTAGCATGCCTGATATTATCATAGGCAGTGGCACGATCTCGCCGCCCGCTGACGTGGAAATTAGCAAACTTGACACGCCCGTTATTAATGAGCCATGAGGCCAGCTTCTTACGCTCGGACTTCAAGGAAAGCTGCTGTATTTCTCTTTGTGATTGAGGCTTTGCAGAAGGGGTGCCCGTCTGCGGGCCATTCGAACAAGTCGAAAGCCCTAAAACACACATCGCAAACAACATGCTTTTCTGTCTGACTTGGAACATGTCTTTTAGCAAAGCTAATGAGAGCTTCGCTGACAAGCCTCAAGTTCTTAAGAATAAGCACTGAGAAATCTTAATATCATAAAAGCATTCTCCTCAAACTAGAGTTGAGACACCAAAGTAACAAGACCGGTGACAGCTGTAGGCTGTGAAGTAAGAGTATCATTTGCCGATTTTAAAATAGTATGCAATTTCTCCATATCACCTATTTTCAAATAATAATGAGCCATGATGCTTTGAGCTGATGGCTCCGCACCATCATAATCTTCCTTCATCGTTAAGAGAGCTCGGCCATTCACCTCAAGCTTTGTCACAAAACCTCCCATCTCTTGAGACCAATAAAAAAAATCGAGAGACGCCTGGAGCTTAAGCATTTTTTCTTTAATCTCAATAGATTCAGATTCTAAACTGGCCAAAAGAACATGAGCATAATCCACGGCATATCCTGGGCCCATTTTCGTATTTCCGGTCATTCCTCGCGATAAGGCTTTTCCGTCCCACAGATTTTCATAGATCCAACTCAGAATGTTTTCACCTTCCGAGATCCAGCGCGTATTCCCAAAAACTTTCCCCGCAATAAGCAAAGACTTCGCTAACATCGCATTCCAAGCGGTAATGCATTTCGTATCTCTAAATGGGTGAGGCCTTTTCTCTCTGCTTTCTTTAAGAAGACACAACTCTTTTTCCCACCGACTAAGAGCTTGGTTTCGATTTTTAAAAATTAAAGTATTCCGGCCCCATAGTTCACCATGGGGATCACTCCCTTGAGGCGCATTACCGTTTTTCTTTACTCCATAGTCTTCACAAAATTGAGCGGCTTGATCACCCAAAAGCTCTTCGATTTCAGACAGTTGCCAAGTCCAATATGCCCCTTCCTGTTTTTCTTGAGCTATTTCGTCATAAGAGTCGGCATCTTCTGCAGAATGGAAACCACCATTTGGGTCTTTTAAATACTGAAGAACATAGCCAACAGTTTTTTCTACAACATAGCCATAGTCAGATTTTTCGAATCGCTCATAGGCGCGCGCGTATAACTCGATCAGCTGAGCTTGATCATACAGCATTTTTTCAAAATGAGGAATATGCCAATATTGGTCTACCGAATAACGGTGAAAACCTCCGCCAACATGATCAAAGATACCTCCTCGAGAAATCATGGTAAGGGTATGCTTGAGCATCGTTTCCATTTGGTCACGACGGTTTTGTTCTGAATTTTCAGCCACCGTTAATAATGCGCTCAAATAGCTCGCCTGCGGAAATTTAGGCGCTCCTCCAAACCCTCCATATACGAGATCAAAAGAATCACTCACCATTCCAAAAAATGTATCAATGACCACGTGTTTTTCAAAAAGAGGGTTTTGAGAAATAAGAGAAGCTTGTTTCTGCAGCTGATCGATAGCGCTCTTTCCTGCGCCGTTTAATTTAACGTGCTCATTTTCCCAAAGCTCCTGAATTTCGCGACAAATACGATGAAACCCAGACCTGCCATCCCTATCATCTTTTGGAAAATACGCTCCTCCTACAACAGGAAGCCCTTCCGGAGTAAGCCATAAACTCATAGGCCATCCGCCCTGGCCTAAGGTAGCCTGCACAAAAGCCATATACCCAGCATCAACATTAGGATGCTCTTCCCGATCTACCTTAATCGAAATGAAATCCTTATTAAGCAGCTCTGCAACATCAGGGTCGTCAAAGCTTTCATGCGACATCACATGACACCAATGACAACTCGAATACCCAATACTTAAAAAAACGAGCTTTTCTTCATCACGTGCTTTTTCAAAAGCCTCATCACACCAAGGCCACCAATCAATAAGTTGATGGGCGTGCTGCCTCAAATAAGGAGATGTAGAATTTTGGATTCTTTCAGCCATCAATCTTTTAAATTCACTTCAAAAAAGTCTGATAAAACCTGCTTATAGACTTCTCTTTTAAACTTTGGCAGCCACTTCAAATCAAACTCTTTTGGCTTAATCCATCGATAGTCTCTAAATTCTTGATCTTTTTGTTCCACTTCAATTTTTGGCTTCACCTGGTCTAAGATTAATTCGAAATAAGTTTGCTCTTGCCCAACAAAACCTAGTTTTTGTTTTGGCCTATTAGAAAACTCAGGAAACCTATAGCGATAACCGCTTTTGACTCTCCCTATACTATAAGAAGATTCTTTCAAGCCAATCTCCTCTTCTACCTCTCTCATGATTGCTGAATCACGAATTTCTCCTGGATCAACGCCTCCTTGAGGAAATTGCCAAGCACCTTTCGGGCTAACTCTTTCACAGACCAAGAGGTTCCCTTTTTTATCGATAACTAAAGCTGCGACATTTGGCCTGAATTTCTCACCCATTAATTTACACTAACTCTGATTTGAATCCCCCTGCAAAGAAAAAGTCGAATACGTCTACTCTATCTCTGTAACTGAAAGCCTTTGGCAGTTGCCTCTGGTAAGATAAATAATTTCATCACTAAAAAATTTCATCTCTTCGAGGGAATGAGTAACTAATATCAAGGTGATTGATTTTAGCTCGAGGTAATTTTTTAACGCTATCATTACCTTTTTTTTACTAACCCAATCGAGACCTGTGAACGGCTCATCTAATAACAAAACTTCAGGACTAGCTCCTAAAGCTTGAAGAATCGAAGCCTTTTGAGTTTCTCCTCCAGAAAAGTGCTCAACAGAGTTTTGCAAAGAATCCTTTAAATCAAAAACTCTAATCAGCTCTTGATAATAAGAATCCTCTAAAAGGTTTCCTCCGTAAGAAAGATTTTCTGCCAAATCTAAATGCGAAAATAACTGGGGACGCTGACTTACATAAACAGCTTCTCGCTGATATGGAGCAAGCTGCTTAACTGCATTTGCCCACTCTTTATTTTTATACTTAATAGTTGTGTAATCTGGTCTCTCTAACCCTGCAATCGTCTGAAGCAAAATCGTTTTACCGCTTCCTGATGGCCCAGTTAACACGGTAATTGACCCTAATAAGAGGATTAAGCTCACTCTAGTCTTACCACAATAAGAGGGAAGAGTTGTTTTTATTTCCAAATCAGAAATCATTTGGCCCATTTTGGAATAAACTGAGCTAGTAACATAAGGGAGAACGACATTAGTAATAAAATAAAGGCTAGGGTGTTAGCTTTTTCATAACGAAAAGATTCTACATGCTCATAAAGCAACACTGAAGCTACTTTCGTCTCACCAGAAATATTACCTCCTAACATCATAATAATCCCAAATTCTCCTAGAGTATGAGCAAAAACAAAAATTGCAGCGGTTATTATTCCTCCCCGACATAAGGGGATCACCACTCTAAAAAATGCCCGGGAAGGTGAATCACCTAGTGTATACGCCAATTCAAGGGGCGCTCTTTGAACGTTTGAAAAGACGTTTTTCAACGGAAAAAAAACAAATGGCAATGAATAAAGACAAGATCCTATTACTAAACCCTCAAAGGTGAATGCAACGGTATCGACCCCCAACCAATCATAAATAAAGCTTAAGGGCCCATTCTTTCCTAGGAAAAGAAGCAAATAAAAACCAAGAACTGTTGGAGGCAAGACAACAGGTAATATCATTAGAGGTTCCATAATCAACCTGTATTTTTTCTTCGCTCTCACCACAAACCACGTCATCGGAACTCCTAATCCAACTAGTATCAGAGTGGTTACTCCAGCAAGCTTTAAGCTCACTAAAATAGCCTGCCATTCTTCAACATTCATTTCAAGGAAGCTCATAGCCATAGTTAGCAATAACGCTCTTTGGTTCTTTTTGATCTAAATAATCATAAAAATGACGCGCTTTTTTCGAAACACTTAATAACCCGACCTCTTGATTAAGAGTAAATTCCTTTAAAGCTAAAACTGCGTAACCAGCCTTACGATCTCTTACCAACGATTGTGTTATCAAACATTCCTCAACTTCTTTTGATAAAAAATATTGATAGGCAACCATTACATTTCCACCATAGACGATCTTACCCTTGCCCTCATTCTTTGTTAAATATTTTTGTGCTAGCTTTCCGTAAGGAGCTATATTTGGGTTTGCAATGGCAACCCTATATTTTTTGTCGGTTGGATTTAATTCATTCCAGCGACATCTCACAAGCTGACCTTTCGCATAAATTTTTTTTCTATGGTATTCTATTGCAGAGAGATACTGATCATCGGCGCAAAAAATCAAATCATATGGAGCCCCTTCCTTCGCTTGATAAATCAGCTTGCCCGTCGATGCTGAAACAACTTTAAGTCCATTCTTTCCTTCGTAACCTTGAATCACAGCTTCCAAAGTTTCTCTGAAATTACTGGAGCATCCTATGACCACAGCCTCATTAACCAAGGACACGGGCTGCTCCCAATCATAAAACTTCCAAACAAATAATCCCGTAATGAAAACTATAAACCCCTTAGTCCACATCGACTTGAAAAGACTTTTTTTTCTCTCTATCATTACAACTCTGATTTACTTACATCAATCCGTTTTAGCAAGAGAGGAAATCCTTAGCTCATGTAATATTTTACACTATTATGTATAGTATAAGCTCTCCTTTAAATACAACTATGACAAAAAAAAGCCCTGCTATAAGCGTTAACTTATAACAGGGCATTAACCTGTCAACGACCTACTCTCACAGGACCTATCGTCCCACTACCATCGGCGCAAACGCGTTTCACTTCCGGGTTCGGAATGGGACCGGGTGGTTCCACGCTGCTCTGGTCACCAGAAGGCGATTATAAAAAAGTAAGCTTATACTTT
>CALFBI010000018.1 GCA_937951675.1 uncultured Verrucomicrobiales bacterium
AAAGCCTAGTGCTAGGCGAACCTTCCCTGATCACTTTTCTCAAAAATTATCAAGAATGGGGGTTTAGCTCAACGGATGCGACTCAAGTTCTCACCGCCCTTCTTACTGCCGGGGCCGATATTGAACAAGTTGGTAAAGATGGTCGTCGCCCACTTCAAATCGCTCTTAATCAAAATTCCCAACCTGCCTTAGAACTCCTTTTACCAAAAACCTCTGATGTTACGGGCTGCCTTTGGTTTGCTATCTCTCATCATAACCTGGCGGTGATTCGCACCCTCCTTAAAAAAGGGGCTGCCGTAGATCCAATTGGACCACAGGGAGACACCCCTCTCGTTTACGCTATTCGAAAAGGGCATGCCGATCTCGTTAAACTCCTTTTATCCTTCAACGCTAACCCGCATCAAATGACGGCAGAAGGACAGCGTCTTGTTTTTTTAGCGATTGTAAGCCAACACGAATCTTCAGCCCTTGCTTTCTTCGAACATGAAAATCGACCCGACTTTCATGTCATCATGGAGAGTCCTGTCAGTAAGGAATTTCGAAACCTGTTTCCAAAGCACAAATTACTGGATTGGTATTGCTGTAATGAAAAAGGCCTCAATCCTCTCATGGTGGCCGTGATGATGGGAGATTTGATACTGACTGAAAAGTTAATTGAACTCGGAGCGCCTAAATTCAAATACACTAAAAATAGAGTGTATCCGATTCAAATGGCGGCAGCTCAACGCGACATCAAAATGCAACAACTGCTCATCGGTGTTCCTTACCGTGATGAAGAACAGAAGCGAAAGTTCATCATCGATCTCTCTGACCAAAAAGTCATTTACTACAAAAACGGAAAAATCGTCAAAACATCCCGAATTTCAAGTGGTCGCTCCGACTTTCCAACTCCTCCTGGCCAATATGTGATCACTGATAAAACGCGTGATAAAAAATCTAATATCTACGACGAAGCTGAAATGCCTTATTTCCAACGTTTTTCATGCACTGCGATTGGCTTTCACGAAGGGAATACAAGTTCTCAATTTGCTTCACATGGATGCATCCGCCTCCCTAGGAAGGTGGCTCAGTATTTTTGGAAACAAACGAAGTTGGGAGACCGCGTCACGATCAGAAAATAAAGGCGAAGAGCTCGAAATAAAAAGGGCAGAGCTTTTCACCTCGTTACTAAACAAACCCCATTCCGTGATCGTTTCATTTCTCAACGAGACGGATCGCTACAGATTCGCCATGGGCATCAAGACCTTCGATCCGAGCAAACTCTTGCACCGATTCGAGGGAGCGACGAATTGATTTCTTATCCAGTTTGACGATACTCGTGCGACGTTGAAACTGATCTGCACGCAGTCCAGAGAAAGACTTTCCAGCCCCACCTGTAGGAAGAGTGTGGCTAGGTCCTGCTAAAAAATCTCCTACTGCTACTGGAGAATCATTACCTAGATAAATCGCCCCGGCAGTGCGCACTTTTTTAAGGTAATGTTTTTCTTCTTTTACAATGAGGGAAAGATGCTCAGGAGCGTATTCATTACAGATTTCAATCGCCTCGTCGAGATCCTGTGTAAGAATGGCCGTTGTGTTTTTAAGCAACACTTCTCGGATCACCTCTCCTCGCGATAAAGTCGCTGTTTGCTTCTCAATAGCTTTTTGAACCGAGGTAAGAAGGCGTTTCGAGGTCGTGATCAATGCAATTTCACTATCCCCTCCATGCTCTGCTTGCGCGAGTAAATCGGCTGCGATGTAATCAGGGTTTCCGCTTGTATCAGCAATGACCATGATTTCACTTGGTCCAGGAAGAAGGTCGATGGAGACCGCTCCCACAAGTTGACGTTTCGCTTCCACTACAAATTGATTTCCGGGCCCGAAGACCTTATCGACTGGAGCCACTTTCTTCGTCCCCAAGGAAAGTGCTGCAATGGCTTGGGCTCCACCTACTTTCAAGACTTCAGTGACTCCAGCTTGTCTGAGAGCGTAGAGAAGTGCTGGATTCACCTTCCCGTCTTTCCCTACCGGAGTGGCCGCAACAATTTGCGGAACTTTAGCGGCTTGCGCGAAAGCTCCTGTCATGAGAGCGGTCGACACGAGAGGCGCTTTCCCGCCTGGGATATAAATCCCGACACGATCAAAGGGCACGAAACGCTCCCCTACTTTCGCTCCCTCTTCATTACGGTGAGACCAGTCCTTACGCATACTCGCTTTCGCAAAGGCATGTATATTTTTCCGAGCTGCTCGCACTGCCCTTTTGGTGGCAGGAGAAATCTGAGCGAAAGCTTCTTCAAATTCTTTCTCTGTCACAAAAAGCTCTTTGGGAGTTAAGGCCACTTTATCAAATTTCTGAGTGAACTCACAAAGAGCTTTATCACCCTCTTTAGCCACTTGATCAATGATTGCACTCACTGTATCCCTTAATTTTTTTGAAGGAATAGCTCGTCGATCAAGCTTTTTACGAAGCTTGGGGTATCCTGAATCTCGAAAGGAAGTCGTTTTCATCAAAAAATTAATAGTAAGGGCTTAACATGAGGTAGCAAAGAGGTCCAGTAAGGGCCACATACAACCAGACTGGGAAGATGATCCTCGCATGCCGACGATGTCGAGTGACTTGACCTGTGAAACCTAAGGCCCACGTTTTCAAAATAAAAGGAAGGCTGATTCCAGCCAGAATAATGTGGGAAATAAGAAGTAAATAATAGACCACTTTCAGAGCGCCTTCTCCTCCATAAGAAGTCTCTGGCGTCGTGAGGTGATAGGTCACATAACTCAGCAGAAAAACTCCCGAAAAAGTCATCGCCAATGAAACGAAGCGACGATGCAGAGGAATGTTTTTCTTACGCACTGCGAGAAGCGCTAAGACGAGACAAACCGCCGCAGAAGTATTCAGCAAAGCGTGCACCCCAGGAAGGAAGGATAAATCAACTCCTTCTGGCAGAGGGACTTTAATACGGCGCATCGCTAGGATTACAATCCAAACCACAATACTAAAGACCCATGTCCCTCGAATGAGTTTCTTTCCAAGTAGGACATTCCCTTCTTCTTTCATCATACTAAGCTCGTGAAATTACGGCTGAGAAAGCCCCGCTTCGATCAGATCTGTTAATTCCGCTTTCCAAGTCTCATAGAGAGCTTCTCCTTGAGCCTTACCAGTAATGAGATCGCGTTTTGTCACCATTTTCATTCCTGGTTGCACAACAACAATACTCAAATCGTGAGAGTATCTCCCCTTCGTCGCTATTTCTTCAGGGTTTACTCGTTCTTTCACAGTGTAGAACCCTATTTGCTTCTCAAGATAATCATGAGTGGCTTCCATCGGAGCTTTCAAAAACCACCAATTTTTAACATCAGCATTTAAAGCTTCCGCGTATTCTTGCAGCTTTTCGACATCATCATCCGGATCAATCGAAATACAAACTAGGTGGAAGCGAGGGTCATCTTGATACTTTTTATAAATATCAATGAGCTCGGCCGCATTTCGCTGAGCACACATCGGGCATTTCGCATAAAACTCACAAAGAATCCATGTCTTATCCGCTAATGAGGAAAGCTGCACGGACTCTCCTAGTTGGTGCACCCCAACGAGATCTCCTTCGATCTTTCTCCAAACTTGTTCTTTTTGACGGCCGACATCTTTCACAACCGGTTGCTTTTGCGAATGCCAATACCAATTAAAAACCGAAAGAGCGATGACCAGCGGCAAAATGGAATAAATGAGAATAAGTTGCTTTTTTTGCGTCATGATTTGCGATGTTTTTGGAATCCTCGGATCAAGGCGAAAAACATAATAAAAATAATGCCAAATCCGAGAGTCCGACCTAACCCTACATTTTTGGGGCTAATCTTTTCAGCCTCATAAGGTTCTTGAAGAAGGAATTTAAGGTTTTTCAAAAAGAGCGCATCGAGCTGATCTGCAAAATGAGGCGAAGTTCCGGTCTTCGCTGTTACTTTTTCATCATGTCCTCGGTAATGTTCGAAATCAAAATGCCCGCGAATGTGCCGGTGTCGGTCCACTAAAACCCCCACCGTGTCATGAACCCAACCTGACTCCGTTTCGTGGGGGTAAATGCCCACCTTCATTTCATTTTTAATAAACTTATGTAGAATCGTGGCGTTCGCGGCAACGATAGTCGCTTCAGGCCAGCGCTCTTCGAGTTTGTCGAGTGGAGACAATTCATCGGGGCTGACATCTACTGCGAAAAGAACCAAGTGGGGTTTCTCCCCTTCAATTTCCTGACACGCTTTTTCATAACCTCGCAAGGTATCTTGTGAGCTTTCAGGGTTCGCGCTAGAGACTTGCACCGCGAGCCAAACTTTCTTTTCGAAGTCGTGAAGCGAAATGATTTCACCATTGGCGATCTTCAGTTTGATATTCTTTTGGAAAAACCCCTTGTGATCAGGAACGAAATTCTCACTCTGTCTTTTCAAATTTTTAACATAAGCCGAAGCGACCAGGATCCCTCCTATCGTCATGACGAGAGTGAGAATGAGGGCCGTATTCCGAAGCTTTTTCGGGTCACGTTCGGCAGGTTCGAGATCTGTTGGGATAGATTGCACTTTAAGGAACTACGATAGAATCATTCCAAGAAAGCGCAAGGGAAGCGAGCGCTAAGGGAAGATACAATAAGGTGAAAAAGAAAAGGGTGCGCGCGGTTTGTCGTTCAGGAGTCTTCCAGAATTTAAAGGCAAGGAAGCTCATCGCAATTCCGAGTAAACCTCCCGTAATCGGGAAAATAAGGTCCGTCATTTGAGTAAACCAGGGCCAAAAGGCGAGCGCCGCTAGCATCAGACTAAAAATGATACAAAGGCGAGACGACTTTTTCCCGCTGACATCTCCATTGCACCACATCACATACCCAGCTTCTTCATACTCGGTGCGACAACACCAGTTAATCGCTACGAAATGCGGAAGCTGCCAGAGAAATAGTAAGGCGAATAAAAACCAACCTTGTGGCGCCGCCCACTGACCTGTCACCGCAGTCCACCCCATGAGTGGTGGAATCGCTCCTGGAATCGCTCCCACTAAGGTATTGAGGGAAGTCATCTGCTTCATGGGAGTATAAACAAAAACGTAAGTCCCAATCGTAATCGCAGAGAGAATAGCCGTCGAAAGATTAACCATCGCCGCTAAATGGATAATCCCAAACGCACAAAGTCCCCACCCGATCGCAAAAGCGCGCACCGGAATCATGCGCTTCGTCGGTAACGGGCGATCAGCGGTCCGCTCCATTCGAGCGTCTTGCTCAATTTCAAGTAATTGATTAAACACCGCCGCCCCAAAAGCAGAAGCCGCCGTGCCGAGTAAGGTATGAAACAATAAAGCTCCTTTCGAAAGAGACCACCCGTCCGAAAAACTTAAAACCCCAATCAGAAATCCGAAAAAAGTCGTAATAAGAACAAAGGTATTGAGCCGAAATTTGGTCAACACCATGAAATCTGATTGTTTTTTGTCCTTTTTACTCACAATGAAATTTCGGGCTTTAACGTTTATTGAATCGCGCCATTTCACGCTTTGCCTCCAAGAGTTCCGTGCGTTTCTTTAAATCATGACGCTGATCGGAATGAGATTTCCCCTTTCCGACCATGATTTCAACCTTCACCTTTTTTCCCTGCCAATACAAACGAGTTGCAATGAGAGTGCACCCTTTCTGGGTCGTGAGTTGCTCCAGCTTTAAAATTTGTTTTTTATGAACGAGAAGCTTGCGCGGTCGTTTAGCCTCATGTTGAAAAAATTTCCCTGCGGTCTCCCATGGTTGGATATAACAACCATAGAGGAAAAGTTGTCCGCGCTCCACCCTCGCATAAGAGTCGGCAATATTGACATTCCCAGCTCGAATCGATTTGACCTCTGTTCCAACTAAAGCCACTCCCGCCTCAAGCTTATCACTGAGATGGTAATCGCGTTTTGCCTTCTTATTGGTCGAAATATCTTGAGTCTTCATTCAATGGAGCGACTCAAGTAAGGAACAATCTTGAAAAAGACTGCCCACTCTTACTTAGATTAGCTTTTTGAGGTGACAATGATTTTGCCCTCGATCACTTCAGTGAGAGCAATATCAGCAATTCCCATACTTGGAACTGTTTGAATCAGTGGCGAACGGCCACTATTAAGTTGCTTCACTCTTTGAGAAACAACGTTAATAAGAACTTGAGGGTCGGTAATCACTTTTGCAGCTTCTTCGACGAGATCACTTTTCATGGGTAGTCCGGAGTATGCGGAAGGCTTCTGAGCTTGTTCGAACGGAATGATATTGTCCGGATCAGCCATAGAAGTTCTTCGTTATCAATGATGATGGTTAATTCTCCGACTTGCAAATAATGCAGGAAATGCTTCGTTCTACTTGCAGCGGAGTCAGAGGGTAAATCACATTCCCAGCAAAGAAGCAAGTCTTTTACTCTTCTTAACTGCCTTCAGGCACTTCATCTTCCCTTGCTGAATAAAGTCAGGATATTCCAAATGAGCGGAGGCAGCATCCCGTGAAAACTTAAAATGACAAAAGCGATAAAACAGAGAACGCTCATAAAGAACTCAGCCCCTCGCAAAATTGCCTCACCCCGGTCACATCAATTCGAAAACCGTATTTGACCTGGTTCCCACCCTGAAGCCAAATGAGCCCGAAATCGCGCTGATCACCAACGGTTCTCAGGACTTCTGGAGCCTGAACTGAAAACACAAGACTATCGCGAAATGTGTAATGGACCGCTCTTAACTCCGTCTCAAAACTTAAGTTAGATTCCGCCAAGTCTGATAATGGCAGAGCTGCCCAGGATTTTAATTCACTCAAAAAACTCTTGAGGGCAGAGCGACGACAAATGACTTGAGGAATCTGAAAGAGTAATCCCCCTTCCATCCTCTTCCCAAGATGAAATTTATCCCCCTGCTCCATGGCGCCAATTCTCAAATCCAGAAGCAAATCTCCCTCATTAAAATCAGAGCAATGAATCTCAAGAAAAGACTCTCCTTGGTTTGATCGTAGAGTTGAAATAACAGGTTCCGAATTCATATAAACTTTCTGAAGAAGACGTTCACCTTACTCCATCCACCACCGCAATGACCATCACAATCAATTGGCGAGTTCCTATCTCCTTTGCACCTTCGATAAACTCAAGCGCGGATCATGGATAGGAAGCGATGCCTTGTTAATTCAGTTTGTTTTTGAACATTGGTTTTCGGTTCTTAATTCTCTCTAAAAGTTGCTCAATGAGCCGCGGGTCCTTCTTGCCAGTGCCAATTGATTGAGGTCGGAATTCTTGAAGCATCGAAATAAGACTTTTCTCTGCATCACTGCCCTCTTTCAATTTATAGAATTTCTTGTTGTGTATTACATAGAACACTTGTCGTCTAGCTTTCTTGTCCTCCTTAGTCCAGTATGCTGGGTTTGCAGCTACAACATCGAATGCTTTACCTGTGCTAGACTTGAAAAAGAAAACCTTCGACCCTCCATCAAATGGAATAGCCCACCCGTTGAACTCTTCGATTCGCCACTCAGAAAACTTCAGTGCTTCCAGTTCGCTCCATTCTGCACGAACACTCTTCGGCGGCAGCGTGTCCTCGCCGAACAAGGAATACGCTGTCATGAATAAAGTTACTATGGCGAGTAGGTGCTGCATTTCTTTGGCCGAACGTCAATGCACAAACATTACAACCCAAGGGCGCGCGTTAACGAAGGGGTTAATGGTTAAAATTATCATAAAACTAAACTACTTAGCGTGCAGTGAGCTGGTGTGCGCTGCCTTGTTCGGCATGTTAGTTTTCTAGCTTATAATTTGACATGCTCTTTAATAAACTAGGATTAGCAGAAATAGATGAATAAGTCCCTTTAGTAAACCATGAATCCGTTTTTAGCCAATTACAATGCTTTCCAACTAGCCTTACTAGAGTATCATGAGGAATCATATACCAGACATCCTTAATCGGAAATGCCATATGCAGATTCTTATCTTCATACTTTCTATCGATGGTAATTCTTCCCTTTAGCTGCACTCGATATGTAGTCGTCCCATCTATGTGGTATGCAAGAAAGTCCGCACTCTGCCAATCGTCTGCCAACTTAATACAGTTGAAACCATAATCCGCCAATAAACCAGACAACTTCTGAAAGTTATAGATCTCTTTCTGCTTCGAATTGAGTTCTGAATATGATATTTTTTCCATGGACTTGCGAATATTTAGCCGAACGTAAAGCTGAACCGCCGGTGAGTCAATCTCGACAAACCTGGAATGGTTGATAGCTGTAAAGTCTCAATGAACTCGTGAGCGGTCAGCGGTCGGATCCAGCGACTTGTTAGCTTCAATTCTTCGTATACTCAAGAAACTCCCACATGTCTGGATCGCCGTAACTCTGCCAAAGCACAATCCTGCCATCTTCCTCCGCAAAAGAGAATGCTTCACTGTGATCGGATCCACCAAATCGCATACTTATCTCGAGCGTAGTCGTCCCATCATCATTATGCTGCAAGCCCCATCTACCCTCTGCCGTGATATGCTATGCTGTATGCCATCACTATCCGGATAAGCCGAAATAAACGTCATGGATCCATCTTCGCGAATCGCCAGAGTATGCCTGGACGAAGACTTCATAACGTAACCGTCTCGGGCAAGGATCTCTAAACAGCTAGATCTGAGGTCCCATTCGCCTACCAGCTCTGACTTCTGGACATGCCTCTTGAGGTGCCTATCTGGCGGGAAATATCTTCCACAAGACGCGAATAAGATGGAGATAACGAATAGACTTAAAATACGCATCTTATATTAGCTAACGTCAAAGTCCACTCGCCGCTGACTCGAGTAGCAAATCAACTCCGAAGCGGTGGAACACCTTCAAGCTACAGGAAACGTCGACAAACTCAAGCGCGGTCAGCGGTTGAGTTTGTCGACGCCTTGTTCGGCTATTCATGAATAACGCTATCAGATAACTCTATACCCATGAGTCCCCGCCTAATCCTTGCTTTGCCTTTAAAGCCAAGATCTTTAATCTCCACATCGATGCCATCGATCTCGAATAAAATTACGAGAGCTTCGTTACACTCGATAATCAGTCTTCCATCACGAACGCAGCACAGACAGAAAGTATAGCTACCGATTCCCTGGTCATGTTCGGAATTCCAAGATCTGACTTGGCGGATAGTAACGCGGGAATGCATCCACTCCTTCTCGTATGTCTTCCATGCAGGATTTGAACTAATAATCCGTTCGTGACCACCGTGAAACTGTCGACGCACTGAAATTGTGATCGTCTGATGCTTTGAATCATATTCAATATTATCGAAATCAAGGGTCTCATCGTGCAGCAGGCCGTCAACTTTAGAGAGACTCTGTTCATCCGTAACGCGCAATGGTGAATCAAGTAGCCGTTCCATTATCATATTTATTGTGCCGAACGTCGAGTCATCTCACGCCTGACTGACTGCGCGCCTCGACTTCTGGGTTGATTGTTGATTGGCCATAAAGCTCCCATTTCAGGGCGTGTCAGGCGTTGAAATCGACGCCTTGTTCTGCTTGATATTAATTTTTCTGAGATTCGATGATTGCTTCAATATTGTTACTAGAATTGGCAGTAACTATATGCATTCTGGCGGATCTTTCGATCTCTTCATGAGTAGTCACACGCCCGTTCTGCACCCAAAATTTGAATGGACGAACAATTCCGTCGGCTGATCTGAAGTAGTAGGTAAGTTGCTGAGTATACTCTTTACCTAATGGCGCGATTGGCCTTATTAGCGTAGCCTCGGCAGGAACCCCAAACTCCGAGACAATCGACTCTGCTGTTCTTCCGATGTAGTTATTTCCAGGGTCGATTGGATCAATGCTAACAGCACATGAAGAGATAGCTCCAGAGAGAAGCAGGATAAGCAATGGCACCCAATTCATTTTTGCAGAACAGTGTTATTATAGGAATGAAGGAGTGATATTCGTTTCGGATATCACTTGAGAAGGATTAGACCTTCGAATCTCTCTTTTCTTTAACATGCATCAAGTTATAAAAAATAAACCCCGAATATCACAAGGCTCTTTTTCAT
>CALFBI010000019.1 GCA_937951675.1 uncultured Verrucomicrobiales bacterium
TTTTGGATCGTAGTAACGATAGCCATAATAATAGAGGCCGCTTTCCTTCTCGATTGGCTTGGTTGAGAAACGGTGTTCGAAGTTGTCCGCTTGGGTTCCCGTTTTGACGGTCGTTTTCCCGAAGGCGTCGTATTCGTAATGGGCGATGGTTGCTCCTGCGGTGTCGAGGTATTCGCTCACGTTTCCATTTCCGTCGTAGCTTGGGTAGCCACTTAGACCATTTGATTTGTGAACGGCGAGTAAGCCTCCTACTCCACCGGCTCCTTGCATGCTTCCGCTGAGGTCCATTCCCCAGCTGTAGCGAGTTTGCTCGGTTCCATTCTTAGTTTGGAGCACTGGGTTCCATCCTTCGTAAAGATAAATGGTGGTATCCGTTCCTTCGGCTTTCTTCACTCTGCGACTCAAGTAATCATACTCATATTGCGCAGTGGCACTGTTTGAGGCTTCGGTGGTGCTCAGCAATCTGTTTTCCCCATCCCAAGTGTAGGTGCGTTGTCCGTCGCTGAGGAGGTTTCCGTCGGCGTCGTAGCTGAGAGCTTGCCCGTCGATGCTGTCGTATTGGTTGAGAGCATTGCTGGTGTAGTTCTGGGCTGCGTTACTTCCTTCGGTGGCGGTGATCCGGTTCCCGATCTGATCATAACCAAAATTGCGATCTTGGCTGTTGTCGGCGCTGTGATCTGCCTTAGTCACTTGCCCGAGTGGGTCATACCCCCATTCAATGGACTGCGCAGTCGCAAAAGCCGAGCCGGCTTGGCTGACTTGAGTGCGCTGTCCTAATTGATTCACATTGTAGGTATAGCTCGAAACGACTCCACTTGCAATCTCATTCGATTTGGTGATTGGCATAAACTCACTCACTGTTACTTTTTTTCACATCGTTGGGATGAGTCGCGTTTCTAACCTAGGTGAAGAACTAAGATTTCGGCTGAAAGAAGCAATTTAAGAAATGGGTTCGGACTGCTAGGGATAAAACTGGATTGGGGTGGGACCGTGTGCTGAAACGTTCGGAGAATATGCTGCAATCTGTCGTCTAGAGGCTCTTGCAGATCAAGAAGCTTAACTCAACTACGCTCTTTAAACAGGTTGGCACGCTCAATGCTGTTGGCTACTGCTATTAAAACCCCTTCTTTCTTCCAAGGGCTCTGGAAGACAAGAAGGGGCTAGATTGAGGGGTTAGCGTTGCGGCAGACTGATTACGAAATCAAATCTGCGACGAGCTCATTCATCTGGCTAGCGACGACACTTGGGTCATCAACAAGACCCGCTACTAGGAGTGCGTTATCTGCGAGCTGAGATACAATCTTGCTTGCGAGCTCTGGTTTCGACTCTCTCAGAACGTTGAGATTTTTGATCAAATCATGACGAGGGTTGATTTCAAGCCGTCCCTTCACAACCGGAGCCGCTTCGCCGAGGTTTTTCATCATGGCGCGAACTTGAGGGCTTTGCGCGTCTTCCGGGGCAAGAGCCGCCATCGGGCTACTCGTGAGGCGCTTACCGGCATCTACCCGTGTGATTTTCTCTTCTAGCTCCTTGTTCATCCATGAGGTGAGCGCTTCAAGATCTTCTTCGGAAAGAGACTCTCCTTCCGTATCAACATCATCGAATTCAATTCCAGCTCGATCCGCAGAGACGAGTTTTTTCCCTCCGACATCCGGAAGAGTGTCCATCAAATATTCATCGACTTGGTCCGTAAAGAAAATCACTTCCAGCCCTCTTGCTTTGAACGCCTCTAAGTAAGGCTTCGCTTCGATAGATTTACGTGAAAGGCCGGTAAGGTAGTAGATTTCTTCTTGCCCATCCTTCATCCGGTCTTGGTATTCTTGAAAGGAAGTCACCTTCCCTGCTTCGGACATGGTTGATTCGAAACGAAGTAATGCCGCAAGAGACTGCTGGTGCTCGAAGCTGGTTGCTATTCCTTCTTTAATAAAGCGACTAAAGCGACTGTAGAAGTCTTCGAAGGCTTCCGGGTTAGACTTTGATTCCTTGTCGAGGAATTTAATAAAGCGCTTTGTAATGAGGTTATTGAGCTTCTTGATCAAGCTCGAGTCCTGCATTGTTTCGCGAGAAATATTAAGAGGAAGGTCTTCGGAATCAATCACTCCACGGAGGAAACGCAGCCATTCGGGAAGAAGGTTCTTCGGCTGGTCATCGATGAGAACCTTACGGCAATAGAGAGAAACGCCTGCCTCCATCTGGCCGAATCCAAATTGCTCTTGGTTATCTCCTGGGACAAAGAGGAGCGCATTGATCATAATAGGCGCGTCAGCCGAAAAATGCATCGTATAACGAGGATCATCACCGGCATGTGAAGTGAATTGGTAGAACTCCTTATACTCCTCTTCTGAAATCTCGTTCTTACTCTTGAGCCAGAGTGCTTCGACTTTATTGAGCTTCTCTCCCGCAAGGTTCACTGGGAAGGAGACGAAATTCGAATAACGCTCAATGATCGATTTGATCCGCTCTGCCTTTGCAAATTCGACATACTCTTCTTTGAGATGTAGAACGATACGTGAACCACGCTTCTGGCCAGGAGCTTCTTCTACTTGATAGCCTGTAGTGCCATCACTTTCCCATTTAAGGTGCTCGCCATCCTTCTGGTAAGAGTGTGTGAAGACTTCGACCCGATCTGCCACCATAAAGGCGGAATAAAACCCAACCCCAAATTGCCCAATGACATCAGCAGGCGTGCCGCCTTCGGTTTGAGACGATTTCAAAAACGCTTTGGTTCCGGAATGCGCAATGGTTCCTAGATTCTCGGTTAGCTCTTCTCGTGTCATTCCGATCCCATGATCAGAAATGGTGATTGTGTTGGCGGTGTCGTCAGTCGAAATGTTGATCTCGAGAGGAAGGTCTGCTTCGAAGATCTCTTTCTCAACCATTTGCTTCAAACGCATTTTTTCAAGGGCGTCGGAGGCATTTGAGATTAATTCTCTCACAAAGATCTCTCGATCTGTGTAAAGAGAGTTAATGACGATATCTAAAAGTTGTTTGACTTCAGCTTGGAATGAATGGGTCTCGCTCATATCTTTTTAAAAATGATAGCGGTATGAATAGCGAAGCAGAGACGCCTGTCAATCCACAGAAATCTCTCTTCGAACATTTCATTCCTCCTCTCGATTCCTCGAGTCTCTTTTGGTTTAGAAAAAGCGACCCCTTTCCCTTGCATGTCAAAGTTTTCCCTTCAGATTTCAGTCCTGATTATGATAGAACTTAACTAAGTTGAATTTCACTTTTATCATTGCTGCCTCCGGGACAGATATTTCCCCGGTTTTTGCCTACCTTGCTACGATTGCGGTGGCGCTTATTGCGGTTTCCCTCCTTTTGATAAAGTTGAGGCAATCCCTCATCATCGGGTATTTTCTATGTGGGGCGGTGATGACCAATTCGGGGCTACCAGAATTGATCGGGATGAACCCTAATGAGGGATTCGTAAGTCACTTATCAGAGATTGGGGTGATCTTACTCATGTTTACACTCGGGATTGAGTTCTCTATTTCAGAACTCAAGCATTTGAGCCGCATCGTCGTGAAAGGAGGCATTCCGCAGGTGCTCCTCACCGTGGGCATCGTGACGTTGATCGCCATAAACTTGGGAGCTTCTCCCTCACTCGCTGCTGTTTTCGGAGTCTGTATCGCGTTATCTTCCACCGCAGTGAGCCTGAAGGCTTTTAGTGATTTAGGGATTGTCCACTGCCCTTCGGCAAGAAGCGCCCTCGGGATTGCTCTTTTCCAAGATGTCTTTGTGATCGGGTTTATGGTCGCCCTTCCCCTGATCGCAGGACAAGGGACCGAGCTCAATCACGCTGGCTTTATCTTGCTGAAGCTCTCCGTATTCACCGGGGTCATGTTTCTACTGGGGAAATATATCATCCCAAAAACGCTTGGGCTTGTCGCTGCCACTCGCAGCCGAGAGCTTTTCACACTTACCGTCTTAGCGCTCTGCACCGGCGTCGCTTTTCTCGCCCATGTCTTAGGCCTTAGCCTCGCCCTCGGAGCGTTCGTCGCAGGACTTGTCGTGAGTGAGTCGATCTATAGCCACCGGGTTTTAAATGACATTTTACCCTTCAAAGATCTTTTCTTAACGATCTTTTTTCTCAGTATCGGGATGCTCATCGAGGTCGAACACGTGCTTCAACATTGGTGGAAGATCATCCTCTTTGTGATCCTCGTATTCTTAGGGAAAGGTCTCATTCTGTTCTGGCGAGGACGCGCCATGAAGCTCAGCCCGAAACACGCCCTCATCTGCGCGGCAAGTTTAGCTGGCACCGGCGAGTTCTCTCTCGTTCTGCTGACCTATGGGATGAGCCTTTTTGAAATGTCGGAACCTTTAACCCAAATTTTCATCACTTCTACCGCCTTAATGATGGCTTTCACCCCTTCTCTCATGAAAGGAATGATTCGCTTGGCCGATCTCCTCGGCTGGAAGCAACACGAAACATTCGAAATGCAAAAGGAGAAGGTTGAAGACTCGCTCGCGACCCTTGATTCCCTGCACGATCACGGGGTCATTTGTGGTTTTGGTCCCGTGGGACAAGCTATTCACAAAGCTTTTTGCGAATGGGGTATCCCCTCTGTCATCACTGACCTCAATGCTCATACTATTAAAAGAGTCAATCAAGAAGGACACCTGGCGCTCTTCGCCGATGCCAGCCACGCCGAATCACAAATGATGCTCAGAATGGATCGAGCTCGGGTCGTGGCGATCACTTTCCCTGATCATGAAATGGTAACGAAAACCATTACCGAAATCAGACATCATTACCCGGAAGTCATCATCATTGCGCGAGCTAAATTTGCAAGTAATGTCGAAAAACTGTATAATGCAGGAGCTACCGAAGTCGTCTTGGATGAGACCGAAGTGGGGAAAGCAATCGTCTCGACTGCCTTTGAATCTTACCAAATCAATGACTTACAATAAGCGCCCCCTCAACAAGAGGAGTCGACCTCACTCTCCTGACTACAATCACCTTGCCAAGTTCTAGGAGCGAGCCTAGCTTTTTGAAGTTTCAAGCTTTTAACAGCCCACCACCTTGAATCGAATGCCTCAATCACCACCCGCACTCGTCACTTTCTGGAATTCTTCGATTGGTAAAAAAATCGTCGTTGCTCTTACCGGACTTGTCTTAGTCTTTTTTCTCATTGCTCACCTGAGCGGAAACTTGCTCATCTTTGTCGGGCAAAAAGCCTTCAATGATTACGCCTATTTCCTCCACCACCTCCTCCATGGAGCTGGGGTCTGGATTGCGCGAGTCGTTCTTCTCACCTCTCTCGTGCTTCATGTGGTCGCGACGGTTCAACTGACAATCAAGAATCGTGCTTCACGCACCGCCTACCAAAAAGAAGCGACTCAACGTGCTTCAAAGTCCTCACGTATCATGATCTGGTCGGGCTTTACGGTGTTGGCCTTTATCATTTATCACCTCCTCCATTTCACGGCTCGCCTAGGTCCCTATTCTAGCTTTAATGACCTCACGGTGACCCGGCCTGATGGCAGCACGAGTCTCGACGCCTATCAAATGGTCATCAATGGATTCTCTTCCCTCCCTGCCGTCATCTTCTATGTAATCGCCATTTCGCTTCTCTGCTCTCACCTTTCGCACGGAGTAGCCTCTATTTTCCAAACCTTAGGGTTGTCTACCTCGAAAACGCGCCCTCTTTATAAGAAATTAGCCCTCATTTATAGTGCTGTGATTTGGGTCGGATTTTTATCGATCCCGATTGCGATTTATTTTTTCCGCCTCGGCCAGGCTTAATCACCACCTTCTCCATTGACCATGTCTCTCGATAGTAAGATCCCAGAAGGTCCCCTTTCTCAAAAGTGGACAAAGCATAAAATGGACTCGAAGCTGATCAACCCAGCTAACAAGAGGAAATATAAAGTGATCGTTGTAGGAAGTGGCCTCGCAGGTGGATCTGCCGCGGCGACTCTTGCTGAACTAGGCTACCAGGTCGAGTGCTTCTGTTATCAGGATAGCCCCCGTCGTGCTCACTCGATCGCTGCTCAAGGAGGAATCAATGCGGCCAAGAATTACCAGAACGATGGTGATTCTGTGCAACGCCTCTTCTACGATACGATTAAAGGAGGTGACTTCCGATCGCGCGAAGCCAATGTTTACCGACTTTCGGAAGTTTCTTGCAACATCATCGACCAAGCCACGGCTCAGGGAGTCCCTTTCGCGCGTGAATACGGAGGTTTACTGGCGAACCGCTCCTTTGGCGGCGCCCAAGTTTCTCGGACCTTCTACGCTCGGGGGCAAACCGGACAACAGCTTCTCATTGGTTGCTACCAGGCGCTTGAAAAAGAAATCCAAAAAGGCGGGGTTAAAATGCATACCCGCACTGAAATGATGGACCTTGTTCTCGTCGACGGGCACGCTAAGGGAATCGTCGTTCGTGATATGGTGACTGGAGAAATTCGCACTCACGCTGCTGATGCGGTTCTGCTCTGCACAGGAGGCTACGGAAATGTCTTCTACCTCTCTACTAATGCGATGGGGTGTAATGTCATGGCGGCCTTTAAAGCCCATAAACGTGGCGCTTATTTCTCTAACCCCTGCTACACTCAAATTCACCCAACCTGTATTCCGGTCTCTGGGGATTACCAATCGAAGCTCACTCTTATGTCAGAGTCACTCCGAAACGATGGACGGATCTGGGTTCCTAAATCGAAAGAAGATGCGGCCGCGATCCGAGAAGGAAAAAAGAAAGCCTCTGACATTCCAGACGAGGACCGAGATTACTACCTAGAACGTAAATACCCTTCCTTTGGAAACTTAGCCCCACGGGACATTGCCTCGCGCGCTGCTAAAGAAGCCTGCGATGATGGCCGAGGAGTCGCTAAATCCGGCCTTGGCGTGTATCTTGACTTCCGCGACGCGATCGACCGCCTCGGCGAAGACACCATCCGGGCGCGCTATGGCAACCTCTTCCAGATGTATGAAAAGATCGCTGGAGAGAACCCTTATCAACAACCGATGATGATCTACCCCGCCGTTCATTACACGATGGGAGGACTCTGGGTGGACTACAACTTGATGAGTAACCTTCCAGGGTTACACGTCCTTGGCGAAGCTAACTTCTCTGATCACGGAGCGAACCGCCTCGGAGCCTCGGCACTGATGCAAGGCTTAGCAGATGGGTATTTTGTAATCCCTACCACCATCGCTAACTACCTCGCAACGCAAACCCCTGGCTCCATCACAGAAGAACACGAAGCATTCAATTCTGCCAAAAAAGAAGTCGAAGAACGCATTCAAAAACTAATGTCGATCCAAGGCACTAAAACCGTGGATTATTACCACCGCGAATTGGGTCTCCTCATCTGGGACAAATGCGGGATGGCTCGTGACAAGGCCGGACTTGAAGAAGCGATCGAAAAAGTCAAAGTAATCCGGGACGATTTCTGGAAAAATGTCTTCATCCCAGGAGAGGCCAATGGACTTAATATGGAGCTTGAAAAAGCAGGCCGAGTCGCAGACTTCCTCGAGTTTGGAGAACTCCTCCTTCGTGACGCCCATCAACGAGAAGAATCCTGCGGCGGACACTTCCGGAGCGAACATCAATTTACCGATACAGATGCGGAAGTCCAAAGCGGCAAAACCCAAGTGGGCGAAGCGAAACGTCATGATGACGAATTCTCCTACGTCTCTGCCTGGGAATTCACCGGAGTCGATAATGAGCCGGTCCTTCACAAAGAAGAACTCATCTTCGAAGAAGCCCAACCGTCGATCCGTAGTTACCAATAAACCCCTTTCTTGACCCTAATCACAACCTTATGAATCTCACCTTAAAAGTCTGGCGCCAAAAAAATGCGAATGACCCAGGTCAATTAGAGACCTATCAGGCCAAAGAGATCCCGAGCGAAGCCTCTTTCCTAGAGATGCTCGATATCGTCAACAATCAGATCCTAGAACAAGGACAAGACCCCATCCATTTCGATCACGATTGCCGTGAAGGGATCTGCGGAATGTGTTCTCTGAATATCAATGGTATTCCTCACAGTAAGGAACAAGGTATCACCACCTGCCAGGTTCACATGCGCAAGTTTAGCGACGGTGACACGATCTGGATCGAACCTTTCCGAGCAAAAGCCTTTCCTATTGTGAAGGACCTAGTGGTCGACCGGAGCTCTTTTGATCGTATTATCCAAGCCGGAGGCTATATTGACGTCCGCACTGGATCAGCTCCAGATGCTAACTCTGTCCCCATCTCTAAGGAAGTCGCCGACGCGGCCTTTGACGCGGCAACCTGCATCGGATGTGGGGCCTGTGTCGCGGCCTGCAAAAACGCGAGTGCGATGCTATTTGTTTCCGCAAAGGCATCTCATCTCAACCAACTCCCACAAGGAGCGCCTGAGAAAGAGGCTCGTGTGATTGGAATGGTCGAGCAAATGGATGAAGAAGGATTCGGAAACTGCACCAACCACTTCGAGTGCGAGGCGGTCTGCCCGAAATCCATTTCAGCAGATAATATCGCGAAATTAAACCGTGACTACCTCTTAGCTAAGGCGAAGCAGTCTGTTTCCTCCTGAAGATAAGAAGACTGGCTACGGAAAAGATCTCCTTAAAAAGTGTCTCTCCGCTTTTTTTCTCTCGATCTTTACTTGACTCAAACCTTGTCGCACCTTAATTACTCGCTTCCACTCAATTAAGAGTGACCATTTTAATTTTCAATCTTATGGCACAAACAAAAGTTATCCTTCGCACAAAAATTGACGGTCTTGGTGCCGAAGCTGATGTTGTCAAAGTTAAGGCAGGCTTTGCCCGTAACTTCTTAATCCCTACTGGCCGCGCTTATGAAGCAAGCAAAGGGAATCTTCGCCACCTTGACACTCTCCAAAAAGAGCGTGCTGAACGTGAAACAGCTGATCTTGCAACTGCTGAAAAATTGGCAGCGAAAATTAAGAAACTTAAGCCTGAATTCATTCTTGAAACAGGAGCAGGTGGAAAAGCATTTGGTTCTGTGACGAACATGGACATTCATAAAAAGCTCGAAGAGCTTGGTATTGAAATCAACCGCACCGCGATCAAACTTGATCAACCTATTAAGCAGCTTTGCACCAAAGATATTGCGATTAAGGTTCACGCTGACATTACCACAATTCTTAAGGTAAAAGTTGTTTCTGATAAGAAAGAAGAAGCCGCTGCAGGAGCGTAATCAGGCCTCTACTCACAACTTATTAACATTTCAAAAACGCGTCTTCACAAGATGCGTTTTTTTGTGCCCTTTTTTCTTAATCAATCAGTTAGGAGTTTTCCACAATAACTCAAAGTAATCGAAGACTTTGTATTAAGAAGCGCTTGTGAACTTATTCACACTTCAATCCTTGCTAGCATCGTATCCCTGATACTTATTCACATTTATTCACAATTGGTCGTGATTCTTTTGTAAAGTAAGTCTCTCTTTTTTCCCTTTTCACCCTATCTTTTTTCTACCGTGTCAGAGAAATTCGAAGCGAAAAAAGGCGCCCCTACCCTACAAGCAGCAGCTCAGAAACAAGAGGATGCTCTTCGGAGTCTTCCGCATGCTATTGATACCGAAAAAAGCTTGCTCAGCACCATGCTGCAAGACCCGGTCGAATTCATTGGTTTCTCCCAGGAACAAGCGCTTCTTCCTAAGCACTTTTACCACCCCGCTCACCAAACACTCTTTAAGTTCATCCTCGAACTTTATGAAAAAAATGAGCCGATTGAGCTCATCTCGCTCACGCAAAAGCTTATGGATCGAGGCGACCTCGAAAACATTGGTGGCGCTGGAGTCCTGACCGAGATCTTTACCTACCAACCGACTGCGGCCCACTTCCCTCACCATCTCGAAATGGTAAAGGACAAGCATGTGCTCCGTTCGGTCATTACTTCTTGCACCGACTCCATTGGGCAAGCTTATGACGGTCCTGAAGACGTCGCAATCTTCCTTGATCAAGTGGAAGAGCAGGTTCTTGAAATCAGGAACCAAAACGAAACGAACGAGGAAACGAGTATCAATGACGCGATGAAGCAGGTCATGACGAATCTGCAGGACATGATTCTCGGAAAAGGAACGATTGGAATCAAAACAGGTTATCAAGAACTCGACCGAATGAGTGGAGGCCTCAAACCCTCTGAAATGTTCATTATCGCAGCTCGTCCATCGATGGGTAAAACCTCCTTCATGATGAACTTGGTCGAGCATGTGTGCCTCGACCAAGGCCTTCCCGCGATGGTCTTTTCCTGCGAAATGAGCACTCCTCAAATTGTGGAACGTCTCCTCTACTCTCGTTCTCGTTATAAATCGCAAGATCTTAAAAACGGACTCAAACCGACCAAAGCAGACCTCCAGCGAATCAAGCGCTCTTCGGAAGAAATCCTTAACGCGAAGCTCTTTATCGATGATACTGCTTCGATTACAATTAATGATCTTCGCGCGAAAGCTCGACGTAAAAAGCGTGATGAAAACATTCAGCTCATCGCGGTGGATTACCTCCAGCTCATGCGATCCCACTCCGCTCAGGCCGCCAACTCTCGAGAGCGAGAAGTGGCTGAAATTTCATCTGGTCTCAAGGCCATCGCTAAAGAGCTCGAAATCCCAGTCATCGTTCTTGCACAGCTGAACCGTGGTCCTGAAAGTCGAGGAGGAACTCCCCGCATGTCGGATCTCCGTGAATCAGGATCGATCGAGCAAGATGCCGATTTGGTCGGACTGCTTTACCGGAGCTCTTATTATCAAGAAAAATCAGAAGGAGCAGGAAGCGATGATAACCAAGAAGCCCCACCTGAAGACGACGGAAAAGCTGAACTTCTCCTCGCCAAAAACCGGAATGGCGAAACTGGCAGTGTTCCTTTAACCTTTATCAAAGAACTCATGCGCTTCGAAAATCGCGCCTTCGATCACGAATAGTCTTCATTTTCAGGGTTTTCTTCTCCCCCTTAAACTGCTTTCTTTATTAGCAATGGCTTTCTTAGAAATTCATCACTTGCACACTCACTTCACCCAGCGAGTCGGGCGAGCCTTTCAAAAAAAACAGGAAGTCATTCGTGCCGTAAACGGGGTTTCTCTCTCGATTGAAAAAGGTGAAATCCTTGGGCTTGTTGGAGAATCAGGTTGTGGAAAATCGACGCTCTCTCGAACTGTGATGCAGCTCCAACCTGCCACCTCTGGAAAGATTATTCTAAATGGGGAAGCTCTGACGGAAATGGCACCGAGCCTGATTCGTCAACGCCGCCTTGATTTCCAAATGATCTTTCAAGATCCTTATGCTTCGCTCAATCCTCGCATGACGATTTACTCGACCCTTGCAGAGGCGATCGCCCAGCGTCATCCACACCAAAGTAAGGCCGAGATGGCGCAACGAGTGGAGACCTTAATGACCACGGTCGGGCTCAACCCTGACTACGCGAAGAAATACCCTCACGAATTTTCGGGCGGACAGCGCCAACGGATTGCGATCGCTCGCGCGCTTGCCCCAGAACCCAAACTCATCATCGCGGATGAACCTGTCTCCGCACTTGATGTTTCGATTCAGTCTCAAATTCTCAACCTAATCCTCGATCTCCGGGACCGACTTGACCTCACCATGATCTTTATTTCACACGATCTCTCGGTCGTTCATTACATCGCTGATAACATCGCGGTGATGAACCAAGGCCAGATCATTGAGCAAGATTCGGCTGACCAAGTTTTCAACCATCCCAAAGAGGATTACACCAAGCAGCTCCTTGCTGCGATCCCAAGCTTTTCGCATTCCTAACCTACGACCACCTGATTCAGTGAGCTACCAAGTTTTCGCCCGTAAATACCGCCCAAAATCCTTTGCCGACGTTCTCGGTCAAGACCATGTGGTCCGCACCCTGCGCAACGCGATTGAACAAGATCGGCTTGCTCACGCTTACCTTTTTGTCGGGCCACGCGGAACCGGAAAAACCTCGACCGCTCGTATTTTCGCCAAAGCGCTCAACTGCACCAATGGGCCTCAAATTGAATTCGATCCGGAAGAAGACATCTGCCAAGAAATTGCGGAAGGTCGCTCCTTAGATGTTTTAGAAATTGATGGAGCTTCTAACAACGGTGTTGAACAAGTTCGAGATTTAATCGATAATGTGAAGTTTGCCCCAGCTCGGTGTCGTTATAAAATTTACTATATTGATGAGGTTCACATGCTGACGAAATCGGCTTTCAATGCATTACTCAAAACCTTGGAGGAGCCTCCTGAACATGTGAAATTCATCTTCGCGACCACCGAGCCCAACAAAATCCTCCCGACCATTATCTCGCGGTGCCAGCGGTTCGACCTACGCCCCATTTCCACCGAAGTCATCGCCAAGCACCTCCAGCATATCGCAACTGCCGAGGGCGTTTTACTCGATGACAAGGCTGCCTGGACAATCGCAAAAGGAGCCGATGGAGGAATGCGAGATGCCCAATCGATGCTTGATCAGCTCGTCGCTTTTTGTGGCGAAAAAATCACCGAAGACAACGTTCTCGACATTTTTGGATTCACTTCAGGAGAAACCATCACCTCGCTCGTTTCGGCGCTCCTTTCCAAAAATCCTTCACAAGCCATTGAGGTCATTCATCAGCAAGAACAAGCCGGTAAAGATCTCTCACATTTACTCATCGAACTCATCAATTGCCTGCGTAACATCCTCGTCTCTAAAGTCGACCCTCACGCGAAAGCAGATGAACTCCCAGAGGACCTCTGGGAAACATTACAAAAAGTCAGTGCCGACGTCAGCCATGAACGCTTGCTTCATCTCGTCGACATTTTTGCAGAAGCTGATGGCCGGATGAAGTGGGCTCGTAATAAGCGCCTTCACTTCGAGCTCGCCGTCATTAAATCGATCCAATCTCTCTCTGAAATTCTCATCTCAGATGTGATCAAAGCTCTCGGTGGAGCCCCCTCTCAATTCCCTTCTTCGGGTGAGGCTCTCCTTCCCAATACCGCTCCAAGGGTTGAAGAACAGAAAACGACCACACCTACGACCGAAGCCTTCCCTGTCGAGGCTCCCAAAACTGAAACAGCCAAGATCGAAAGAGAAATCCCTTCGGTAGAAGCTCCTTCTTTCCCAACCTCACCTGAGCTTCCCCCAGCAACCTTAGAAGAGCCTCTTTCTGAGCCTGCGACCATATCAGAACCTCCTATTCATCAAGGCCCTGACTTCATTGCGGTAGAATCATACGACCAGCCAGAACCTGCTCCTCAAGAAACTCCCGTAAAAATCGAACCGGTAGCCTCTCCTTCTCCTCCTCGGCAGAGTAAAGAAATCGACTTCGACGCCCTCATCTCAGTCGCACCGGAGGAACCCGAGCTCCCACCTGAGCCCGTCGTCCCGGTGACGAAAAGCGCTCCAACTCCTGAGCTCGTTAAGCCCAAAGAAGAACCGAAAACAGACGAATCGTTCTACCAAGATCCTCTCATCCAAAACGCCCTTGAAATTTTTAAGGGGAAACTCCTTTCTTAAACAGACTACTATGAACATCCAAAAACTCATGCAACAGGCTCAGCAAATGCAAGCTGGGATGCAAAAAGCACAAGAAGAGCTCGCTCAACAAAACTTCGAATCCTCGGTTGGAGGAGGTAAAGTGATTGTCGTAGCCAATGGAGGTGGCGAAGTCCAATCCATTAAAATCGACCCCAGCATCATTGATCCACAAGATGCCGATTTCCTTGAAGAGCTCGTTCTCAAAGGCGTGCAAGAAGCGATTGCTCTTGGAAAAGGAGCTTCTGAGACTGAAATGAAAAAAATGACTGGAGGACTCAACATCCCAGGTCTTTAAGACACAGCTCATGAGCTCACTCTTTCCGCCTGAGAATGATCAGCCGACTCATTCCTCAGAGAGTTCTGCTCAGACTTCCTCCCAGCCTCTCGCGGCACGAATGCGCCCTCGAACTCTCGATGAGGTGGTCGGTCAGAAGCACCTCCTCGGAGCTGGTAAATTATTAAGGAGAGCGATCGAAGCGGATCGGTTCTCTTCTATTCTTCTCTATGGGCCTCCTGGCGTTGGTAAGACCAGTCTCGCCCACGTCATTGCGAAAACAACGAACTCCCGTTTCGAATCTCTCAACGGCGTTGAATCTAATGTCGCCGAGATTCGTAAAAAAATTGAAGCCGCGGAAGGGTATCAAAAATTACGGAATCAGACTACGATCCTCTTTATTGACGAGATTCATCGTTTTAATAAATCACAACAAGACGTCCTGCTCCCTCATATCGAACGAGGCACGGTCCGGTTCATTGGGGCGACTACTGAAAACCCTCTTTTCTATGTCAATTCGCCTCTTGTCTCACGTTCTCAGATTTTTGAGCTCGAACCTGTGCCCCAAGCAGAACTCGAACGCCTCATTCAACTCACCCTCCACGATCAAGAGCGTGGTTTAGGGAAATATCCGATCCAGATCACGGACGAAGCCATTTCCCACCTTGCTATCAAAGCAGATGGAGATGCTCGAAAAGCCCTCACAGCGCTCGAAATCGGCGTGCTCACCACTCCACCGAACTCCGAGGAGAACATCGAAATCTCTCTCGAAGTGGCGGAAGAATCGATTCAGCAAAAAGCGATCGTTTATGACCGGGCAGGTGACGCTCACTACGACACGATCTCCGCTTTCATCAAATCAATTCGAGGATCTGACCCCGATGCCGCGCTCTACTGGCTGGCTAAGATGTTACATGCAGGTGAGGACCCTCGCTTTATCGCACGCCGCCTCATCATCTCAGCCTCTGAAGACATTGGCCTTGCCGATTCTCAGGGCCTTCGCGTCGCCCTTGCCGCGCACCAAGCTGCAGAAATCATCGGCATGCCAGAAGCTCGTATTACTCTCGCGCATGCTACGGTCTACCTAGCCACTGCTCCGAAGTCGAATCGTGCCTACCTTGCGATTACTGAAGCGCTCCATGATGTCGCACAGGGCTCTACTCTCAGTGTCCCTCCCCATCTGCGCACTCAATTCCGAAAAAAAATCGCGCTTCGCTCTGGGGCTGACGAAGCCGCTCAGGCCTACCTCTACTCCCATGACTACGAAGGAGGGTTTGTCCCACAACGCTACCTCCCTGAAGGCAGATCTTACTATGATCCCACCGAAAACGGCATGGAGAAACGAGTGAAAGAGCGACTTGATTACTGGCAGTCACAGCTTCAGCAAGAAAATGATTAAACCTATTTGGTAAGATGTTGGCGAAAGGTGAAACCGATTCTTTTTAAGCCCTTCGAATCAGGTTGCCTCCACTTTGATTTGTTTCTATCCTGAATCGTTCTTATTTCAAAAAATCGTTCTACTCATTCTCTTTCCTAAATTAATTGACGCCCTATGTCGCCTACTTTCCCTATCGTCACTGCTCTTTGGCTAGTCAGTCTTGTAACTGTCTATCAAATCGGAATAAAAAACTCGAAAGAGTCCAGTAAGGATCAAACTTCAGCTCTTCAGTCCACTCCCTCGGGCTCAAGAGAGGCTCATTTGAAAAATGAAAAACCTCACCCAAAGGCCCGCCGAATCAATGGTCGACCTGTGACACGCTCCGGAGTCGCCTTGGTAAAAGGACGGCGACCAAGTCATGCTGTTACGGATTTAATTCGCCTCTCTGACCCCATTGAACGTAGTTACGGGTTTCTCGCTCTGGTTGATCAGATCCAAGAAGATGAGTTCGAAGAAGTCCTCGATGCTTTCATTGCGGAAGGTTTGACGCGTTCCCGAATGAGTGAATTCTCTATACTCCTGCATGCCTGGGGAAAAGCCGCTCCCGAAGAAGCAATTCGCTACGCTCAATCCACTGGGCAGCAGAAAAACGAAGCGAGCCAAATCGTGCTTGCGAGCTGGGTTCAAAATGATCCTGAATCTGCCATTTCTTGGGCCCAGGATAACCACGAGACTTCTCAGGCGAACCCTTATCTCGTCGGAGTCATCCAAGGCTTATCCTCTCTAGACCCTGAACGCTCACACGAACTCTTACTCACGATGCCCTATAGCCGGGAGCGTGGACAAGCGCTTCAATCCGTGATGCAAGGGATGAGCCTCACTAACCCGGACCGGGCCAAAGAGCTCACCCTAGAGTTCGAAGAACAAAGCCTCCGCAATGCCGCCGTGCGAATGCTCACCAATACTCTTGCTCCAGGTGATCCTGCGGGCACCGCCGAGTGGATTCTCTCCCTCGATGAGAAGGAGGCTAAAAACCAAGGCATTCGTTCCGTCTCAGCCGCCTGGGCTCAAAAAGACTTCGAACAAGCCAAAAAATGGGTTGAAAAGCTCTCTAGTGATCAAATCAATCATGGTGCTCAAGGCCTTATTAGTGACTTTGTAGACAGCGATATTGAGAATGCTTCGCAGTGGCTTTCCTCTCTACAGGAAAACCACCCCGTCGATGGCGCGATTCGGAGTTTTGCGGTGCGAGGCATCTACCAAGACCCTGAGCTCAGCATGGGCTGGGTCTCTGAAATTGCTAACGATGGATACCGTAACAGCACTTACCACCGCGCTCTGGGTCGCTGGGCAAATGTTGACAAAGAAAGCGCCTCAGCATGGTTCTTCCAAAATCAAGAAACCCTTCCTAAAGGAGTTCAGCGACGCTTCAATAAACGGTTTGGATCCGATCATTAATGAATCTCATCAAGATTCTGAACGACCGGAGGAATACTCGCCCCAATCGTATCAGCAATGGCCCGGAGGAGCTCTGCTTCTCGGTTATTCAAGGCTCCATCCGCACTTACAATGTCACAACAGACCAGTAGGAGCTCCTTACGCAAGAGAGGAGTCGCTTGTAAAAACTTATCAAGAGCGTCGCCCACAGCATTCAGACCGCATTGATCAGGTGATAAGAACTCTTCCGACCAGCCTTCTTGGCTCGCGATTCCTCTTTGATAAGCCTCGTGACTTTCTTTTTTATTACGAGCACCTACTCCCGCGAGGGTTGAGAAAATAACATTCCCCTCATGCTTTAAGCTAGAAAGCTTACGGTATTTCAATCGCACTTCGCCTTGCCTTTCAAAATGTGAACTCAGATGCCTCTCGATGACCCGTTGGATCATGAACTCAAATAAATCGACCTTTTCATCACTCGAGATCAACCACTGCGTCACTGTTATAAAACGTTGATATTCACTGTAACTAAGTTGCCGAAGAGTTGGAATGGCAAGATCAATCAAGGCAATTTTACGAGCAGAATGCATGCCCAGAAAAGACTGGTGCCATTCCTTTGCGATCGCCGCCGTGTCTGAACCCACTCGGGATCTGAGCTCACTCATCTCACGTTGATGAAGGGCGCCGTCCTCAGCAAGTAAAAGCCCGAAGAGTAGTGCCTGAGCTTGATCTTGATGATGAACCGCCTCGATCCAATGAGCCGGGAAGCTTTCTAGAATATGCACCCCATGTTGAAGCTGAGTCTGACCTAAATCCGAAAAATCCTCGAGAGAGGCAGGCAAAGCCGGAGGAATACTCTGTGCTCCCGAGGTCATTTGGCTCATCGCAGGGTTTGATTTTGACCGCTTACCGCTTTTACCTTCTACGATATTTGGCAGCGTCACTTCAGGATAAGATCCGTCCCAAGAAGGAGTCACCGCTTTAATTCGGCTTTCAAGAGAGGGATGGGTGGCGAACCCCATTGTAAAAAAACCACCATCTCCAAAAAACATATGACTCGCTTCCATCGCCTTCGGATTCGACAAGCGTGAACCTTGGCTGATTCCTCCGATCTTTTTGAGCGCTCCTGCGATCGAGTCAGGGTCACGTGTGAACTGAACTGCAGAGGCGTCGGCTAAATATTCACGTTGACGAGAAATCGCAGATTGTAACAAGCGTGCAAAAAGCACCCCTACCGCGCCAATCACCCATAAGCTGACCCCGATTACCAAAATAGCGATAACAGCCCCACCCCCTTCGTCCCGGTTTGACGAACGGCTTCGTGAGTAACTCCCAAAACGCAGCACATTAAGAAGAGTCTTCCCAAGCAGCGAAATCCCGATCAATCCAAAAATAAACCCGATCAAACGGATATTAAGTCTCATGTCACCATTCAAAATATGGCTGAACTCATGCGCTATCACCCCTGAAAGTTCTGAGCGATTTAGACTCAGCAAGCAACCTCGAGTCACTCCTATCACGGCATTAGAAGGCTGGGTTCCGGCCGCGAAAGCATTAATTCCCTCTTCCTGATCCATCAAATAAACTTGTGGAACAGGCACCCCTGAAGCGATTGCCATCTCTTCAACAATATTAATTAAACGGCTCTCATGAGGATCAGTGGTATGAGGGTCTACCAGTCTTCCTCCCAGATCTGCCGCCACGACACTCCCTCCCCTCGAAAGCTGGGCTAGTTTAAAGAGTGATCCCCCGACAATGATCAAAAAAGTCCCTAGCCCTACCGGGCCTAAAACGTCCCAAGGAATCGTCTCCAAACTGAGTGCCTGGCGGTGCTCCTCTGGCTCCATCAGGTAAGAGATCGCAATCGCGACGGCACTCACCGCCAGAATCACTCCTAGCACGCAAAGCGTGAACCAAAAACCTAAGAACCGACTTCGCTTGAGGGCGTCGTCTTGTGCTTGAAAGAAGTCCATTGACGACTTAATCGAACGAAACCTTTACTGGCTCACGTTCTGTCGGTTCACTCACTTCAAAGAGTGTCGCTGGGTTAAAACTAAAAGCGCCCGCAATAATATTACTGGGGAATGTTTCCCGCTTTGTATTATAACTCGTCACGGCATCATTATATGACTGGCGTGCGAAACTCACTTTATTCTCGGTGCTAGTGAGTTCTTCGTTGAGTTGCATCATATTCTGGTTCGCTTTGAGATCTGGGTAAGCTTCGCTCAGTGCAAAAAGCCCTCCTAAAGCCGAACCTAAGCCCTTTTCTGCCACCATCAGAGTTTTAAGAGACTCCGCATCATCTGCACTTGCTGACTCACGAGCCGAAAGCGCTGAATTTCGGGCTTGGATCACCGCTTCCAAAGTCCCCTTTTCATGAGACATATAAGCTTTAGCGGTCTCTACGAGGTTCGGGATCAAGTCATGCCGCCGCTTTAATTGGACCTCAATCTGAGCAAAAGCATTCCGAAAACGGTTCCGTAACGTCACTAGACCGTTGTATTGGCCCATCACAAAAAGCGCTAAAAAAACAGCTAGAACCACCAGCCCTATTAAGATTCCGCTTACTATTCCTAATCCTAAAATCATCATGTCTCAAAATTTAAAGAGCTTTCTCAAGAAAAGCGATGATAATTCTCTATGTATTTTGGAATATGGCAGGAGTAAAAAAGACTTTTTTACGTGCATTTCGGCTCTGATCGGAGTTCCTTTAAACATCCCAGCACCATATGAGAGCATTGCATGAAGCCCGCGCCGACTTCCCCATTTTGGAAACCCAAATTGGTGGAAAACCTCTTGTCTATCTTGATAATGCGGCGACGACTCAAAAGCCCTCTCAAGTGCTTCACGCGAGCCGTCATTATTACGAGGCCGTGAACTCTAATATTCATCGAGGAACTCACCTTCTCGCTCGGCAAGCCACGGAGGCTCATGAAGCGGCTCGAGTGACGATCGCACGGCACCTCAAAGTGACCGATGAACGTGAGATTATTTTCACCTCTGGCTGCACCGAAAGCATTAACCTTGTCGCCTCGGCTCTAGGACGAAGTGGTTCGATTCAAGCCGGTGACGAAATCATCATTTCAGCTCTAGAGCACCACTCTAATATCGTGCCGTGGCAAATGCTGGCCAAGCGCCACGAAGCTTCTCTTAAAGTCATCCCTTGTGATGAGCAAGGCGTCCTCGACCTCGATGCCTACCGTTCTCTGCTCAATGAGAAAACTCGGATCGTTGCCGTAAACCATGTTTCTAATGCGTTTGGAACACTTAACCCGATCAAAGAAATCATCACGGCGGCAAAGGCTGCTGGGGCTTATGTTCTCATTGATGGAGCGCAATCTATCCCTCATTTCGAAATCGACCTCAGCACGCTCGGCGCTGACTTCTACACCTTCTCTGGACACAAGATCTATGCCCCAACAGGGATTGGTATTCTCTGGGGGCGGCACGAGATTCTAGAATCACTCGCTCCCTGGAAGGGTGGCGGAGAAATGATTAAAGAGGTTACTTACGAATCATCAAGTTACAACGACCTCCCTTTCCGCTTCGAAGCTGGCACCCCGAATATCGAAGGAGCCATTGCTCTCGGCGCTGCTTTTGATTACCTCAACGATTTGGGGCTCCCCCAGATTGCGGCCCATGAACAAGCTCTCGTGCAGCAAACTGCGGCGGAGCTTTCCGAGATCGATGGGGTTCAACTTTATGGACCTCATGACCGAGTTGGAGCGGTGTCTTTCAACATCAAGGGTATTCACCATTACGACCTTGGAACTCTCATCGATCAAATGGGCGTTGCAGTGCGCACCGGCCACCACTGCTGCCAACCACTGATGGGACGATTCGGAATCACCGGCACCGTGCGAGCCTCCTTCGCTCTTTATAATCACGAAGAGGATGTGAAGCGTTTTATTGAAGCAACTCAAAAGGCGTTGATGATGCTCCGATAAAAAAATTCTCTTTCACGCACAATCCTAGAAGGGGTGAACGCTCTTGTATGAAAGAAAGAGTCATTTTTTCGATTTCTGAGGTTCTCAGAATATTTCTGACTGCTTTAATCAATTCAAATAGATGGATACTGCCTTACTTTCTGAACAAATCTCGCAATCAAGCCTCTGGATTTCTCAAGTGAAATCGGAAGTCTCCAAGGTGCTGGTTGGCCAAGAAGAACTCGTCGATCGCCTTTTAATTGGACTCCTTTGCAAAGGGCACATTTTACTAGAAGGTCTCCCGGGTCTCGCTAAAACATTAGCCGTCAAATCTTTAGCGGGGACACTAGGTTTAGACTTCTCTCGCATTCAGTTTACACCTGACCTCCTTCCGGCCGATCTCTTAGGCACCATGATTTACCATCCTGAGGAGAAAAACTTTTTCGCTAAACTTGGCCCTGTTTTCTCAAATATCATTCTTGCAGATGAAATCAACCGGGCTCCAGCAAAAGTGCAATCTGCCCTTCTCGAAGCCATGCAGGAAAGACAAGTCACACTCGGAGATAAAACTTACGACCTGCCAAGCCCCTTCCTTGTCTTGGCAACTCAAAACCCTATCGACCAAGAAGGCACGTATTCCCTTCCTGAAGCTCAACTCGACCGGTTCCTACTCAAAGTCACAGTCGACTATCCGAGTAAAACAGAAGAAATGGCCATTCTAGACCGCATGGCCAGCACCGAACAGCCCCCTGAAACCAAACAAGTCACAACCCCCGAGGCTGTTGCCGCCACCAGGGAGCTCGTCAACCAGATCTACATCGACCCCTCAGTGCGAGAATACATTGTAGACCTGATTCAGGCGACGCGTGATCCGGAAAAATATGTGCCTGAGATGAAAAACTTCATCCAAGCTGGAGCCTCTCCTCGCGCCACTATTAACTTCGCTCTCGCAGGCCGAGCTAGAGCTTGCATGCAAGGACGAGCTTATGTGACCCCGCAAGACATTAAAGACCTTGCTCCTAGTATTTTAAGACATCGTATCCTCCTCTCCTTTGAGGCGGAAGCAGAAGAAAAAACAACGGACGACTTGATCACTAAACTTCTCGAACACGTCCCAGTCCCTTAACCCCTGCTTTTTTCTATAAAGATGGATATCGAAGAACTCATGAAACGTGTGCGCAGGCTCGAGGTCCGTGCGCGCCGGCTTGTGAAAGAAAGCTTCTCCGGTGAATACCATTCTTCTTTTAAAGGACAAGGCCTCGATTTTGATGAGTTTAGGGAATACCAACATGGAGATGAGGTGCGCTTCATCGACTGGAAAGTGTCAGCTCGCTCTCAAACCCCTTACATTCGAACTTTCCGCGAAGAACGAGAACTCTCCGTCATGTTAGCGGTTGATATCTCAGGCTCGATGGATTACGGAAGTCATCATTTCACCAAAAGAGAAATCGCGGCCGAAGTCGCCGCCGTCCTCGGCTTTAGTGCTTCTGCGAATGGTGATAAGGTAGGGCTCTTACTCTTTTCTGAAGAAACACTTCAATACCTACCCCCTGCGAAAGGGAACGCTCATATTCTAAGAATTGTGCGAGACATTCTCACTGCTGAAACATCCGGAATCAGCACTTCGCTTGATTCGGCCGCCCAAGCACTCCTTCAATCGCTCAAAAAACGTTCTCTTATTTTCTTCATTTCTGACTTCGCCGATATGTTGATTCAGAAACCACTGGGTCGACTTGCCAGTCGCCATGAACTCACCACCCTGAGAATCGTCGACCCCATCGAGGAGCGCTTACCTAAAGCAGGAAAAGTCACTCTTAGGGACCCTGAAACTGGAGTCACTCGCATCATCAATACCAACAGCGAAAAACTACAGAACGAGTATCATCAACATCGAAGTCGCTTGCAAGAAAACTTTGAACAAAGCTGCAAGCGGAACGCCATTGATTACACCACGCTTTGGACGAATCAAGATTACCTCCCAAAACTCCACCGGCTGCTTAAACGGCGCACTCAACGTAGGCTTCACCACTAAATGGAATCCTTAGAAACACCTTCTTTTCAAGATATCACGGGGCCAGAGGCTTTCCTTCCGGAAGCCCCTTTGCCCATGGGATGGCTCGTCACTGGGCTATTCGCTTTGATAGCGATCGGGGTGCTCCTCTTTCGGATCATTAAAAAGGTGAAAAAAACTCACTCTCCGACCCTTTCTCCGAAAGAACAGGCCCTCCTTCACCTTTCTCAAAAAGAAACTCTTTCGACCGAAGCCACTTCCCTCATCTTTCGAGAGTATCTCAGCCAAGTGACCGAAAGCGCCGCACTTTACCAAACTTACGAAGAAATCAGCGATGCGAATCACTTCCCTCGCTTAGGTGAAAACCTCCAGTCAGAAATAAAAACGCTTCTCCAACAATTCTCGCAACACGCCTACCAGAACAAATCATCCGAGCCCTCCCCCTTCATCGAAGAAACGAAGGGCCTCATCGAAAAAATTGAGCTCTACCTCCAAGAATTATGAATCAAATCTTGGAACATTTTTCTTTCGCACATCCCTGGTGGCTCATTCTCCTGATTCCACTCAGCGGACTCTTTTTTCTTCGGCAACGACCAGGAACGCATCACTACGTAACCTTTTCTTCTCTAAGCTTTTTAGCGAACCTTGGTCACAGTAATAAAAACCAACCAGGGCGACTCAACCTCTTCCTTCTCGTCCTCGCTCTCTGGGCAGCCACTTTCGCCCTGGCTCGCCCGCAATGGACGAATGCTTACGAATCACGCAGTTCTAGCGGGATCGATATGGTCATCGCTCTTGATATTTCTGAATCAATGCGCATTGATGATTTCAAACCCGAAGCCAGTTTCCGCCGAGAAAGACGAATCGATGTTGCGAAACGAGTGATTGACTCTTTCATCGATGGTCGACCGAATGATCGGACTGGATTAGTAGTCTTTGCGGGTCAGCCCTATTCTCTTAGCCCGATCACTATGCATCACGAATGGCTTCTCCTCAACCTCAAGCAGGTGACTCTCGGGGCAGTAACCGAACAAGGAACCGCGATTGGGTCCGCCATTGCCGCCGCTGCAACTCGCCTCAAAGAGCGCGATTCTAAAAGTAAAATCATCGTGCTGGTTACTGATGGAGCAAGCAACTCTGGTCCACTTACTCCCGAGGTGGCAGCCGAGCTTGCCGGGAAAATCGGTATCAAAATTTACGCCATTGCGATGGGTAGTATCGGGGGCCGCCTTCACTCTCAAGCCAGTCCCCAACAGGAATTTGATGAAACATCGCTTCGCAACATTGCGGAAATCACAGAGGGTGAATTCTATCACGCTAAGGATAACGAAAGCATGAGAAATATTTTCAAAACCATTGACCGTCTCGAAAAAAGTGAGGCTCAAACAAGCACTGTTATTGATACTAAAGAGCTCTATCAATGGCCTCTTCTCGGAGCCTCCCTCCTCGCTCTTCTCGCCTTTTCCTTACAACTTTTCATCCCTAAGCCCATGCCCGCATGACTTTTGAGGAACCTCACATTCTCTACTTCTTGCTTCTCCTTCCCCTCATCGGGATTGGAGTCATTTTATTTGGGAATAAGGGAACGATGGAATGGGAGATTTTTCTCGCGCCTCGCCTTCGAGAACGACTAGCTCAAACAGCACCTCAGAAGTCGAGAGGTCTCATTTTTTTCCTCAGTGCCCTTGGGCTCTCCGGGTTCATTCTTGGACTGGCTCAACCTACAATGGGATTCCGTGAACTTCCTCAGAAAGCGCGTGGTCGCAATATCCTCATTGCGATTGATGTTTCTAGATCCATGTTAGTCACCGATCAGAAACCAAGCCGTCTCGAAGCGGCGAAGATCGCGGCGCTCGAAATCCTAGAGACATTCCCCCAGGATCGAATTGGGCTCATTGCCTTTGCTGGCACGCCCTGGCTCCAAGCTCCCCTGACCACAGATCACGGGGCTTTACGCGAAAGCATTGCCCAGCTTTCTGAAAACACGATAGCCTTTGGTGGGTCAAATCTCGAGTCGGCTCTCGAGCTTGCTCAAGAAACCTTTTTAAAAACAGGGCAGCAACACCATGCACTTATCGTGATGAGTGATGGAGAAGAACACGAAGGAGGCCTTAAAGATGCCGCTAAAAAGCTCAAAACGGAAGGCACCGTCATTTTCAGTTTAGGAGTGGGAACTGATACTGGAGATTTCATTCCAGACGACAGCCATCCCAGTGGAAAGTATCGGGACAAAAAAGGGCAATCTGTTCTCAGCCGCCTCAACCCTGATTCTCTGCGTATTATTGCTGATGCTACGGGAGGCTTTTATTCTCCGACTAAAGGAGTCTCCATTACGAAAAAATTAGAACAAGCTCTCCATACCATTGAGAAATTTGAGTCTGAAGAAGGGAGTCGACGCGTCGGGATTCCTCGTTACCCCTTCTTTGTTTTCCCCGCTATCATATTTTTCACTGCTGCCTTATTACTACAACACCTTCGTCGCCCAGGCTCTTCTATTAAAAACGGAAGCACTCTTGGTGTATTCTTGTTACTTTCATTCACAAGCCCTATCGAAGCAGGTTCTTTGAGTAATGATTTGCGAGAAGCGCTCGCAGCCAAAGATTACGAACAGGCCCTTAAACATCTCCAAAAAGTTCCTGAGGGTAAAAACTTAGAAGAATGGGCCTTTGCCAAAGGAACGGTCTACTACCACCTCAAGGATTACGACAAAGCTCAAGAATCCTTTGCTCAATCTCTCACCACTGAAAACCCTCTTCTCCAGAAAGAAACCCACTATAATTTTGGGAATGCTCTTTACTCAAAGGCTGAATCCTTAACGGCCCCAGAACAAAAACAGAAAGAAGCGCTCGATCTCGCCATCAAACTTCTAGAAGACGCCATCACACATTACGATTCAACTTTACAAATGGAGCCGGAACATCGCCCGGCATCCATTAATCGTGCCCTCGCTAAAAAGAAAATCGAAGAACTAAAAAAGCAGCAAAAACAAGAAAAAAACGAAGACAAGCAAGACAAGCAAGACAAGCAAGACAAGCAAGACAAGCAAGACAAGCAAGACAAGCAAGACAAGCAAGACAAGCAAGACAAGCAAGACAAGCAAGACA
>CALFBI010000020.1 GCA_937951675.1 uncultured Verrucomicrobiales bacterium
AGTAGCTAGCCCCTGACCCGCTCTATAGGCTAGATCTATGATCATTTAGCCCTTGAGTTTTCCAGCAAAGTTTTTCCTTGGTCAGGGGTGATTATGTTGATATTTTCATTTATAGAATGATGTTCTTCGCCCAAACTACCACTAGCTATTCAGTTCCCATTAGCGATTATTTAGGTGGTTTTCAGGCCGTAGCACTTTCGTTTTCAATGATTTACAGCATTGTTTTTTGTGTGCTGGCGATTAAGCGTGCGTGCTTCAAGGCTTTAGTTACGCCATTTCTTTTAGCTTTCTCGATCAGCACTTGGCTCATCGGCCTTTTATTTTTACGAAGCGGTTCCGGGAAGCATTCGATGATCACGCTGAATGTAGAGATGGATCCCTACGTTGACCAGGTGAACACACAAGTGCTTTATACGTCATTGGGTCTTATCCTACAGCTGCTATCTATAAATACAGGTTTGGTATTCTTTAGCTTCCTGATCGTATGCTGGCGTGTCAGACGTCAAAAAGACGGACAAGAGTGATCTAGATTTGTTGGGATTGATTGTTTTTGGAAAGCGAAAAGTTAAGACATCTTAAATTAAAAAGGGCCTTGCGATATCCGGGTTTTATCTTTTATAACTTGATGGATGTTAAACAAAAGAGAGATTTTAGATTCTAGTCCTTCCCAAGTAATATCCGAAACGAATATCACTCCTTCATTCCTATAATAAGACTGTTCGCTAAAATTTCTAAAAATCAATGACCTCTCACTTAATTAGAATTACAAAGGCTATTGCAGCTTTAACGATTTTGTTGTTTTTTTCATCTTGTTCTTTGCCCCCTCTTTTTGTCGAGCAGGGTGTTAATCCTAGTTCAAATCGAACTGTCACTATCAAACGATCCTTAAACATACATAAAGGATTTACTGCGAGAAGAATGTATATTTCGAAGATTGACGGAGCTCCGGCTCAAGAATCCAAGGAATATAAATTAGCACCTGGTAAACGAAAATTGGAAGTCGGCGCCCAAGTTGGAGGTATGCATGCAAGTGGTGTCTTAGTTTCTGCCAATCTCTCCCCCGGTAAGACCTATAGACTTAACCCTTCAATTGGTCCGATTACTAGGGAAGGCATGGAGTATGTTGCGCCATTTGTTCCCACCATTATTGATGAGGCGAATGGTCAGGTGATTCATTTGAAAATATTAAATCCAGATGGAAAGCAAAGCTCTGTGCGACAGGTTTTACCAGCGCTTATGATGCCATAATATAGTGTTTCGACTCATGGGTATCACTGGACTAGTTACTGGTTGTCGCAGCGATGCGAACAAGGTGCTGCTGAGCAATCCGCTACCGCCGAGTAGTTGAATTTTATGAATACTAGAACCTTTAACCCCTTCGTCGAGCTGGCGCCGCCTGTAGCGGATGCCAGAGCATAGACGTTCGATATAAATGAAATCTATCCCAGCTCTCTTCCTGACAATAATGCCACTTTTACTGGTTTAGTGTGGATTGATTCCAGGGACTCACGTTGCTCCTAGAGAAGACGCTCCTCACGCAAAAATCTATGCAGATGGTGAACCATCTCTTGTGAGAATTGATGGAGAAACCCCACGTCTTAGGTCAGGAAACAAAGTTATTACTAGGCTTTCTCCTGGGACTCGGACTCTGGAGTTTTACGACAGAGTGACCGATGCGAAAACTCTTGGTGAATTGCGCACTAAACAAGGTTTGGAAATGAGAGTAAGGGCTTTCTTAACTTTTCAAGCTAAGGCAGGAGAATCATACACTGCGCACATGAAAATAGCTTTGGATAAGTATGATTTTTGGTTGACAGATAGGAGTGGGAAAATAGTGAAGAAAGTTTCTGCAAAACCATATTTTGTTGAGAACTACTATCTTAGAAATACTGTTATCTACTGAATCAATTATCGAACAAGGCGTCGCACCACAATCCACTTCCCGCTGAGTAGTTTAGTTTTATGATTTTTAGAACCCTAACCCCTTTGTCGAACCGGCGCTCCCGGCAGGCGGTGACTGCGCTTCGCGCGTTCCTAAAAGATGCCAAGACCAAGTCTAAACCTGTCGTTTCGACTCATAGCAATCGTAATATGCCTATTTGCCATTCTTCCACTGACTCTTGGTGGCTGGGGATATTTACGCACATCCGATTTCATAGCAGAAGCTTCATCTGCACAAGGTGAAGTAATTGATTTAATTGAGAATAACGGGTCTGAAGGTGGATCAACTTATGCTCCACGCATTAGGTTCACCGAAAGTTCAGGGAGAGTAATTGAAGCTACCAGTTCTACTTCCAGCTCGCCACCTAAGTATCAGCCTGGCGACGTTATTAAGATACTTTATGACCCTAATACGCCACAGGATGTCCGAACTACTGATTGGTTTTCATTATGGGGTCTAGCAACAATAGGATTATCAATTGGAGGATTTACTATATTGTTTACATTGGCTGTTGCATTTTTAGGACCATTGATTCTAAGAGGCTTCAGAACAAAAAATGGAGAACAAAGCGTCGTTCCCAATCCATGACCAGTCCTTGAGTTTGTTGGGAATGTGTGTAGTTTGTGAGTGTCTTTCCGTTTCGGGATGATCAGCCGCATAATGACGGTTAGGCCTGATTCTTAAACAAAGACCGCCCATGCTTAAGGGATGTCTATGCTGACACGTCCATAAAAAATATGAAATCTAAATCTATTCTACTCACAATACTCTCATCACTCATTTTATCACCTACGTTATTAGCAGAGCAACAGCAAATTGATGCCACTATTGAGGTGACAGAAGAATCGTATAGCGATATTTACAAAGCAGTATGGTTAGACCCAAACAAGGGAACTATTCATAAACTCACAGAGCGAAGTGAAAAACCTCCTGTGAAAGGGGCTATGATTTGGATAGAACCAAATGACCCTGAGTTTTCAGTGAGTCCTAATATGAAAGACGTTAACATCTATCATATTGGAGAAGGAGAAGCTGTTTTTAAATCTGCAAATGATCATGCTGATATCGAAGGTATGAAGAGGGTGAAAAAGTCTTTGCTAAAGAGCGGTAAGAAGCCTGTATTCATCATAAAAACAGCAATGGGGAAATCTGCTATTATGATCGAGCACAGTTCGGAAGATCACTTTAAGTTTAGGTGGAGAAAATTAGCTTCTGAATAACCAACGAAGAAAGTCTATTGAGTAGACAATATGAGCCATACAATCTCCTACAAAGCGCTTTAATCGTGATAGATAAAATTGTATCACAAGTCATATCACCACGGTGCCTTTTTAACGAAGTTCAATAACCTCAAAACGTTCGTCAAAGCTTACCCTCCCGCAATCCGCAACGGATAGGAGGACTTTGGGTTTTTTTCTGAAGGTCGTTTCAAAGTTAGTGATTTGAGGAGAGGGAGACTGCGTTTATTCGTGAGCGTAGTAGCTTTTACCTAGCATCTGTTTCCCCGACAGGATGGCCTTACGTTCAACACCGAGGAGGCCCGAAAGGCTTTCTAAAGATCTTGGGACTCAGTCATCTTGGTTTTGGTGATTATTGAGGTAATCGCCAATTTGTAACGATGGGACACGCGACTCAGAATAATAAAGTGGCGCTCATTCTAATGGACTATGAAAATGGAGCTAGGCTGAAGCTGCTTGGGCGATTAACGATGCTCCAAGTCGAGGAAGCCGAAGAGGCGCTTATTGCGCAGCTCGAAACACCTGATGAGGGTCGAGTCGAACGTGTCGCTACCATTGAGGTGGAGGCAATTGATTGGAATTGCCCTCAGTATATCCCGCGAATGGTTGATTATGGGCGTGTTGAGAAATTGGAAATGGAGAATGAAACATTGAGAGAAGAGCTTCGTCGAATAAAAGAAATCTCTCGCGCTTTAAAGGAAGGTGAATAAACTTAACCAAGATTTTATTATCAGATGCATTACTCAATCTTAATTCTTGCGTTCATCTGCGGAGGAGCGTGTTACTTTTTAGCGAAATCAAAAAAAAGAAGTCCTTGGGGCTGGTTCTTTTTAGGGTTCTTTTTAAATTTTATCCCTTTATTGATTTTAGCGATACTTCCTGATGGAGGGCTTGAGGACGAACTCTACGAGCTAAAGACGAGAATGAAGCTCCTTGAAAATGCTAAGAATCGGGAAGGCCTGCCAGAGGTTAAAGTTCAGGTAACAAAGAACGAGTAAGTGAAAGTTGAATGATTAACTGTAATACTGACATTTCCCAGCAACGGGTATTGATTGATGATTTTGTTTGGGGTGATTGGGTTGGTAGGAGGCATTATTTTTCAATTTAGCCAACGTCCAAAATCTTCGTAAAATAAAGAACCATTATGAGAGAGTTATTTCGGGAGAGAGCTTTAACGACGGTTACCCATTACCAATTCCTTCTTCAGGCCGCTGGAATTGAGACTTTCATCAAGAATGAAAACGTTTCAGCGATGGAAGGTGTCGCGATTCCAGAATTTTTTCCGGCATTATGTGTGATTCATGATGATGACTATGAGGTGGCAGTCGAGTTGATTAAGAAAGAAATAGCACGCGCTGATAAAGCTTCGCTCACAGAGGTGACTTGTGGGGCCTGTGGGAATAAATCTCCATCCACATTTGACTTATGTTGGAACTGTCAGGTTGATTTAGCCGAGACGAAGTGAGCCTAGTTAGGTGACGGCACAGGGCACTTAGAGTTGGGCTTTGGACAGAAAAGAGCGCGGCTCTTGGTGATGAGCAATTAGTCGATTTCCTCCATGGCCGAGTAGATTTAGCATGGTCTTTTTTATAGAAAAGAAGGAGAATTCATTTATATAGATAATATGCGTGTGATTTTATTAATTTTTTTGAGTGGTGTCACGGCATTGGCGTCGCCCCTTGTCGAAAGTGCGAAGAAACAAATTGGGGTAACCACTCAGTATGACCCTTCCTATCAGTCTCTTGATTTCCCTAATGGCGATGTCGACCCTAAGGCGGGCGTATGCACCGATGTTATTATTCGAGCTTTGAGGGATGCTCATCAATACGATCTACAGAGCAAAGTTCATTCTGACATGAAAAATCATTTCTCTCAATACCCCAAAATTTGGGGCCTCAAGAGGACTGATAGGAATATTGATCACCGTCGAGTTCCTAATCTGAGAAAGTTTTTCTTGAGGCAGGGGTTCAGCTTAGGCATTCATGAAAAATCAAATGATGCTTTTCAAGCGGGAGATATTGTGACCTGTGTCGTCCCTCCCAATCAGCCTCATATCATGATTGTTTCAGATCGCAAAAATTCTACAGGAGTTCCTTACGTGATTCACAACATTGGCAGTGGAACGAGTGAAGATGACTGTTTACTTCAATATAAATTAACCGGGCATTATCGCTTCAGCAAATGAATTTGAGGGATTGAAATGAATCTGTGTTAAAATAGATGAGTGAGTCTTCGATCAGCGAAATAAAATTTTGAAGTTTTCTCAAAAGGAGCGATCATTTCCAATGAAAAGTGAAATCACTCGATCACCACAAATTATATCATGAAAAACACACAAAAACATCTATTCCAATTAGCGACTGTATTGGCATGCGCCTTTATGTCCTGTGCCCATGCACAGACTAGCGCCGAGCAGCAAAAAGCAATGACCCCCCAAGATGTCTTAGATGACCTCATGAGTGGTAATGAGCGGTTTGTGAAGAACCAATTAAAGTCAACGAGTGCTGATATTGTTAAAAGTCGCAAAGTGACGGCATTGGGCCAATACCCTAAAGCGGTGATTCTTTCATGTCTCGATTCGCGAGTTCCTGTAGAGCTCGTTTTTGATCAAGAAATCGGGGATGTTTTTGTCGGCAGAGTCGCCGGAAATATTGAAAATGAAGATCAACTTGGTTCGATGGAATTTGCGACAAAGCTCGCAGGGTCTAAATTAGTCATGGTCTTAGGACACAGCAATTGCGGAGCAGTGAAAGGTGCCTGTGATGGCGCTAAGTTAGAAAATCTAACGGCGCTTCTTGGTAAGATTCAACCCGCTGTCGACGCTGTTAAAGACGTAGAAGGAGAGCGTAATTCTTCGAATAAAAAGTTCGTCGCGAGAGTTGTTGAAGAAAATGCGAGACAAACGGTGAAAGATATCCGTAAGAAAAGCAAAACCCTGGCGACACTGGAAAAAGAAGGGAAAATCAAGATCGTAGGAGCCGTTTATGATCTAGAAACTGGTAAGGTGCAACTTCTCGACTAAAAAGAGTTCAAGGGGGTTGAAATCAAATCCGATTTTGAACCTCTTTTAATTTTAAAAAACCTCCATGTGATTGATTTACATGGAGGTTTTTTTATGGAGAGAGCTCCTCCTTAGCTTTTAAAAAACTAAGGAGTTTTGTGTGCGGGAAAAGCTCATAAAAGTGATTGAAACAGAGAAGGTCATGCGGTCGTTGTGTATTTGGGTGACTTTAAGTTGTAAGTTTTTTTTGAATTCTTAGTATTACTTTCTATGAAGATGAAAAAGCGCTTAGCCTTTATTGTTTTATTCACAGGGATAGGCTTTGTTTCTGGGCAGGTTTTGCCGGCAGGCTTTGAGAAAAGCAAAGGAGGGGATAAAAAAGTGGCTTTGACTAAGTCTGGCGATCGTATTCCTTATTCTCAAATCTCCTTAAGTGACTTAGGCCCGATTAAGGTTAAGTATTCGATGAAAGGGGTTAGGAAGGTGTCGAAGGCACCAGCACCAGGCCAGCACCCTAGGATGCTTCATAGCCCAAGCGACCGTAAAATGCTGCTCGATATTTACCAGGGAACCGAACAAGGCCAGTTGCTTTGGAAAATGCTGGAAGGGTATACTAATAAGTTAAAGGGCAAAATTGAAAACAGAAATGAGTATCCCAAGCATCCTAATGGAAAGCCTCTAGCAGCTTATCAACGCGGAGGGTGGGATAAGCAGATTCACAACCGTTATAAAGAAATCATAGGCGGTAAATATGAGGATAAACGTCTTAATATGAACGATGAGATGTTTTCGATCATGGTTTTAGAGGCCTTTCGGTGCTGGGTGATGAATGATCGTGACGCGGCCAAAGAATATCTAAAAGCGACAGAAGTGATCGTGGACCAGCTTCTTAAGCACATCAAGGAAGGTGACCATTGTTCCTTTATTAGCGCGCATAATATGGGGTTTATTTATGACTATGGACATCCTTTTATGTCGAAGACACTTCGTAATAAAGTGAGGACTTTGATTGCCAGAGTTTCGGTAAACGCGGCCCATTATGGGACCTTTGTAGATGCCGTTGCAACGACTTCAAATTGGGTGACCTTAGATTCCTTTCAGGCTTTCACTTTAGCCGCGATCGAGGGAGAAGAAGGATTCAACAAAGATTATTTTAAAGGCTTTAAGCGAGCTTATCACAACTTCATTACCTATGGCTTTTATGCTTCTGGATGTGGTTATGAAGGTTTAGGTAAGAATTATCAATTCAATGCAACTATGGTGCTCCTTGCCAAGAGGGGGATGAATTTAATTGGGCATCCTCATGTGCATGCGTATGCGAAGAATTTTTTACCAGCAATTAGCCTTCCTCACGGAAATGGATTTGTTGCGACAGATGATTGGGGAGGAACAGGGCTTGATGAGATTAAAGGAGACTACCGTTTCAGTGTCATAGATGTGATCGGGCTAAAGTGGATGTATCCGACAGACCCTGGGGTGGATTATGTATGGCGCTCTTACTTCGGAGAGAATTATGAACGGTATACAGATGTGCGCTCTGCTGGTTACTATAATACGGCCTTATTTATGATTGGGTTTCCTTCACAACCACTCGAAAAAGCCCCTAGTGTTCAAGAGGCCGGGATTAAGCTTAACCATTTCTTTCCAGAACGAGGGTATCAAATTTCACGCTCAGACCTGACAAAGGATTCTTTGTTTCTTACTCATCACTGCCGGCAGGATAATGGTGGACATACTTCAGCAGATCGAAATCATTTTGTATTCGCATCACATGAACGGCTTTGGGGCCGTTCTTTAACAGTGGCGGGGGGATCTAAATTCGGAAAAGTGAATGAGTCTCGGTTCTTTTCAACGGTGCTCATCGATAACAAAGGGCAGTGCGGGATGGCGACAGGCTGTTTCCCCGTGCCAGGGAAAGTGACGTCCCAACATGATTCAAAACTATTCTCTAGTATGACCGGTGATGCGAGCTATGCCTATAGTTGGGAATGGCATTGGAGAAAAGGAGAGGTAGGGAAAGAGTCCCCGATGTTGAAAAAAGGGTGGGAAAAGGTTTTAGAAACACCTAATGATTTCCAATATCAACCTATCAAAGGAAGACCACATATGAATCAAGCGTTCTATGAAAAGCCTCATTGGTTGTCTCCAGGGAAAATCCAACATTATGTAAAACGTCCCTACAATACAGTTCAAAAAGCGAAAAGAATCACGGCGATGGTTAGGGGGAAATCCCCTTATGTTCTCATCGCGGACGATATTCAGAAAGATGAGCTCACACACGAATATAAGTGGATCATGCAGGCGGCAAGTGATTTGGAAATTGTTAAATACCACTTCACCAAAGATTCTGATATTCACGATATTTACCTCTGTGGAAGTGAGGTGAAAAGGAACGAAGCTGATAAACGAGTTCCCAAAAAAGGAGATCCAGTGCTTTTGGTAAGAGTCTTACAAAACGAGACGGAAAATCACTGGGATACTCCTATTGGGAGATTAGAACAGTATATGGATAACATTCGTCGACCTCAAAAGGCAGGGAAACGTCTCGTGATCACTTCTACTTCAGTCGCTCCTAAGTTTAAGGTGATGCTCTATCCTCACCTTCATGGAGATCCGATCCCTGAAACAAAATGGGCTCAAAATGGTGAGCAGTTAGGAATCAAAATCGGGGCTCAAGTGGATACCGTAAGCTTCTTCACAGGTGATACGAAAGATCAGCTTCAAATTATTCGGTAAGTAAGAAAATCTTACTATGATTGCCTGGGGAAGACCCTTTCTTAGGTAATCATTTTTTTGTTTTTCGAGATGCTCGAATCACAATGAACACCGTTAAGAGAAGTAAAATCCCCCCTATGACAAAATATGGGGGTGAGCTCTTACTGTAATAGTCAGAAAGAGGCTGCTCAGAGACTTGAGTCGAAGAACTCTCATCGTGTGAATGATCTTCGTTAGAATGAGATGCTGAGTTTTCTGATTTCTTTTCGGTGCTCGCTTTGAGTTCAGCAACAAGCGCTGGTCCTTGCAGCATAGGTTTCCCGACTTCACTTCGGAGAGCGGCGACTTGATCTGGGGTGATTGCAGAAGCTTCATTTCCAAAAGTATTTCTAATATAAGTAAGAACTGCGGCGAGACTTTCGTCATCGAGGTGCGCATTAGGCATCATCGGAGCAGGAAAGTTATATTCTTTACCCGCTACTGAAATTTTACCTTCAAGACCTCGAAGCTGGATTTTGATGAGAGTGTCGGGATCTCCAGTAACCCATTCAGACTTCGCAAGAGGAGGAGCTAAGAATGCAGCTCCTTTTCCTTCACTTCCATGGCATGCGATGCAGTAATGATAAATTTCTTTTCCTTTTTCGAGGATAGCTGGATCTATTGAGTCACTCATTTTTATTCGAAAGGGTCTCTCGCTTCGATCTCCTTGTCAAATCAGCGTCTTTAAGAAGAGAGCATCGATTGTAGTTCGTCCTCGGTAATAATAGGGATCGAGAGTTCGTCTGCTTTTTTTCGTTTTGATCCACCTCCTTCTCCAGCGAGAAGGTAGTGAGTTTTGCCGGTAATGGAGCTCGCCATTTTACCACCTGCGTTTTCAATGGCTTCTTTAAGCAGTGCGCGTGGCTGGGAAAGGGTCCCAGTGATCGCAATGTTTTTTCCAAGCAGAGGGGCTTCGTCAGCATTCAATACTTTAGGAATAGGGGCGTAATTGTCAGAAGAAGGGTTAAGTGCGAGCTCTTGGAGCTGAGTGCGGAGGTGTTGACCTGCTTCTGATTGAGCAAAAGAAAGGAGAGAGAGTGCAGCGGCGGGCCCAAGTTCAGATGCGATTTGATAAGGAGCTAAGTTCGGGTGATTTTCTTTTTTATCTTTGGTGGTGAGAGCACTAAGTTCTTGCAGGAGCGCGCTTTCCCAAACCTCTTCTAACGTGTTGTGAAGTCGACTGATTTCTTTGGCCCCAGATTCACCCACTTGTTTGATCCCAAGCGCATAAATCCAGCGGTGTAGGGGAGCTTGACGCGCTTTCTGTAAAGAGTTGATTAAGGTTTGAGCTCGCTTTTCTCCATACCGTCGTGCTTTCGAGACGGACCCATCTTCTTTCTGTGCCGGGTCGAGTTCAAGGTTAGCAAGAGGTTCTAGTTCCAGCCGGAAAAGGTCTGTTGGTAAGGGAGCGAGTTTTGATTCAACAAGTTTTTCAGCAACGGATTCACCAAGCCCATCCAGGTCGAGTGCTTTTCGAGAGGCGAAATGAGTAATTTTGGTCGTGGCTTGTGCGGGGCAGAGATAAGAAGGGCAGCGCCATGCGACTTGCCCTTCTTCTTGTTCAATAGGGGTTTGGCAGGAAGGGCATTTTCCGCCGATCGAATCATAAAGGGAAAAGGGAGAGGTTTTAGAAGGACGTTTTTCGAGAATCACTTTGACGACTGCAGGAATGATCTCACCCGCTTTTTCGATGAGAACCGAATCTCCAATGCGGACATCTTTGCGAGAAATCTCATCTTGATTATGGAGAGTAGCTCGAGCCACGGTGCTTCCGGAGACAAGAACCGGCTCAAGTTCTGCAACAGGGGTAAGCACGCCAGTGCGGCCCACTTGAACCGTAATGTGAGTGAGTCGGGTCACTTTCTGCTCAGGGGGGAATTTGAAAGCAGCTGCCCAACGAGGCGCTCGAGCGGTGGAGCCTAACTGCTCACGTTGAGCGAGAGATTGAACTTTGATCACGGCTCCATCTGTTGCTAAGTCGAAGTCGTTGCGGGCTACTTCAAGCTCTGCAATACTTTGGAGGAGCTCTGCAAAATTGGAAGGACGCCAGATGGGTTGATTAACGGGGATACCTAAAGAAGTTAATAAATCACGAAACTGGTCTTCATTATCGAGAGAGATTCCCTTGGAGGCTCCAATGCTATGTGCGACAAAAGCAAGAGGGCGATTGGCAACAAGATTCGAATCGAGGAGTTTCAAGCTTCCTGCGGTGGCATTACGAGGGTTGGCAAAGAGTGCTTCGCCTCGTTGTTGCCGGGAGGCGTTCATTTCGTGAAAACGCGTGAGAGGAATGTAGACCTCGCCGCGAACTTCCAGCAGTGCAGGAAGAGATTCACCAGAGAGAATTTTAGGAATATTGCTGATGGTTCGCGCATTTTGAGTGACTTCATCTCCACGTTGTCCATCGCCCCGGGTAGTGGCGTGAGTGAGCCGGCCTTTTTCATAAATCAGGCTCAGGGCGACTCCATCGATTTTAGGCTCTACGCTGAGAGATATGTCTTGTTCCGGAAGAAGTCGCTCGATCCGGTCATAAAAAGTCTGAACTTCTTCTTCTGAGAAGAGGTCATCAATGGAAAGCATCGGGAAGAGGTGTTCTCGTTGCTGAAATCCTTCAAGAAGATCATTCCCTACTCGCTGGGTGGGGGAATTGGGATCAATGAGTTGGGGGTGGGTTTCTTCGAGCTTTTCGAGCTCACGATACAGCTGGTCGTATTCAACATCAGAGATTTCGGGCTCTGCATTCTGGTAATAAAGCCGATTATGGCGATCGAGCTCGATCGAAAGTTCTTGGATACGCAGACGAGCCTTCTCCAAGGAAGGTTCGGGGGAGCTGAAGAAAAAATCTTTCTGCATGATGGTGTCAATAGTGTCTTCTAAGAAGAATTGGGGATCAATCGCACTTTCTCTTTTATTTTAGAAAGTTTATGCAATGGTAAGCGCCTCAACAGGAATTCTATTCTCTGTTCGTGAGATTGATACCCAAAATTAGTGAATATAGAGAATTTAGAAATCATCAAGTGGATAGGAATCCTCCTTTGCATTACTCAATCTGCCTGTTTCTCAGGATTAAACCTCGCCGTATTTGGGGTAAGTCGCTTGAGACTCGAAATTGAAAGTGATGAGAAAAATGATGAAGCGGTTCACCTTTTGAATCTTCGTCAAGATTCGAACTACCTGCTAGCCACCATTTTATGGGGAAATGTGTCGGTGAACTGTCTCTTAACAATCCTGACCGACTCAGTCTTAACTGGGGCACTGGGTTTCTTCTTTTCAACGGGGCTCATTACGATTTTTGGGGAAATCATCCCACAGGCTTATTTTTCGCGGAATGCTCTTCGAGTGGTGAAGCGTTTGGCTCCTCTACTCTCTTTCTATCAAGTCATTTTATGGCCTTTAGCTAAACCAACTTCATTATTATTAAATGGGTGGTTAGGCTTAGAGGGAACTGAGTTTTTTCGAGAGCGATATTTACAAGCTCTTCTGAGAAAACATGTTGAAGACGATGATTCAGAAGTGGGACATATTGAAGGCACGGGAGCTTCCAACTTTTTAAAAGTAGATGATTTACTCATTTCGGAAGAAGGGGAGCTTCTTCACGAAGGAAGTGTGATTTTCCTGCCAACCGAAAGCGGGAAACCTGTTTTCCCTTCCTTTGCAGAAAACCCACGAGATGACGCTTTTGTGAAAAAAATGCGTCGTTCGGGGATGAAATGGGTGATCATTGTGGATGAGCATGACGAACCGATTGTGGCAATTGATACGGAAGAGTTTTTGAGCGATTTTGTTTTCAAGCCCCGAGAGAAGTTTAATCCTCATCAATACTCTCATCACCCGATTGTGGTTCGAGACCCCGACCAACCTCTTGGAGACTTACTGGCTCGATTCCGAGTTCATGCAACCCACGCAGAAGACGATGTGATTGATCAAGACGTGATTCTTCTTTGGCATGGTCGCCGACGTATCATCACAGGTTCTGATATCTTAGGGCGCCTCCTTCGTGGGATCGTGCAGCGGACCGCAATCACTCCTCATTTATCAAATCAGTCTTGAGGAGAGTCTGAGAGGAGGGGGTGTAATTTCCAAAAAGTGAAAGCCCCTGCGAGAGTTCCAATCATATCAGCAAGAAGATCAAAGGGATCATTGCCTGATCGTTCCGGCACCCAAGATTGATGCCATTCGTCAAGTATTCCAGTCGCGGTGCCAACGAGAAAGACAATCAAAATGAGAAGGGTCCATTTCGCCCGTTTTTCAAAAAAACTTTTATAAAGAAAAGCTGACAGCAGACCGGCACCACCAAAAAAATAACCGAAATGGGCTAACTTATCCGAAAAAAGAAAGCCGTCTGGAGTGATTTTGGCCGGGATCGGGCCATCTGATAAATACCATAAAACCCCAAACCAAAGCCCCCATAGAATTCCCCAGAGGAAAGGAGATTTGGTCCAAGGAGGTAGAGAACAAGACATAAGGCCAGCGAGGGAAGGTGGAGAGTCTTTAAAAAGAAAGGGTTTAATCCTTATCGGTCTGTTTCGAGCCAGGTTGCTCGGAGCGGCGCATTTCCTCTTCCATTCTTTCGCTTAACCATTGCTTCATCATCGATTGATAATTTAAAAATCGCAGTCGAGCCATACGTTTGATACGAGAAAGCATACGAGGGTCGAAGCGAAGTGTAATCGTCGTTGATTCTTTGGAATCAATGGAGTGGATTGAACCGAGTATGAGAGAAGGGTCCAATTCATGATCGAGCCAGAATTGGTATTCGGCTTCGCTATTGTCAAAAAGTGGTATTTCGTCCCAAGAGAGAATGGTCTTCATAGCTCGGTAATTATTTAAAATCGGCGTAGTGGCGGTCGTAGAAACGCGCCTCAGAGGGGCTCATCAGACGGGCCGCGATGAGTTGAATGTTTTTACCATCAGTGGAAAAACAAAGGAAAAGGTGTTTATCAGTAATAGAGCGACCTAATGCGTAATAACGCTGTGGGCCTGTATCCGCATCAGGCAGAAGTCGAATACCGAACGGGTCCTCAAGAGCTTCCTCAATTTCCTGAGGGAAAATCAGACTCTTATCAAAATGTGAATTGAGGAGATCAAGTTCCATTAAAAGAAGTCTAAACGGGAATCAGGGGGACTGACAACTAAACATCTTCATTCTTCATCAACCTGTGTGCGAAAGATTCACTTATTGATCTAATAGAGATAACTTCAAGCGACTCACTTGAGAATGATTAAGAATAAAAAAGTTCGAGTCTCCAGATATTTTTCCGAAGTAGAACTTGGGGTCTTTACCCTGCGAAATGGGAGCGAGCATGAGAGTTAAAGAAATGGGAGAGGCGTGGTCGCTATCAAAATCATCAGGACGGAAAAGAGCGGTGATCTCAAATGTTGGTTCCTGGAGCGCTTCATAAGCTCCTGCGTGATTAAAGGGAAGCCATTGAGTTACCTCTATCTCCTGCAAAAGTTTAAGGAGTTTGTTAGCTCGGTGTTCATTCAATAAAGAACTAACATCGCGGTCATGAAAACGAGCCCCCCATTTTTCAGTATCGAAAGTGTAGCGCAAATCAAGACGCGGAACATTCGTCCCTTGTATTAAAAGGTGAGAAAGTGAGGTAATGGAAAAATCCCACATGAGAAGGTCTCTCCATTGGTGGTCAAAAATAGCGATTTTAGAAAAGGTTTCGCCGCTAATTAAAATGACCTCTTCTTGGTCTTCACGGTGTAGATAGTATTGAGCTTCTGGAGTTGAGTAAGCTTTGATGATCAAAGAAGTGTCGTCCTTTGATCTGATCTTAAGTGTTTTAACAGGCTTCAAGCCTGTGATTTTACTCAAAGGTTGATAGGAGAGAAGTTGATCACGGGTTAAAGCCTGGAAAAGGGCTGCGACCGTATTTTCGTTGGCGTTTGAGTTGGCTTGACCAATGCCCTGCCACCAACGTGGACCTGAGGCGGTTTGCACGATTGCCAAAGTGAGTGCAGAACGGCGAAATGGACTATCAATCTCAATGTTTTTGATAGCGGAGATGTTTAAATTGGTGACAGTGTGCCGGCGTAATTTTTCGAGAGTGAGCGGAAGCTGGGGCAGCACGGCCTTCTTTTGGTGAAGTCGAGGAAGCTCAAAAGCAAAAGATTGGTCACTTGTCGTAGCCCAACAGGTTTGGCTTTCGGGCGTATCTGGGGTGTAAATACTAAGGGTGACCGGAGCTTGGTCTTGCCCAAACGAGTGGAGAGTGATTTCGGTTGCGATCCCTTGGCTTGTTTGAGGGTTAGAGCTGACTTTGAGAGCTTCAAGCTGATAAAGAAGAGACAAGAGAGTGACAACACTTTGTTGATCAGCTGGAACTAAGAGCGGCTTGGTTATCTCCCAAGATTCATGAGGAGAGTTTCGTTCAACAAAGATACGAGAACCTTGGTGACTAAGTTCAATTTGCTTGATTTGATTAGGGTGAAAGTAAAAGGGCCGGTGATCAATCAATCGTGTCAGATTGTCTTTAAAAAGTAGTCGGGTTGATCCAGGGCAGAGAAAAAAGTTTTTTGTTTCTGTATCGAGACGACGAATAAAGCAGGTTGGAAAAAGGTTTTCTTGCTCGTCTTTATGATACCAAGTGGATTCCGGCCCGAGCTCGTAAGAAACAAGCACCTTCCCATTCGAGTCTTCCATGGTAATGGTGAAAGTTTCTTGTTTAGTAGCAATGCTTTGAGGGAACTGCTCTGGAGTGACCGGCTCTAAGTTTACAAGAGATTGAGTGTGGTTAAGAATCAAGCCGATATGGCGGGCATCGATCCGCTCCCCTTGTTGATTCGTCCACCCTTTATTGTTACGCGTGATGAGGAGGGATTTCTTACTGGAGCCGAGCTTAATTGTATGAACATTTTGGGCCTCGAAGTGCGGATAAAGAAGATCCCCGACCGCTAAGGTAGGCTGGTTTCTCCATAATGATTGAAAGGAGCCCATCTTAAAATGACTTACCGTCGCAAGGACCGTAAGAACCATGATTAAAAAGAGAGAGAAAGTGAGGCGCATCTTAAAAAGAAAAGGTGGCAACTAAGAACGTCGTGAGTTCCAAACAAAAAGCCCGAGAAGAATAAAGCCGAATGGAAGAAAGAGGAGGTTGATCCGGTTGAGGTAGGAGATTTCTGATTCAACGAGATTAAGTTTGTAAGTGCGAATTCCGCGAGCACCAATGCCTAAGAGCTCTTCTTTTCCAGCAAGCCAGTCAACAGAGTTACGGATGAAATCAACTTGTTCTGCTCTAATCCGTTTAGGGTCGAGAAAGGCCGTGTTATTAATGACGATTAGCTTCGAGAGTTGCTCAGAGGAAGCGTCATCAGCAGCGTTCCCTTGGAAGACTGCTGCGGCGAGGTAAGTGTGAGGAGGGGTATCTTCTTGTGGGTCGAGAGTCGCTGTTTCTTCTCGGAAGCGAGTTTCTCCCCAATATTCTGGCCCGGCTTGAATGAGCGCTAGAGGAGTGGTTTTCCGGAGTGCAAGTTCGTCATCATTTTCCCGCACTTCGAGAGAACCACTGGAGCCTTCAAAGACAGTTGATTGACCAAAAAGTCCGGTATTGACGTCAGGCCCTTCAGTAAAGGTTCCTTTCACTTGCCTCCGAAGTCTTCCGTTTTCAGTCGTGAGGATACGGTCATTTCTCATGCTGACTCCTTTTCTGCGAAGGAAGGCCCGGATTCGTTCCGGACGATGAGCAGGGTTTAAAACAAGCAGGAAAGAGGATTTCGGTTGCAGCCAATAGTCTTCTAGTAACTTGAGTTCATGTTCTTCGAGGTCATACTGGGGGGCGATAAGGGCAATGCCTGCGGCATCTTTTGGGATCTCGCTAAGCTCGCTGAGATTTTTATTTACCAAGGTGACATTCTCTTGTCGCATCAGCTTAGAGAGAAGACTCCAGGGAGTGTCTTCTCCATTTTCATCCAAGTTACTTTTATCTTGGAAGAAGTAGAATTTTTGAGTTTTCCCTTCACAGGCAGAAAGAAGTGAGGTGCTGAGCCGTTCTTCTGTTTCATATGCAATTACCTTATGCTGTTTGTTTTGATTCGTTTTTTGCAGAATAAGGTCTTCGAGGGGAATATAACGGCGTAGAGAGAGATCAGGTTTAGCGGCAGAGCTAGCATCAATGATGAGAAGGTCTTCGCTAAAGAAAAGTCCGTATTGGGTGCTGAGCTGTTCGGTAAGGTCGGGATCTCTCACAGGGTCGACTCGGTTGAGGACAAGCTTTCCTTTTGATTTCTCAATAAATTGATCGAGAATAAAATGAATGCGTTGATGGTGGGGAGAGCTTCTCCGGATCACGGCATGCAGGGTGATCGGTTCTTCTCGTTCTTGGATCAGAGTAGACCTAAGAAGCTTTTTACTTCTATCGGAAAGGGTGAAGTTTTGATCACCGGAAAGGTCTCGACTGATTCGAGATTGGCTTGCTAGGAAATTGATTCCAATGACCGCAATCGCAAAAAAGAAAATCTGGCAAAAAACTTGAATGCCAATGCTAAGTCTTTTTAGTTTGGTAGGTTTATTTTGAGAGCTCATTACTTTTTCCAACGACGGTGGTCAACATGGTGATGGGTGATGAAAAGCACGAAAGCCGTCATACTGAGGTAGTAGACAAATGGAGGGGAGCTGATGACGCCTCTAGAGAATTCATCAAGGTGAAGTTGGCTTGAAATCTGATAAAAGACCCCAGCTGCCGCGAAATCATTCCCCCAAATGAAGGTCACATATCCTAAGAAGTAGTGGAGAAGTAAGATTCCAATCGTAACAATTCCGGCAATGATTTGACTCGAGGTGAGAGAAGAAGCAAGGCATCCAATTGCCGTAAAATAAAGCCCCATTAGAAAAATAATACTATAAGAGCCAATAAGGGACCCTTGATCGTAAGGTGCTGGAATACTTGTGATCCAGTCGAAAGCAAGGAATTGGAATAAGGAAGGAACCCAAAGTAAAATGTAAAAAGTGACTGCGGCAGCATATTTGGAAAGGACCACTTGCCCCGTGGTGACAGGAGCCGTGAAAAGAGTTTCGATCGTCCCTAATCGCTCCTCTTCAGAGAAGAGTTTCATGGTGATGAGAGGGAAAAGAAAGAGGAATGAAAACCAAAAATGAGGGGTGTGAAAAGCGGCGTAGACGAGCGTGTCAGCGATTGCATTATCCGTGAATCCCTTCATGGCGGTTGAGAGAGATAGACCTGACATGACGGAAGCAAAAGCCAGGACAACCCAACCAAAAGGGGAGGTGAAATACCCTTTGAGTTCTTTTCGATAGAGAATGATAAATTCGCGCATGGGATAGCTTCTTTTTTTATTTAATCGCGGCGAGTGAGCTCCACAAAAACATCTTCTAAACGACCTTCATGACGATAGAGAGTTTTGACCGGCCATCTTTCTTGAGCAGCAAGGTTTGAGAGCCGCTCTCTTGTCTCTGTTCCCGAGTCGACAATGATTTCGAATTGTTCCCACCCTGCTTGTTTTCCTCCGTGAAGGACCTTTTTAATCTCAGTGAGAGCGGAAAGTTTTTTGCGAACCTGAATGGGGTCTGCTTTGACTTCGAATTGAATTCGGCCGGCATGGCGCATTCCTTGGACAAGATTCGATGGCGTATCGCAGGCTTTAATTTTACCCTGGTCGATAATGACAACTTTACTACAAATCATTTCGACCTCACTCAGAATATGAGTAGAGAGTAAAATGGTATGCTTTTTGGCGAGCTCCTGGATGAGTTTCCGAATCGCAATAATTTGGTTCGGGTCAAGCCCATTGGTAGGTTCATCGAGAATGAGAAGTTCAGGTCGATGCACGAGGGCATCAGCGAGCCCCACGCGTTGCCGGTATCCTTTGGAAAGGGTGGCGATCGGCTTACGCCGTCGATCGCTGAGACCGCATTCTGAGATGGTTTGGTTCACTTGAGAGCGAACGGCACGTCCTTTGACGCCTTTTAATTTAGCGCGGAAGGTCAGGTATTCTTTTACCGTCATTTCACGGTAGAGAGGCACATCTTCGGGCATATAGCCGATAGAGCGTCTGGCTTTCACAGATTGCTTGAAAACGTCGAAGCCGTTGATGGAGGCATTTCCCGAAGTTGGCGGAAGGTAACCCGTTAACATTCTGAGGGTTGTTGTCTTTCCTGCTCCGTTAGGGCCAAGGAATCCTACGATCTCACCTTCACTGACATCGAAGCTGATTCCATCGACCGCTTGGTGCCGGCCGAAGCGTTTAGAGAGCTGTTGAACGTGAATCATGAAATAAAAGAGCGTTTGATGTCGCGGTTTTTGTCCTCTTCAGTTGACTTGAGAGAAGGACTTCTTTAACTAAACTTAATCACACTTTCGACAAGGAAGAAAATTTAACTTTTGCAGACCATCACCAATGAAAGCCTCTGTTTCTAGCCGCCTCAATGCGGATCTCCTCGATGAGAATTATGAAAAATGGCAAAATGACCCGACTTCCGTTGATGCGGTATGGTCTGCTTATTTTGAAGGATTCGAGTTAGGACTCGCTGAATTAAAAAAACGTCCTGCCGGAAAAGCTCCTGAATCAGGGGGTGGAATGCCTTCAGTTAATTCTGGGGCAACATCGGTGCCAGCTTCTCTGGGAGGGGATGACCCCGATCATAATTTGAGTTACCGAGGTAAGGTCGTGAGTCTTATTTATAATTATCGGACTCTCGGGCACACTCAAGCCGCGATCAATCCCTTAGTCGATCACCCTCCCGAGAACCCTCGGCTTGGCTTGAGCCAATTTGGATTAAGTGATCGCGATTTTGCTCGTGATGCTACCACCCAATTTTTCCGCAATGGGCAAAAAATGACGCTCGGGGAGATGTTACAAGCTCTCAAGGAAACCTATTCAGGGTCTGTAGGCTTCGAGTTTATGCATATTCATAATACCGAAGTGCGTAATTGGATCCGGGAAAGGGCTGAGAATCAGCTCACTTCTGACGAGATAGATTCTCAGAAACAACAAAAATGGCTTCGTTGGCTTTTGGAAGCCGAGCTGTTCGAATCCTTTATTGGTAAACGCTTTTTAGGAGAGAAGCGTTTCTCTCTCGAGGGGGGAGAAGGACTGATGGTTCTGTTGAATAAAATTTTAGAAGGATGTCCATCCGGTGGAGTCAAAGAGATCGAAATGGGGATGGCTCACCGTGGACGTCTCAATGTGCTTGCTCATTTCGTTAAAAAATCAATTAAGACGATTCTTTATGAATTCACCCCTAATTATGTGCCCGATCTTGTCGCTGGGGATGGGGATGTGAAATACCACCTTGGTTATGAGAGCGTTCGTCAACTTCCAGATGGAGAAGTAAGAGTGAACCTCGCCGCAAATCCTTCCCACCTAGAGGCAGTGAATGCGGTTGTGGAAGGGAAGGCTCGAGCCCGTCAGCGTAAGATCGGAGATGACGGCGTGAAAACGGATCGTAAACAAGTGCTTCCTCTTCTCATCCATGGTGATGCGGCCTTTGCCGGACAAGGATCAGTGGCGGAGGTTTTAAATCTGTCTCAGCTTCCTGGATACCGGACGGGTGGAACGATTCATTTGATTGTAAATAATCAAATCGGATTTACGACCATGCCAGAAGATGCTCGTTCTTCCGCTTATGCGACGGACGTGGCTAAGATGATTGAAGCTCCTATCATTCATGTGAATGGAGAAAGTCCACAGGATTTGGCTTGGGTGGCGCAGTTAGCGATCGAATTTCGTCAGAAGTTTGGTCGAGATATCGTGATTGATATGTATTGCTATCGCCGCCAAGGGCATAATGAAAATGACCAAGCCGCTTTCACGCAGCCTCATATTTACCGCAAAATAGGAACTCGTAAACCCATCGGGCAGCTCTATCGAGATCAGCTGATCGAAACGGGTGCCATGACGAAAGAAGAAGGCGAAAACTTGTGGAATGATATTTGGAATGGATTCGAAGCAGGTTATGCGGAGATGAAAGAGATCGAAGAAAAGGGGAACCGTAATGTGTTCACCGGATCTACGGGAGTCTGTCAGCTTCCTTACAGTCATGATCCTGTTGTGACAGGGATTAGCGAAGAAACGCTCTATCATGTCGGTAAAACCCTGACCGAAATCCCTTCTAATTTCAGCCTTCACCCAACTTTACAAAAACGTTTTATTCCTCGTCGTTTACAGGCCCTTGAATCTCGAGAAAGCTTTGACTGGGCTTTTGGGGAAGCTTTGGCCTTTGGATCACTCCTCATGGAAGGAAATCCGGTTCGCCTTTCTGGCCAAGATTGCCGTCGAGGCACCTTTAGTCAACGCCACGCGGTGTTCTATGATTACCAGACCAGAGAGCGCTACATCCCTTTGAAACATCTCTCTGATGACCAGGCGAAGTTCTGTGTATATAATTCACTTCTCTCTGAGGCAGCGGTGCTTGGCTTCGATTACGGTTATTCACTTGGTTGTCCAGAAATGCTCTTGCTTTGGGAAGCCCAGTTCGGAGATTTCTCCAATGGAGCTCAGGTGATCATCGATCAGTTCATCTCTTCTGCGGAGTCGAAATGGCAAACTCCGAATAGCATGGTAATGCTTCTTCCTCATGGATATGAAGGAATGGGACCAGAGCATTCGAGTGCTCGCTTAGAACGCTACCTCCAACTTTGTGCAGAGAAAAATATGATCGTGGGTAACTTTACCACTCCTGCTCAGTATTTCCACGCTCTGCGCCGTCAGAAGCATAGTGAGATTCAAAAGCCTCTCATTATTATGACGCCGAAGAGCTTGCTAACACATCCTCTTGCTGTTTCAAAAATCGACGAGTTTACGGACCAGTCCCGTTTCCAAGAGATTTTACAAGATGGTATGATGTGTCATACCCCTCAAGAAGTGGAACGCGTCATTTTCTGCACTGGTAAAGTCTACTACGATATCCTTAAGTATCGGGAAGAAAACCGCATTGATAACGTTGCCATTGTCCGAGTTGAACAGTTGTATCCTTATCATGAACAAATGGTGAAGGATGTTATTTCGATCTACGAAAACTGCACGAAGTGGGTGTGGTGTCAGGAAGAACCTCTCAATATGGGAGCTTGGACTTATATCGGACCACGTCTTGGAGAAACACTCGATACTCGAATCCGTTATGCCGGGCGTGATCGTGCTTCAAGCCCTTCTACGGGATCAAAGGCTGTTCATAAACGCGAACAGGCTAATCTGGTTGAAGAAGCTTATGAGGTGTAACCTCCTCTCAAAAATTTAAAATTTAAGAACTAAGAACATGTCGCATCAAATCAAAGTTCCTGCTGCAGGAGATTCCATCACCTCCGCAAGTATTGGACAATGGCATAAGCAAGAGGGAGAATTTGTTTCGAAAGGGGATGTCATCGTGACCCTCGAAACGGATAAGGTTTCCAATGAACTTGAAGCAGAGGTCTCTGGTGTTTTACGCCTTCTCGTAGCAGAGGGAGAAGAAGTTCCAATCGGGGCTTTGATCGCATCCATCGAAGAATCTGAAGCCGTTCTAACTACTGGCTCAGCACCGGCCCCAGCTCTTCAAGCCGAAGAACCTTCCCAAGCTTCATCAGTCAAACAGATCGAGCCAACAGGAGATCCTCTTGATGTAACAGTTCCTGCCGCTGGAGACTCGATCACCTCGGCGAGTATCGGAAAGTGGAACGTTTCTCATGGGGATTTCGTTACCAAAGGACAAAACTTAGTGTTACTAGAAACAGATAAGGTTTCCAATGAACTTGAAGCAGAACTTTCTGGTTCGATTGAAATTATCATCTCCGAGGGAGAGGAAGTGCCGATCGGCACTTTAATTGCTAGAATCACGCCGGGAGCGGGGAGTGCCCCCGTAGAAGTCCCCAAAGAAGTCAAACCGCTTCAATCTCTGACCCCAGCCGTTGTTCCTGTAGAGACGGCGAGTATAAGTGAGCCAGCTCAAGCGCCACAAGATGACTCTTCGCGCACCACGCGCAAGAAGATGTCGATGTTACGTCGTAAAATTTCGACTCATCTTGTTAATGCTCAGCAAACAGCGGCCATTTTAACGACTTTCAATGAGGTCGATATGACTGAGATCATGACCTTGCGGAAGCAAATTCAAGAAGAGTTTGTTGCCAAACACGGAGTGAAACTCGGCTTCATGTCATTCTTTGTGAAAGCGATCGTGCAAGCGCTTAAAGAAGTTCCGCAAATCAATGGCCGCATCGATGGCACGGATATGATTCAGAATCACTTTTTCGATATTGGAGTCGCGATCGGGACGGAGAAAGGTCTCATCGTTCCGGTCTTACGTGACTGCGATCAGAAATCATTCGCAGAAATCGAACAAGATATCATCGCTTACGCCGAGAAGGCAAAAGAAGGGAAAATCGAATTCACAGACCTACAAGGAGGAGTCTTTACCGTTTCCAATGGAGGCGTCTATGGCTCTCTGCTTAGCACTCCTATCTTAAATCCTCCGCAAAGTGGAATTTTGGGAATGCATACGATTCAAAAACGCCCGATTGCGGTGAATGATGAAGTCGTGATTCGTCCGATGATGTATCTCGCCTTTAGCTATGATCACCGTCTTGTTGATGGAAAAGAAGCCGTCACATTCTTAATTAAAATTAAAGACTGTATCGAGAACCCGACTCGGTTGATGTTAGAGGTTTAAGCGTTTTTAAGACCGATGAAAGAATTCACCTCGACTGCGCTCAAAGGCTTCGCGATGGGAGCCGCTAACGTGATCCCTGGTGTTTCTGGTGGGACGATTGCCTTTATTACTGGGATTTATGCACGAATGATTGATGCCTTAAAGGCCTTCAATCTCTCGAATGCGAAGCTCCTTTTTCGCGGGAAATGGCGTGAGTTTTTGAAAGCGATCGATGCCATTTTTCTTTTCCCTTTATTTTTAGGAGTAGGAGTGAGCTTGATCTCTTTAGCTTCTGTTCTTAAGTGGGGGTTTGAGAATCATCCGCTTTATGTATGGGCTCTTTTCTTTGGGCTCATCATGGCCTCGATTCCTTCCGTGGGGAAGATGGTGAAACGTTGGTCACCATCTAGTATTTTATCCTTAGTGATAGGGCTAGCTGTTTCGGTCCCATTGGCTTTCTTAGAACCCGCTGCTGAAAATCCGAGTTTTGGTTACCTGCTCCTTTGTGGAGTGGTTGCAATGTGCTCTATGCTGATTCCTGGGCTCTCGGGCTCGTTTGTTCTTCTTCTCATGGGGAACTATAAATTAGTGATGTTAGATTCTTTAGCCGCTTTGAAAGACTTGAAGTTTTCAGAAGCATTACCCACTTTGCTTCCGGTAGGACTAGGGGCTATATTAGGCTTAGTTGTTCTGTCCCGCTTCCTGAGCTGGTTGTTTAAATCTTACCATGATCAAGCCGTGGCCTTGATCACAGGGTTCGTGGCAGGTTCGCTTATCGTGATATGGCCGTGGAAAGACCAAGTCGTGGAGACTTTCACCAAGACCGATGGCGCAGTAAAAGAAAAATTAATAGGGTTTGAAAACTGGCGTCTTCCAAATTTCTCAAGTCAGGGGGACTGGATTGCAATGGGATTTACCCTCATTGGGATCTCGATGATCGTGGTGATGGATAAGGTTCAAAGCCAGAAGTCGAAACGCGCGATCTTACTAGCAGAAGAATGAAATCAGTATTTGATGCTCCTGGAGAAAAGGCTCCGATTTCGGCCATGAAGCGGATTCTGAGCACGTTCTTAGCGGGCTTAGCCGCCGTGATTCCAATCTTAGGAATCGTTGTGATTCTCGTTTTCATTTATCGTCTCCTTCGGCAAATCGGTGAGAAGATGATTGATGCCGTCTTTAAGGCTCTTAACTTTTTACGAGGTTCGGCGGGGATAGATTCTCCTTGGAGCTTTAGTTTCCCAGGGGATGAGTTCGTTTGGATGCTCATTCCAGTGCTTCTCGTGTATAGTGTGGGATTTCTAGCAAAGGGAGCACAGGGAAGGAAACTGTTAAACTTATTTCATCAGAGCATGCTTCGAATCCCGATTATCGGATTTATTTACTCTGCGTTGAAGCAGTTCGTTGATTCAGTAAGAAATTTAGGCGGTCCGCGGAAGTTTAAGAGTGTCGCTTATATCGAATATCCGAGCCCTGGATGCCGTTTGTTAGGCTTCGTAACCGCAAACTTCCATGACCGTCAGGTAGGGAAGGACGTTACTTCGGTTTTCATCCCCACCAGCCCCAACCCCATGACTGGATTTGTGGTCATTGTGGAGGATGAAAAAGTGTTCAATAGCGACTTAACTCTCGAAGAAGCCGGGAAACTGATTTTATCAGCAGGCTTAGTTTCACCTGAATCTTATCAAGATTCCTGAGGTGATTAGAAAAATAAGGAGTTTTCATAATAGGTTTCATGATTGCTCATTGTTAAGATCATTAACCATGAAACAAGGTCTGGAATGGGGATTTCTCCTGAAGGCTTTCTAACATCATCTTTGAGCGCTATGAATCAAGAATCAAGCAGCTGGTCGGTAGTTCACAAAAGAAGACCAAGAGGCGGGGTTGGTAACTTGAGGCCTTTATTACCTTTTACGAAGAAGCTGATTCGACGAACCGGTTGGGGGATTGTGCTTATATCGATTATTTCAGGAGCGATCTTTCATATGAAAACGGACTCAGATTTGTTCGAAATGATTGCGCATCAAACCTTCTGGTCTTGGGTCATTTTCCGGCTTTCAAGTGTGGTGGCAGGACTTTACTTTAGGTTTACTGATTCTGAGAAAAAGGAGCGAATTTGCGCTATCGTTTGGGTCTCTCTCGCTTCGATCCTTTTTCTTTATGTGGTATTGTATGTGGTGCCATTCGGTGCTTAGTAGGCAGAAAATGGCGTAAGCCTTTTTTCTCAACCCTCGACAAAGAGAGGGGTTTTCGATAGAAGTCTTCTTCTATGCGCGGATCGGTTGCGGGGAAGCTTTACCTCATGTTCATCGGCTTTTTACTCGTTTTGGCGGGAGGAGCTTTCACTTGGTTACTTGGGGCTTCTTTTGGAAAGGCACATGAGCAACGGAGTTGGGCCGAAGTGCCTGCCAAAATTGCTTCTGTGAAGAAAGAAAAGCGCCGTTGGGAAGCCAGTCCTGCTCCTGAATATCGAGTTTTAATTCATTTTGATTATGAGTATGAGGGGGAAACGTATCGATCTTCTCGTTTTGAGCTTAGGGGAAACTCTTGGACGGGTAAAACTTCGAAGATCAATCGTTTGCTTGAGAACTATACAAAAGGTTCCAAGCATCTTGCCTATGTCGATCCTGAAGAACCATCATTAGCGGTTCTTAAATTAGATACCAAGGCTTCTGGATACTCAATCTGGTTTCCTTTGATCTTTGTGGTAGGAGGCGTCGGTGTGATGATTGGAGCTTGGCTCCCTAGGCGAAAGGTGAAGAAGTCTAATTCTCCTCCTACCTCTTAAATTAATGGTTACGACGTGGCGGGGGCATCCCTATTGGATTTCGGTAGCATTTTTCTTAATGCTCACTGCAATGGGGGCCTGGGTGCCTTCTTTGGCCAATATCATGAAGGAAAAAGGAGCCGGAGGGCTTGTGCCTTTGGCTTTTCTGGCCTGGCCTGTAATGAGTCTTATTTCTCCTCTTTTTTGGGGAGCTTTGGCGGACCGAAAAGTTGAAGCTCAGAAGCTTCTTGCAGTTTTGGTCATGCTGAGTGCCGTGGTGTTATTCGTTGCCTTTTGGCAATTCGGGCAGGGACTCAAGGCAAAATGGTTTGTGCTGTTATTATTTATCGCGGCCGGACTTTCAGCTCCCACTTTTTCGTTACTCACTCAAATTGGTCTGACACATGCGAAAGATCAAGAGTCTGGGTTTGCTCGCTTTCGCGTTTGGGGCACGATCGGTTGGGTGTTTGGAGGGGCGATGATTAGCTTTGTTTTTAAGGCGGACTCTGAAATCTGGGCCGGATTATTTGCAGGAGTATTACGTTTTGTGATGGGGCTGATTTGTTTTTTCCTGCCGGCGACGCCTCCACGAGGGGCAGGGAAAGACCATGATTGGAAGTCGGTCATGGGACTCAAGGGGTATGCCTTACTCAAGGAACGAAATATGATGGCTTTGGTGGTGACAACGGTTTTAGTCTCTATTCCGCTTTCGTCATTTTACATGTATACTCCTGTTCATCTCAAAGATTTGGGGTTTGAGCGAGCCACTGGGATTTTGACAGTGGGTCAACTGATCGAAGTCGCAGTGATGCTCAGCATGGGGTTCATTTTAAAACGTTTCCGGATCAAAACGGTTCTTCTTTGTGCGGCGATGATTTCGGGGGTTCGTTTTTCGCTTTTTGCAGTGAGTGGGTATACTGATACCTCATGGACTATGATTTCCGGCGCTGCCTTTCATGGAGTGGCTTACACACTCTTTTTCATCACAGGACAGATTTATATGCAAAAACGAGTAGAGGCTGGAGTTCGTTCCCAGGCTCAAGCCCTTCTATCAGTGGCAACAGGAGGGGTAGGAACCTTAATCGGGACAAGTTTGTGTGGGGTTCTTTATCGCTTTTTTGTCGATACGAAAGGCGATTGGGGAGGGTTTTGGCTTTCTCTGACGGCGGTTTCTGCCGTTTCAGTTCTCTTTTTATTCTTTGCTTACCAAAGCCAAAAGGTAGTTCCCAAGAAAGAAAGCGTTAAATAGAGATTATCTCAGAATGGGTCCTTTCTCAGCAAATCATGATTTTCCATTCTGTCCCAAGTCGATCTTATTCTTATTTTCTGAAGTTCTCACTAGAATAAGTCTTTTTCGAAGGGATTGTCACTTGCGTCCTTTCATGTGTGGGAGTATCGGTAAGAGCATGTGGCGTTTAGGGGTAATCATCATTGGAATCGTAAGTCTTTGTTCCTGTAAAAAACGGGAAGAAGTCATCGCAATTAATCAAACTCGTCAGAAGTCGACAATTGACGTTGCAACAACAACAGAGGCGACGAGCCTCGAAAGGTTCCGAGGCAAAAAAGCAGCGTCTTTACAAAAAGCGCTTCCTGTGGCTCCGCCACACCCTGAGCATTGGAAACCCCAAGCAGCAACTCAGTTCAGACTTTTAAATTTCGCCACGGAGCGAGGGGTCGAGATCTACTTGAGTCAAGTCCGAGGAGGGGTCGAAGGGAATTTCGACCGTTGGATGAAGCAATTTGGACAAACTGCTCTCACTCCCGAGCAGTTTTCAGGCCTTCCAAAGCTCTCTTTCATGGATCATGAAGGACGTTTACTCGAAGTGACTGGCCCCTTTGCGGGAGGAATGGGGAAAACGCCGATTAAAGACGCCGCTCTGATCGGGGCTGGAGTTGTCATTGGGGCTGATACTTGGACCATGAAAATGATTGGCCCTCGTGAAGCTGTTCTGGCTGAGAAAGATTCTTTTATTCAGTTCGTATCCCTTCTTAAGAAAAATTCATAATGACGTCTTTTCGTTCCATTTTATCGCGAACCCTTCAGATTTTCTCTGGGTTAAAGCTCGCTACGGCGTGTTTCATCGTGCTCTTTATTTTGACCTGGTTAGGCACTTTAGAGCAGGTTGATCACGGTTTGTATCAAACCACTAAAAAGTATTTTAGTTCGGAGAACTTTCTCGTGCTTCCGGAAATTAACGGAAAGATGATTCCGCTTCCTCTCCCAAGTGCTTATTGGGTTTCGGTGGTTCTTTTCATCAACCTCTTAATCGGTGGAGTCATTCGTGCTCGTAAAGGATGGAAGAAAGTGGGGGTCTTAATGTCGCACTGTGGCATGTTATTTCTTTTAGTTGGTGGGTTTATCACTCATCACTTTTCTGAACGTGGGAACATGCAGGTTTGGGAAGGTGAAACTTCCAATGTTGCAAAACATTATTTCAATTACGTGATTGAAATCACGGAGCTCGTCGCGGGTGAAATCAAAGAGATTCATGTGATTGATCATGAATATCTCGAAGTTTTAAAGCCAGACCAGCATCAATTCTTCAAGCTCGAACAATTGCCTTTTGACCTAGAAGTCGCAGGTTATCAAAAGAATAGTGTCGCTCGTCAGGCGATCAACCGAGCCCCTCGGTTTGGTGAAAGAATCGTAGATGGCTTTTATTTAGAGCAGGAAGATTCAGAGTTAGAAGCCGAGACGAATATTGCAGGCTGTTATGCTCGCTTAGTAGAAAAAGACTCCACAAAAGGGGAGCTTTTCATTCTATGGGGCGGTTCTGCTTATATGCAGCCTAAAGTGCAAAAAACGATTCAGCACGGGGAACGGACCTTCCTTGTCGATCTCGTGAAAGAACGTTGGGTATTGCCTAATAAAATTAAGCTGAATGATATGAAGGCGGAGTTTTATCCAGGAACGATCAATCCCAAAACATTTGAAAGCCGAGTCACAAGGACTCAAGAAGGGGTTTCAGAGGATGTCTTAATCAAAATGAATCAACCTATGCGAAGAGACGGATTTACTTATTTCCAGGCTCAGTGGGGACCTCAGGGGAGTGATGGAACAGGGAAGCTTTTTTCGGTTTTTGAAATCGTTAAAAACCCCGCCGACCAGTGGCCTAAATACGCGCTTTATGTTTCAGGAGTCGGTCTTTCTATTCATTTTGCTTTGATGCTAGGTGCTTTTATCATGAACCAATTTAAACGTCGCAATGTCTAAGATCAAAAGAGGGAGAGTCATAGCGGTCTGGCTCATGATTGCATTGATTTTCGGGGTGATTCTCATCGTAGGTCGTAGTTTGATGCCTGCCAAAGTAGTAGCTACCCTCGAGAACTATGAACCCTGGGAGACGCAAGTCGTGGAAGCTTTCTCACAACTTCCGATGCAAGAAGGAGGTCGGATTAAACTTTTCGAAAGCTGGGCCAATCAACAGATGCTGAGTTTTTCTGGAAAAAGGAAGAGCAAGGTGAGCAACGGAGAAGGTGAGGAAATCACGGTTCGCCCAACGGAATGGATGTTAGATATTCACTTTCGCCCTGAATTAGCAAAACAGTTCCCTAGCTTTCGAGTCGAGAATGCCGAAGTTCTGGAAATGGTGGGGCTTGATCACAAAAAAGCTCGGGATTATTACTCTTATAACGAGCTAGAAGCGAAGCTCGATCGCATTTCAGAGCTCAAAAAGGAGTTAGAAGAATTACAAAAAAATCCAGAAATAGAGCTTAATACCGTCCAAAAACAGGCGCTCGCGCTTTCTGGTAATTTGGCCTGGTTTGAAAGTTATTTGAGCTACTTTGATTTTGCTAAGCTTCGTGCAGATAATGAAAAATCAGGGCTGGCTTGGTCGTCGATTATTCTCACCGCTCCAAAAATCAGGGCTGCCATTAATCAGCGGGCCCCCAATGCACCCTTAGGAAGAGAAGAGCTCCTTATTGGAAGGTTAGTCCAAGAAGCAAGTAATGCGGCGCGATACGGATGGCCCGTGATGCCTCCAACCCAAGAAGGGCAAGAAGCCTGGGAAACAGCAGGAGCGCGCTTGTGGGAAGTTTTCACAACCGGTAAAAACGATTTAGTTCAAACTTCCAAGATCTTCAATCAGCTCGAAGAAATTTATCTTCATCGAGACGCCTCCGGAGAGAAATTGGTTCCTTTAATTAAAGCTTACCATGACACGTTGAATAAGGAGCAAACCGTGGCAGCGAAGGCCTCGAATTTATCAGCCGAGAAATCCTACCTTAAAGGGCAATGGTTTTATCGAGCCTTAGGGTATTGTTTTATCCCGGGAACCCTGCTCGTTGTGCTTTCATGGCTTTCACCTGCCACGCGATGGTCTCGAGTTTTAAATCTGGTCACCTGGGGCTTATCGGGAATTGGCCTCATTTTATGTGTCACGGGGATTATTCTAAGAATGGTCATTACGGAACGTCCCCCTGTTGGAAATCTCTTCGAAACGATCCCATTCATTACTGCTGCAATTGTTTTAATCGCGCTTCTAATGGAACTCATGACAAGGCGCGGACTTGCGATCGGTCTAGCTCCTATTGCAGGGTTTGCTGGTTTGGTTCTAGCGCGACTGTATGAATTGGAAGAAGGGGGAGATAGTTTAGAACCTCTCAGGGCGGTATTGGCTTCGAACTTCTGGCTTACTTATCATGTCTTAACGATCACGCTCGGCTATGCTGCTGGGATCTTGGCTGGCTTTATTGGAATCGCTTATTTGGGTAATAGACATTTGGGAATTGCGGAAGATGACCCTAAAATATTACGGAGTTTGACTCGGATGAATTATGGCGTGATTTGCTTCACCTTATTGCTCTCTCTGATCGGAACGATTTTGGGCGGGATCTGGGCCAACGATTCTTGGGGTAGGTTTTGGGGTTGGGACCCTAAAGAAAATGGAGCGCTTATGATTGTGCTATGGAACCTTATTATCCTTCATTCGCGCATTGGTGGTGCCATTAAGGAGTGGGGCTTCCACATGCTCTCAGTAGCGGGAATGGCGGTAGTGGTTTTCTCATGGTGGCATGTCAATATGCTGGGCACAGGATTGCATTCCTATGGCTTTACGGAAGGGGCTCACATCATTTGGTTTTTCTATGGGCTCATTGGTCTCGTTTTACTCCTTTCTTCTTATGCAAAGATGCTAGAAAAGAAGTGAAATCCTTTCTTTCTTGGTCACGAAAACGGTCGATTTTACGATTGATTGATAAAAGTATTCTGTGAGAACGTATTAAATCTATAACAACGATGTCAAAATCACTATTTAATTCATTTTTCCTGGCTTCCTTAGCGATCGCTGGAAGTTCCCTTACCACCAAGGCTGAACAGGGAGTTTCAGAAGGTCCTTATCAAGCAGATTGGCAATCAATCTCAGCACACCAAACTCCGGAGTGGCTTGCGGATGATAAATTCGGGATTTTCATTCATTGGATGCCCAACGCCGTTCCGGCCTATAATGATGAGTGGTATGCTCGTTGGATGTATACCGAGAACCACGATGTCTTTAATCACCACAAAAAAACATGGGGAGATCAAAAGGAATTTGGATACATTGATTTCATTCCTAAATTTAAGTGTGAGAAATGGGACCCTGTTGAATGGGCTAGCTTCTTCAAAGAAGTAGGAGCCAAATTTGTGGTTCCCACCGCCGAACACCATGACCACTACGCGATGTGGGATAGTGCCCTCACCAAGTGGGATGCTAAAGACACTGGACCTAAGAGAGATCTGATTGGAGAATTAGCGCAAGCCACTCGTGAGGCGGGTTTAAGGTTTGGAGTCTCTAACCACCGTGCTCGTGGGTGGAATTTTTTCACTTACGATGAGAAATTTGACACGATGGATCCTGAGCATAAGGATTTTTATTGGCCTCAACTTGGAAAAGAGCCAGATGCTGAATGGCTCGCGGATTGGCAAGCTCGTTTACATGAGCTCGTCGATAAGTATCAGCCAGACGTGATGTGGTTTGATTACGGGTGGAATGGCCTAGCTTTCGAACCTTATAAGAAAGATTACGCGGCCTATTACTATAACCAGGCAGCTAAGTGGGGGAAAGAAGTGAGCTTAATCTACAAAGGAGACCATCTTCCCAAAGGGGCTGGACTCCTCGATGTGGAGAAAGGTAAATTAGATAAGCTTTGGCCTTCTCTTTGGATGACAGACACCACTGTATTTAAGAGAACTTGGGGGTATGTTGAAGGAGCCCCGATGAAAGAAGTCAATACGCTTCTCCATGACTTGATTGACATCGTTAGTAAGAACGGAACTCTTTTACTGAACGTTGGCCCGAAAGCAGACGGCACGATCCCGCAAGACCAAAGAGAGGTTCTGCTCGAAATGGGGAAATGGTTAAAAGTAAATGGAGACTCTATTTACAAAACTCGTCCATTCATCACCTTCAAAGAAGGGGAGCATGTTCGTTACACACGCAGAGGTAATTCGATCTACGCCATTTTCTTAGAAGCTCCTAAAGGAGAAATCACCTTGAAAGAACTTTCTTCTTCGAAATTGGGCGGACTCACTCATAAAAAAGTATCCTTCTTAGATGGAGGTAAAGAAATCTCCTGGAAACAAGATGAGAAAGGGCTCCATTTAAATTTCCCCGAAGAATTACCTGGAACTCGAGCTTGGGTCGCTAAGGTTGAATTAGAAGGAATCGGTTTCGATAAGCCTGTGGTTCGTATTGAACACAAGGCTAAAGGGGCCGCTGTCTTTGCTCATAGTAAAGTGCACAACTTCACGGAAGAAGTGCAGAGCTTTGATGTCTCACTCTTCAACAATGGCAAACGTCTCCCAGCACAAACCTGCCGCGTCAAATTAGAGCCTGGTGAGTCGACTGATGTTCGTTTTGAAGATCGGGATCAAAATCATTACAATGCTTCTCATTGCTTACTCCTCGATTTAGAAAGCTCTATTAACGAGATTACGATCGGAAATAAAAAGCCTGCTTCTTCAGCCCGTATTATTGCTTATCCCTCGATCCCAATGAGTGGACCTTGGAAATATAATGAAGGAGATCAGATCGAATGGTCTAAAGCAGATTTTGATCACACAGCATGGAAGACCGCGCAAGTTCCTGCGGAGTGGCCACTTGGCCGTAAAGTAACGACGGCGTGGTTTCGAAAAGAAATTTTTATCCCAGAAGAGTGGGAAGGCCGTGAATTAGTGATCAACCTCGGCGTTGTTCGAGATACAAACGTTACTTATATCAATGGACAAAAGGTTGGTGAAAGTGACCAAGCTTCTGGAGAATACCATTTCTCTTATGAAGTCCGTGAATTTGATATTCCTACCTCCGCTCTTAAATTTGGAGAAACTAATGTCATAGCAGTGAGAATTCAAAACTTCCAAAATGGGGGGGGGATGACAGGCCCTGCTGGTTTTGTGGGAGTGAAGAATTAAGATTCTTACGACAAAAATAACTCAATAATAATAAAAAGCCCGCTTTGAATCATCAAAGCGGGCTTTTTCGTGAAAAGGAAAGTCTCAGTAAATAGAAACCTTTACGGTATCTTTACTCAGACAGGTAATCAGAAATCCCCTTATGATTAGGCTGCATCGCACTGTCACCTTTTTGCCAATCCATTGGGCAGACTTCTCCGTTTTGTTCAAAATGCTGTAGAGCATCAACAACTCGTAAGGCTTCACGAATGGAGCGTCCTAAAGGCATATCATTAACAACTTGGTGACGAACAACTCCTTCTTTGTCGATGAGGAAAAGCCCCCGGTAAGCGACCATTTCGCCTTCAACATCGAGGTCTCCATTTTCATCAGCGATGTATTCACCTGCTAAAACGTCATACTGAGTCGCGATTGTTTTATTAATATCAGCAACAAGAGGGTAAGTGACACCTTGAATCCCAGCTTGATTTTTAGGAGTGTTGAGCCAAGCCCAGTGCGAAAATTCAGAATCTGTAGAACAACCAACGACGGCCACATCTCGTAATTCAAATTCTGCAATTTCTTCTTGGAAACGATGGAGTTCGGTCGGGCAGACGAAAGTGAAGTCTTTCGGGTAAAAGAAGAAGACGACGTATTTCTTTCCTAGATATTGATCGAGAGAGAAATTTTCAATGATGTTCTCGCCGACAACAGCTTTGGCTGAGAAGCTTGGTGCTTTTTTTCCTACTAATACTGACATGATCGATTTTAATTTTAGATTTTTCGCTTCGGTAAAGAAGCGAGACGTCACTCAGTAGCAGTGAAAACCTCCTTTGTCTAGAGGGAGGAGTATTTAAAAAAGGACCGAATTCCAAAGAGGGAATTCACCCTTATTCATTAAGCTTCAACTTCTTAAGCTTGGGGGTGATCACGACCCGACAATAAGGGTTTTTACTTTTATTGAGTCGGTAATAGTCCTGATGGTATTCTTCTGCAGGATAAAAAGTCTCAGCAGGACGTAAAACGGTGACGATCGGATCTTTAAACTCTTTTTGAAACGATTGGATCGAGGCTTTGGCTGCCGTTTTTTGAGCGTCGGTATGGTGAAAAATAGCAGAAGCATACTGAGGTCCGGCATCATTACCTTGTCGGTTCAAGGTAGTGGGATCATGAGCATTCCAAAACCAGCCGAAAAGTTTTTCTGCTGAAATCACTTCAGGATCAAAAGTGATCTTAACGACTTCAATGTGTCCTGTTTTTCCCCCGCTAATTTGCTCATAAGTCGGATTTTTAACATGCCCTCCCATATAACCTGAAATGGCTGAGGAGACTCCCGGTAGTTGTTGGAAAACGGCTTCGACACACCAAAAACAACCGCCCCCAAGAGTCAGGGTTTCGTGAGTTTTAGGGATTTCTTTGACGTCAGTTTTCATAGCAGAAGGTTCTCCGCATGCCGCCAGAGAGAGGAGAAGTGTAATAGCACAAGCAATTCTAGAGATCATATATCAAATAAGAGCACTTAACGGGCTTTATATTCCCGTAAAGCTGTCGGCATGTATTTCTGCAATGCTTGGATCCTCGTGTTATCGACAGGGTGTGTTCTTAAAAATTCAGGACCTTGCCCTCCTTGATTGTTCGATCGGTAAGCTGAAAACCGCTTCCACAGTGCCACTGCTTCGCGCGGGTCATATCCTGCTCGAGCCATATAAAGAGCCCCAATTCGGTCTGCTTCAAGTTCATGCCGACGTGAATTAGGAAGGCTTACGGCAAGCTTACTGCCTGCTCCATATAATTTTTCAAACCCTTCTTGTGAATTTCGGCCTTGTCCTCCACGTGAAGAAAGCACGGAGCCTAACACAGAGCCGAGCATGGCAGTGGTTTGACGTTGTCGGTATTGAGATTCAGAATGCTTACCGGTGACATGAGCAATCTCGTGCGCAAGAACAGCGGCTAAGCCCGCATCATTCTGAGTGACTTGAAAGAGGCCGGTATGAACCCCAATTTTACCTCCCGGGAGCGCAAAAGCATTTGGGGTTTTATCTTGAAACACTACAAATTCCCATTCGGCTCCTGGTAAGCTGATAACTCTTTTTAAACGATTAGCTACTCTCCGCACTTGAGCATTATAGGTCGAATTGTAGGAGACTTTTTTACTTTGCTTGATCTTGGTGAATTCTCGTTTCCCTAATTGCTGGAATTGTGTGTTTTGTTGCGTAGAAATCGTATTACCTGAGGAATCAAAATTACTAGGAGCGACACAAGAAGAGAAAGAGATGGCAGCTGCCATCGCTACTGAAAGTGAAATAATGGGTTTCATAAAATTGAGGAGAAAAAAAGGTTTGTTGAGAAAAGGAGAATGGAGTCGGGTTATGAGATTTTCTTAAGCACAGTAATAGTTCTGCTTGGTAGATAAAAGAGGAATTGGTTTTCGAGGCAGGAATAGAGCATCTTTTTATTGATTCTATTATGACCACCGTGATCGGGGGTATCATTGGTAAGAATCACTTGATAAGAACCTTTCTGGTGAGAGGGGAGTTTATAATCTGAATAGGATTTCTCTCCAGAAAAATTATAAATCCAGAGGAGGTTATTTCTCTCCATCATCATGACCCGGTCTTCTTCATGAATGTAGAGAAGTTGAGCTGGCAGGGAAGATAAGAGGTTGTTTTGAGAGGCTAAATGAGTCAACGCGGAGTCAAATTTAGCAATCTGCCCATAACGCAGTTGAGGATGATCTCGTAAGCTCCACTGGCGGCGGCAATATTGATAAGACCAATCGTTTCCCTCTCTAGGGAAATCAATCCACTCGGGATGACCAAATTCATTTCCCATGAAGTTCAAATACCCTTCACCTCCGGCCACTAAGGTGAGAGATTTAATTATGGCGAGGTAAGCGATACCCCGTTCGACCCGGAGTGACTGTTGGTCTTGATGCATGGATTCATACATCGATTGATCCATGAGCCAGAAGGCGAGAGTTTTATCACCCACGAGTGCTTGATCATGAGATTCGGCATAAGCGATATTTTTTTCATCCCTCCGCCGGTTACAGAGAGTGCCCCAAAGCGCTCCTAGGTCCCATTCTTCATCACGTTGATGCTTGAGGAGCTTGATCCAATAATCGGGAATCCCCATAGCGAGGCGGTGGCTCATTCCAAGTCCTCCTTCTTCAATAGGGCGGCACAGGCCAGGCATTCCAGACATGTCTTCTGCGATCATCAAGGCTCCTGGTTTGATTTCTTGAATGAGCTGACTGGCAAGCTGAAGGTAAATAATGGCGTCGTGATCTACTTCTTCACTGAAATAATGATCAAAATGGTCAAAGGATTTTTCGCCACGATGCCAGTAGAGCATGGAAGTGACCCCATCAAATCGGAATCCATCAAACTGAAATTCCTCTAACCAATACCTCAGATTTGAAAGTAAAAATCGGCGCACTTCAGGGCGTCCATAGTCAAAACATTTTGAATCCCAGCTCGGGTGATTCCCTCGTTCTCCAGCATGGAAATAAAGCCCTTCGCCACCATTCATACGGTTGAGGCCATCCCGGATATTTTTGACCGCGTGCGAATGAACAATATCCATAAGCACCCCAAGTCCTAGTCTATGGGCTTGGTCAATCAGATATTTAAGGTCTTCCGGAGTTCCAAACCGGGAAGAGGGTGCGAAAAAATTAGAAACATGATAACCAAAAGACCCGTAGTAGGGATGTTCCGCTATGGCCATAAGCTGAACGACTTGGTAACCCGCATTTTTGATGCGAGGTAAGATTTGATCAGCAAATTCCCGGTAAGAATGCACTCGAGCTTCTTCGCCTGACATCCCGATATGAGCTTCGTAAATTAAAGGATTCTGAAGCTGATCCAAGGGAGGAGAAGAATATTGCCATCTATAAGGCTCTTTGGGTTCCCAAAGCTGAGGACAAAAATCCTGTGTGTTAGAATCTTGGGTCACATAGCGAGCACAAGCCGGAATCCGATCCATTTCAGAGTTATCTAAACCTCTCACATGAAGCTTATACTTATGTAAGTGCTTCAATTCATGATGGGGAATGAGGCATTGCCAAATACCACGCCGGATATGGGTCAGAGGATGTGATTCACGATCCCAATCATTAAAGTCTCCAGTAATTGAAACAGACTTCGCATCGGGAAGCCATTCGCTAATAAGCCAGTCACCTTGGTTTCCTTGACGCGAAATCCCTGATTTAAGATGCACCCCGGCGTAAGCAGTAAGATTCCCGTAATGATGGATAATCTCCTGATGACGTTGCGAAAACCTCTCGATGCGGTCTTCAATGTTTCCAGAATAAGGAGCTAACCAGGAATCATTTTCGACTAACTTTGGCGGTTTTGATTCAGGTTGAGACATATAAAAGTAAACAATGGTAAGTTAGCTTGTTCGAGGAACTGCCTCAAGGAAAAGCGCGTAAAATCCCGGTGTGAGGAAAGACTGATTAGAAATGACCTAATAATCCTGAAAGAGTCACCACGGTCTTTTCGTTTTTTTTAAGGCGGTGGATTCCGAGACGGCTTTCGGGGACAAGAGCAATCAAACAAGGGTTCTTGAATACAATTCCAGGTTTCCCTCCAAAAGGCTCTGCGGCATAAAAAGAAGCGGCCGGAACCTGAATGGTTCCATATTTGATCTGGCCACCCCAGGGGTCCATATATTCAAATTGGAAAGAAAAGTCACCTTTGTTGAAATCACGATCGAGACCAGTCATCACGACAAAGTGTCCTTGCACTGGATTCCACGCTTTTGGAAGAGAAGAAGTCAGTCGGTAATGAGCAAAACGTCTCAAATTAATAATAGGGGGAAGCCCTGATTTAAGAGAGTTCGACATGGCTGTATGAAGTCGATTAATCAGCTCCACCGAGTTCTCCTTTTTCTTTTTGAATCCTGATAAAGCCTCGATTTCAGGAAGGCCCGTGCCTTCTCTCATCTCATTTGCCATATCATGTAAGTCACCGTAATTAACCCCTTTCCTGAAATCATAGCGCAACCGGTTTGGTAGCGTCCTAGATTTTTTCATCCCCCAATGACGAATCACAGTTTGAATCCTACCTCGGTCATTAACCGAAGTGACTCGTTTCGCGACCTTTTCCCAGCGCTCCGTTCCGCTCCCAAAGGCCGCAAGCAAACAAGTCGGGCCGCAAGCATTTCCTGATTGCTTGAGCTGGTCAATTTGCTCTGGGGGAGCTTCTCGAGCTCGCAGCCAATTTTGCCCCTGAAGTAAGGCGCTGGTATAAAAAAGCGTAAAAAAGATGAAGGGAAGTTTCATTCAACTAAAGATTCAAGAGGAGCCCGGGAGATTCTAAAAGCATTATCTTGGAGATTCAAATCGGTAATTTGAGCTGGTAGAATCACTCCGGCAGTAATTTCGACTGAAGTCGATGGATCCAAAGAGACCTGGGTAGAGGAGGGGACAGTTAGTGATTGGCCGGGAGCAATCGCGGGGAGAGCCACTCTTTCTGGAGGTCCTTCACCTGTCTTGATGAAAAGACTGGCTTCTTCTACGATCTCGGTTCCTTGATTTTCGATCACGACTGAAGCGCCCCCCTTATCATCCACGATGATGGAAGTCGTCGAAAGATCATAACGATTAGGACTTCTGGAAAAAAAAGTTCTCTCAAGGTCGGGGTAACCTTCTCCAAAAAGAGGGTCCTGATTAGCCAGGCCGGCATCATTAGAAGTCCGTTCAAGAAGAGAGGCTGCTTCTGAAACAGGGATATTAAAATGATCCGCTGTTGCAATAATCGCACCAGAAATGATGGGGGCTGAAAAAGAGGTTCCGCTGACTTGTTGTAAAGATTCCTCCTCACCTGCAACGAAAATCCCATGACTAGGAGCCGAAAAACTCAGCTCATCATCACGATTAGAATAAAAAGCATGTCGAAAAGAAGCATCGAGCGCTCCGACCGAAATCACACGCGGATCACGAGCAGGGTAAAGAGAAGAGCTCGTTCCATCGTTTCCGGAAGCCGCAACAAGAATCACTCCTTTCGCGACCGCAAAATCAATCGCTTCTTTGATGAGAGGGCTCGATCCGTCAGAACCTAGAGAAAGATTAATGAGATGACTCCCTTGTTCCACTGCGAGAACAATCGCTTCGGCAAGAGTCACTTGATCCGTAACTCCATTTTCATCCGTGACTTTAATAGAGAGAATTTCCGCTTGAGGAACGATTCCTCGTAGATTTTCACCTCTTCCATTGAGGATAGAGGTAACTCCGGTGCCATGTGCTGATCTTTCCTCAGTCCCGGAAAGGTTGATTTCGTTGATTCCTTTAACGATTCCTGGGTGGGGTAAAAGGCCCGAATCAATCACCGCAATTTTATACCCTTGTCCTGCGTTTTGATTATCCGTCGGGATCCGAATTAATTCAAAGAGTCGGTTCCCAATCGGTTCGAGACTAATACCATTGCTTTCAAGAGGTGGGTCGGGCTCTGTAAATAAAGCAGGAGGAAGCAGTGAGAATTGACTATCGAACTCTTCTTCTAGGCGGCTCCATTGCGTCGTGCTAAGGCGTAGCGCCTTCAATCGCGAGGAATAAGAATGAATCGTCCCTTCTTGAGCATAAGAACTTTGTAAAAATCGATTGTAGCTTTCTTGGTCTTGGAATTGGAGGCTGACAGTTCTTTCGTTTTCTTGGAGAGATTCCGGGGTAACGTGACCTTTGGGAAACGATCTATCATCTTTCCATGAGTTGATTACTTCGTGCTTCGGTAAGTCCGATAGTTTTTTGAGCTCTTTGGGAAGAGAAAGAGAAGCCTGTGAGGGAACTAGTTTTTGCCATCCAAGGTAAAAGGAAAGAAGGAGGATGACTCCTGCTAAGAAAGGGAAGATCTTCTGCATCAAATTCATACGTAAACTTTTAACTCAATTTGGTCAAATCATCCTTTCTCTTTAAAAGGGGAGCTCTCAAATCAGCACTTGAGATTCCTTCATTTTGAGCGAAGAATAATAACCTTGCGTGATTTCTTAACAGACCCTGCCTGGCAGGCCGAAGATATTGGGATTCCTATTCCCGATAGTCCTCATGCCTGCTCGGTTTGCTTACCGACCTATGATTCTGTCATCGGGTATGAAGAAGGCCGTGATAAGGTGATTCGAGCCATGAAAGCAGGGTATCCTCGTTTTTTTCTCAACCCGGCCCTCCAAGCATTACTAACAAAGGCGCGAAAGGATTTTTGTGCTGAGGATGAAGACTTACTGTTATTTCCCAATAAAGAAGTGGCTCAACGCGCTCAAAGATTCATTGAACGTCGTCATACAGGGGCAGCTCGAGTGCAAGAATTCGACGACGGGATCCGGGCTGTTGTTGTTCCGAAAGAATTCCACGCGACCTTACTCCAATATTGGCGGTTCACAGGAGAAGTTGTTAGTAGTCGCCAGGTAGAAGCGGTATTAGAACATCGGGCGCCTCAATATGGCTCTCCTCATGAGTTTCTAAAAAAACTGGCTAAGGAATTCTCTGTGGGAGTGTCCGACCTCTATGTCTACGAAAGTGGGATGACGGCCATTTATACGATTTATCGAGCGATGGTAAGTCGCGAGCCAGGAAAGAAGACCTTGCAAGTGGGCTTTCCTTACACGGATGCTTTAAAAATCCAGGAACACTTTGGTCCAGGAGTTGTTTTTCTCCCTGACGCCACGGGTGAGAGCTTTCAAGAAGCATTACAACGGACTCGGCAGGGTGAGTTTGCGGCTGTTTTTTGCGAGATCCCAAGTAATCCCTTACTCAAAACACTCCCTTTAAAAGAGCTCTCTTTAGCTTGCCAGCAAAGTAAAACGCCTCTTATTGCTGATGAGACGGTTTCTTCTCACTATAACGTCTCCCTATTGCCTCATGTTGACGCCGTGACGACGAGTTTAACGAAATGGATTTCTGGAAAAGGGGACGTCATGGCCGGCTCGGTTCGTCTGAACTCGGATTCTACTTTTGCAGAAGAAATGAGAGCCTTTCTTACCGAAGACAGCCCTGAGCATTGTCGCCTTTACGGTGCAGACCGCGTCGTTCTTGAAGCGAATATGGAAGGCTTTACTTCGCGGATGAAAGCAGTGAATCAAAATGCAGAGAGTGTGGCTGATTTTTTAAGCTCTCATCCCGCAGTCGAACAAGTTTGGTATCCTAAGTTTACAGATCGAGAATATTACGATGACGTTCTGACTGCTCATGGGGGATATGGAGGGTTACTCTCATTTACGATTAAGAATCCCAAGAAAACAGGGAAAGTCTTTGATCTCTTAGCGTGGAATAAAGGTCCTAGTTTAGGCACCGACTTCTCACTTGCATCATTATATACCCTTCTGGCTCACTATGATGAAATTGACTGGGCGGAAGGGTGTGGAGTCTCACGTCATTTAATCCGCCTCTCAGTTGGTTTAGAAGATCCCGCTCTCTTATGCAGCTCTTTACAAGAAGCACTTGATTACGCCTAAAGACTATTAAAAGTCATTTCTAATGTTCGGAAAACCAAATGCGGAGAATTTTTCTGACGGAAGCGGCCTTTTTCTACGATCGCAAAGCCAGGCGTAAATCTTGGAGGTGCTCAAGCTGATGTTCTGCGGTTAAGGTTAACCGTAACCGTGCCGTATGACGTGGAACAGTTGGATAACGGATCGCTGGCGCAAGAATCCCGGCTTCAAGAAGTTGCGCGGATTTGGCAAGCGCCTTCTCGTTTTCTCCAATATGATAAGGAAGAATGGGGGACTGCGAGAGAGGGAGCTCCAAAAGAGAGCAGGCTTCTCTGACCAGCATGAAGAGGTGCTCGCGCCTTGTGTCACCTTCTGTAGATTGGAGTAATTCAATCCCAGCTAAAGCCATCGCTACTTGTGAAGGGGGGGGAGCTGTCGAAAAAATGAAAGAGCGTGCTGAGTTAATCAAGTAATCGATTAAGCGCTGTGACCCGGCAATATACCCACCAGCTGCACCGACTGCTTTCCCTAAAGTTCCCATCTGGATATCGACCTGTCCCGCCGTAAGGCCTAATTGGTCAATTAGCCCTCTCCCAGACTGGCCAAAGACGCCCACAGCGTGAGCTTCATCGACCAGTAAACTGGCTTCATAAGCTTCTTTTAATGCTACGATTTCTTTGAGTGGAGCGATGTCACCATCCATGCTAAAAACGGATTCAGTCACAATAAGGCACTTCGAATCAGTTTTTTTATTATTACGCTCCTGAAGTAATATTTTATTTAAGTCGCTTATATCATTGTGCTTAAAGAATCTTAACCTGGAGCCTGAGAGACGGGATCCATCGATAAGGCAAGCGTGACTTCGTTTATCAAGGATGATCACATCCTGAGGCTCCATCAGGCTGCTAATGGTTCCAACCGCAGCCGTATAGCCATTCGCAAAAGAGAGGGCGGCTTCTGTTTTTTTGAAATTTGCCAAGGCGGCTTCCAGAGCTCGGTGTTCCGTGAGACTTCCAGAGATTAAGCGAGATGAGGTCGATCCTGAACCCGCCTCTAGAAGGGTTTTTTGCCCGACTTCCAGAAGCCGGGGGTGCTGCGCTAATCCTAAATAATCATTGGAAGAGAAATTAAGACAGGGGGCCCCTTCCACTAAAAGGTAAGGAGCTGGCGGCGTGCTTGAACACGACCGCAAGGACCGGTAGAGAGACTCATCCTCCCAGCCGTGAAGCTTCCTCATGAGAAAGTCTTCTAAACTCATCTGCCTTTAACTAAATAATGATTAAGGTGAGGTTTCAGGAAGATCAAGTGACCAGCGCAGAAGTTTTTCTGAATCTTTCCAAACCTCGGCTGGCGTGCTGCCTAACACGACTGCAATAACGGTTCTTCCTTGATGTGAGGCACTGCTAATCAAGCATTTGCCTGAAGCCTTGGTTGTTCCGGTTTTCATCCCATTCACGAAGGGAAGGCGCTTTAAAAGCTGATTGGTATTAGAAAGCCAAAGGCTATTACGCTGAGGTCTTTTGAATTCCAGTTTTTTAATCTGCACACATTGACGGATAAAGGGGTTCCGATAAGCTGCTACCGCTAATTTGGCCATATCTCGGGCTGTTGAATACTGTCCCTCAACCGTCAAACCGCTCGGATTTTTGAAATGTGAACGAGTCATCCCTAGTTGAGCAGCCTTATGGTTCATCCGAGCGGCAAAGCCTACATTGCTTCCTGCCACATCCCGAGCCAAGGAACGCGCCGCATCATTCCCAGATCTTACTAAGAGCGCGGTGAGAAGATCAGCACGAGAATAAGTCTCTCCAACTCGAAGATATAGCTTGATCGGTTCTACTTGTGTATCAGTTAATTGCACTATAACTGGGTCTTCAATAGAGCCGGCTTCTAGCGTTACCAGCGCCGTCAAAAGCTTTTGAGTGCTCGCCACCGCTCGCTGCGTATCAGCATTCTTTGAAGTTAATATTTGCCCAGTATTAACATCGATTACAATCGCGGCCTTCGCGGTCAAATGAGGAACCCCAGCGGTGAAATTTAAGCCTTTATACGATTTTTTAACAGCAACTTGTGTCGCAGGTTGTTGAGCAACTTGAGGTTGATTCGTCGAAGTTGGTGAAATCACCTTAATGGGAGCTTGCTGAGGAATTTGATTCGGCGTCAGCGTATTTTGAGCGACTGCAGCCGGAGGGATGCAGGAATTCAGAAAAATCGGTGTGATTAAAATGGCAGAAAGGAGAAATGGCTTCACACGAGCCATCAATCAACAAAATCAGACAAAAGACAAGAGAACACACTCATGAAGGTTGATAAAATCCGCCTTCATGGAGTGTTTCTCATTCGCGTCAAAGAAAGCAAACTAAGAAAATTCTCATTTTCAATTAGCCTCTTGACGGGGAAGCTTACAATATTTTTGATAAATGCTGATATTCCAGATGATTTTTTGTAGAAAGAGGCTTTTTAGTTAATTTGAACTTAAATCATGCTGGTCATGGGTGTGATCTTGTTATATTTCGGCTTTGATGACTGACATTGATATACCTTTTGCCAGCATTGAAGCTGCGCCTAAAGCTTCAAAATCTAGTTGGCGCACTGCTTTTTTTTGTGGAAGCGTCGTGCTATCTATCCTTTTGATTGTAGGTGTAGGCTGGCTTCTAAAAAACTTATCAGGAGATAAATATAGAACACTCGAAGCATTTCCAGCGGGTGTTATAGGATGAAGACATATTTCATAGCAGTATTACTATTAGCCTCATCAGTGAAGATGTTCGCTGAGGTTTCTTTGGTGTATTATTTTAAAAAAGATGTTAGGGATTATAGAACGATAGAATATCATTATTTTACAGAAGTTAATTGGCAAATAGTAATGTATAAATCGGAAGCTCCTTATGAAGACCAAGGTAAGGGTTATGAAGATTATATCCAAAGGGTGAAAAAAACGGGAGACATCGTTTATATTATTAATTCTCACAAAGAAGGGTCATCGTATTACGATTATCACGAAGATTTATGGGAGGTTAGGAATAAGTTGTATTTTGATTATATCGAGCTATTCATGGATAGCATTGATTTGAAATCAAAGAAATTCCAGAGTTTGGAGAAGCTCATAGACAAATGTATTTTGAGTTCAAATGATGGGATTAAAAAAGATGTGGCTGAATTTAATAGATCTCAGATTTTAGCAATAAGTAATATGGCGGAGCCGGGAGAGTGTTGGCTCAATGGTGTTTCTTTGATAAAGTCATTACGTTATAATTCTTCTGTAGAGGATGGCATGTCTACTAGAATCATCACTAATACTAAATCATACCGCCTTGTTATAGAAGAATTCATGATGGGGAAGATTGATGGTTTTTTGATTCACCGAAAAAAGACGGACTTAACTGCGCGTCTTAGTTTTGAATCTGAAGAGGGTAGATTTAAGTTGCAAAGAAAGCGATTTGAAAAAGAGTCAATAGAGGCGGCTATAAAAAAAATAAATGGTTTGAAAAAAGATGAGAAATACTTTGGTTTTCTACATAATGACTTAAAAATAAACTATGTTTTTGAAGAGGGAGCTGCTCACAAATCAGGGATTAAAGCTGGCATGACTATACTCTCAGTTAACGGTATTAAAGATGATGAAATCATTAAGGAGATGATTATAAAATCAGAGAAGCTGATGTTTTTATTGAAAGATCAAAAGGGCAATGAGTTGGAGGTTGAAATGACCAAGAATTTTCTTTAATATCGAAATGCAGTAATAACTACTTGCTTGAAAAAGGGGGTTAATGAGTTTTTCGTATCAATCCTTAGCCTTATTTCGGGTAGGGCTAGGTGCTCTGTGTCTGATTCAAGCTCTCACCGCTTGGAGTCATTTTGAGGCGTTTTATTCAGAACAGGGAATTCTGCCTCTAAGTGAGGCTCGTGTCCTGTCCAAAAATTGGAGTGTTTTTTCTGGAATGCTAATGATGCATTTGCGAGAGGAGTGCTCGCAGTGTTGGTGTTGTCGAGTGCTTGCTTAATTGCTGGATGGAAGACGAAATGGGCAACCGCTTTTTGCTGGGTTCTGATTTCGTCTCTGCATGCCCGTATTACCTTGTCTGATTTTGGGGGAGATACCTTTTTGAGAATATTATTGTTTTGGGGGATCTTCTTGCCTTTAGGGCAGAGGTGGGTGCTCGATTCTCGTCATGGAACCAACAAAGATCATAGCTCGATCAATACGGTGTGGACGATGGCGTTTACAGCACAAATCATCATCATCTATTTGATGACGACTTTATTGAAGTATGGTCCGTCTTGGAGGAGGGATTTTAATGCGATCGAGCATGCATTGGTTAAAGATAGCTGTTCGACAAAATTTGGAGAATGGTTATTACAGTTTCCTCAAATTTTAGAAGTGTTAACACAGGCTACTGTTTTTTTAGAAGGTGTAGGGCCTGTGCTTTTATTGTTGCCCTTGAAGTCAAATTTAGTTCGCTTAGGTGTTTGCGTGTCTTTCCTCTCCTTTCATTTACTTGGGATCGGTTTGACAATGCATATTTGGATTTTTCCTTTGGTCGGTGCTGTGGCTTGGTTGGCCTTACTTCCTTCTTGCTCTTTAAAACAGGGGAAACGAGAGGAGGGGGTATTGAAAAAGTCCTGGAAAGAGACTCCTTTTCAGGTGTGTTGTTGCGTTCTTCTTTTGAGCTTGGTCACATTCTTTGGAACGGGAAGGCCTTAGTGGAGGAGGAAAACAGGCCTTCTTGGCCTCCTAAGCCTATTGAGGTCTTAACAAGAGCGTTTCAATTACAGCAAAGTTGGAAACTTTTTGCGCCAGACCCCGGGGTTTATGATTTTTGGTATATTTTTGAGGCAGAGCTTGCTGGGGGTGAAAAAATCGATTTATTTCATGGGGGCGGTCGTTGAATTTTGCGACTCCAGATGATAAATATGATAGGCTGCCAAGTTTCCGGTATCGCAAGTTTTTAATTAGCCTGTGGAGAAATAAATCTCCATCTCTTGTTGATCGCTTCGTGGATTTTAAAAAACGCGAATGGGAGCAAAAGTCGGGTCAGGAAATCAGGAAAATGAAACTTTACCGTTGTGTGAGTAAATATCAAGGGCGAGAGAAGGAAGATGAGATCACATGTTTTCAAGTCTATCCTTATAAGGTGGATGAATTGGGTGAAGCAGTATTTGAGGAAAGAGATAGTTCGGTTCTAAGCTTACACTAGAAATCTCATAAAGTTTAGTGTGGGGTAACTACATCAAAATTTTCATTTTAAGATTTGGACCCCTTGAGTTTACATCGTTGATAAAGCCCATCCTGCTTGTCGCCCCATAAACGGCTTCCTTAAAGAATCAAACAACCTCTCGATGTATAGTCCTCGAGCCTCATCGAATGTGGTCAATAGGTTTTATGAGTGATAGCCTTTATTATGGGAGAAGGTTTCGAACTCTCAATATTCATCGACGAAGGAGTTCGAGAAGCACTGGCAATTGAAGTCGATACTTCGTTGCCGACAGATCGAATGATTCGAGTTTTGGATCATTTATTTGGACCTTTGAGAAAAGTTCGTGAGATTGTCCATGACTGATAATCGCCATTTTTTCTGAAGAGAAAGACTGTAGTTAAACAATTAACCACGTATTACATATATTGTGTGAAGTTATGGAATGAGGGGTTGGTGGAGAATATTAAGCGCACTTTTCTACCGTGACAAAAAGAACGAAAAGAATTATAGTCTGCTTCAATAACCCCCTAACTATGAAACCCCCAAATCGTTTACGGCTCGTAAACCTATTGCTGCTATCTGTAGTATTAATGCGTTTTGTGAATGCTGCGGATCTCCAGTTGAATGGAGATTTTGGAGCCTTTACCACTTCGACTTCTGCTCCGGCAATTCTGGCGCTGACCGGAAATAACTTAGCTGGAGGCCCTGATATTGTTTCCTTATCTTTAACTAGTGATCTGACATTACTTGCTCTTGAGAATTTTGTGACCGCTAAGGCTTCTTATTCGATTGGAGAACTTGATGATGGGCTTCGAGTGATTCTAGGAGGAGTCACTCTTTTAGATTTTGACCAGGATGACTGGGAAGCTGCCCCTGCTATGCAAGAAGCTTTCGGCGCGCTCTGGACTCCGTGGTCAGCGGAAGGAGCTCCTTTTGAACTCGAAATTAGCCCAGGAAATATCAATCTTTATGTTACTGCGAAAGAAGGTGTTAACGTGGGTCAACGAGTCGATATTTTAACTTTATTTACTCCTCTTACTCAAAATGCGCCCACTCTGGCTGATTTCAATCTAGGTGATTTCAACCTGACCTTAGAGAATGCAAATCATGGTGGACCAGGTGAACTTCGAGACATTACCGCAACCATCGAGATCGAAATTGCGATGATTCCTGAGCCTCATTCGGGGTCTCTTTTGTTACTTGCAGGATTAGCAACACTGGTCCGTCGTCGTCGAGGATAGGAACAGGAGCGAACTTTCCCTGCCCGCCTTTTCTCTTTAGTAAAAGAGAGCTCTGATGGAACACCTCTCTTGCCTCTCTGCTTTATTTGAGGTTATTTTGAAGTTATGCAGCAATATCATCACCTTTTAGCAGATGTCTTGGCCCATGGCGAAAGCCGTTCGGACCGCACCGGCACTGGGACATTGTCTGTATTCGGAAGACAAACGAGGTATGATTTACGAGAAGGTTTCCCGTGCTTAACGACGAAGAAATTGCACCTTCGCTCAATCATTCATGAGCTTCTTTGGTTTCTGAAGGGAGAAACTAATATTGCCTACCTTAAAGAAAACAAGGTGAATATTTGGGATGAATGGGCTGATGCTGATGGAGAGCTTGGCCCTGTTTATGGCGCTCAGTGGAGATCTTGGCCTAAGCCCGATGGAAGTTCAGTTGACCAGATTGCGCAACTTTTAAAAAGCCTTAAGGAGCAACCAGCTTCTCGAAGACATCTTGTCTCGGCCTGGAATGTAGGCTTAGTCGAACAAATGGCACTACCTCCCTGTCACCTTCTTTTTCAGTTTTATGTGCACGACCTTGATTCAGAGCGTCCAGGTTTATCATGCCAACTCTATCAGCGCAGTGCGGACCTCTTTCTTGGAGTTCCTTTCAATATTGCTTCCTATGCTTTACTCACAATGATGATGGCTCAAGTTTTAGGGTATGAAGCGCGGGAATTTGTCCATACTTTTGGTGATTTGCATCTCTACCAGAATCACCTCGAACAGGCCAAAATTCAATTGTCACGGGAATGCCGAGCATTACCTGAAATGATCATTAACCCTGAAATATCTCGCCTTGAGGACTTTACTTTTGAGGATTTCACACTTCAAAATTACGATCCTCACCCGCATATTAAAGCCGCTGTTTCAATCTGATTTTTCATCTCAATCATTCTACTAGATGCTTACTCTTACAGGTATTGTCGCCATGACTTCAGAGCACGTCATTGGCTCAAAAGGAGGTCTCCCGTGGCACCTTCCGGAGGATTTAAAATTCTTTAAGCGCACCACAAAAGGCCACCCTATTTTAATGGGGCGAAAGACCTTTGAATCTATCGGGTTCCCTCTCCCTGGCCGACAAAATATTATTCTCACAGAACAAGAAAGCTGGTGCCATGAAGGGGTCGAGATCATTCATGATGTCAGTGAGCTTGCTTCTCTAGAGCTTCAAGATCAGCAGGTTTACGTGATTGGGGGTTCTCAAATTTATCGTTTACTTCTTGATGAAATGGATGAGCTGATCGTTTCACATGTGAAGAAAAACTATGAAGGTGATACCTTTTTTCCTGAGTTCGCAGACCTTTTCTCCATCACAGAACCTTTAGAAGAATACGAGGATTTTAAAGTCGTTTCTTACCGGAAAGTTTGAAAAAAATAGCGGCAGACTTTGTAAGCCTACCGCTATTGATGATAAAATAAGTTAACGACGTTCTCCTTAAACAGATTGTTGGCGAGCAGCCTTAATCGTATTCTTAATGAGCATTGCAATCGTCATTGGACCGACCCCTCCTGGAACAGGAGTGATAGCGGCGCATTGATCTTTAATTTCGTCGTAAGCAACATCACCCACAAGGCGGTAACCTGACTTACGAGAGTCATCCTTGATACGATTAATTCCAACATCGATCACCACCGCGCCTTCCTTGACGTAATCAGCAGTGACAAATTCAGGCTTACCAATGGCTGCGATGACAATGTCCGCACGGCGACAAACGCCAGCAAGATCTTTGGTTCTAGAGTGAGCAATCGTCACCGTTGCATTGGATTCACGCCCCATCAGAAGGAGACCCATTGGCTTCCCAACGATCATGCTCCGACCGAGAACAACCGCTTCAGCACCGGACGTCTCAACCCCCGCTGCCTGCAGGAGGCGCATACACCCTGCAGGAGTGCATGGAACAAATCCAGTAGGGTCTTCTAATGCGAGTTTGGCTACATTCTCCGGATGGAAGCCATCGACATCTTTCCCCGGGTCGATCGCACGAACAATCGCCGCTTCATCGATATGGGGTGGAGGTGGAGACTGCACGAGAATACCGTGAATCGCCGCGTCTTCATTGAGTTCTTTAACAACTTTAAGCAGCTCTTCTTGAGTTGTCTCAGAAGGAAGTTCTATCTTAAGCGAATGTAAGCCGAGTTCTCCACATTTTTTGACTTTCGACCCTACGTAAACTTGCGAAGCAGGGTCCTCTCCGACGAGAACGACTGCTAAACCGGGAATGATCCCTTGAGTTTTGAGTGTTCCGATTTCAAGGGCGCATTCTGCTAAAACCTCTTGAGCGACTTGTTTTCCATCAATGACCTTCATTATATCTTCTTTCAGTTAAATTTTATGAAGCACTCATTAAGTGCTGCAGTTGTTCTTCAAATTGATCTTGATCACCTCCTTCGGTGAGTTCAAGCCCAGCCTCAATACAAAGGTAGACTTTTGAGAAAGGTTTAGGGATCCGGAAGTGATCCCAAGTGCGCAGCTCCCAATAATGTTCATACTGAACAGATACAGGTAAAACAAGGGCCCCTGTGATTTGAGCCAGTTTAGATACCCCTGATTGGAGGTGATACATCGGGCCGCGCGGTCCATCTGGGGTGATGCAAATATCATCCCCTTGTGAGATGATTTTTTTAAGTGCAATCAAGGCCGCCACCGCTCTTCTAGAGGATGACCCTCGGACTGATTTCAAACCAAATTGCGCCACCGCTTTTTCTAAAATCAGTCCATCCTTACTCGCACTTGTTAAAACAGTGACTTGCCTCTCTCCAAGATACTCATGAATTTGGGGCGCCATCATGACTCGGTTATGCCATAAGGCAAAAATGCAAGGGCGTTGAACTTCCCCTTTTTGAGAGACCCCCACTCGGTCAATAAACTCAACCCGCAACAGCTTTGCGTAGCCTCGCATCATTTTCCCAAGTAAGGATCCAAGAAGGCGTTCCTTTCGTCCACCACGAATCTGGAGTTGTTTGGATGATGCCATGACTCTTTTAGTTAATGAATGAAGTCTCCTTCTTTGGCAATCTTTGTCTCTGTGACTTGATTCTCGTTCTATTCTACCGCATTCTTTTTTTGTGAGTGATTTTGAAGAACGAGCGAAAGAAGCCATAGCAAACCCTCAGAATATGGGGGAAATGGAAGATGCGGACCGCGTTGGCACCGTAGGATCGCCCGACTGTGGGGACATGCTGCGGATGTGGATCAAATTCACCGAAAAAGATGGAAAGAAAGTCATCGATCGAGCCTCGTTTCAATCCTTTGGCTGCCAAACTGCGATCGCGGTGGCCTCGATGGCAACCGAACTCCTCAAAGGAAAAACTTCCGAGGAAGCTAAAGAGCTGTCACCTCATGACCTTTCCGGAGATCTTGGTTCCCTCCCTCCTATGAAAATTCATTGTGGAGAGCTCGTGCAAAACGCCCTTTCTCAAGCACTTGATGAGAATCCGGCCTCTACCGAAGAGGCCGTGCCTTCTGCCCCTACTCTTGCTTCCGATATGAATTCGGCCTCTAAAAAAGGGAAGATTAAAATTGTCCCGCTCAATTCTGAGGAAGACGCTTGATGAGTTTATCCCTCTACGCCACATTACTTTTATGAACGAAGAAATCTCACTCTCTCGCGAAGTTGAAGCGATTCAAATCCCTTCTGGCGATAGTGTTGTCTTACCCGCAGGAACTCCCGTTGTCATTACTCAGACTTTAGGAGGCACTTATACCGTTGCGACCTCCTCTGGTCTGGCCCGGATTTCCTCTCAAGATATCGATGCGCTTGGGATCGATGTTGCTGAGAATGAGAAAAAACAAAAGGAAGCGAAAGCAATCCTTGATGCCCCTTTAGAGGAACAAGTTTGGCATCAAATGAAACAAGTCTATGATCCAGAGATTCCAGTAGACATCGTTAATCTCGGCTTGGTTTATGATTGCGCTATTGTTGAAGGCGAAGATGGGAAGAAGAATGTTGAAGTGAAAATGACCCTGACGGCCCCTGGCTGTGGAATGGGGCCGGTTATCGCGGCAGATGCTCAATCTCGCATCATGACAATTGATGAAATCGGACAGGCCGAAGTAGAGCTCGTTTGGGAACCTGCTTGGAACCAAGAAATGATTTCAGAAGAAGGAAAAATGAAGTTAGGGATGATTTAATCTCTAGTCTTTAGAATAACTCTATTTTATCTCATTTCTAGATTGCCAAATCCTCTCGGGCTAAGGCATCTTCCCCATCTCTTAATGAGTCCCGAAAATGCGCACGTGGCGGAATTGGTAGACGCGCCGTCCTCAGAAGGCGGTGCCCTTTGGGTGTGAAGGTTCGAGTCCTTTCGTGCGCACCATTTGGGATTTCTTCGTGAAGCCTCCTTTTTATTTTATGAAGTCTTTCCGCGCCCGACCTTCAGGCCTCCAGTTTCTTATTCCACCTGTTTTACCAGATCAATACCTACGAATCTCGGTTTCACGCCAAGTGATGGAAATGAGAGATTCTGAGGATCAAATTTTAGCCGAGTTCTCGATCTCAACCTCAAAGTTCGGCCTAGGAGCCGAAGAAGGAAGCTATCGAACCCCATTGGGATGGTTTCAGATCTGTGAGAAATATGGAGATGGCTGCCCTCTTCATACTGTTTTCAAAGGACGGGTCCCTACCGGTGAATGGAGCGAAGAAGGAGATCATCAATCAGATCTCGTATTAACCCGTATTTTAAGACTCGAGGGGTTGGAAAAAGAAAATGAGAACACCTATTCTCGATACATTTATATTCATGGGACAAACCAAGAGTCTCAGATCGGAACCCCTGCTTCGATGGGCTGTATTCGAATGAATAATAAAGAGATTATCGATCTTTATCCAGAGATAGAACTTGGCACCCGAGTCTTGATCGAGGAGTCTTAATCCTTATTTTATGAAGAGTTCTAAACTGATTGTTTTTGACTGTGACTCAACTCTCTCTTCGATCGAAGGAGTTGATGAACTCGCCGCGCTGCGTGATACCGATATTAAGCGTCAAATTGAAGACCTAACTAATCAAGCCATGAATGGTGAGGTTCCTATAGCCGAAGTCTTTGGGAAACGTTTGGAATTAATTCAGCCTTCTCAAGAGATGGTTGATAAAATTGGCCAAATGTATATCGATACGATCGTGCCAGGAGTGGTTGAAACCATCACTACGTTAAAAGAAGCTGGTTGGAATATCGCCATTGTATCAGGAGGTTTCACTCCCGTTATTTTACCATTAGCGAAGCATTTAGGTATTACTGAGGTGCAAGCCGTCCCCCTCTTTTTTAAGCCCGATGGAAGCTATGATGGTTTTGACACCTCAGCTCCCACAACGCGCAATGGAGGGAAGCCTGAAGTCGTTAAGAAGTTAACAACTCATTATCAAGCCGATATCACCATCATGGTGGGTGATGGGATTTCCGATTTAGAAACCAAGGATACTGTTCACTCCTTTATTGGGTTTGGAGGAGTCGTGGCTAGGCCTCAAGTTAAAGATTCATCAGAATACTACACTGAAAAATTTTCTGAAATAATCAATTTTTTACCCAAACCTGCTTAACACTAAAGAAAACTTGACAAATTTAACCTGAAATAGAGAATACATAAGTATTTTGCACACACACACCATGTCCTCCGAACATTCACCAAATAATCCAGCTAGAGGAAAGCGTTATACAAACGCTCAGAAAACTCAGGTTCTCGCTTATGTTGATAAGGTTAATGACGAGCAAGGTCGTGGAGGAGTAACTGCCGCCTCTAAAAAATATGGAGTGACGCCTCTTTCTATTAGTAATTGGCTGAAACGTAAAAGGATCAACGACCAAACTGCGATGATGTCAAATGCTGACTACGCGGTCAAACTTCGAGAACTTGCTGATTTACATGAGGTTATTGTCCGTAAAGAAGAAGAGTTACAAGATCTTCGAGACCAATACCACAATGTTAAATCAGAACTTTCCTAAGGTTTTAGATTTTAGATTTTCTTAAAAAGACGCCCTTTATCGGCGTCTTTTTTGATGAATAGACGTGGTCTTCAAAGATTCGCAGACTCTCTACTTTGGTCTTCACAGCAAAGGTGCTGATCCATGTCCAAAGCAGGATGAGATTCTGCAGCGCGCCCTACAGCTCGTGCTGGGACTCCCGCCACCGTGGTATGTGGAGAGACCGATTCAAGAACAACGCTTCCGGCGCCAATTTTGGCACCCTCTCCAATTTCAACTCGACCCAAGATCTTAGCGCCTGCTCCAATAAGGACTCCTGAACGCACTACCGGGTGACGGTCCCCTTTATCTTTTCCAGTCCCTCCTAAAGTGACTTCATGCAAGATGGAAACATTGTCTTCTATAATGGCGGTCTCACCTACAACGAAACTAGTGGCATGATCCAGTAGAATCCCACACCCGATTTGAGCTGCAGGATGAATATCGACCCCGAACACTTCACTTGCAATACTTTGAAAATAAAGAGCTAACAACTTTCGGTTCGCGTTCCAGAGATAGTGCGATATACGGTAAGTGCTAATCGCAAGAAACCCCTTGAAAAACATGAGAGGCTCTAAAGTAGAATGACATGCAGGATCCCGGTCATGAATCGCAATGAGATCGCGTGCGACACTTTGCAAAAGTTCGGGGTCTTTTTCTATGATCTCTCGAAGTAAGGGGTAGAGCTCTTCTCTGGTCATATCCTCTCGAGCTAATTTACGAGAAAGACGAGCGGCGAGCGCACAGCCAAGACTTTTAGAGTCTAAAATGACTTCTCTAAGAAGTGGCTCTAAGGAAGGCTCCCCCTGCATGACAAGCTCAGCCCGATCATGAATGGAGTTCCAAAGTTCATCTAGATTGATTTTTTTACCATGGCACAGATTATTCTGGCTGGTCGAATCCTTAGTAGCGTGGTTCATTTTAATGAATGAAAATTTCTCAGAAATTAGATTATGCCTGTCGGGCGTGTGTCCAGCTGGCAAAGCATTATGATGGAGAGTCCATTATGAGGCTTGATGCTGTGGCGCAGGCAGAGGGTATCTCAGCAAACTTCTTAGTGCAAATCATGAACGATTTAAAAAAAGCTCATATCGTGACAAGCCGACGAGGAAAAGCCGGTGGTTACCTTTTAGAAAGAGATCCCGAAACGATTCTGCTGAGTGAAATTATTATCGCGATTGAGCCAAGTTTCTTACATTACCCTCTTAGTAGAGAAGGAGAGTCCGCCCCACTCGTCTCTCATCTCTGGAGTCAGCTTGCCGAAAAACTTGAGTCTCATCTCTCTGAGATGTCACTGAAACAATTAGCTCAGAAGGAAGAAGAGCCCATGTATTTCATCTAGAAGTTTAAAAAACGATGATAAGAAGGGCCCAAACTAGGGCAGCGGCAAAGGCACCACCTCTCCTAAATGACGAGGCTGGGTTTTCAAAACTTTAACATCTAAGAGCATTTTTACACGTGCGCCAATCTCACGAAGTTTCACTTTAATTCCATTGTGTAAGCCCACGTCACGAGCGTTGTAACCAAAAGCTTTAAGGCCGATTTCTTTAGCAATATAAGAGGCTCTCTCATTTTGAAATTTTTGAGACACAAAAATAACATCTGGTGATTGAAATACCTTTTTCGCTCGGATGACCGAATCAAGCGTTCTGAGACCCGCGAAATCACATACAATCACTTCTTTCGGCACCCCTTTTTGAATCAGAGCTTCTTTCATTTTTTGAGGCTCATTATAATACTTACTTCGATTATCACCTGAAACGATCAGGCATTGAACCTTTCCAGCTTTCCATAACTCGGTGGCTGCATCGATTCGGTATTCAAAATATTTGTTTGTCTTGTTTCCGATTTTATTGGAACACCCAAAAACAAGCCCTACAGAAGCCTTAGGAAGGTCAGCGAGCTCATCATGCAAGGTCCATTTACCAGCTTGAACTGCAAGAAAGTAGGAGTAAATCACAAGCAAGACCCCAGCTAATAAAATAAAGGCGAGAGTTTTGAAAACACGGCGGAGGGGGTTTTTCATCAGAGAAGGTTATTGCGGTGTTTTAATCCATGGTGCGACTGTCTGCAGAATCTCGGTCCACTTATTGGTAGGAGCTTTCTTAGGAGCTAAGACCTTTAACTTGGACGCACTGTGAGTGAAATAAACTTCATCAAGACGATCCCAATATTCGCCATCGATTTCAATGGGCACTTTCCGGTCCGATAAAACGCTGAGCGTTTTTGATTGGAAATATTCGACACTCCCCTTGTGACTTTCAAAGCCTCCTTGCGCCACCCCGGTGATCGAATCGACCACGAATTGATACCCGGATTCTTTGAAAACAATAATATCGAGCAAGTCATCAGAATTATCGGCCTTGCTGAAAAGGCGGAATTGCCCTCCATAAAGTCCCCCATTCCCAACCACTACACAGACTCCTTCAGTCTCTCTTCCTCCATCAAGCGTGATTTTAATATGCGGGGGCTTATCCCCGAGAACTTTCACCGCCTGCACTAAGTAAGCAAGTGGACCAAGCGCCTTTTTCCGCTCCCAAGGCGTTTCTTCAATGACCTGAGCGTCGAATCCCACTCCCGCCATTTGGACAAAAGGAGTCTCATTTGCTTGAAATAAATCGACCTCCATCACGTGCTCATCTAAAATAATTTCGAGGGCGCCTTCCAGATCTACGGCAGGGATTCCCATTTCTCTGGCAAAAACATTCATCGTTCCAGTGGGTAAGATTCCAAGCGCTGTATTAGAACCTTCTAGACCTTTGACCACCGCATTAATGGTGCCGTCTCCTCCAGCTACCAAAACATAAGGTTCCCCCGCTGCGGCAAAGTCACGTGCCAACTGTGTCCCATTTTCAGCACTCCGACTCGCATAAATGGCAAAATGAGCGGCATGATCCATGATGAATTTTTGCGCCCGCCTAGCTCGTTCACTACGAGCTTTCGGGTTCATGATCAGAGGATACCTGTGCATAATTTAAATAGGGTAAGAGAACGATGTGCAAAGATGAGTGGATTGTCTAGTCAAGCGACGAATAGTTTTGCTTTTATCTCTCTTTTAAATGCTTCATTCTCATCGAAATGAAAACTGCTGTTTACGCTGGAAGTTTCGATCCTCCCACTAACGGACATTTATGGATGATCCAGGAAGGATTGCAACTTTTTGATCGTCTCATTGTTGCCATTGGTAACAACCCGAGTAAAAAATACACTTTTTCTATTGAACGGCGATTGGAGCTTCTTCACGCGTCGATTCCTTCATGTGAACGCTTAAGAATCGAACATTTTGATAACCGCTACCTGGTTGACTATGCTAGTGATGAGGACGCCTCTTATATCTTAAGAGGGATTCGTTCTCCTCAAGATTATGAATATGAACGTGTCATGCGCCATATTAACTCTGATTTAGCTCATGATATCACCACCATTTTCTTAATGCCTCCTCGCGATATTGCGGAATTAAGTTCAAGTATGGTGAAAGGCCTCTTAGGCCCCGAAGGTTGGGAAGATACCGTGAGACGTTATGTCCCGATGCCCGTTTTTGACGCACTCTTCGAGATGCATTCATGAGCCCTCTCTTTATTGCACTTGGTGCGCTCCTCTTTTACTTCATTGCCTACCATACTTACGGCAGGTGGTTAGGCCAAAAGCTTTTTAGACTCAGCGCCAAAAATCTTACGCCTGCTTACGAACTTGAAGACGGGACCGATTATGTCCCGACCCCTAAAGGAATCGTTTTCGGTCACCATTTCACTTCGATTGCTGGCACTGGCCCGATTGTAGGGCCAGCTGTTGCCGTGATCTGGGGGTGGGTTCCTGCGCTTCTCTGGGTGCTTCTTGGGTCTGTCTTGATTGGCGCGGTGCATGACTTCGGAGCCTTAGTTGTTTCACTTCGAAACCGAGGTCAAACGATTGGTGATATTGCCGGGAAAGTCTTATCACTTCGAACACGCCTGCTTTTCCTCTCTCTTCTTTTTGTCGCCCTGACCATTGTTTTAGCCATTTTCGGGCTTGTGATTGCAGGTGTTTTCAAAATGTTCCCGAGCTCCATTAGCCCCTGTTTGTTACAAATTCCCCTCGCAATAGGAGTCGGATTTCTTTTTCGTAAAACAAAGGTCGGGATTCTAATCCCCTCTCTCCTGACTCTAGGGCTAATGTATCTCAGTATTGTTTTTGGAACCCATTCTTTTTTAGGTGAAATCAACACGACCCTTTCGGAGCTTTCTTTAGTTTGGTGGGTGGGCCTTCTTTTATTTTATTCTTATATCGCCTCGGTTTTACCAGTTTGGTCACTCCTCCAGCCTAGAGACTACATTAACAGTCTCCAGCTAATCGCTACTTTAGGGTTGATCGTTCTAGGTCTTTTGGCTGCTTCATTCTGGGGACTTCAGACGGGAGGGCATCATCAAGAAATGAAAATGGTTGCTCCTGCTTTCCAGTGGAGCCCAGAGGGCGCGCCCAGTATCTTTCCCTTTCTCTTTATCACGATCGCCTGTGGAGCCATTTCAGGGTTCCACTGCCTTGTCTCTTCGGGCACCTCTTCCAAGCAAATTAAGAATGAATGTGATGCTCAGTTCATTGGCTATGGATCAATGCTCACCGAAGGATTCTTAGCGGTGCTAGTCATTCTCGCCTGTGTCGCAGGAATTGGCCTTGGGAGTGCTTCTGTAAGCGACCCTTCACTGATTCTTTATGGTGAATCAGCTTTTTTAGACCGTTATGCGAGCTGGGGAAACCTCGCGGGACTGGGCCCAAAAGTAGGTGCTTTTGTGACAGGTTCGGCGAATTTTCTGAAAGCTTTAGGCATTCCTCCGGACCTAGCAGTCCCCCTCATGGGCGTCTTTGTCGCTTCTTTTGCCGCGACCACTCTTGATAGTGCCTGTCGGCTCCAACGTTATGTAGTGCAAGAACTCGCTGGCACCTTATACAAGCATCAGCCTGTTGTAGCTCCACACACCGGGATTCAACTAACGATGAACCCTTTGTCCTGGTTGACGAGGAAACATGGAGCGACGCTCTTTGCGATTCTTATGGCCGGAATGCTAGCCTACCTTCCAGACTCTGGTTCAGGAAAAGGAGGGATGCTTTTATGGCCCCTTTTTGGAGCAACCAACCAACTTTTAGGAGGGCTTGCCTTTTTAGTGATTATTTTTTGGCTGCGCCGGCGTGGACTTCCTACTTGGTTCCTTCTCTTCCCGGCCGCACTCATGCTCGTCTTACCTGCTGTTGCGATGACGATGAATGTGGCTACCTTTTGGAGTGAGCAAAATTGGCTCCTTTTTTCATTAGGCGTAATGACCTTATTGCTGGAGCTTTGGATTTTAATCGAGGCTTTTCTCGCCTGGCCTCGGGTCAAAGACGAAATCGAATCGCCCCTTCGGAAGCGAAAGCCTCCTACTCCTACCGTTTGAGCAAAAAAATACCGTGGGTCTATTTTCCCACGGTATAGATCAATAAATGATATAGAAGGTTCGATGAAATCGAACGAGCGATTTAACAGCCGCAGCTTTCTTCGCCACTTCCTCCACAGCATCCACCACCACTTTGGCTCGCTGCTGCGAAATCTTCTTCACTTGGGACATGACCAAGCTCAATAGTAAGACCGACGTATTTCCCAATCGCCATTTGAAGAACTTCGAGCTCCCGTTGAGCTTCAAGGAAATCGTTCGCAACCTCATTTTTGAAAAGGGACTCTCTCGCTTCCTCAAAAGTTCCAATTTCACCTTCCGCAATTTCGATTCCCGATTGTTGCTTTTGTTGAAGTTGTTGCCCCTGCTCGTGCACAGATTGGTATTGGAGGCGGGCTGCATCATCTCCGAGAAAAGTTTCTACTTTCCCCTGAAGTGCAAGAAACTCGGCGCTGTTTGCGATTGTGTCACAAAGCTCACGAGTTTTTGTCATAATTGGTGTTTCATCAGCGATCAAGCTCATATAAGGACTCATAAGACGTCCGGGGTGAGAGCGCAATAGGTTTTTCCTATTTGAGTGGGCTTTTGAAGTCGTAAAGACTCCTGGAAATACCTAAATTCACTTTAGATTAACTAAATAATCTTTGAATCCATTTCAAGATTTGCCTACAACCACCCAGCTTTTATTCAATTCTTAGTCACCATACTACAATATGTCTCAACGCAAAAAACTCACGGTTCACGACCTTTTAAAACTTAAAAAAAGCCCTAATAAACGGCAGCTCACGGAAGTTTTTGTCGAAACCCCTCAAGAAGCCGCCGCTTGTGAAGCAGCGGGAATTGATATGCTAGTCTGCATGGGAGATGAAATCGGCAAATCGATCCGAGAAGCCGCTCCGACCTGTTTTGTCACGATGGCAATTAGCCGAGCTCTTGCGGTAAGTGAAAAAGCCACTCTTGAGGCCGGCTTCCGTCAGCTTTCAAATGGAGCAGATGCTGTCTACACTTCAATGAGTTCACACCGCGTTTCACAAATGGCTCGTGAAAAAATCCCTGTAGTGGGTCATGTCGGATTTGTTCCCCTCCAAGCTTCGTGGACCGGTGGATTTAAGGCCGTAGGTAAAACCGCAGATCAAGCGCTACGAATCCTCGAAGACACTCTCGCCTATGAAGATGCCGGAGCGATCGGAGTAGAAGTTGAAATCGTCCCAGCACGTGTCGCAGAAGAAATCTCGAAGCGGACTGACATTCTGGTCATTTCAATGGGAGCGGGAGCAGGCTGTGACGCGCAATACCTCTTCTATAAAGATCTTCTCGCGACTCATAATGGTCATATTCCTCGTCATGCGAAAGTTTACCGTAAACATTTCGAAGAATATGAGCGTCTTCAAAACGATGCGGTTGAAGCGCTTAAAGAATTTCAGAATGATGTGATCACAGGTGCATTCCCAACTGAAGCCACTACTTTGAAAATTCAAGACGAAGAGTGGGAGAAATTCCTCGACCGCATCTAAAGGAGCTCATTCCTTTTGCCATTTTTAATGAAAGGCCTCGCCTCATTTTGCCCGACCTGGCAGAGGCCTTTTATGATTTTGGAAACTCACCTTTCCCTATGAAAATCACTTCAGCAACCTACGTCAAAGGAGTCACCGAACTCGAAGACACTCCTTCCACGACTTTTCCGGAATTCGCTTTTATTGGCCGTTCCAATGTAGGGAAATCGTCACTCATCAATATGTTGACTGAGAAAAAGGGGCTCGCTTCTGTTTCTCAGAAACCTGGGCATACCCGCTTGATTAATTTTTTCTTAATCAACAAAAAATGGCATCTTGTAGATCTTCCTGGATATGGTTTTGCGAAAGCATCCAAGAAAGATCGCGAGAAATTCCAGGCCTTTGTCTCTGATTTCATCCTTAACCGTGAAAACTTAAGAGGTGTTTTCCAACTGATCGATAGCAGACATGAGCCGCAGCGGAGTGACCTTGAATTCACACATTGGCTCATTGCCTCACAAGTCCCCTTTATCCTATTGTTTACGAAACAAGATAAGGCCAAAGTAAATATCGCAAAACAAAATCAGGCCACCTATCTTGAAGCCATTTCTGAATTGTGTCACAACCTTCCTCAAGTGATTGCCTGTTCTTCGAAAGACGGCTCAGGACGAAAAGAAATCTTATCTTTGATTGAAGAGTAGATTAGCTTTTCGATATCTCATTGAGATTATCGCTTTAAATTTTTTCTGCTCCGTGAAGGTGACTTTTCTTTCATTAAAGACCTCTCTAGTTACATAAGTGATTATTACAACTAATTGATGTCTTCTCCTTTACCTCGCTTTCTTCTTTTTCCTCTTATTCTTGTATTAGGAGGACTTGTTTGTCTAGGAGTCCTTTACCAACAAGGTTATTTTAAAGACCCCAAAGTAGCACTCCGGGAACTCAAAAAACAAGGCGTTGAGGCGAACCCAGCCAGTGTCCATAAAGCCACTCTCCAAGGGCAAACTTCTCTTCTTGAGGTTTTAAAACGAGCCGAAGTCGACTTAACCGCGCCAAATGCTTTAGGCCAAAACCCACTCCAACTTGCCTTACTTAGTGGTCGCCAGAATTTGTTAGAATTCTTTGTGACGAACGGGAATGATCTCAATACCTCTGACCAAGAAGGAAACACCCCTCTTTCCATTGCTCTAGACCAATCATTCCAAGGCGCTGCAGCCACCTTGATAAGGGCCGGAGCCCAACCGGATTTCAAGCTTTCGAGTGGAGAGCTGGCCCTGATTGAATACCAAAAAACAGGGCGCCTACAGGATGCTCGATTCTTATTAGAACATGGAGCTAACCCTCATTCTACAAATCTTAGTGGCGAAAATATTTTAAGTTTAGCGCTTC
>CALFBI010000021.1 GCA_937951675.1 uncultured Verrucomicrobiales bacterium
TATCGTGATTTCATACTGTTTCCCCACTCTTAGCTTGTGCATTTGAGAGTCGCTCATCACCCCAAAATCTCTCCCCTTCACTCTTAACATTCGTTTATCGGGATCAAGACCCACTCCTGTGACCGTAATCATCCAGTTCTCAGAATGACTTCCACTCGGGTCACCTATTCGAAAAAACACTTCCTCAACTCCCTCTTCTGGAGGATTGCCTCCATCACTCGGGTCGTTCGGATCGCTTCCATTATTGACTTCTTCTCCATCAGGAATTCCATCTCCGTCACTATCTGGATTGTTCGGGCCTGTTCCATTTAAAAATTCAGAAAAGTTTGAGAGAGAGTCTCTATCAGGATCTCCTTCTTGCCCGTGATCGCCAGTGCTGCGATTGGGATTCAAACCAGAGTCAATCTCTACTTGGTCAGGTATTTGGTCTCCGTCACTGTCTGAGCTTAGAGGGTTCGTCGGTCCAAAGGTATGGCCTGCCGGCTTGACTTCTTCATGATCAGTAAGTCCGTCCCCATCGGTATCGGAGGACTCCACATTCGTGCCAAATTTCGTTTCTTCGAAATCTGCCAAACCATCTCCATCCACATCTTGAAAAAGCAAAGACCGAACTTCCCTGCTGGTGAGTCTCCGGTCATAAAGACGCACTCGATCAAGTGATCCAGAGTAAGAAAAATCTTCCGCATAGACTCCTCGATAACCTGGGACTCCAGGAAAATAATACTGCCCAAAGACAAGATGGCTAGGGGAGTGATCAAGGATTCTCGTATATGTAGAGGTGCGCTCCCCAAGGTCGACTCCATCAAGATGCGCGTGAACTAAGGAGCCTGAGTGCCTCCGAACCACAAGGTGATGCCATTTCCCATCGTAAATAGATTGAGGAAGAGTATAAAAAGTCAGCCCAGGTCCGAAGTTAATTCCTAGATGATGTTCCTGGGTTGATCCAATTTGTAAATAACGAGACCAGATCAAAAAGTAATCTGCGGCATTGACCCCACTTGATAAATTAAAGAGCACATCAATTTCATTCGACTGCTGAGAGTCTGCTCCTGCTTTAAACCAGAGTGAAACTGTTGCTTCATCAAGCTCGATATTTCTTTCTGGCGCGCGGGCATAAGCGGTATGAACTCCAGGGAACTCAAGCCCTCTGGAAGACACTCCATTTCTGTCATAAGTGACTTCTGAGGCACCACCTTCTCTGAATAAAGACGCATGCCAATCATTACCACTCGAATCTAAAAGAAGTTTGTCTCGATTCTCTTCTAAATCCCAGCGGCCAATTAATCCTCGATCGAGAGATGGTAACAACTCCGCTCCATCAGGGTCTTCCAAAATGCTCTCTGTTATAATTGCGGTGTAATCTTCCGCTCCATCAAGCGTTCCATTCAAATCGCTATCAACATGAAACGGGTTCGTTCCTAAATGCTTCTCTCTGATGTCCGGTAAACCGTCGCGGTCAGCGTCTTGATGGTAAAGAGCACTGATTTCCGAATCATCCAGAGTGCGTCGATAGAGACGAACCCGGTCAATCCCTCCATCGAAAGAAAAAACGTCAGAAGTCACCCTCACTGGATTGGGACTCAAGCCTGTGAAAAAGAGGTCTTGTCCAAAAGCAAGATAAAGGGGACGGTGATCACTTAGCCTCCCTAAGACAAAAGACCTTTCTCCTAAATTTTCTCCATCTAAATAAAGTCGACTATTTCTTCCGTTATTGTGAGACGTAACGAGATGGTGCCACCGACCATCATCAACTCTTCGAGGGAGGACCCAAGAAGCTGAACTCACTCCATCAGCCAACAAAATGGAACCGGCTCCAATCAGCTGCAGCTTCATCACGAAAGAGCCGCCATGATCTACGAAAGAAACGAGGTTACTTAACCGTGGATTCCCCGAGGCTCCATTTCCTGAATCCGGGGTCATTTTAAACCAAAGCGACAAGGTCAACCTATCTTCCTCAACTTCGAAAGGAGGTAATTGAGCTACTGAGTCAGCTGTGCCATTGAGTTTCAAACTCCCTGCAACAACACCGTCTTGGCTAAAATGCTTTTCCACGGAAGAAGATGCTTTTTTAATCATCCCATGCCAATTATTTCCACTTAAATCAAAAAATCTAGTGCCTGACTTTTCTTCAAAATCCCACCGACCTAGTAACCCAACATTGAGGGAAGGAGGGAGATTTTCTCCATCAGGATTGGCTTGAGCGAGATTGATGGTAGGATCACGATCTACCCCGTCGGCGATCCCATCATGATCAGAATCCGAACGGGTGGGGTCTGTTTTCAGATTCTGTTCTTGAGCATTCGTCAACGAATCACGATCAAAATCCTCCATGCCGTCGGCGACTCCGTTACGATCAGAATCTTGAAGCGTAGGATTTAGAGAATAGGTGATTTCAAAACCATCTAAGAGAGTGTCCCCGTCGGTGTCAGGATCGAAAGGGTCTGTTTGCTGAACATGAGTCAACTCATCCCATGAAGTGAGGCCATCTTGATCAAAATCGGCAAGTCTCGGGTCCCCGCCGTGAGGAAGATCAGTGTATCTGAAACGGGTAAAAAAACCTGAAAACTCATTTGAAAACTCTTGGGTCAGGGGCTCGCCTTCACCGGTGTGAATACTCCGGGCATAAGACCAATTCTCTAGATCAGTCGACCACTCAATAAAATAGGTCCGACCTGGTTTCCCTTCCCATTTCAAGAGTTGCTGCCCTGAAGGACCGACCTCCAAAACCTCCTTCTCTTCCTGAGCAAAAGTGATGTCAAACACAGAAGCTTGAATACACAAAAAGTCAGTAGAAGAGTGACGTTTTTCATGAGAGTGAGGTGAGGATGGTTAATACAAAGGTTTCCAGAGATCAATCCTTATTAGTTAACTCTTTCCATTCATATCCATGATTGCTTCTTACTTCCCTGCTGCTGAGGGACCATGTCTTCCTAAAAAAAGCGCGCTCGGTGAGGAGCGCGCTTTTGAAAAATAAGAGTTCCCGGAATTGGTCCGAAGCGGTTCTTAGAGACCTTTACCGAGAAGAGCGAGACCTTCTGCAGCACGGTTCGAGTAACCCCATTCGTTATCATACCATGAAGCCACTTTTACCATGTTACCTTCGACAATCATGGTCACACCTGAATCAAGGATCGAGCTGTGTGGGTTAGATACGATGTCTTGAAGAACGAGTGGATCTTCTGAATATTCAAGCACTCCTTTCAAAGGACCTTCTGCCGCTTCTTTGAATGCCGCATTCACTTCTTCAACGGTCACGTCCGCTTTCAGCTCAGCAACGAAGTCCGTCAATGAGCCAGTTGGAGTAGGAACACGGTAAGAGTTTCCGTTAAGTTTCCCTTTAAGTTCAGGAATCACTTCACCGATTGCTTTAGCAGCACCTGTGCTGGAAGGAATGATGTTAATCGCAGCGGAACGCGCACGACGAAGATCACTGTGAGGAAGATCAAGAATGCTCTGATCGTTCGTGTATGAGTGAATGGTCGCCATGGTGCCGCGAACGACACCCCATTTGTCGTTGAGCACTTTTACAAGTGGCGCAAGACAGTTAGTGGTGCATGAAGCATTTGAAACGATATCGTGTTTCGCAGGGTCATACTCGTGGTGGTTAATCCCGATGCACATGGTGAGATCTGGATTTTTCGCAGGAGCGGAAATAAGAACTTTCTTCGCGCCCGCTTTGAGGTGACCTGAAGAACCTTCTTTAGAAGCAAAGAAACCGGTCGACTCGAGAACAACCTCTACTCCGAGCTCAGCCCATGGGAGCTTTGAAGGATCACGCTCAGCGAGTGCTTTGATTTTGTGTCCGTTAACAATGAGGTGCTCGTCATCATGAGAAACTTCGCCTTTGAAGATTCCTTGTGTAGAATCAAATTTCAAAAGGTGTGCGAGAGTAAGATTATCTGTAAGATCGTTAATCGCGGTAACGTTTTCGAGCTCACCTTTTTCAACAAGCGCTCTCAAGACATTACGTCCGATGCGCCCAAATCCGTTAATTGCATACTTGGCCATTGGCTTTATAGGTATTTCTTTGTTTACCACTCCAAGGTTTGGAATGGTAATCTCTTTGAGATGAGGCGGATTATGCAGGGCTCTTAGACGAGGTCAATAGCGGGATGCCTTCAAAACCCGTCTTTTCATCCTTAATTTTACGAAGTGGAGGGCTCTTCGATAAACCTTATTAAAAAAAAATCTCATCGCAGCCCCTTGTAGTTTAGATCCTTTCCCTTACTTATGAGAACCAAAAAAATGCCTGATCTCTTGATGAGACCAGGCATTAAAATGGTTTAGAGAGAAGCCAGGTTTATTCCTCCCCAGATTCTTCGGTAGAAGCCTCAGGGTCCTCACCCTCGAGCTCTTCGATTTCCTCTTCATCGGAAGGAACCACTTTTGCGATATCTTGTAAAAGCTCTCCATTTTTCAAGCTTACGAGCTTAACGCCCTGTGTATTACGGCCCGCTTCCCGAATTTCATTAATCCGAATCCGGATACTTTGCCCGCTCGAAGTCATCATCATGAGCTCATCGTCTGGCTCTGCAGCACAAGCTCCGATCACATAACCAGTCTTATCGGTGCATTTCATCGTGATGATTCCTTTTCCTCCACGAGATTGCGAACGGTATTCAGCAAACGAGGTGCGTTTTCCGATCCCGTTTTCAGCTGCCACTAAGAGGGTTCCTTCTTCGGTTACGAGAGCAAGACCCACGACATAATCATCTTTCCCAGGTTTGATTCCTTGGACTCCTGCCGTAGCTCTCCCCATCGAACGGGACTGTTCTTCGTTAAAGCGAAGACTCAAACCTTGGCGGGTCACTAAGATGACTTCATTAGAACCAGAGGTTAAACGAACATCAATGAGCTCATTCCCTTCCTCAAGCTTGATGGCAATGATTCCATCTTTGCGGTAGTTTCTGAAGTCGTTCAATGAAGTCTTTTTGACCTTCCCGCTTCGGGTCGCGAAAAGAACAAATCCTCGAGTCTCACCAAAGGTGTCATCTTCACCGTCTTCGTCTAATTGACGCTCAAGACGAAGCACTGCTGCAATCTTCTCTTCTGGCTGAAGGTTGAGCACATTCTTAATACTCCGACCACGTGAAGCGCGAGATCCTTCTGGAAGTTCATAAACGCGTTCTACAAAGACTCGGCCTGAGTTCGTAAAGAACATGAGGTAATCATGAGCCTGCGCACTGAAAAGGTGTTCTACAAAATCAGAAGCTTCATCATCCGACTTTTTGCGTTTGGTTTCCATTCCTCTCACGCCCTTTCCGCCACGAGCTTGCACTCGGTATTCACTTGCGGGGGTGCGTTTAATATACCCTTGATGACTTAAAGTCACCATCATGGAATCATTCGCGATCAAGTCTTCGATCGCAATTTCACCTTCATCAGGAACGATTTCTGAACGACGGGGCGTCGCATGCTTCTCTTTAATGGCGAGCAATTCATCCTTAATGATTTGTAAGACACGAGCCTCACTCCCTAAAATGTCCATGAGGTCTTTAATGTCCTCAATGATCCCATCATACTCAGCCTTGATCTTACCCACTTCGAGAGCGGTGAGCTGATAAAGACGGAGGTCTAAAATCGCATTTACCTGACGATCAGTCAATTTATACTGACCTGCTATAATACTAGGCTGCTCCCTTAAAAGCACTCCAAGCCCTTCGACGTGGTCGAGCTCGAAAAAGAATTCTTTCAAACGGCGACGCGCTTCGTCCCGGTTTTTAGAATCTCTGATCACTCGGATAAATTCATCCAGATTTCCTAGAGCCACTAAATAGGCCTCTAAGACTTCTGCTCTTTGCTCCGCCTTATTAAGAAGCCACTTCGTGCGTCGGATAATGACTTCACGACGATGCTCAATAAAGCAATCCAGAGCCTCCGGAACCGAAAGCTGGCGAGGGCGACGGTTATCAATCGCGAGCATGTTCACCCCGAATGAAGTCTCCATTGCAGTCAACTTATAGAGCTGATTGACGACTACTTGAGGACGAGCGTCACGCTTGAGGGTGATTTCGATACGAGTGTTCTCATCTGAGAGATCCCGCATGCCTGAAATTTCGGTGAGCACTTTCTCGCGCACGAGCTCTGCAATACGAACCTGGAGAGTGGCCCGGTTCACATTGTAAGGAACTTCTCTAATCGTGATCGTAGAAGTGCCACTCGCATTTTCCTCTATCTCCATCCGACCACGCATCTTAATGCTGCCTCGTCCGGTATTGAAGTAACTATGAATCCCCTTATAGCCACGGATGATACAGTCACTCGGAAAATCAGGACCTAAAATGATTTGGTTAAGAGCGTCGTTCGTGATCTGCGGATCATCAATTTTCGCGCAAACTCCATCGATGACTTCCCCTAAGTTATGAGGAGGAATATTGGTCGCCATTCCGACCGCGATCCCTGTTCCTCCATTAACGAGTAAATTAGGAATAGAGGCAGGAAGGACTCCCGGCTCTTTAGAATGCTCATCGTAAGTCGCGACATAATCTACCGTGTCTTTCTCAAGATCGGTCATCATGCTTGACCCCATATGAGTCAAACGGGCCTCCGTATATCGCATCGCTGCAGCAGCATCACCCTCGACTGAACCAAAGTTTCCTTGGCCGTCAACCAGTGTTTCTCGCATCGACCACGGCTGAGCCATGTTCACAAGAGTGGTGTAAATAGCGCCATCGCCGTGAGGGTGATATTTACCCATCGTCTCTCCCACAATACGAGCACACTTCAAGTGAGCCTTACTCATGGAGAGCGATAGATCGTGATGCATCGCGTAGAGGATCCTACGTTGTGATGGCTTTAACCCATCCCTCGCATCAGGAAGAGCTCGTGAAATAATGACGGACATCGAGTAGTCCAAAAAGGACTTCGACATTTCGTCGGCGACGTTGATCGGCTTAATCGAATCGTCTGGCATAATAAATAGTCTGTGGCCTTGCGGCCGAAGTTAAAATAGGAGTAAGAAATTAAACGTCTAGGTTTCTGACATTCAGGGCATTATCTTCGATGAAACGCTTCCTTGGCTCGACGACATCACCCATGAGGATATCGAAAATCCGGTCTGCTTCCACTTGATTATCCTCATCTAAACGGACCCGTAAAAGAGCACGAGTTTCGGGATCCATCGTTGTTGAATAAAGCTCTTTAGCATTCATCTCACCCAGTCCTTTGAATCGCTGAATCCGCATTCCTTTACGGCCAACAACTAGGACATGGTCAAGAAGATCGAAAAGGTTGAAGACGGGAATCACCTCTTCATCATCCACGATTTCATAAATAGGTTTATCTTGAGAATAAAACGGCTCTGTCACCATTCCTAGCTCCTCTAAACGAGAGAGAAGCTTGGCGATCGCAGTTGATTCGTGCAATTCGTGTTTCACGGCACGTCTTAAGAAACCACCGTATTTTTCCTTGAATGCCGCCTCTTCTTCTTCGCTCAACTCTTCGTTAAACAACTGCAAATCACGGTTTTCTTCGGCATAACTAAAGAGCTCCCGTTCCGTGTTGAAGTAAATCACTTCTTCATTATTCCCGGTGCGGACACGGACCAGATATTCCGGTAAATGCCCGTCGACACGTGCTGCGAGAAGGTTTTCAAAAGAGCCTCCGTGACGAGCAATGGTATCGGTAAAACGCTGCAAATTAGAGATCGTATCAAGAACATCTGAGAAGAGGTCTTGCTCGAGGTAATCCTCGGTGCCTGCTCGGCGAACTTGAACGTCCTCGCTTCCTAATTTCTTAAGAATCGCGTTCAAAGCCTCATCATCAGGAATATATTCTTCCCGCTTTTTACGGGTGACTTTATAAAGTGGTGGCTGTGCAATATAGAGGTATCCAGCCTTCACGAGCTCCGCCATGTGACGGCAGAAGAAGGTCAGCAGAAGAGTCCTAATATGCGATCCATCAACATCAGCATCGGTCATGATGATGATTTTATGGTAGCGCACTTTTTCTAAGTTAAAGGATCCTTCTTGATCTCCGTCCCCGATCCCTGCGCCAATCGCGGTAATCATCGCTTGGATCTCTTTGTTCTGAAGAGCTTTATGTAAACGAGCTTTCTCAACATTGATCACCTTTCCGCGAAGAGGTAAAATAGCTTGTGTGGTCCGGTTACGCCCAGCCTTCGCTGAACCTCCCGCAGAGTCCCCTTCCACAATATAGATCTCTGATTTCGCAGGGTCGCGTTCCGAGCAATCTGCAAGTTTACCAGGCAGACCTCCTCCTGACATGACTGACTTACGAACCGTTTCACGAGCCTTGCGAGCTGCTTCCCGAGCTCGAGCTGCGTTCACAGCCTTATCAATAATCATTTTGGCGAGATTCGGATTCTCGTCAAAATAAGTCTGGATTCCCTCGTAAACAATAGAGCTTACCACCCCTTCGATCTCAGCATTAACGAGTTTATCTTTCGTTTGAGAGCTGAACCGAGGATTCGGCATTTTAATGCTAATCACGCAAACGAGCCCTTCACGAGCGTCGTCTCCCGTCAAAGAGGGGTCCTTGTCTTTTAGGATCTTATTTGCCTTCGCATATTGATTGATCGCGCGAGTTAAAGCGGCCCTGAATCCCGTCAAGTGAGCTCCCCCGTCCGCATTTGGAATAGAGTTTGCATAGCATAGGATCTGATCCTGGTAGCTATCATTATATTGAAAAACGATATCAGCAAAAACATCGTCTTTAACAATCTTTCCATCGTAATCGACTTCGATTTTTCTTTTACCGGTGAGGATCACCGGCTCTTCGTGAACGATGTTTTTGTTTTCTCCAAGTTGCAGAACAAACTCTTTGATTCCATCAGCATAATAGAATTTCTCCTCTTTTTCCTGACCGACTCGCTCGTCCGCAAGATCAATTACTAGGCCTGGGTTAAGGAATGCTAACTCACGTAAACGCGTCGCTAAACGATCAAATTCAAACTCAATTGTATCAACAAAAATGGTCGCATCAGGATAGAAGGTTACCTTCGTTCCCGTCACTCCGGGATCCACTTGACCCACAATTTCTAGAGGCTTTGTTGTTTTCCCTCTCTCAAATTGAATCCTGTGAACTTTCCCATCACGGTAGACTTCTGCACGGAACCAATCGGCAAGAGCATTTACGCACTTCGCTCCGACTCCATGTAAACCGCCTGAATATTTATAAGCTCCTTGTCCAAATTTACCACCGGCATGGAGACTCGTCAAAACAAGCTCTACGGCAGGAATCCCAAACTTCGGATGAATATCGACTGGAATCCCTCGACCATCATCCTCAATCGAGATGGATCCATCAACGTGCATTGCAATCGTCACGCGCGAACAAAAGCCCGCTAAATGCTCATCAATAGAGTTATCTAAAACCTCAAAGACACAGTGGTGTAACCCTCGTATATCAGGATCACCAATATACATCCCAGGGCGTTTTCGAACCGCTTCTAGACCTTCTAGTTTATCGATTTGTTCCGCCCCATATTCTTGGGATGAAGAAACGCTAATCTCCTCTGTTTTTTGTTCGTCCGAAGCCTCTTCCATACGTGGCCATTAATCTCTGAAATATTGAGAGATGGGACAAGGATCTTTCTTCTAAAAAGCGGAAAAACGAACGTTTTTTTAACTTCCCCTCAAAGCCCTCTAAAGAACCTCTTTTATCTAGCCAACCACTTCTATTTCAATCGGCTCAACATAAGAAGAGGATCTAGGCTTTTACAGAAAAATTCTACCTGATTATAGCCCAAGTAACTCCTTTTGCCACTTCATCATACCAAGCTCTTCTTCAGGAGCCCCAAGACAGATTTTTTCTAAAACTGCCCTCGAGGCAATTAACGAAGGATCGAGAGAAAGAGACTGAGCAACCTCATTTCGCTTCTTCGATAGTTCCTCGAATCGCTCATCATAGTCCTCATGCCAGACACGCTGCTTTCTCTTTACTTTCTGAGGATAATCAGAGGGATCTAGTTCCCTGAATCGCGCAACAGCCTGATTCAGCTTGTCCATCCGAGAACCTCTAATATTACGCGGATAAGAAGGCTTCCCTCCTTCTAATAGAAGAGGAACCCACGCGATGAGGGCTTTATTACTCGCCACCATATAAGAGGGGCGGTCCCATACTCGCGCTTCTTCCTCTCTCCACTTCCACAATTCTCTCAAAAACGCTAGCTCCTTAATCGAAAATTTTCCTGAACCTGCAATCTTCCACGGGTCAATTTTTTCGATCGAACGCTGAGAAACTTTTTCTCGAGCATGATCACAACTTTCAAGAAACCACTCAAAACGCCCCAGCTCTTCCAACCTTTCGGTCAACATTTCAGCCATGGGAGGTAAATACCGCACATCATTCAGAGCATACTCTTGCATCTTTTCCGGGATCGGGCGTCTCCCCCAATCTTCTTTTTGCGACGACTTACAGAGCTGAACACCAAAAAACTGTTCCACCAAATTAGCATAACCAAATTTGCTCACCCCAATCAGGCGAGCTGCAATTTGAGTGTCAAAAATGCGGGTGGGAATCATCCCGAACTTCCGCTTAAAAAGGGTCATGTCATAATCCGCTCCGTGCATCCACAGTCGGCGTGACATCAAGAACTCAATTAAAGGCTTAATATCCTCGACTTCTAAAGGGTCAATTAAAGTGAGATTTTTGCCATCATAATACTGAATCAGACACAAACGCTCTTCGTATCGATACATACTATCAGCTTCTGTATCGATCGCGAAAATTGAATCATCTCCGGCAGGAGCTTCCGCAAGAAGGGCTGCTAGCTCTTTAGAAGTTGTAATCACTACCTTAAGCCAGAAAGTAAAAGTTCCGCATTCGTTCCTCTCTTCGCAAGATTACTCAAAAGGAGTTCCACCGCTTCACCTACTGGAACCGAAGCCAATTGTCTCCGGATATCCTGAATTCGCTGAACTTCATCTTGATGGTAAAGGCGCTCATCATTACGAGTTCCGCTCTGCGCAATATGAATTGCGGGGAAAATTCGGCGCTCGGCAAGGTCTTGGTCGAGCTTGATTTCCATGTTGCCAGTCCCTTTCAGCTCTTCGAAAATAATATCATCCATTCTATTCTCGGTTTCAACAAGGCAGGTTGCGACAACGGTTAAGCTCCCACCCTCTTCGACATTTCGAGCTGCTCCGAAAAACTTTCGTGACCGCTGTAAAGCTTGAGGGTTCAGCCCCCCGGAACCCACTGGTCCTCGATGGGTTCCGCCATTATTATAACCCCTCGCAAGTCGAGTCAGGCTATCGAGAAGAATGACAACGTCTTTTCCCAGCTCAACGAGGCGCTTCGCCCGCTCTAACACAAGATCAGAAACTTGCGCATGACGCTTAGAAGGTTCATCAAAAGTAGAGCTGAAAACTTGCGCATCCACCGTCTCTTCAAAATCGGAGACTTCTTCAGGACGCTCATCAAGTAATAATACAATCAACTCCACTTCAGCGTGATTCTGCTGAATACTTTGCGCAATTTGCTTTAGAAGAATCGTCTTCCCACCTCTCGGGGGAGCCACAATAATCCCTCTCTGCCCTTTCCCCATCGGAGAGACTAAATCAAGAATCCTCGCCGAGGCCGAATCCGGACGCTCTAAAATAAAGCGATCCTCTGGAAACATTGAAGTCAGCTGATCAAAACCTTTATCGATTTTAAAACTCTTTGGATCCAAACCCTCGATTTCTAAAATGTCTATCACTGAAAGATACTTATCCTTCGGCCGAGGTGGGCGAATTTTGACTTTAACAAAGTGGCCTTGAGCTAGCCCAAATTCACGAGCCTGATGACCAGCTAAATACAGGTCATCTTCTCTGTTTTTAAAGCTGCATTTGGGGTCACGAATCATCACGAAATTATCTTTCGCTCGCTCAATGACTCCTGTTGCTAAAATTTCGGAGCCTTCTTGCGCATAAAAGCTCGCGATGCAAAAGACCAATTGTGATTTTGTCGCGTTGGGCGGAAACCTCAGCGGTAATTCTTCTGCCAAGCGATAAAGCTCTGCATGTGGCGTTTTTCGGAACTCGTTCAAACACAAATTAGAAGGCACCTCGTAGGTTACTTCCGCTTGAACTTCTTCGGTTTTTTCGTCCGTCATATCTCTTTTAAATCGTATTTAAAAAACGCTCTACCTGACGCTGAGTCACCGACTCTTCCCCCTCATTCCATATCACTATATCTGATTGACGCATTTTAGTAGCGAGCGGTATCTGACTTTGAATCATGAGTTGAGTCATGTCATCACGGTGAGCATTACGCCTCTTTAAACGTGAAAACTGGGTTGATTCGGAAACAGCTACCATCAAAATCTGATCGTAATCGAATAAGAAATTCGTCTCAAAAAGCAGCGGAATATCCGCAAAGAACGCCTTTGAAACATCATCATTCTTAGCAATCTCGATTTGTGCAAGACATTCTTTCTGAACTAGGGGGTGAATCAGCTTTTCGAGCGATTGCTTCGCGTCAGGCGAAGTGAAAATTTTGTCTCGCAGCTGACTTTTATCAATCAAACCATCTACCAAAGAAAGCCCGAGCATCTTTGAGATATGATCATGGAACCAGCCCTCTTTATATAAGGCATGAACGAAGACATCTGCGTCAAAAAATGAATACTCCCCCCCATGCGCCTGAATCATCCGCATGACAGTCGATTTTCCGGTCGCAATCCCACCAGTCAGAGCAAAAAATTTCATTCACAAAAAAGGGCGTCATCTCTGACGCCCTTAATAATTAGATTTTACACAATGGCTTAAAGAGGAGGGAGTAAACCAGCGTCGAGGCCAGTATCTCCGCCTTCGGCTCCGGAAACAGCTCCATAGGCCGTATCAACGATTGTGCCTGAACTTCCTCCACGTAATGGACGACCAGTGGCATCAATAATCCGTGCCGTTACGAACACAATCATATTAGATTTGATGTGGTTTTCCGACTTACTTTGGAAAAGACGCCCAATGAAAGGAATGTCACCAAGAATAGGCACCTTATCTTCCACGTTTTGAACATCTTCACGCATTAATCCACCTACCGCAACTGTATGGCCATCATAAATCGTCAGACTTGTATTGACTCGGCGTGATGAGAAGACCGGCATTTCAATTCTGTTTTCCGTAAGAACAACATCAGCAGAACCTGGAAGCGTGCCTGGCACTGAAATAGGACTTCCGTAGTTAATGAATCCGTCGAACTCAACAATTTCAGGAGCGAAACGAAGATCAATCACATAGTCATTGGCTCCAAGAGTCGGCTCAATTTCAAGCGTTACTCCCGTATTACGAGTTTCGAAAGCAGTTGGAGTTGCTGGCGTCACTGGGAAGACGTTCCCTCCGACAAGAACTTCGTTTGGAATTTCTGGTGGCTCGTATTCAGTTGGGTAGATGAACTCACGAATAATCTCGATCGTTGCTTTCTGACCACTCCGTGCGGTGATACTTGGCGCCGTCATGATGTCAGAACCCTTCTTCTGGGCTAATCCGCGCATAATCACTTGCACCGTGCTATCATTGAAAATCCCAGCGAGACTTAAAATTCCTGGTGCCGCGTTACTCGCCTGAGCGGTGCGCTGCGGGTTATTAAGAATGGCGTCGATGGAATTCCGATCAATGGCAAAATCTCCAGAACGTAACCCTGCGGTGGCTGGGTTTGAGGCTGCACCAGCAATTCCTGAGAATGCTTTTGCGGCTCCATTTCCAACAGTTCCTCCACTTCCAAATACTCTGTTACCAGACCCTATCGTCGAAAGTCCCCAATCGAAACCAAGCTCATCTGAATTTTCCTGACCAATTTCAACGAACTTGGTCATGATCTTAATTTGTTTCGGAGTATTACCTTGGATCCCTTCTACGATCTGATCAATGAGATCAAGATTGTTTGGGGTATTGCGAACAACAAGAGTGCTCGATGCTCCAATAAAGTTTGCTGAAGCGGATTCCGGGAAAGAAACCCCTTTCTCTTCAAGAACTTGCTGAATCGGCTTACGTGGAGCTAAAGAAGCACGTTGATCACCATCATCATCTGCAAAAGGATCTGCTTCGGAAGCATCTCCACCGTCATCTCCTCCTGAAACATCAGCAAGGAAGGTTGGCGGAACTCTCCAAGTTCTCGTGATGAGCTCATCAATAGTGTCATCGAGAGGGACAAGAGTCACCGCAAAGTCATCGACTTTGTAACGACGACTCGTCTGATCACAGATGTATTGTAAAGCGACACTAAGAGGCACGTTCTCCAACTTGAGATTGATTCGAGCCGAATCTCCATCGCTAGCGCTTGTTTCAGCATCAAGCTCTTCGTCGATAGAGGCTGCGGCCTCTCCTGTAACTGAAGCACTTCTGATAACAAAGTTCACTCCTTTTGCACCTGGAGAAGGATCAATTTCACGAGAACGTTGCCGTAAGAAATCGACGGCTTCTTCTAGAGAAGTTTCTTCAAAGTCAATCCGAGGAATAACGATCTCACGAAGCTTTGAAATGATATAGGTCGCTCCCTTTTCTTCTGTTGATTGATCTCCATTCAGGCTCGAGACAATCGGCACGACAGGAGGAACGGTCAGCTCCCAAGCCTTGTCCACTTCCATCAAAAGACGAGCACGTGTCTCATCATAAGCCGCACGGTAATAATCGGATTTAATTGCCGCACAACGCTCTAACCAACGGCGAGCTGCTTTGTTGTAAGGATCAATCCGAATTACGTCTTCAAAATTAGCTTCCGCTGAATCGTATTTCCCTAAGTTAAAGTTACCTTCTCCCATATAAAGAAGACGACGAACCTTATCAACATTCTTAGTATGTTCATAAGTTAGAGCAGGGTTTGTGCGGATCGGATCATCCAAATATTCGAGTTCGGTGCGAGCGCGAAGATTGTCAGGATCTGTTTTGATCACATCATCTAAAATCGTGCGAGCTTCATCATACTTACCAACACGACGGTATTTTTGAGCGAGAGCGACACTCCCGTCAGCAAGATGAGCTTTATACTCTGAACGGCGGTCACCTGTGATCGGGCCGTATGGAAGGACATTGAGCGCTTGGCGGTATTTAGCGACAGACTCTTCAAAATCTCCTTTCGCGTAAGCTTTACGTCCTTCATTGAGAAGTTGGTCTGCTTCGGTAACGAGATTTTGACGTCTGATTCTTTCACGAGCGGCGATCCCTCCTTCTACGGAGTATCCAGCTCCACCAGCACTAACCTCTGGCGTCATCAGAGGAAGGCTTGCTACTAAAGCAGCAAGCGATAGCGCTGAGCGTGTCATTATGTGCGACGTTCTTTTATGCATGATATGAATTTATAGACTGTTTGATTCGGAGCTCACTTGTGAAGCTTTTTTTTCATAAAACGGTTCTTTTTTCCGTTAAAATTATTTCACAAGCTCAAGAAGCTCTTCTTTTCCTTCTTTTGAAAATGATATAACCACCTTTTGATCAGTGATTTCTTTGACCTTGTAAGGCTTTTCAAGACTTGTTTCATCGAATGGTAATGAGAATACCTCATTAGGCTTTAATTCGAATTTTTCACCCTCTAAGCCAAGAGCGTTAAGCTGTAAAACGACCCGAAAGTCTTTTACTAATGCCCCCTCTTTATTTCCGATTCTTCCTCGGACCACTTTGATCTCACGTCCTTTGAAAGAAGGGTTCTGATCGATGAGAATAGCAAAGTCTTTCATCTTTTTCTTATTACCTCTCGGCATGACCATTTCAGCCTGACCCACTTCTTGTAATAAAAACCTCTTGTCGGCAGGATGATTTTCTTTACTGAATAATAAATCTCCCACTTTTAAGAAATCACTTCTGAGATTGTTTCCTTTCGTATCGCGGTAGCGAAACTGATGAGTTTCTCCAGCGTTGAGGCTATAAATCAACTTAAACATAGACGCTTTGACTTCGGCAATAGCGAGCTTCCCGGCCAAAGATGGATGATCTGATTTCTGTGTGGGATTCGTCTTTGCCTCAAACTCTTCTTGGTTAGAGAAGCCGTCTCCGTCAGGGTCTTGAAGGGGCGAATCCGAAAAGCCCGGATTGAGCTGGTGCTTTGCCCACCACGCGTTGGGGATTTCCCCATGCACAGGATCACTTTTCACAAGATCAATCGGCTTACTCTTCCCCTCTTGGACATAAAGAGCGACCCCTGTAAAGAGGTCTACTTCCCGACCTTGATAATCTCCTTGCTCCCACTCAGAACTTTCTGAGAGCTGTGCTGCAGAGCGTTTCACCTCAGCCTGCCCCATAATAGGTAGCGCCTTTCCTTTCGCCATATCAGGAAGCTCAAATTCTGTTTTTAACTTCTTCGATGTCAGGAAGATCATCACAAAAAACACCACCGCAATGAGCGCCGCTATGATTAGGACGAGCTTCTCGTAATTCTTTTTAATATCAGACATACCGCAAAATAATTTATTTAATTTCAGGAAGGGCTTCCGGTTGAGCAAACAAAATAAGATCCATATTCAAAGCTAGGTAGACCTCTTCTGAGCCTAAAACGGGCTTTAAAATTTCAACTGAATCCGCCACTGAGGAAGCTTTTTCTGCTTCTCCTTCTTCCTCAAAAAAGAATTGCTCGCCTCCATTTTCGTCCTCTTCATCCTTCGACTCAAATGAGACATCTTCTAAATTCGGGCCAGATCCTCGCTCGTTCTTAATCGACAAAGCATTCATAAGGAAAAAGTAATCTTCCGAAGAAGAAATTAAATTAAGCAATCGGCGAATGGAAGACTCTTTACCTTTCACTACTAAGTCAATTCCTAGCCGCTCTTCTATTGGCTCGATAAGTTCTTGCTGTGCCAAAACTTCCGCTTTAGCAGCCGCAGATGGCTTACTCGCCGATCGTCCTGATTCAATCGGTAAAACCTCACGCTTAACACTCACAATGGATGAGACTTGAGCTGTGGCAACTTGATTCAACAACCACTCAACCGCACTAAGCTCGTAGTTAAGAATCCCGGTGGCATCCTGCCTAGGAATCGCAGAGCTATATTTTTCAAACCCCACGTAAAAATCTTCTGGAAGCGCCACCCCCGCATCCGCGAAAAGAACTCGTAAATCCGTATCAATAGACTTAAGGCGATCTGTGAAAACATTCACGGGAACGGAGCTTAAATCAGTAGGGCGATACGCTACTAAAGCTGACTGAAGAGCTTCAATCTCACCTTTAAAGGATAAACCCTCTTCTTTACGTTGCTCTAAATTAGCCTGAATAGGATAAGGTTTTATTTTTTTATGCTTCGACATGCTTCTTTTTGTCGCTTCGAACTCCTGCCTAGCAGCATTCGATTTCGATCCAAAAACAAAGCCCATCGCTACAGCTCCAGATACTAATAATGCTGTGATGATCAGCAAAATCCCGGCAAATTTATTTTCTTTAAACCAATTCATCCTTCAAATTATTTAACACATTTCACGTTCTTTTTGAGCGGTAACACGAGCTCAAAAGGCCAGGCGAGCTGGCTTGATCCGCTTTTAGGGCTCGCTAGAGATTTTAAAATATCATCGTTCCCAAGCCCCTTTTGGGTTTCTTCATTTACGAATGAGAAATGAGAGCCCTCATCCTTTCTCATGTTTTCAATGAGCTCATACACGGCATTCGCCTTGGAAGGATTCTGGCGCCAAAGGCCTCTAATCCTAACTGCATTAATTTCGAGAGTATTCATTTTACTCTCTTGGATACCAGGTCTCTGATTTTTCGGGACTTCTACTTGAGGAGCCTTAATGTCCGCCTCTAAAGCGTCTCCATAGGTAAGGCTGTCAATCCCCTCAATCAATACAGGTTGCCCCGATTTTGACTCTCCACCTGCGGCTTCATACCCGGTAAGAGGCTCTAGTTGAGTCAACCATACGGCATCATGAGCGAAATGGCTGCGGAGTTCAGAAAGCATTTCGATCCATTGGATCCTCCCTTTTTGAGCATGAGCGTATTGATCTCCTACTGCAGAAAGCTTTTTAAGAGATTCTTCCAGAGTTTTGACTTTTTGCGCCACAGGCTCGATTTGAGCAACTTCTTGCTTCAGTCCTTCTAGCTCTTTCTCAACAACGCCTACTTCGTAAGCTTTAAAGCCAGCCCAACTCATCGCTCCAACTAAAAGAGTTGCCGCGGCCGCAATGAAAAAGGGCTTCCTTCGGTCTGCAGAGCGCTGAGTGTCGACAGCATCAGGGACAAGATCAATTTCAAGAGACGCTAAACCAGCTCCACGAAGGCCTAAGCCGATAAGGGCACCGCAAAGGTGAGCCTCACGAGAAAGTTCGGTCGTATCGACACCGCTTCCGACTGAAATTGCACGAAGTGGATTATAAAACTCCACTGGTAATTTGAGCTTCTCTTCTAAAAACTCTTTAAGATAAGGAAGGTTCGCTCCCCCTCCTGCCAAATAAATTTTCTGTGGAGCACTCCCTTTAAACTGACTCCGGTAATAATTATTAGTCCGCGCAATTTCTGAAGGAAGCTTATTGAGAGTATTACGAAGTAACATTGCGAGCGCTGCGGTCTCGTCATCGAGCTGCTCAAGATGAGCCCCTCCCATCGCGACCATTCCCTTTGAGGTTTTCAAAGCCTCTGCTTCCGGAAATGACAATGAATACTCTTTCGCTACTGCTGTTGTTAATGTCACACCCCCAATACTCGCGCTTCGCGAGAAAAGACGCTCATTCTCGATATAAATCAAATCACAAGTGCGGGCCCCCATATCGATGAGTAAAGAGCATCCTTCTGGGTTAGGATTGTTATAACGGAAAGAGTTATAAAGCGCCATTGGCGCGGCATCGACAAGCTCTGTAACTAAGCCGGCATCAGCAACGGCTTCATTATAATCATTAAGAATATCGCTCTTGATAGCAACCAAAGCGACCTCTTTCTCAACACCTTCCGACCCCATGAGTGCCCAGTCCCAGGCAACTTCATCCAGAGGAAATGGCACATTTTGCTGTGCTTCGAAGGTAATCAACTGCTCCAAATTATCTTCTGCCAATGGAGGCAATTTTACAAATTTAGCAAAAACTGACTGACCAGAAAGGGTGTATCTAACCTTTGTGTGTTTCGAGAGCTTTAGTTTTTCTGACAGCTCCCTAATCGCTAATTGGACCTGAGATAGTCGAACCATCTCAGCGGCAGGGTCAGCAAGAATACTCGCCGTTTCGTAACCCGTCATCCGAAGAGACTTCCCTTTTCCTGTCTCAAAAAGAGCCATCGCAATTCGCTGCGATCCAATATTGAGAGCTACAACCTTATCAGCTTCCGCCATAAATCAAATATTTGTCGTGGTAAGTAATTAAGAACAAGAAAGTAAAAATGCTTTAGAAACGTTCCTATTAACGATCAACTTTGATCTCTGCGTAACGATCCCAGTAGAGAAACTTAAATGGAGTTTCCGACTTATCTCTAAGAGGAATTTTCTGGCTACGAGCAAGACTTGCTGAAGACCACCATTGATTTTTACCTTTCCCGCGAGAACTGAACTGCGCGACTTTTGTTCCCTTGTAGAAAATTTCTCCGCCAACCTGCTCGATTACACTTTTTGAAGCGCGGTCGCTTCCGCTTAAACGCATAATCGCAGCCGGGGAAAGATAGACCGAAGAATAAAGCGTTTCATTCATTCTAATGTTCACGTGCTCAATTTCCTTTTCCAGTAAAAGGGTTCCTTTTCCGGCAGGGTTTTTAACCGCCACATACCATTTAACTGTCAGAGAATCAACAAAGCCATCTTTAGGCATTGGCTTGGCATTGGTGATATTGAAATCCACTTCCATCTCTAGCCAATCTTTAGGCTTCCATTTCTTTTCCCCTCCTAATTCAGGGGACGGAAGCTTTTCAAAAACAGGGTCTCCTGCCTCTAACTTAATTAATGCCTGTCCCATGACTTGTCCTGCAAACAAGCAAAGCGACGTAAGAGAAATACCCCAAAACTTAATGTGATTCTTTGTCATAAAAGATAATTGCGTTATTATTAATAAATAACCTAGAGAGGCTTTCTCCTGCTTGGCGAGCGAAAAGAGTCTCTATTTTTTAGCTTTCCTCTGATCTCGCTTAGATTGATGGAGATAGCGGGTATCTTTTTGACTTCTTCACTTTTCTAGAAAGAATATCAATTCTGACTCATGAGCGATTCGGTTATTTTTTCTAAACCTCTTACTGTAGGTGCAATCTGTGATGTAGATACCCTTAAAGGGTCTTCAAACATCTCAACTCTCGATTGTGATCTCATTGAGGTCCGCTTAGATTACCCAGGTCTCTTTCCCAATTTTAATATGGAAGACCGTCTAAACCTCCCTCTTCTCCTGACATGTCGATGCGAAGAAGAAGGGGGGCAGCAAGCACTTTCTCCGGATGAAACGAATCATATTCTCAGCTCACACCTTCATCGAGCCTCTGCAATAGACCTCGAAATACGCTCTCTCCAGACGCAAAGGAACTTGATCCAAAAAAGCGCTGAGCAAAATATTCCTCTGATTGCTTCCTCTCACGATTTTCAAAAAACGCCCTCTCTTAAAGAGCTCAAAGCTCTTTACTTCAAAGCTCAAGATTCTGGAGCTTCCGTCGCGAAATTTGCTTTCCACCTCAATCAATTCGAAGACATTCAAACCGGCCTTAAACTCCTCGCTCTCAGGGAGTCTATTCCGATCGCAGTCATGGGAATGGGGCCGCTCGCAGCAGCCTCTCGCTTACTCTATGCCCAAGCCGGCTCTGCCTTAAACTATGGTTATCTTGGTGAGCAAGCGACCGCTCCTGGGCAATGGAGAGCCCGAACACTCAAGGATGCCATTTCTCAAAGCCCTGCCATTAACCCCCAAAATTACCTCGGATCATCTTGAATGATCTTGATTGGAGCCGGAGGGAGCGCCTTTAGGAAAAGCTTGCCATACCGTCTCGTCACAAGTCGGTTGTCCAAAAGAACCACGATCCCTTGATCCTTCTTGGAGCGGATCAACCTTCCCACTCCCTGTCTTAATTTTAAAATAGCTTCCGGAACTGCATATTCCATAAAGGGGTTCCCCCCTCGAGCTTCGATCTGCTCCGTTCTCGACGCAATTAAAGGGTGATCTGGAACCGCAAAAGGCAAACGTGTCACGATCACATTTGAAAGAGCCTCTCCCGGAACATCTACTCCGGTCCAAAAACTATCCGTGCCAAATAAAACGGCATTCCCATGTTCCCGAAAAGCCTCCAACATTTGCGCTCTTCCCTGACCTCCTCCTTGCACAAACAATTCATACCCTGAGCTCGTAAAAGAGCGTTGAAGCCTTTTAGCAACACCCTGCATCAGACGGTAACTTGTAAACAAAACAAAAGCCCTCCCCTTCGTCTTTTCGACATAATACTTCACCCACTTGCTCAACTCCTCTTCGTAATTCCGAGCGTTCGGTTCAGGAATAGACTCCACCACGTGAACTCGCATCTGCTTGGCATAATCAAACGGACTTCCTATCTGCACTTTCCGAACCTGCTGTGCTCCTACTCGATTCGCAAAATAGGAGAAATCTTGATCTCCAACGCCCAGAGTAGCACTTGTTAAAATAGCAGTTTTTTGAGGCCCGAATAAAAGGCGACGAAGAAGCGGGGAAACATCTGAAGGCGCGGAATGGATGCTATAATAATCTTTATTCTGTCCTTGGCGTTGAACCCAATACACCGCTTCCTCATTTTCCTGATCAAGAAACAGCTTCAGATCCCCATGCACTTCCCGTAACCGAGAGGCCCGGTCTTTGAGCTCAGCCTTTGTCATTTCTTGAGTCTCGTCCAGATTCTCCGCGAGCTCTTCCAATTCCTCCCAAATCAAGCGTAATGGCTCGGCCAAATGATTAGGCACTAGCTCAGGATGCCGAACTCTCCACTCTCTTCCAAATTCAGAAAACTGGCTTGCTTCCGCCACTGACTCGAAAAACAAAGCCACCTCCTTCAATAAATTCTCACACCCCTTCATGGCTTGGGTCGCTCTCAGAGTCTTCAAGAGCCCTTTTTTCGTTCTCGGGTGATACAGTCGATGAAGATCGAATTTCAACCCTGATTCGCTCAATTGCAACCCTAGCTGTTGAGCTGCAACAGACTCCAGCGTGTGGGCCTCATCAAAAATAACGAAATCATTAAGGAAAAG
>CALFBI010000022.1 GCA_937951675.1 uncultured Verrucomicrobiales bacterium
ATGGCGGAGGAGTCTAAGCACGATCTGAAGAGCTGGCCGACCCGATGAGGGCCGAGATAAAGACAGCGAGGTAAAGAACCCCGCTCAGGGAAGAAAGCATGACGATGAGCTTGGCGAGAGCATTGATCGGCACAATGTCTCCATAGCCCAGCGTGGTCAGAGTCACGAAGCTGAAGTAAAGCTGGTCAGCCAGTTCGGGCGGCTCACTTGTGACTTGGTTCAGAAAGGCATCTGCTTCGATCTGGGTCGCGACGACGATCCCGAGAAACCAAAAGAAGCCAAGAGTCAGATAACCGGTGACCCCAGCGATCACACGATCCAAATGCGGCACCTCCGGTTTGAAAAAGCTATGGCGGACGATCTCTTTGATTAGCATGCTGAAGGCTCCGGTCAGGCAGATGAGCTGCGAGATACCACTGAAAGTATAGGAGCCAAAGTGGCTTGAAAAGAGAGCCAGAAGCGAGAGTCCCAGATAGCTGAAGAACCATTTCTTACTGCTGGCCAAAAGCGCACCGCAGAAGGCGAAGGCGACCGGAAAAACAAACGACAGCCATAAGTCCGCCATCGTCGACCATGTCACGGAGGACACGATCAGAGCGATCTGCACGAGGAGCAAAAAGCGGGCGTTGTTGAGTTTATTTAAAAGTTCCATGGCTTACTGAGATTAACCGCCACACCATTGGAAAGCGAAGCGAATGACGAAGGCATTGGTAACATCCACAAAAAATGCTCCTACCAGCGGCAACATAATGAAAGCCATCGGAGCGGGGCCGTGAGCCTTCGTCACAGCTGTCATATTGGCAATAGCCACCGGAGTCGCCCCTAGCGCGAAGCCTCCGAAGCCAGCACTCAGAACAGCCGCTTGGTAGTCCTTACCCATGAGCTTAAAGAGAATGAAAACGATGAATACGAAGGCGATCACCGTTTGCAGAACCAAGATCACCAACAGCGGCCCGGCGAGACTCGCCAGTTCCCAGAGTTTCATGCTCATGAGCGTCATCGAGAGGAAGAGCCCGAGGGAGAAATCCGACACGATTGCCAAGGCCCGCGTGCGAGAGGGCCAAGGCACTTTTGGAAAGAAAACGGGAATGGTATTCGAAAGCAAGACCCCCACCAAGAGGCAGGGGACGAAAAGCGGCAGGCTGAAATTCATCGCCAAGATCTGCTGATGCAGCACATAGCCGATGATCATGCAGACATGCATCACGAGGATGACCTGCATGAGACTGAAGTGATTCACTTCTTCCTCGTCGGCACCTTCATGAGGCAAACCCACCACTGGCTTTTCCGTGTCGTGAGGTGCCTCCAGCTTGTTCCGAGAAATGAGAAACTTCGAAATCGGCCCCCCGATCAAACTCGCCACGATCAAACCGAGCGTCGCACTCGCAATCCCAATCTCCAAAGCATTTTCAATCCCCAGCTTCACCACCTCCGGTGCCCAAGCAATCGCCGTCCCGTGACCACCTATCAGCGAAGTCGAACCAGCCAACACACCAACCGCCGGAGGCTGCCCGATCATCATTGCAGTCGCGATTCCCACAACATCCTGAATCACGATAAAACCAAGCGTCAGAACCAGCAACGTGACCAACGGACGCCCGCCCTTAATCAGATCCGAGAAACGAGCATTCAGCCCGATGCAGGTGAAAAAATAGACCAGCAACTGATCCCTAGCATCCAGCGTGAAGGACACCTCAGTCTTCCCCACAAAGTAAATCACCCCGACAACAATCGCCGCCAGCAACCCACCCGTCACCGGCTCCGGAATATTGTATTTCCGAAGAAATCCCACCTTGCGATTCAAATGGACTCCAGAAAAGAAAACCAAAATAGCTAAGGTTATGGTAAGAAAGCTATCAGCCTGGAAGGTCATCATAGTCTATATTGCCACAAAATCGATACGGATACATTGTTACATTTCGTTTTTCCCTCTTTTTCGCCATTTCAAAGGCTGTGTTGATAACTTTCAGCTCTTCTTTGAACATCTCCGACATATGCTAAATTTTGACCAAATGGAACTACATTTCCTTTGCACTTCGAGCTTTCTTGATCTCAGACAATGAAGCTGTCGAGGAAACTCCCAACACCTCATACCATGCTTGAAACAAGTCAGTCCTCGCACTGAAACATTTTATTCTAATCACGAATCATCCTCCTTTTTTGGGGGGGCTTTCCCTGGGTTAATATATCGGCTCATCGCACGATCATGAAGCATTAACAGCTTCTCTACAATCTATTGATTTTAAAGACCGTTGTAGGGTCTAAATTTACTGATCCCAAAATCTTTTTTTGAAACGCTCCGGAACCTTTTCTAAATCGACTCGGAGGAAACAATAAATCGCATTATTAAAGCTTGGCTCTGCTTTAAATGAAAAGAACTTTGCCCCGAGCAGTAGGTAATAATGAACCAAAGGAGGAAGACCTCTAACCCCTTTTTCCAGTTCCAAAATTCGTTGATTAAGCATTCGCATACCTTGCCTCCCTCCAAATACCTGGACCGAATCGCAAGAATGGTCTGAAACAAAAGGATCTTTAGCTTTTACCGCATTCTCAAATTCTTTTGGAGCACCATGAAACGTTTTCAATGTTTCTACCATCGCCGCCTTCGACTTTGTGCTAAAAAGATCCGAAATCGTAAATGAACCAAATAGAAAGCGCACTTCATACTTTTTTGCTACGATCCCTAAACCTTTCCAAAGGAAATTCATCATTAATGGGGACTTTTGATAAGAGGGTAAAATAAACAAACGTGACAACTCTAGAGAGCTCCCTTCATTCATATAAAACTTAGGGTCTATTTCAAAAATTTTCCCTGAATAAATACCTTCTGCTCCTTGGGTTCTTAAAATTTCTGAAATATAGCCTACTCGGTAAGCCCCTATCAGGCAATTGTTCTCCCGGTCTCTTAAAACGAGGTGATGATAATAAAAATCTTCGGAAGAAAGGTCTATGTCGCTCCCTGATCCAGCCCCGACACTCGAAAATGTTAGAGCTCTACCTCGCCCAATCGTTGGTAATATTTCCGGACAAAAATCTCCTCGGAAGAAGAAAAGCTCCACTTTCTCATTTTGATAAATAAGAAAATCTTTCTGTAATTTTTCAAGCGCTTCTTGATCAAAAGAAAGCTGTGGAGAGGTCTTTTTTAGTGAGTCAAACGAACTCTTTTTGTGGATAGGTAAACCTCGCTTCTTCCAAGTCTTTACCTTTTCTTTTGTCCTTAAATTTAATTTTTCTATTGCAATCACACTGCCTCATAAGAGGGCCTTTAATCTTTTTTCTTCCTGAAAAAATCATTTTTATTTTTCAAGAAGTAGAAGTAACAGCCTCAACCGCTATGATCTCTGCTATCATATTAAAAAAATCTATCGGTGTTACAATCAATTCAAAGTAACAACTTCAAAATCCCATCAGTCTGAGAACTCTAATGATCTTTTAAGTATCCAGATTTATCTTTTATAAAACTTGTTAGAAACTGAAACCCGGAGCCTATCCTCACCTTGTAACATTTTATTCAAGCCACGAATCATTCCACGGTTACGGACTTGGCTAAATTACGAGGCTGATCGATTGGGCATCCGCGTAACCGGGCGACGTGGTAGGAGAATAGCTGAAGGGCGACTGTCGCTGGAACGACTGCGGTGTGAAGAGGGGCGTCTGGCACTTCGATATAATGGTCTACGGCCTGCTTGGCTTCTTCGTCTCCTTCGGTGATGATTCCTAGAACGGTCGCGTTACGCGCTTTGCATTCATAGACATTGCCCAGCGTTTTATCTTTCCCCGGCCCGTCGTTTAGAAGTGCTACGACCGGCATCGACTCTTCTAAGAGCGCGATGGGCCCGTGCTTTAATTCGGCGGCGTGATACCCCTCGGCGTGTATATAGGAAATCTCTTTGAGCTTCAGGGCCCCTTCCATCGCGACTGGGTAGAGGTAACCTCTCCCAATGAAGAAGGCTTTTTCATATTTCACAAACGATTCAGCAACTCTTGCAATTTCGTCATTCTTGGCAAGGACGCGCTCCACGAGTTCAGGGATTGCTAAAATCTCTTCCGCGAATCGCTTCCCTCGCTCATGAGACATGCGGTGTGCTCTCGCAAACTTAAGCGCCACCATGAGTAGGACTGAAACCTGGCAGGTGAACGCCTTGGTCGAGGCTACCGAAATCTCTGGCCCGGCATGGAGGTAAACCCCTTGCCCGGTCTCACGCGCGATGGTGGAGCCCACCACATTCACAAGACCTGCTACGAGCGCTCCTTTTTGTTGAGCTTCTCTGACGGCGGCAAGAGTATCTGCCGTTTCTCCAGATTGACTGATGGCTAAAACAAGATCACGACTTCCTACAATCGGGTTCCGGTATCGGAATTCTGCCGCTTGCTCAACACTGGCCGGGATGCCGGCAAAATCCTCGGTGGCAAATTGCCCAACTAAGCCCGCATTCAGAGATGTCCCACAACCAACCACCACGAGTCGCTGAAGATCAACTAACTCCCTAGGAGCTAAGCTCAGTCCAGATAACACTGCGTTCCCGGCATTGACATCAATCCTGCCTCGGATGGCGTTACGAATGGCTTCAGGTTGTTCGAAAATTTCTTTGAGCATGTAATGCTCATATCCTCCTTTCTCGGCCGCATCAGGAGACCAGTCGATCTCAGAGGCTTGGCGAGTGACGAGACTGTCATCTAAGGTTCGGATCTCAATATCTCCTCCTTGCACAATCGCAATGTCATTGTCGTCGAGATACACCGCCTGACGGGTATAATTAATAATAGCAGAGGCATCCGAAGCGACAATCGCTTCCTGATCCCCCATTCCAATCACGATCGGAGAACCACGGCGTGCGACGATAAGCTTCCCTGGCTGATTCTTGGCAAAACAGGCGATTCCGTAGGTTCCTTCAATCTGCTTCAAGGCTCTAATGACGGCATCATAAATATCGTCATCATAGAAAGAGTCTACCAAATGCACTAAGACTTCGGTATCGGTTTCGGAGAGAAACTCATATCCGTCTGCTTTCAGCTTCGCCCGAAGTTGGTTATGGTTTTCGATGATCCCGTTATGAACCAAGACAATCTGATTCTCCGGAGAGGCATGCGGATGCGCGTTTTCCTGAGTCGGTGAGCCGTGAGTGGCCCAGCGGGTATGGGCAATCCCACAGGTTGATTCTTTAAGCAAAAGGGAGTCTTCTTGGCCTGCCAATAACTCGACGAGATTGGCCACTTTTCCTTTGGCCTTATAGACCTTTGTTTCAGACTCAGAGGTCAAGGCGATTCCTGCTGAATCATACCCGCGATACTCTAGTCTTTTCAGGCCATTAATGAGAATGGGTAAAGCTGCCTGCTTTCCCGTATATGCTACGATACCACACATAATTTATAAAATATTTTGTTTGTCTTCTTTCACTACTTCTCCCGGGAGAGTGGTGACTTTCGCCCCCAATTTACGCCCAGGGTAGATAGAGGTATTAATCCCTGTATGCACTCCAGTTCCAATGATGGCCCCGAGCTTTCTTCTCCCGGTATCTACCAGAACTTCATCAATCATCGCACGTTGGTTACTATTATCGTGTCTCAAATTTGAGACAATCGTTCCGGCTCCAATGTTCACCTCTCGGCCAATCACGCTATCCCCGATATAACTGAGATGGCCGATCGCGGAATCCGAAGCAATCAAAGAGTTCTTCACCTCAACCGCATTCCCAATCCGGCAATTATCCTGAATCGAGGTGTTCCCACGGATGTAGCAATTCGGTCCAATTTTACAATGGTCGCCAATAATGACATTGCCTTCGATATACACCCCAGGAAGGAGCACCGATCCTTCTCCAAGAACCACATTCCCATCAATCACGGCGTGAGGGTGAACTTCTCCAGAAATGCTGGACTCCTGCAAGGCTGAAACGATCTGCTCATTAAGAGAGAGAAGATCCCAAGGGTAGCGAATCTGAAAAGATTTATCACTTGCAAGTATTTGCGGTGCCTCATGATCTGGCTTGGTATAACCTAACCAAGCTAATTCCATCCCATCTACCGAAACCAGCATCGCGCCTTCTCCGTGAGAGACTAGTAGAGCCCAATCGGAGGGATGAACCCAAGAGTCATCAAAAATCACGGGAGCTACATTCTCAGGCGCGGCCTGCATCTGTGCGCTCGCCAATGTCGATCCTGCGATATGAATGTATCCAATATCCCGATACTGAGTCAAAGGCCAGAGATGCCTCTCGCGGTTGGAGGAAACGAATTGTAATCTTTTATTCATGTGAACCGATCGAAGATTGAACAACTTTTTCAAGTCTTTCGATAGCATTAGTTACCATAGACCTCTCCTTCCCTTCCACTAGAATACGTATTTTATTCTCGGTGCCGGAATAACGGACTAAAAGCCTCCCTGCCTCGCCGAACTCCGATTCCAAAAGGCTGATTTCTTTTACCAACTCAGGAATGGTCTCAATGGGAGGTTTCTCTGTCACAGCAAGGTTTAACAGCTGGCTTGGATACTCTTCCATTCCTTGGATAAGCTCGCTGAGTGGCTGGCCGGCCCCTTTGATCAATCCTGCAATCTGGAGAGCGCTGACGATTCCGTCACCGGTCGTCGCGAGATCTGAGAAAATGAGGTGCCCCGAGTTTTCTCCCCCAAAATTGAAATTCTTTTCCCTCATTCGCTCAATCACGAGCCGGTCTCCGACCCCGGTCACTTCTAAGGAGATCCCTTCTTGTTGTAAGGCATCTCGCAATCCGAGATTGCTCATCACAGTTGCCACTACAGTCCCACCCTTCAGGCGATTCTGTTGAGATAAACTCTTAGCTATCAGATAGATGATTTGATCTCCGGAAATGACGTTCCCCTTTTCATCACAGAAAATAGCGCGATCGGCATCTCCATCGAAAGAAACGGCGAAATCACCTTGGCGATTTTTAATAAGGGTCGACGCTTGTTCTGGGTGCATCGCCCCACAGTCCGCATTAATGTTTTGCCCATCTGGAGAACAATTGATGCTTAAAACTTCCCCTCCAAGCTCTTCGAAGGCCTGAGCTCCGAGCTGAAAGGCCGCCCCATTCCCATGATCCATCACTACCTTCACGCCAGCGAGATCACAATGAGCCATTCCTTCTTTCACAAAAGCTACGTAATCGGCTCCCGCTTTTTCGTAAGTCTCTACTTTCCCTAGCTCAAAGTTCCCAGAAGCATCTCGCACCTCTCCATTCTCGATCCAGTTCTCGATTTGCTCTTCTTGAGCGTCATTGATCTTATAACCATCTGGCCCGAAAATCTTAATCCCATTATCTTGATAAGGATTATGCGACGCCGTCAGCATCACCCCCCCTGAGGCCCCTAATTTACGAGTCAAATAAGCCACGGCAGGAGTAGGGAGCACGCCCAACTGGATCACACTCACCCCTTCTGACACCAAGCCTGCGATCAAAGCATGCTCTAGCATCAAGCCTGATTCGCGGGTGTCTTTCCCAATCACAATAACAGGAGAATCTTCCTGGCGAAGTCGTCGACCTAAGCAACGCCCTATCTGCATCGCAAGCTCCGGAATCATCGGAAATTGATTCGCTCGTCCACGGATTCCATCTGTTCCGAAAAGTTTCATAGAGGGAAGCTAGAGAACAATGAATCTAGGCACAATCTGAAATCACACGAAAAAAGTTGCATTCATGAGCACTTGACCATTGAGTTAGCAGTGATGAGTCACGATTTATTACACCAAATCCAACGACACCTAAATCAGCACATCTTGGGCTCTGACCAAGCGGTGCGCTTACTCCTCATTTCGCTCATTGCGAAAGGGCATGCTTTAATCACAGGTTCCCCAGGTATTGGGAAGACCTCTCTCGCTCAAAAGCTTTCGGAATGCCTCAGCGTGAATTTCAACCGGATTCAATTCACTCCGGACCTTCTCCCTTCTGACATCATGGGGTATAACATCTTCAAACCTCAAGAAGGCACTTTTGAGTTCATCGCCGGGCCAGTCTTCACACACCTTTTATTAGCAGATGAGATCAACCGGGCCTCCCCCCGGACTCAATCCGCCCTCCTCGAGGCGATGAATGACAGCCAAGTCACCATTGATGGCGTCACCACCAAGCTTGAAGACCCCTTCTTTGTCATTGCGACTCAAAACGACCGCTCTGCGACGGGCGTTTTCCCTCTTCCAGAGGCCCAGCTCGATCGCTTCCTTGTTTCCATTCCCATGGCCCTCCCTAGTGAAGAAACTCAACTGGAAATTCTACAGCAAAACTTTGCTCAGACGACCCCCGAAACAACTCATTTTCTTACTCGGGATTCCCTCAAAGAAATACAAGCCCAGGCCCAACAAATCCCACTCTCCGAAAACCTGCAACGCTACTTACTAGCTCTCTGTCAACATGTCCGCCTCCAAACGGGTTCACCCGAGAGTGTCTCGGTGCGTGGAACATTAGCGCTTCAGCGAGCGGCTCAAGCAACCGCTTTACTCGAAGGAGCTGATCACGTCCTTCCTGACCACCTCCAATTTATTTTCCCTCATGTTCTTCGCCATCGCCTACCGGAGGATGATATTCACACCCCCGACCAAATCTTAAAAAGCGCCCTCGAAAATACTCCCGTTCCTTAAGCTTCCCGCTTTCATTTCACCATGCTCACTCTCAAAGGCATCCTTTTAGCGAGCTGTTCACTCATCATGATCAGCCTGGGATTTCTTTTTCTGGACCGGGTCCTCATTACTCTAGGGATTCTCGGGATAGGTGCTCTTTTTTCTTTCTACTATCTCTCTCGGGCTAATATTCGTGATATCGCGGTCGACATCACACCCCCATCGCATGCCTATGCCCATGTCCCTTTCCCAATCGAGACGACCTTCGAGAATCAAAAAAATAAACAAGATAGCTTCAATCTCAAAATAGAGCTACACCTCTCCCTACGAGCCAAAATTTTTCAAAAAATCGATTACCTCGAAAAAAGCGCTTCGACCCAATCCTCTCTCAAAGGATCCCTCAGCCAAAGAGGGCACCATCAGAAACATTCTTATAAAATCAGCTCAACGTTTCCTGGAGGGTGCTTCAAACGAGAATCACGCCAAAGCGTTAACGCCTCTATTTTAGTCTACCCAGAGCCGCTCCTTCCTAAAGGGATCAATCTCCACGGGGAACTTATGGATATTCTCACTTCGCGTTTCTACCAAACTCAAGATACCAATGGTGAATTCCGAAACCTCCGAGACTGGAAACCGGGCGATCCAGCAAAGAAAATTCATTGGCCATCGAGTGCACGCACCCTGGCTCGACAAAGAGGGCTCCGGGTCCGTGAAGACGAGCCCTTAGGATTCCAACCACAAGCCTGCCAGATCATCTTTCATAGTCATTCCCGCCCTGGATCTATGATTCGGAGAGACCGGTTTGAAAAAAGCCTCTCTTTACTATGTGGAACAATGAGGCTCCTTTGCCGACAAAAGCTCGCCTTCACTTTACACGCTGATTTCCTCGGCTGGTCTCCAGTCACTTGCCGCCATCAGTCCGAACTCGGAGAGGTTCTCACTCTCCTTGCGGAAGCCCAGCGGGCCCTAAGCACCGAAGCCCATGAGTGGACCTCTCTTTTAGAAACCATGAACGAAAAGGAAACATGCTTTCTTTTTTCTGATAGCCCTCCTCACGAATGGGTCGACTTCGCCCCTTCTTCTACGGCTCACCTCATTGCGGTCGATGTCTCTCACTCAAAAGCCTATTTACTATGAGAGCTGCCATTTCAATCCTACTCATCATAGGGGCTTACTTCGCTCTTTCCCGTATCGATAATCTCTATGAAGCATCGGCTGCAGGAACGGTAGCCTTCCTCTTTATCTTTAGTATTATCATTGCGGCCCCCTTACTGAAATCAGGGCAACTCATTTCTTTCTTTTTCAAACCTCTAAACGTCCTTCTCAGCCTAACCATTGCGAGCAGTCTTTACGCCTTCTTCGCCCTCACCCTCCCTCTCAGCGAACACTCCGCACAGGAGGTCTCTGAATGGAAACAAAATCTAAGCTGGGACTCACTCTTCTCAGAAAACCCCTCAGACAATCCCTCTCATTACATCACCTCAGGAAACTGGACTTCGGACGGGGTCAATCCTCACGAGATCGGCAGTGACGGAACCATCTCTACTAGTAACAAGCCTGAGGTCTTCTTCCAGCCGACCGACAAAGAAACCGGAATCCAGTTAGCAAAATCAATTCCTTACCTCCGAACAACTTCTTTCTCTTACTACGAAAATGCGAAATGGCATCATTCCTTGTCAAAAAACGAGAAACTTCTCGCAGATGACAACAACCAGATCACGATTAATGCTCAAAAAAAGAGTCTCATTCAAGGAACGCTTTTCCAATCTGGCTCGCAGCGCGCCGCTGCCCATTTTCCGGGAACAAGATCTATTCTCACCCCTGAACTCACCCGACTTTCCGAAACTCATTTCCAGCTCCCTCCCTTAGAAGAAGTCACCGACGGGTATCAATATCAGATCACTGCTGACCCTACTTTCTTCCCCTACCCCAAAACCCCTAAACTGCTCCAAGCCGGAAAAAATAACGACCTCCACTACCTTCGTCTCCCCCACGGAGAATTGCGTAATGACCTCTACCACATCGCAAGCCAATTCGAAGGAGACCTCTTTGATAAGCTCGCAGACCTTAAAAATTACCTTCACCTCCACTGCCGCTACACCCTCTCCCCGCCTCCTACTCAACAAGACCCCATCCGGGATTTCTTATTTATTAACCGACAAGGATACTGCGAACACTTTGCGAGTTCGACAGCCCTTCTTGCCCGCACGCTTGGCATTCCTAGCCGAGTTTCCTACGGGTGGGCTGGAGGAGAATATTTCGAAGCTCAAAATCTTTTTGTCTTCCGTGCCAAAGACGCTCATGCCTGGTGCGAACTTTACCTCGATGAGCTTGGGTGGGTCATCTTTGATACCACCCCAGAAACTTCTGATGCTCTTCCCGAAACCAAACGCGCAGAAGCTCAAGAAACACCTCCCTCGCTACAGGAACTACAAGAGCCTACCTTCTCCGCCTCTGAAAAAATCCAAATCAGCACCCGTAAAATTCCTTGGAAGCTCATTTTGATCCCGCTCCTTTTTGCTTTTCTCATTTTCGCCTTCCAAGCCTTTCGAAGTTCACGCTCTCAAAAAAGCCCTCAAAAGCCACTCATTCATGCCGCCTACATTCGAGCTTTTCATCATGCTAGTAAACGCCACGGCCTTCGATTCAAAAAAGGCATCACCCTGAGAGACCTCGTTGCCTTACTTAAAGAGAAATCACTCTGCCCTTCTTTTGCAGATGAACTTTTAGAATACCACTATTCTGTCATCTACCGGAACGTGGCTCCATCGCGAAGTAAGGAACTCTCCTTTCTCAAGCAGATTACAGCTTGGACGCCTCCTTCGAAGGCGGGGTCACCGTAACCCCTCTCTTCTTCAATTCCTGAAACAAATACCGAGCCTTCTCCCCGGCACCATCATGGTCTCCGTGCAAGCATAAGGTCTGCGCTTCCACTGTTATTTCGTTTCCTCCCGCAGCTCTAAAGACGGAACCTGAAATCAAAGACAATGCTTGATCTAACATTTCAGGAGGATCTATCAAAAGGCTCCTTCCACTCTCACGAGAAACGAGCTCATCCCGCTCTTGATACATTCGATCTACAAATCCCTCCCCTATGACGCGTAACCCAAACCGAATCGCCTTTTGCGCAAAAGAAGATCCCGCCATCGCATAAAGAGCGAGGTCCGAAAACTTCTGTAGATGCCTCTCAAGGTAAGTATTTGAAAGATTCTCATTCCGACTTAATTCATGATACAATGCCCCATGAGGTTTCACATGAAAAAGGCGCACTCCTTCCTCATCTGCTATCAACCTTAACTGGGTGACTTGCTCTTCAACCGCATCAACGATCGACATCGTTGACATTGCTACCGCCCTCCTTCCGAAATGAATAAGATCTGGGTAACTCGGATGTGCGCCCACACTTTTTCGACCCTCTCGACAACACCGCACGGCTTGACGCATCGATTCAGAATCTCCGACATGCCCTCCACAGGCCACATTCAAAGAAGAAGCATAACGCACGAGTTCCTGGTCGAAAGCGAAGCCTTCTCCAATATCGGCGTTAAGATCGATTTCAATACCTTTCATAATGGTCTCACCAGTTCTACCCCAGATCGGAATTCGATTAAATCTCTTTCCCTCTCATTCCATAATGACAAAGCCTCCTCTTGCTCGACCCATTCAAATTGCAATTCCGCCCCTGGCAAAAGATACGCGAGACGAGGTAAGTCGACTTCAATCACTTGCGCAATGCGCGGATAACCTCCAGTCGCCTGACATCCCCCTAATAAAATAATAGGCTGACCACCCGCAGGAAGTTGCACCGTGCCAGGTTTCACCCCTGTGCTCACCATCTCTTTAAAACCTGAAAGCTCGGCTCCTTTGAGGCACATCCCTTGCCGGTTACAGTGATCAGTCACTAAATAATCACTTTCCAGTAAATGAGCACACGATCTCAAGACCTCATACTCGGGTCCCTTCACACAACGCACCACCAAATGAGGATGAGACCAACGTCGCAATTGAGATGAAACCCCTCCTCTAAAACGCACTCCCGAAGTCCTTGCCAAATAAGAACGGGACATCTCCCCTCGCGGCCTCCAAGTCAAAGGCTCGCCCTTCAAAACAGAATGCGAAAACCAAGGCTCCAGTCTTTCCCCCTTCAATAATAAATCAATGCCTCCGGCATAAGCAATCGACTGATCTTCTGGAAAAGAAAAAGGTTCACTTCCTAAAGTCACTTCTTCAAAAAAAACCTCGCCTTGGTGACCTAATAAAGCCTCTAAAACTCTAGGAGTCCAAGAATCCAACATTGCATTAAACCCCTCTCCTCGAGACAAGCCGGGCCACGAGACCGCTGTAGAATCAAATAACAACTTCACCTTTCATCAAGCCCTCCGAGGTTGAAACTTAATCCGATCTCCCGCTTTCAAAACAGCTCTGCCGTCTTTCGTAAGCAAAGGGAAACAAGAGCGACCTAACAAGGACCACCCACCAGGAGCAAAACTCGGATAAATCCCTGCTTGCCCGGCCGCAATAGCTACCGACCCCGGAGATACTTGTGGGCGAGGGTTGAAATGCCGGGGCACATTCAAACCGCCTGGAAGACCTACTAAATACGGGAACCCTGGCAGGTAACCCAAAAAAGCGACCTCATAGATCCCCTGTGAATGTTCTCGAACCACTTCTTTTTCAGTCAAGCCTAATTGACGAGCAACTAGACCTAAATCAGGCCCCTCTTCACCACCATAGGCGACTTCCACCTCGTAGTCATTCGGAGTAAACCCCTCCTCTTCAGTAGAAACTTTTACCGCAAGCGAACCGAGATAAGATTGCACCTCCTCACCCGAAATCTCTAAGGGGTTAAAATGAATCGTTAAACTCGAATAAGCTGCGACCGCGGCATAGAACCCCTGAAAAGGATTCGCTAATAAAACACGATGCCAAGCATTCACTTCTCGACTCAGCATTAGAGAAATCTCATCCCCTAATTTCAAAATCAAAGCGCTTTCACCTAAAGGTGCAAAACTGAAATTAAACTTCGCCATCGATCATGAAAAACGAGCTTTGGGGAACGCTTTTTTCAACTGCACTTCTTCACCCTCATTGGCGACCGCATAAGCGGTCGAAAGAGCGTCAGCTTCCGCTGCTGTAGGAGCTAATACCCAGAATCGCTTTTGCGAATGTGGTGAAATCCCACTTCGAGGGTGCAGTAAGTGATTCCGCTGCGCTGGAAGCAAAAAGCCTGAACCACTTGACACCGCGAGAGCTTCTCCCCCTTTTAATATTTCTTGCTGGGAAACCCCTTCGATCTGAATGGGCCATGAATCATTAGCCCCACCCACCGCTTTGTATTCCCCCATATTGATAAGCACTTCAAGCAAGCCTTCTTTACGAAGAAGGTCTCCAACTCGATCTGCAATGAACCCCTGTGCAATACCATTGAGAGTCACCTGTTGGCCCGGCCGAAGAGTCACCTTCTCGGGAGCAATGACCAAACCTCGATAATCAACTAATGCCAAAGGAAGGACTCCCCCTGCACGAGCGGCCTGCCAGCAAGACTGAATCGTCGGATCAAATAATCCATCAGACTGGTTTGAAATCGAATGACTGAGTTCTAAAAGCGCCACGAAATCAGGGTCTGGACTGATCAACAGCCCTTCTCGATTCAGTTCCGAAAGTTGTGAACTCTCTTGGTAAAGACTAAACAGCCCTTCAAGGCGTGTCATCTCGGCAACGACTTTAGTCGACAGGGCCTCAAAAGCGATTCCCGAAAGCCCCCTTACCTCAAAGCTCACCTCGGTGCCAAAAAGGATTCCTCTCCACACCTGCCTCTCTGGGCGACGCGAACAACTCAAGGCCGTCGCACTCAAAGCCCCTGCTGTAATCGAAAGAAAACGTCTCTTATTCATGATCCACTTCCGTTACGCCTCGGCGGCCTCACCCATAATGCGATCCCGCTGATGCACAGAACTACAATCATGATCACTACAAAGTCTGCTACTAGCTTTCCAAACAAACCGAAA
>CALFBI010000023.1 GCA_937951675.1 uncultured Verrucomicrobiales bacterium
TAGGGAAATTTTTTGCTACCCGATAAAATCGAGTCCGAAAAATCGCTTAGAAGCCCCAGAACTGCGTCAAAAAAATCGACTTATATCTACGAGAAACGCGTCGGGTATCCCATATTGGCCATCCAGAGACCCGATTGGGGAGAAGGGAGGAGCCAACCTCTACGGGATGGTAGATAATGATTCTACTGCTGAAGATCTTGAAGATATAGGAAAGATGGTGTTTTTGATGGGAGTCGCGGGAGCGGCTGAAAAGTATAGTCAACCAAAGGGTTCTCTTGGAGCTAGGGTTGGGTCGCATGCGGCAGCACTAACTGGTATTGTTGGAGGCGTTATTACTAGGATGAGGCTCTCAGCCTCAGAAGAAGAAATTCAAAGATTTGAGGTATTTTAACTTATTCTTTTCATGTTTACTTCAAATAAGAAGAAGATTTTTAGTGTATTACTGTTGTGTTATGTATTTAACGGATCTTGGTTGTTTTACCAAACTTACCAACGAAATGTTCAACGCTTAGACGGGTTTTACGAGTATCTAGAACATTTACCCGAAACCGAAGAAGAGGTAGTGATAAAAAAAATTACTTCATCAACAGTTATATTTCATGTTGGGTATGAGGTGAAAAATAAATCGGATTATACTAATGTTTTTACAGATGTTTTAAAAAAAAGCGATGATGTTGACAACATTCAAGAAATTATAGATGAGTATAGCCAAAAAACCTCTGAGGAAAAGAGAGAATACACTAATGTAATACCAAATGGGGGAGTAGTCTTTTATAGTGGGAGCCCTGCCAGATTTTCTGAAGAGTGCTCTATTTATGACAACAAAATTATGTTCAAGGATTCGGGTTTGTTAATTTCGGAATTTAAAGCTCTTATCCGAAAGAATAGCAGTAGCCAATAGAGGCAATTAACAAATCAACGGTAACGTAATCGGGGTCGGTCCTCGAGCTGTAACATTTTGGGAACACTCACCACCAAATCAAATGAGGTTGCAAGTGGAGTCGTTTCGAGCTATACCTACAATGTGAATCAATTAAAAAAATAAAGAAAACAACGGTGCCCAAAGTAGACCCTTTTTTATCGGCTATTTTGCTCTCATTCAGCCTGTGGAACGCCCTCTCTTGAAGGGTGACTTAACATTCGATTTTTCTTTTTAACGAGAGCTGAAAAACTTTGAAATAGCTTGACGAGGAAGCCTAGGAATTTTTTTAAAAAATCTATGAGCTCTTCACTCGAGCAGTCCTCCGTTTTCCAAAGGTTTCTTGCTCCTTTGGTTCCTTTCTTGACGGGGAAGCTTACATCTGGAGTAAAAAAAGAGCCCTAGATCAACTAAAAGGGTTAATCTAGGGCTTTAAATGGTGGAGGCGACGGGAGTTGAACCCGTGTCCTAAATGCTTTCCGCATAAGCTTCTACATGTTTAGTGGAATGAGTTTGTTTTAAGATTCTAGCCCTCTAGCCACTATGTCCAGTATCCGATGAGTCCTGTTTAGTCTCGCTGAAAGCCCGGTTCACCGACTGACAGCCAGTCTCTTGGTGTTGCGCTGGCACCCTTAAGAGACATGGGGATGCGAGCGTTGCTGTCAATTAAGCAGCAAGTGCGAGCTCGTTAGAGTCTGCAATTATGTTTTTGATCGGCTTTTTAAGAGGCCAACCGATCAACCTCTACATGCAGCCTACGTTTCCAACCTCTAGTCGAAACCATGGCGCCCCCTTCGTTTGAAGTGGACTGGCACTATAAGAAATGAGATAAGTTTTGGCAATGAAATATGTCAAGGATCAGGGGAAGAGGTTCCAAATCATCGCTTGTTTCTTCATTTTAGCGAGTCTAGTGAGCTGCTCTTCTGCTGGTTCTGGCCCCGTAGCGACTTTGTCTCCCAATGATTATGTCTTAGCTGCGCTTAAGGTGATGCCTGCTGGAGGTGGGTATGATTTGTCAAAACGGGTTGATCGTTCGTTTGCCTCAGCTTTTCATTCATCAAAAAAAAGGATGCCTTCGCGATATGAGATGGTGAAGCCAAGCTATTGTTCTTCGGCGACTTACTTTGTTTTCATTCAGGCGCTTCTCAATGCTGAGAAGCAGGGAGAGCTGCATTTATCACCTTCAGTGTGGGCTTCTTTAAAGGCAGAGGAGCAAAAAGACGGAGTGGGTGTTTGGGGTCGTTGGAATGCAAACGGACCAGGAACCGCGAAGTTATTTCATGATTTAAAATTGGGGGTGAATTTTAGCTCTCTCACCGAAGCCAAGCCTGGAGATTTTCTGAAAATCTTTTGGAATGATCATGTGGGGAAAAAAGAGCGTGGCCACTCGGTTGTTTTTTTAGGGTCTTTTTCAAGAGATGGCGTGCCTTATATTCGATTTTGGTCGAGTAATTCCCCCAGTGGATACGGCGAAAAATCGGTGCCTTTAAATCGATGCAAAAAAATGATTTTCAGTCGCTTGAAGAAGTTGTCTCAAATTAATCGTGCAGCAGATCTACCGTTAATAGACCCTTATCTCAGCACTTTACTAAAGGAAGAAAGTTCTTGGGAGCAAGCGGTGAGATTTTGCAAGATTCGGTAAAGAGATCTTTTTTTTACAAGGAGAGCTTGAATCTATGGTCGAGCTCGTCTTAGATCTCCTCACGCGAATTCCGAAAGGGGCTAGCGTCATGAACCAGGTGCCGCTGTGGCGGAATTGGTAGACGCGGCGGATTTAAAATCCGCTGTTCGCAAGAACGTGCCGGTTCGATTCCGGCCAGCGGCACCATTCATGATTTTTTTAGTTTTTTTGATTAACCAAATGTTTGGAAATAGTTCCAAACAACAGTTTGAGCTCAAGAGATTGAAGGAGTTCCTTTGACTAATCTAGAGGAGCGTGATCGAGAAGTTGGGTGGCAAGTCGATATCCGGCTTTGTCCGCATTACGATTTGCTCCGGTAAAGAGGTCACGAATTCTTTGGCGGCCACGCTTACAGAGATACTGGACAGTCAGCATTGTTTCGTGTGCTTCTTCAGGACTCATTTTGGACATTTCCATGTCCGCTCGAGCACAGGCGGTCGACATCGCAAAAAGTTCTGCTCCGATGTCAACAAAGCGTCCGAGAAGGAGCTGTTGTTTATCGAGTTTAGGTCCATGTTTCACCATCGACATGAAGAGTGCTCGTGAAAGCTTCCGGCTCATGCGCGCTATTTTTTTCATTTCGGTCCGTAATCTTGGATCCTGCACTTTAGAAATGTTTTTAGCCTGTGGGAGGTATCGACTTGGAAACCAGAAAGCGTAGTAGAGACCCGCCTTCGCAGCGGCTTTCAAACGAACTCCGGCCGGAAGTCGGGTGTCGATGGCGGCAGCTCCACGGCGGAGGTGAGGATCGAGTGCTTCACGTGCAATGAAGAGTTTCATGATCTCGGTCGAGCCTTCAAAAATAGTATTAATACGGCAGTCGCGCATCATTCGTTCGATCGGATCAGGGGTTTCTCCTCGTTCACGGAGGGAGTCGGCCGTTTCATATCCTCGGCCTCCTTTGATTTGCATGGTTTGGTCAACAGTGTGCCAAGCGGCTTCTGTTCCCCAAAGTTTTGCCATCGCGGCTTCGATTCGAATGTCTGATTTCTTATCGTGATCAACGAGAGCCGAAACGTAGAGCACCATCGATTCGGTGGCGTAAGTATCTGCTTTCATATCAGCGATTTTTCCTGCGATCGCGGCGTGTCGGCCAATCGCATTACCCCATTGCTCCCGTTGGGCAGACCAGCGCACAGAGATGTCGAGGCAGCGCTGCATCATTCCGGCGCAAGCAGCGGGGAGGGTGAGTCGCCCGGTATTCAGAGTAGTCAGAGCGACTTTAAGTCCTTTCCCTTCTTCATGGACGACATTTTGGCGAGGAATTTTGACGTTTTCGAATTTAATGATTCCGTTATAGAGAGCCTTTAAGCCCATGAATCGGCATCGTCTGACGATTTCGACTCCAGGTTGTTTCATGTCAACGATGAATGCGGTGGTAGCGTTTTTCTTTCCCTCCATGGGGGTTTTAGCCATAACAATCATTTTAGTTGCCTTGAGCCCGTTGGTGCACCAGAGTTTCTCACCATTGAGGATATAATGAGTTCCGTCTTGACTGAGGACGGCTTTCGTTTTCATGCGGGCGGGGTCTGAACCTACCTCATGTTCAGTAAGAGCGAAGGCAGAGATGCCTCCTTTAGCGCATTCGGGGAGAAACTTTTGTTTCTGGGCTTCTGTCCCAAAGACGATTAAAGGCTGGGGGATTCCGATCGATTGGTGAGCTGATAGAAGCGCGGTCATGCTTCCGCAATGAGCTCCTAGAATCATAGCAGCACGAGAATAATTAGTTTGGGATAATCCTAGTCCGTCATATTGAGTCGGTATTTTAATACCAAAGGCACCTAACTCAGCAAGCCCATCGATGACGTGATCGGGGATTTCACCCTCTCGGTCAATTTGGTCAGGATCAGTTTCGTGCTCTAAGAAGTGACTTAACTTAGCCAAGAAAGCATCTCCTTGGTCCCGATCCTCTATCGACTGAGTAGGGAAGGGAGCTGTTTTGTTAATGTTAGGATTCCCGGTGAAAAGGGCGCTCGCAAAGCCGCTTAAGGCTCGCATGTCACGAGAATCTTCCGCCATTTCTAAAGCGGCTTTTTCTCCTTTTGACATCTTAGAAGTGTCGATAAGTGAGGTATTCTTTTTTTGGGTAGAGCTCATAAATAGATGATTTGTTTAACAGGTAGTATAACAGTTAACTCACTCATTTTCAATAAGAAGATGGGTTTAGTTGATCTATTAGAGGTTTTTTTAAGAGATCCACCCTCTTTGCTTCCCATACTGAATAGGTCCACCTCGGAATGGAGCAAAACCAGTGCCCATGATCATGGCGAAATCGAGTTCGTCTGCGGATTCGACCACTTTGTCTTGGAGGCATCGGTCGCTTTCTTCGACCATCATTTTAACCAATTCATCTTGAGGAGATGCAGCGGGGTTAGATGGCTCCTTATGAATTAAGGTGCTTGGGTTCACTCCTGCTATTTTACCATGATCGTAGAGATAAAAACCTTTGCCACTCTTTTTACCTAAAGCCCCTTCATGAACCATTGTCGTGAGGAATGAGGGGATACGCATCCGGTCAGGAAATGCAGCGGAGAGAGTTTGAGCGACATGAAGACCTACATCGAGCCCGATTTCATCAAGAAGGCGAATCGGTCCCATGGGCATCCCGAAGTCGAGCATGCATTGATCTAATTGCTCAGGGGAATAGCCTTCTTCAAAAAGCTCACCTGCCCGAACGAGATAAGGCAGAAGAACTCGGTTGACGAGGAAGCCAGGTTGGTCAGCGACAACGATAGGCAATTTCCCTATTTTTTGAACAAAGGATAAGACTGTTGCTAGAGTTTGGTCTGAACATGAAGGGGTGCGAACGACCTCGACAAGGGGCATACGAGAAACGGGGTTAAAGAAGTGCAGACCAACCAATCGTTCCGGATTGGAGATTTCATTCGCAAGTTCATGAATAGGTAAGGCCGAAGTGTTTGTGGCGAGAACGGTATCAGGGCGAGTGCGCGAAGAAAGGTCGGCAAAGATTTTTTTCTTAATGTCTAAATTCTCCACAGCAGCTTCAATGATAAGGTCGCAGTGATGGAGGGAGATATCACCCGTTACGGCACTAATGCGATCAAGGTTACTCTGGGCTTCACTAGGGGAAAGAATACGTTTTTTGACGGATTTTTTGTATTCCTTTTGAATGGAATTCATGCCGCGAGCTAAAGCTTCGTGATTGAGGTCCTTCATCGTGACAGGTAGTTTTCTAGAGCTAAGCCAGTAGCTCATTCCCGCTCCCATAATACCTGACCCGATCACGCCGACCTGTGAAATTTCTGTGGGAAGAACTCCAGGGACTGATTTCTTTTTTGAAGCTTCGGAGAGGAAGAAGAGGCGAACGAGTTCCTTGGTTTCCGGAAGTTGAGTGAGATGAATGATGGCGTCTTTCTCACGCTGCAGGCTTTGAGCAACAGATTCTGAGATTCCTTTAGTGACGACTTCGATTGCAAGAAGTGGACCAGGGTAGTGTCCGCGGGTTTTTTCGAGGATTGATTGGCGAGCTTTCCGTGCGATGATTTTTCGCATGGGGAGAGAGTGCCAAAAGGAGGAAGGTCTTTTGCGGTGAGGTTTTTTGGTAAGGAGTTTTTTCGCCTCAGAGAGAAGTGTGGTTTCAGGAACCAAGTGGTCAATGAGGCCTTTTTTTCGAGCGAGAGGGGCTTTCATGACTTTTCCTGAGAGAATGAGGGGCAGAGCTTTGGGCAACCCGATGAGGCGAGGGAGAAGCGTCGATCCTCCCCATGCCGGAAGAATCCCCAATTTTGTTTCGGGAAGCCCGATTCGAGTCGATGAAGCATTTGTCGCCACTCTCCAGTCACAGGCGAGAGCGAGTTCATAGCCGCCTCCCACACAGGCCCCATGAATGGCTGCAATGGTTATGAAAGGAAGGTTGGCAATCATTTGGAAAACATTTTGCCCGAGTGAGATCAGCGTTTCCATTTCTTCAGGGTTGGCCTCAGAGAGTGATTTTAAATCAGCCCCTGCGATAAAAATACGAGGTTTGGCCGAGGTGATAATAAGTCCGTCAAGATGGCTTTGAGACTGGAGAAACTGGAGGTGTTTTTTGAGTTCTAGGAGTGTGGCTTGGTCGAAAATGTTAGCGCTAGACCCTTCGCGATCGAAGGTGAGAATCGCGGTGCGATCTTGAATATTCCTTTGAATGTGATTGGTCATTTTTTTTAATAATTAGAGTCTTTCAATCCAGAGCGCTGCTCCTTGTCCGCCTCCTACGCAGAGGGAGGCGATTCCTTTTTTTCCAGGTTGGTCTTTGAGCTGTTCAAGGACAGTTTGAACGAGGCGAGCTCCAGTAGCTCCTACGGGGTGTCCTAGCGCAATGCCACCACCCCAGGCGTTAATGTTACTTGCCGAGAGTTCTCCAAGTGGAGCTTCTAACCCTGCTTTTTTTGCAAAGTGGGGATCGCTGATTGCTTTACAACAAGCTAATGCTTGAGCGGCAAAAGCTTCGTTGATTTCAATGACGGAAGCATCCTCGATTCCGTAATGAGTTCGTTTATTAACAGCTTGGATAGCTTTTACTGGACCTAAACCCATTCGTTTAGGATCACAGCCAGTGTAAGCGTAGTCGATTAGGCGTCCGATAGGAGTGAGTCCGTATTTTTTTCCCGCTTCTTCAGATCCAACGAGAAGGGCGACGGCTCCGTCGGTGACTTGGGAGCTATTTCCTGCGGTGACGGTGCCAGCTGATTTCGCGAAAATGGGGCGGAGTGCGGATAATTTCTCAATGGAGGAATTTGTCCGCACTCCGTTATCTTTCTTGATCGGGCTTCCTTCGTGTAAAAGAGGTGATATTTCTTGGTGTCGTAGTTCTTGGAAAGAAACGGCTTTATGATGGGAATGGTTTGCAAAGGCGTCCTGTTCTTCTCTGCTGATTTGATAATCTTGCGCTAAAATTTCGGCAGTTTCCCCCATATTAAGACCACTGACGGGATCGGTAAGACCTAGTTTTAAGCTGATCAAAGGTGAAAAGTCTTTGGCTCGGAAAGAAGTCATAGCGTTCCATTTTTGCATGAATGATTTAGATCGCATCAGGGCTTCAAATTTATGGGCCGCCTGAGGGCGGTAGAGGAGGGGGTATTGGCTCATGCTTTCGACGCCCCCAACGAGGTAGAGATCGCCTCTTTTGGCTCGGATCCGGTCCATCGCAGAGGTGATACTTTCCATCCCTGAAGCACAATTCCGATGGACGGTCACCGCAGGAACCTCTTGAGGAATACCCGCTCGAAGTGCGATCACTCTTGCGATATTAGCGCTATCGGCAGGTTGGCCGACGCAACCCATAATGACTTCATCGATGTGATGAGGGTCAAGCTCGACTTGCGTGAGCAGCATTTTCACAACGTGGGCTCCTAAGTCACTGGCTGAAAATGAGTGGAGTTCGGTTCCCATTTTAGAAAAAGGGGTTCGAGTGTGAGCAAAAATAAGCATGTTTTTAAGTGATAGATGGGGGGCGATTGTCGATGATTTTTTGTTCTTTCAGTTCGCGGCCAATACCGTGTTTTTCTCGCATTTCATCCCAGGAATGGAATGTGATTTTGTTAGGACTGAGTTCAGTGGCGTGAAGAAGTTGTTCACGTATTTTCTGTGCAAGATCTTTTCGGTCCTCGTCACACATCGGAGTGGCATGAATCACGATCTCATCGACTTCGAGTGGGTCATCATCATGTTTTCGAAGCTCGATCTGCCAGGCTCCAAGCTCGTCCATGTCATCGAGGACATGTTCGAGGGTGTTAAAGTCAACGAGAGTGCCTTTCACCTTTGAAATATTAAGTCTGCGAATATCGGAGACACGTGAAATGCGTCCGACGAGTCGCGGACAAGTTCTACCGCAGGCGGGGCAGGGTTCGTAAGTAATTCCTCCCTCGATGAGGTCTCCGGTCCGATACCGAATGACGGTCGATCCTCGGGTTTCAAGTGGGGTGTAAACAATTTCTCCAGGTGACCCATCAGGCACACGTTGTCCGGTTTCGGGGTCGACGATTTCGATATAGGCTAGGTCTGGATAAATATGGAATCCAGTCGGTTCCTCTTCAGGTGCTACGGGGCACTCCGTAAAAGCAATTTTAGCCTCGGTGAATCCGTAAGTAGAAATCACATTCACTTCTTTTGATCCGAGAGATCGACAAAGAGATCGGAGTTTTCTCCGCATGCCGAGAGGGACCTTTTCGCCCCCAAGAACTAGAGTGCGGAGGTTCGTCCATTGCATCTCTTCTTCTGTAGCGTGCTGTAGGAGGTGGTAGAGAAAGGTGGGCATCGAGATGATAGCATCAGGATTGACCTTTTCAATCAGGCGCGCATTACCATCGGTTCCCATCACTTTACCTCCGCCGGTGGAGATTGTGAACCTTGTCGCACCGAGGCTAGCGTAATGCGCTTGCCAGAAAGCGAGATGAGGCGCGAAGGGAAAGGCGTTAACGACTCGATCATCAGGTAAGGTTTGGCAAATCTCCATCATTCGCTTTCCACCAGCCTCTAAATTGGCGAGGTCTTTCTTAGTATATAAAAAGGGAACGGGTTCAGAGGACCTACCTGTCGTGCTGGTCATTAAAACGGGCCTAAATTCTTCATTAAGAAATTCGTGAGCACCTCGTGGTCCTCGAGTGAGAGCAAGTCGAAGGGTCGACGCTTGTTTTTTTAAGATCCCTTGTTCCGGAACCATCATCATTTGTTTCGGGTCGCTTAAATCACGCTTAGAGGTAAAAGGAACGTTCTGGAGGTCGTTGACGGTTTTTACTTTCGAGAGTTGCTCCTGAATCCCTGCGTAAAAAGGAACGAAGGGAATCACTCTTTGTTGTAAGAGAAAGCGTAACTTCCGAGATTGATAAGATTCAATTTTAAGGCGAGACGCATTCTCCCACCACTTGTTTGTTGGAGGGCGGATCATGAGATAGACCTGAGGGATCAGGAATGGGTTCGAAGAGGGCTTTGATTTCGGTGAGTTGGGCTAAAGTGGCCTCTCTTCCTGCTTCGATGTATTTTTCGAAATTGGTATAATCATGCCAAAGCCCCGTTTTACAATCAGGGTGAAGGCAGATGTCGGCTTTTTTAATCGATTCATGCGCGATTCGAATCTGTGATGCACCGAGGCTCCGGCGGAGTGTGTCGACGACATTTCCATACGCGAGTAAGTTGGTGCTGCGGTGTATTTTACGAACGATTCGTTTCAAAAGAGGGGGAGAAGAAGAGGGGGCAGCAGGGTCTTTATTTTCAATGTCATCGTAAGTGGGGACGACACTCACTGCGATAACGTAGTCAACGTCGGTGAATTTTTTTAGAGCACTTACGGGGACCGGATCGACCACTCCTCCATCTGAACAACGGTGACCATCTAATATGACGGGGGAAATGATCCCTGGCATCGCACAGGAAGCATGCACGGCGTCTGCAATACATCCGGCTCTTTTGACGAGTCGTTCTCTGGTATCGAGGTCAAAAGTAATCACGAGAAGTTTACGGGCAAGGTCTTCAAAGCGGAGATCTCCAAGCGATTTTTTGAGATGTTTTTTCGCTTTCTCCCCTTTGAAGAGGCCAGATAAGGGAGGTAGGATAGGGTCCGCAAGTTTCCAAAACTGTCTGCGATCATGCATTTCAGCAGCCAGGATTTCGAGATCTTTTCCTGAGAAGCCTGCGGCCCAAAGTGAGCCAACGTAGGCCCCCATACTAGAACCAGAGATCGCGTGGACTTCGATCCCGTTTTCTTCGAGGACTTGAACCACTCCGACATGGGCAAGTCCTTTGGCTCCTCCTGCAGAAAGTGCTAAACCGAGTTTGGGTTTACGGGTGGGAGTGGTTTCGAGAGGTCTTTCACAACGTTTTGGGCGCTTCCTCCAGGGAATCGAAAATTGTTGCCATAACTTCTTTGCGGACTTCATTAATGAATACTTTAAATAAATAATTAATCTAATACCCTAACATAGAGTAGGAGGCGGTTTCGTTCAATCATATTCCGTAACGCGCGTGAACTTTTTCCCCTGAAAAAGGGTTTCACGCTTTCCTACGCCTTCGAATGCGTTATAAGGCGCCCAGATTATGGCTAAAAAACCAGTAGTTCTCATTATTCGTGACGGCTGGGGGGTGAACCCCGGCGGAGCAGATACCGCGCAACAGGACGGTAATGCCGTGGAATTGGCTCAGACTCCGTTTCACGATCATTTATGGAGCACTTATCCAAAAGGCTTTGTAAGCGCTTCAGGGTTAGATGTAGGCTTGCCTGATGGTCAGATGGGGAATTCGGAAGTAGGGCACCTTAATCTCGGAGCCGGACGAATTGTTTACCAAGACTTAACTCGGGTTAATGAATCGATTAAAAATGGAGAGCTTGCTCAGATTGAAGTGCTACAAAAAGCCTTGGCGCAAGCCAAAGGAAAGCGCCTTCATTTTATTGGCCTCGTTTCAGACGGTGGAGTTCACAGTCATCAGGATCACTTAATTGAGTTGGTCAAAATCGCTTCGGAAGCCGGAGTAGATGATATTAATGTTCACGCCATCACCGATGGTCGTGATACGTCTCCAACAGCAGGTGCGGGGTATCTTGAGATAGTTGAGACCGCGATTGCTCCTTATAAGGCTCGTATTGCAACGGTGATTGGGCGCTATTACGCCATGGATCGGGATAAGCGCTGGGAGCGAGTTAAGATTGCTTGGGATGCTCTCGTTCACGGAAAAGGGGAGGCTAAGAACATCCTTCCGTCAGAAGCGGTGAAAGAAGCCTACGCGAATGAGAAAACGGACGAGTTCATTCTTCCTATGATTTTCGAGCATCATGAAGAGCAACGTATTCGTGATGAAGACGTGATCATTTTCATTAACTTCCGAGCGGACCGAGCTCGTCAGCTTTCAGACATTTTTCTTTCAGATGGTGATTTCGAGCACTTCGAAACTGGTGTGATTCCAAAAACACATTACATCACCATGAAGGAGTATGATGAAACTTACGATTGCCCTGTTATTTTTAAAGCGTCATCGATGGAGAATGTGCTTGGGGAAGTGGTTGGGGATTCAGGTTTGAAGCAGCTTCGGATTGCTGAGACTGAAAAATACCCACACGTTTCTTATTTCTTTAATGGTGGGGCAGAGACTCCTTATCCAGGAGAAGATCGTCATGTCGTGGCGTCACCCAAGGTCGCAACGTATGATTTACAGCCCGAAATGAGTGCGCCAGAAGTCTGGCAAACAGTGGTGGATCGTCTTCCTCATTATGACCTTGTGATTCTCAACTTTGCGAACCCTGATATGGTTGGCCATACTGGTATTGTAGAAGCTGGTGTTAAATCAGTAGAAACGATCGATGAGGGGGTAAAGCATGTTGTCGAAAGAACTCTTGAGCTGGGAGGAAGCCTTCTCATTACAGCAGATCACGGGAATTGTGAGCAGATGATGAATGCGGATGGGTCGCCTCATACCGCTCATACCACAAATCTCGTGCATGCTATTTATGTGGGATCTGATCATGAGTCAGTCAGTGTCAAAGACGGGATTCTTGCTGATGTCGCGCCGACCTTGCTCGATATGCTCGATCTTGAAAAGCCGGCTGAAATGACAGGGAAATCTCTTTTGAAGAAAGCCTAACTTGATGGGAGATCTGACTTGTCCACTTTGCACCCTTGATGAAATTGCCACGCATGGGGAACGCAATGAATGCGTGACCTGTGGGCATGAATGGGAAAAGGAAGAAGAAGGCCTAGTTGTCAAAGACGCCTATGGGAACATTCTCCAAAATGGGGATATCATCGCAATGGTCAAAGACTTGAAGCTAAAGGGAAGTAACCAAGTCCTTAAATCAGGTATGAAATCAAAACCGATTCGTCTGGTTGAGGGCGATCATGAGATTGACTGCCGAATGGATGGGATGTCCATTGCGCTTAAAGCTTGCTTTGTGAAGAAGGTTCAAGGCTAAAAGCGAGCCCAATGGCTTCACCTTTTTACCGAACCCTGGAAAGGCGTAAGGCTTTCCGGTATTTTACAATCGCATTCACGACAGAGTCAGCAAGAAGACGCTGATAACGAGTGGAGGTGATTAACCGGCCTTCTTGTCCGTGAGATAAGAATCCCCCTTCGAGAAGAATGGCGGGGTGTTTGACTCCCGTGAGAACACTAAAACGAGCTCGCCGAACTCCACGGTCTAATCGCTTTGTTCCGTCCAAGACCGTTCCGTGAATGGCTGTTGCTAGAGCAATATTGGCAGCGTCTTGCGCGTTCCCGGTCCGGTTTGTGAAGTCAGAGTTCTTGAGCCCCCTCCCGTAATGAGCGACGCCTTTAGGCGAGAGGCTGAAAGTTTCGATACCATGAGCTTGGCCTCTACCTCCCGAGTTAAAGTGAAGGCTGATGAAAATGGCTCCTTGGTGTTGATTAGCGATTCGAACTCTTTCTTCCAGGCTGAGGTATTTATCAGAATTCCGAGTGAGAATGACTTGGAATCCTCTTCTTTTTAAATTGTCACGCATCATGCGTGCGACCTTGAGAGTAATATCTTTCTCTCTCCCAATCGCATTTTTCGCTCCCGAGTCTTTACCTCCATGTCCTGGATCCAGAATGACTTTTGTGAAATTGGCGTATTTCGTGAGTCGATCAGGACGTAAAATAGGGTGAATCACTTTATGGAGATCGACCATCGAAATGAGGTATTGATTTTCTTTCTGCACCACCGGGTGGCTAAAGATAAATTTAACCCCATTCATCCAGACCTGACTGCTGCCTACTTTAAAGGTGATTTTAGTGGAAGGACGCTCAAGAACCAAGTTTCCACCTACTCGCTTCATTGATTTGAAGCGATAAAATGTTTTCACACTTTTTGCCGTCACATTGTCACGCTTGGCATGATCTACAATGTCCCAACGGAAACGGGGAGTTTCAGCACACAAAGAGGACTGCAAGGCAGCAAATAAAATTATTGATATAAGGAATGTTCGCATCGATCGAAGGGCTCACTTCTTGAGCCATATTTTCTCCAAAGAAACAATGCGAAAGAATCTCTTGTCGTCAATCAAACAGATTCGTATTTGTTGCGCATGACAGAAATCAAGGTTGTAGGAAGCTATCAAGCTCAGTGGGGAGAAGGTCCGATCTGGTGGGAAGGAAAGCTCTATTATGTTGATATAGAAAAGCACCTTATCCTCTCATATGATCCAAAAACGGGCGAGGAAGAAGAGTGGGATGTCGGTCAGCGAGTAGGGACGGTCGTTCCTCGGCTGGAAGGAGGTTTTTTGTTTGCTGGGGATGATGGGATTTTTGAGCTCAATGAAGAAGGTGATTATACCTCGATTATCGATCCTGAGCCCGAGAAGGAAAATAATCGTTTTAATGACGGAAAATGTTCACCTGATGGCCGTTTTTTTGCAGGTTCGATCAGTTTAGTGAAAAAAGAGGGTGATGCTTTTCTTTACAGCCTGGATGTGGATCAGCAATTGACCAAAGCGTATGGCCCTGTGACGAATTCGAATGGCCTCGCGTGGAGTAAGGACGGGAAAACGCTGTATTACATCGATACTCCCCGGAAAGCTGTGCTTGCCTTTGATTACGATCAAGAAGGGCGACTTTCTAATGAACGGGAAGTGATTAAGACAGAGCATTACGAGTCTTCTCCGGATGGAATGGCGATTGATGAGAACGATCATCTTTGGATCGCTTTTTGTCATGGTTCAATGGTCGTGGAATTTGATCCAGCAAGCGGGGAAGAGCTTCGTAAAATAGAACTCCCTTGTATGGAGACAACCGCCTGTGCTTTTGGAGGAGACCAGCTGCAAGACCTTTACGTGACGACTGGGGTTCATAAAACTGAAAAAGAAGAAAACGCGGGGCGGCTCTTTGTGGTCAAAGGCCTTGGTGTGAAAGGTCAGCCTGCCAATGCCTATGCAGGGTAATCAATTCAGATAAATCTCAAGGGAGGGGGGCTAGAATCTAGGTGGTTTTCCAATCCCTCTTCTTTATCCTAAGAAAGTTCGTTGTCATTTTAAAATGCCTTGTCTAGCATCTCCTACGTAGTGTTCTTTAGAAATATTGTTATCCTCTTTTTCTTGTGCTTTGTCTCGTTTGGCCAGGCTCAAGACTCCCTTCTGACTGAAGCTCCTAAAAGTGCTTCGGATGCTTCTATTTCTACTCGTCGAAATGCTCGAACCTTAACGCTGACAATTCCTGCACCTCGAGGGCAGATTACAGACCGATACGGGAAGTCTCTTGCTCAAACGCGAGTGGTTTATCATCTTGCCTTGCAGTTCCCCCATTTAGAAGACTCTTCGGAAGAAGTCGTTCTAGAGTGGGCTCGGAAAAGAATCGCGCGAGCGGATGAGTTAACAGGCCGAGAATATCAGGTCAAGGATCGCACGATCTTGGCGCATTATCGAGATCGTCGGTGGATTCCTTTGGTTGTTTCCACTTGGTTTAGGGCTGACCGACAACCCAATTTACAAAAATATGGGATGAGCGGGCTCGTTTTACACCCGATTTATATGAGGTATTATCCGGAAAAGGATTTAGCGGCTCATGTCGTTGGGTATGTGCGAAGCACTGGGAAATTACCGAAAGGTCCTATTAATTATGGAGACCCTCTGTTCGAAAGCTCTTATGGGGCTGCTGGATTAGAAAATACCTTTGATGCCTTTCTTCAAGGAAAAGACGGAAAGCGCAAATTAGTTTATGATTCAGATGGGAGTAAGCTTTTAGACGAAATCATTGAGCGGCCTCAGACCGGAGGAAATGTGGTGACAAGTTTGAACCTCTCTTGGCAAAAAGCGGCTGAAGCTACCTTGAAAAGCTTTTGTAAAAAGGGGGCTTTGGTCGTGATTGATATCGAAACTGGAGAGATCCTGACCTTGGCATCAAGACCAAGCTTCGATCTTAATGTGTGGATCCCAAGTATTTCTCAGAAGGATTTGGATAAGCTTAATGATAATGAAAGTAAGCCCATGTATGCCCGAGCATTTCAGGCCACTTATCCGCCAGCTTCCACTTTCAAAGCCATTATTGCGGCTTCGGCCTTGTCCAATAACGTCGTGACCAAGAAGACCAAGATCGATTGTCCCGCAAAGATTAAAATTGGGAGTAAATGGTTTAACAATCACTCGAAAATTCCAGCGGGCCCGATTAATGTTCATACCGCGATGGTGAGATCTAATAATGTCTGGTTTTATAAAGTTGGAATAGACCTAGGGTCAGACCGTTTCTTGGCTACTGCGCGTCGTTTTGGATTTGGAATGAAGACAAACGTAGGGCTTTTTTCAGAAGGGAAAGGGTTGATTCCTTCCGATCAGTGGATGCGGAAGCATTATAAGCGCCATATTGCGACTGGTGATACCGCTAACTTAGCGATTGGTCAGGGAGTTTTACTTTCTTCTCCTCTTCAGCTTTGTCAGGCCATGGCAGGGGTCGGGAATGGAGCTGTTCTCCCGAAGCTTCATTTGATCAGGCAAATCCAAAATCGACGGGGACAAGTCGTGCAAGCAGCGAAACCCAAAGTGCGTAATCGCTTAGGAGTGACAGAAAAGTCTCTAAAGGTGGTTCGTAATGCGATGTTTGATGTGGTTCATGCTTCGAATGGGACCGGGAAAAAAGCTTCGCTAAGTTACACAAGTGTTTGCGGGAAAACGGGAACAGCGCAGTGGGTAGGAAGCCAGAACTTAGCTTGGTTTGCGGGGTTCCTCCCTTATGATAACCCTCGGTTTGCCTTTGTAGCCCTTCGAGAAGGATCCAAAGGTCAGTCTCTGTCCGGAGGGAAGCATGCCGCTCCCATGGTGCGAAGCTTCTTTGAGCGTATTAAAGTTGATATGAAAAGAGCCTTGAAGCCTGCTCCAGCAGCCTTAGTTGTTGAAGACATTCCGGAAGAGTCTTTCACTCCGTTTGAAAGTGATGATACCCAAAATATTTTGAGAGCTCTACCAGTTGAAGAAGCTCAAGAATTAGTCGTTCCTGCTGAAAATCCACCGGTCGAGCAACCCTCATTGCTGATTCCAGGTGAGGGAGCAGGATCAGGCCCAGGCCCCGTCATTCCGGGAGAGAGATCTCAGGGAGCAGAAGCCGAATAATAAGTTTAACGAATAATAAATATGGATATACAAGTAGCAACTTTATGTGATTATGCCGCTGATTATAACGGTAAGATGGTGATTTCAGGAACGATTGACGCATTAATGGCGCGTGCTCTTCCTGTCGTTCAACCTCATTGCTGCCTTGCGATGAGAGTATGCATGACTCCTGAAGATAATGGTCAGCATCAAATGGAAATTAATATTATTGATGCAGATGGGGGCTCTCTCAATGAGCAGTTTCCTATTAAGGCTGATATGCCCATTGAGATGCCTGATACAGTTTCTTTCGTAACGCGTAATTTGATTATGAATTTTCAGGGACTGCAGTTTCCTGCAGTAGGAGTTTATTCGGTTGATATCTCGGTTGATGGAGAATTACTGCAACGCCTTCCATTACGAGTGGTGAAAGCTCAATCTCCAGAAGGGGCTTCGCAGGCTTCCTGAATTTTATTTGAAATCATTTCGGATCTATGGATGAACCATATCAATATGAATGCGCCTTAATTACAGGGGCGTCCTCTGGTTTAGGAGAGGAGTTTGCGCGGCAGTTGGCCTCTGTTTCAAAGCAGTTGGTGCTGGTAGCGCGCCGTAATGATCGTTTGACAGCTCTTGGGGAGTCTCTCAAAGAGGAATACCCGGAGCTTGATATTGTTTATTTCTTGGTCGATCTCACGAATGAAGAGAAGCGAGGGCAGCTCGTTTCAGTATTAGAGAAGAATCAGATTTACCCGGACCTTCTTGTTAATAATGCCGGAACGGGAGATTATGGAGAGTTTCATACCGCTGATTGGAATAAGCTCGATCGTATGATTAGGCTTAATGTGGTCGCTTTGACTCATCTGTCTCATCAGTTCATCCCTTTGATGATTCGGAATGGAGGAGGGCATATGATTAATGTGAGCTCATTGGCAAGTTTGGTGCCGATTCCAGATTTCTCAGTTTATGCAGCCACAAAAGCATATGTGACTAGTTTCTCTGAAGCTTTACGAATGGAGGTTGAGGAACATGGTATTCACGTGACAGCATTATGCCCAGGTCCGGTTCATACTGAATTTGGAGCTTACGCAAGACGTCCAGAAGACGAGGGGAAAGAGCTTCCGATGCGTGAATCATTTTACGTGCCAGCCGAAGAGGTCGTAAGAGATGCTTTGCACGGGGTTTCTCGTAATATTCCACGTGTTTTTCCAGGGGTTAAGGTAGCAGTGTTAGCAGCGGCGTTGACCGTGGTTCCTCTTTTTGCGCTACGCTGCGTGTTGAAGTCTCGTCCAAGAAGGCGCAAGTTTTTAGAAGGAGAGAGCGCTGAATCTTAAAAAATAATGATGATCTTATTGTCCGCAAAGCAAGCTTCACTACGCGTTCCTCTGAGAGGAGGGAGCCTTTTAGGGGTGGTGTTTCTTGTGTTCGGGCTTTGTTTGCTGGTAGCTCTTATTTCGTTCACTCCTTTCTTTGATAAGATTTTTGCGTCGCCTAAAATCGTAGAGAAAGTTGTCGAGAAAGAGGTTGTTAAGATAAAGAAGGTTAGAGAGCCTTTTCCGGTGCCACAAGTCATCTCAAAAAAAGGAGTCGATTTGCAGAAGATTTCAAACGGGATTGAGTTGGCGACTTCCCTACAAGTAGAAACTGGAGAGCAAGCTTCTATAGAGCGTAAGAAAGACGAAAATTATCGCCTTTCTTACACCTTGGAATTATCAGAGCCGCAAGCGGCTTTTACTCGTGAGGATTTAGAAAAAACAGCGCCCCACCTTTTTCAATTATTACCAGGTTTACTGGAAATGATGCCAGAGGCGCGGGTCTCTGATTTTTATCAAAATCTTTATGACCGGAAGAAAAAGCGTTTACGAAAAAACCTTCAAGAATTAGAAAAACTACTGACTCGTCATAATTACTACGATTGTGAAACGATGTTGGAACTGAAGTCTCCTTCGACGGGGAGAAAGGTGTTTCTCTTGCAGGCCGAAATGGATGTGGTCGCGGATGGATCGGATGGGGACCGACTTGCAGAAATGCCCGAATCGATCGTTAATTCTACTCATTACCAACCTTTTACGAGCTATGGGTGGAAGAAACAGACGCGTATTCCTAACCCAATGGTCGCTGGTTGGGTGCAGCGAATAGAAAATGCAGATGTAGAGCTTCGGAACCCTCAGACTAAATCCTCGCGACGAGAGTGGTTAATCAACCGTAAAAAATATCTCCGGACAGGTATCGAGGATATGGAAAAACGGAGCTTCCTGATTGCTGAGCACGACCCTTTCATTGTGGTTCCGACCAATCAGATGTTGGCGAAATCACATCCTTATGCTCCCAATGTAGGAGATTATGCGGTCGTGATTTATGGCGAAAAGCTTTATCCTGCGATTGTGGGGGATGCCGGCCCAACTTTTAAAGTGGGGGAGGCTTCCTTGAGGTTAGCGAAAGAAATTAACCCAGTCTCGACTCCTTATCATCGTCCTGTTTCTGATTTAACGGTCACTTACCTGATTTTTCCTAAATCGGCTCCAAAAACGAAAAAACCTCCTCACTTTAAGGAGTGGAGAGAAGCTTGTGAGCGTTTACTTTCAGAGATTGGAGGGAGTTCCAAAGAGCTACATGAATGGGAAGTCACTCTTCCTACGCGCGAAGAGATTCAAACTCCTGCCGCAGGCCCAGATCCTGTTCAACCTTGAGAAAAGAAAAGAACCCGTTTCTTTTAAATAATCGGTTGATTTTTTTGTAAGATTAGGCACATTAACCTTAATCTTTACAAACTTAAGTAGCTTACTAATGATTCAATTGCCGGACTCTCATCCCTTCGAACCTGCTCAGCAAGGTGCGATTCAACAGCTTCTTGCTTCCCTACAGCCAGCTCAAATGCAATGGCTAAGTGGTTATTTGGCAGGAGTGTCTCAGCAAGGAGGGACTCCCGCTCCCGCTGCTTCTCGTTCAGGAACTCCATTGACGGTTCTTTATGGAACTGAATCAGGAAATTCCGAAGCCTTGGCGGACTTGACAGTAAAGACCGCTAAGAAAAAGGGCTTTAAAGCTAAAATGGTGAACATGGCTGATATCGAGCCTGCTTCTCTCAAGAAAGCGGTCAATCTTCTCGTGATCGTGAGCACTTGGGGCGATGGGGAACCACCAGAAGCGGCTGAAGCTTTTCATAAATCTTTTATGAAAGAGGATCTCTCTTTATCAGGAGTTCAATTCTCGGTTTGTTCTTTAGGCGATACTAGTTACGAACAATTTTGCCAGACCGGGAAAGACTTCGATACTCGTCTCGAAACTTTAGGTGCGAAACGTCTTTATGACCGGGTCGACTGTGATGTCGACTATGATGAGCTTCATCAGAATTGGATGACTGCCGTTCTAGATCAATTAGGAGGAAGCGCGACAACGAGCGCTGCTCCAGCTTTATTTGCTCCGGTAGCAACGGTGGAGTATGGGAAGAAAAATCCATTCCCGGCAGAATTAGCGGAGAAAGTGATTCTCAATGGAGCTGGTTCTCAGAAAGAAACCTGGCATTACGAGTTCAACCTAGAAGGCTCAGGTCTTCAGTATGAAGCAGGTGACGCTCTTGCCCTACAATCTGTGAATGCGGATGATGTGGTCGCTGACCTCATTCAGGCTGGAAGACTTCAAGCGGATGCGAAAGTAGAGGTGAAAGGAGTAGGGGAAGTCACTCTCGAAAAGGCCTTTAAAGAAAACCTCGATATCACCGCTCTTTCCAAAAATATCATCAAGAAATACCAAGCTCTGACGGGCTCAAAAGAGCTGGAAGCTCTCCTTGCTGATGAAAATAAAGCGTCGCTTAAAGATTACCTTTGGGGACGCCAAATTGCTGATCTCATTACTGATTACCCCTCAGACAAACTCACGGCGCAGGGAATGGTGGATCTTTTACGCAAACTTCCAGTTCGTCTTTACTCCATCGCTTCGAGCCCGAAGGCACATCCAGGAGAAGTTCACTTAACGGTGGCTTCAGTTCGGTATGATGCGCATGGCAAATCTCGGAAGGGAGTTGCTTCGACCTTCTTAGCGGATGAAGTTACAGAAGGAGATGTGGTGAAGATGTTTATTCAACCCAACAAGAATTTCCGTCTTCCTGAAAGCGATGATACGAATGTGATCATGGTAGGGCCAGGCACTGGGATTGCGCCGTTCCGAGCTTTTGTTGAAGAACGAGCAGAGCGTGAAGCGACTGGGAAAAACTGGCTCTTCTTTGGGGACCAGCATTTCTCTTATGACTTTCTTTACCAACTTGAATGGCAAGACCATTTGAAGTCAGGTTCTCTCCATCGTCTCGATGTCGCCTTTTCTCGTGACCAGCCGGAGAAATATTACGTGCAAGACGTGATGAGAGAAAAAGGGGCTGAACTTTACGAATGGCTCGAAGGAGGGGCCTCTTTCTACGTCTGTGGTGATGCCACTCGCATGGCTAATGATGTGAATGAAGCTCTTCTTGAAATCATTTCGACCTACGGCAGCAAGTCTCGCCAAGAAGCGGAAGACTATGTCGCCGCGATGAAAAAAGAAAAACGTTATCTCCGTGACGTTTATTAATCCGACCGAACCAACCATTTAAAACGACTCCTTTTATCATGAGCAACGAACCAAAGCTCGCCGCTAACGAAGGCATCAAGACTCGTAGTAACTATCTGCGAGGAAGCATCACCGAAGGACTGAATGATCGTTCTACCGGTGGAATGTGTGAAGATGATCAGCAGCTTTTAAAATTTCACGGAACGTATCAACAAGATGACCGTGATATCCGCGCTGGCCGCCGTAAGAATAAGCTTGAGAAGGCTTACTCATTCATGATCCGAATCCGTGTTCCGGGTGGAGTAACGACTCCTGCCCAGTGGCTCGAGTGTGATCGGATGGCTTCAGAATACGCGAACGAAACGATCAAGCTAACCACTCGTCAGGCCTACCAATTTCACGGTATTATTAAGAGTAATCTTAAACGCACTATTAAAGAGATTAATGACACGACGATGGATACCATCGCAGCATGTGGCGATGTGAATCGAAACGTGATGTGCAATCCTGCGCCAACGAGCCCAGTGCACGAAGAAGTGCTTGAGCTTTCTCGAGCCATTAATACTCATCTCACGCCTGCAACTCGCGCGTATCATGAGATCTGGCTTGATGGAGAAAAGGTGGAGTCTTCGGAAGAAGATATTGAACCGATTTATGGGAAGACTTATCTCCCTCGTAAATTCAAAATCACGATTGCGGTCCCACCAAGTAATGATGTTGATATCTATGCCAATGACCTCTCTTTCATCGCGATTGTAGAAGATGAAAAACTAGTCGGTTACAACGTGGCAGTCGGAGGAGGCATGGGAATGACTCATGGGGTGGATGAAACTTACCCTTGTGTGGCTCATGTCATCGGATTCTGTAAGCCAGAGCAAGCCGTTGACGTTGCCGAAAAGGTCGTTCTTGTTCAACGCGATCACGGAAACCGGGTGAACCGGAAGCGGGCTCGCTTTAAATATACGATCGATGACCGTGGGGTTGACTGGGTGAAAGCTGAGCTCAACAAATATTTAGGATACGATCTTGAGGAAGCTCGTCATTTTGAGTTCACCCATAATGGCGATCGTTATGGCTGGCTGGAAAACAATGATGAGACTTACCACTTTGGTCTTTTCGTTCAAGGAGGACGCGTTGTGGATACGGAAGAGTATAAGCTCCGCACTGCATTACGTGAAATCGCTAAAGTCCATGATGGCGACTTCCGTCTCACAGGGAATCAAAACCTTGTCATTGCACGAGTCTCGAAGGCAAATCGCCCCGTCATTGAGAAGCTTATTTCTGATTACAAGCTTGATGATCACTTGCACCGTTCGGCGCTTCGTCTGAATTCAATTGCCTGCGTATCACTGCCGACTTGTGGCCTCGCTTTAGCAGAGAGTGAGCGTTATTTACCTTCTGTCATCACAGATCTAGAAGAAGTGCTCGAGAAACACGGCCTTCGTCATGATGCGATCACGATTCGGATGACAGGTTGCCCTAATGGGTGTGGTCGTCCGTTCATCTCTGAAATTGGTTTCGTGGGGAAAGGCCCCAATCGATATAATCTTTATCTTGGAGGAGGATTCTGGGGACAACGTTTAAGTAAACTTTGGAAAGTGGACGTCAGTGGTGATGATATCAAAGAAGTTCTTTCTCCTGTAATTGAAGATTACGCGAAGAACCGTCTCGAAGGGGAACATTTTGGTGATTTTACGGTGCGCGCTGGCTATGTCAAAGCGACCGTAAATGGTCCTGATTTCCACCTCGATACCCCGAAAGCTTAAAGTCTCAATAATTTCTACGATGAGTCATTCTTCGACATCTACTCCTGTAGCTAAGGAGTTGAGTGATGAACTCTCTTCGCTCACTGCGGGAGAGAGACTCCGTTTGCTGTCGGATCATTGGGGAGATCAGCTCATTGCATCAAGTAGCTTTGGGTTGCAAGCGGGAGTGATGCTACACCTCATTAGTGAACATGCTCCAGAGCTTCCGATTGTTTTTATTGATACGGGCTATCTTTTTCCAGAGACCTATCAGTATATGGAGGCTTTGCAGTCACGCTTTCAGGTGAACCTGAAGGTTTACCAACCAAGGATGACGGCAGCTCGACAAGAGGCTGTTTACGGAAAGCTCTGGGAACAGGGCGAGGAAGGATCTGTGAAATATGGTGAGATCAATAAAGTAGAGCCCATGAGCCGAGCTTTAAAAGAGTTAGGGCGCACGATATGGATCAGCGGAGTGCGCCGTTCTCATTCTCAAAGTAGACTGAGCCGTCCTTATGCAGAACAACAGAGTAAGACTCTGAAAGTTTACCCGATTCTCGATTGGTCAGACCAGAAAGTGCAGGACTACATGAAGGACAAAGAGATTCCTCAGCATCCGCTTGCTTCTCAGGGGTATCAAACGATGGGGGATTGGCATTCGACCAGACCGGTTGAAGAAGGGGAAGATAAAGAAAGCTCTCGTTTCGGTGGCTCGAAGTATGAATGTGGTCTACATCTTAACTCAGGTTCAGGGGACTATCAAATTTAAGTCATTGTCAGTCAGGCTAAATTCAGTCACAACTTCCCCTAGTTCATTTTAAAAAATTATGAGTAAATTGGCATCAAATATGGTCGATACAGTGGGAAATACTCCCCTGATCAAATTAAATAGCGTTACGGATGGCTGTGTGGCAGACGTCTATGTGAAAGCAGAATTTTTCAATCCTCTTTTTAGTGTTAAAGACCGCATTGGAAAGGCGATGATTGAGGCCGCTGAACGTGACGGTCAATTGAAGCCAGGAGGCACCATTATTGAGCCGACTTCGGGTAACACCGGAATCGCGCTTGCTTTTGTTGCGCGGGCGAAAGGGTATCAATGTATTTTGACGATGCCAGAATCAATGTCGATTGAGCGTCGAGTTCTTTTGAGCATGATGGGAGCAGAGATTATTTTGACTCCTGCCGCAAAGGGAATGGGAGGAGCGATCGCAAAGGCGAAGCAACTTCTCGAAGAAGATCCAAGTGCCTTTGGTCCTTCACAGTTCGATAACCCAGCGAACCCACAAGTTCACCGTGAAACAACAGCGGAAGAGATTTGGTCCGCGACGGACGGTAAAGTGGATGTCTTTGTTTCTGGAGTAGGAACAGGTGGAACGATCACGGGTGTTTCTGAAGTTTTGAAATCACGTGGAGACCTTCATACCGTAGCGGTAGAACCGACCAATAGTCCTGTCATTAGTGGTGGGAAGCCAGGTCCTCATAAGATTCAGGGGATCGGAGCAGGTTTTATTCCTGGAAACTGTAATGTTGAAATCATTGATGAAGTCGTGACGGTTACGAATGAAGATGCTTTTGAAACGGCGCAGAATTTAGCAGTTCAGGAAGGGATCCCGGCAGGAATTTCGACTGGAGCAAATGTGTGGGCGGCCATTCAAGTCGCGAAGCGTCCCGAGATGGCCGGTAAGACTGTTGTCACGATCGGGTGTAGCTCGACAGAGCGTTATTTGAGCACGCCTCTTGCAGAGAATATGCGTGAAAAATGCGCGGCTTTGCCAGTGCACGAAATTTAAGCTCCGCACGGATTTAAGATTTGAAAAAAGGCGAAGGGAGAACCCTTCGCCTTTTTTATCATAGAGATTATAAGAGTAGTGTTAAACAAGAAGCTGGATAGCAAACTGTGACCAGGTTTCTAGTCTTTCAGATTCTTGTTTGAGTTCTTCTTCGCTGACAAATTCAAGGTCAGCGAGAGCATCCTCATTCGCTTTCACCTGAGTGGAGCTAAGCTCTACCAAATGAACGACTCCAAGGTGAACTTTTCCGACTTCATTGGAGTCATCATTGAGAATGCCGATGACCTTGTGTTCCCAAGAGCCATTGATGATGAGCTCTTCTTCGATTTCTCGAGCGACTCCCGCCATATAAGTTTCAACTCCTAGAGGGTCGACGCGCTGATCAATAGGGTTGATGTGCCCGCCAACTCCAATCGACTGTTTGGCGTGCAAACGAGATTCTCCTCCTGATTTACCACGGGTATAGCGTAGGACCTGATCTCCGCAGGTGAAGATACAGTAAGGAATCAGTTGTTTGTGCGTCGGATCATCTTCCGCAACCGCTCGGTCCATGAAGAAATTGTGATCAGGGTGTAATAAGGTCGGAAGGTAGTGCTCCGTGTCCCCATTAACTCCTTGGAAAGCTCCGAGTTCGTCAAAGAGTTCTCGTTTCACGACAAGAATTTGTTCTCCAGCGTATTTAGACATAATGAAAAGTAAGGTGAATGATGAGAGAAAGAAGAGAATGGTTATGAGGTATGCGATCGGACGAAGGAAACCATTGCCGCAGGATCCGCCTCATATTTCCAAACCGCTTTTAAGAAATCAGCAGGATGAATATTCCCGTTTTCACGCAAGAATTTACGATCGCCACCGCATCCATACATGATGTCAGGGTCAAGTTCCCCTTTGAGTTTGAATTGAGCCTTTTTCAAGATTCGGGGAAGGTAGTAAATCCCCTCAATTTCGTCCCCAAAGGTAGGAAGGTCTGTTTTTTGAAGTTCGTAAGAGCTGGCCTGAGCAGATTGCTCCGAACGGAAGTAATCACGCCGCACCGCAGCGACCAGGAGCGCGTCACTTTGGGCAGGGTCTCCGTCCTGAGCCAGGTCTTCCACGAAATCAAAGAGTTCGCGAGGTTTGTAGCCAATCGAGGCTAAGAAGGCGAGGTCAGCCTCTGTGTAATAGGCATTAAATTGATGATCTCCACTTTGAAAGCGTTTGAGGCAGCGTTCAAAGAGTTCGTTAAATTGTTGGCTCCAAGTCATTGTGATTTGAGTTTGTTTAAAAGTTCGGGTTCTGAGGTTAAAAGGGCAGTGACTTTTTCGATGGCTTGAAGAGATGCGGGAGAGACATGGTGCTCCATTCCTTCCACATCGCGGTAAATGGTATCTTCATCAATATCGAAAAGAGAAAGGAATTGAGTGAGCAGGCGGTGGCGATGAATAATAGCCTGTGCGATTTCGAGCCCCTCAGGGGTGAGGGTGGTTCCGCGGTATTTTACGTGATTTACAAATCCTTCACGATCAAGCTTTTGGAGCATGTTCGTTACGCTCGCTTGTGAGATGTTAAGCTTCTCGGACAGGTCAATCGCTCTCACCTGTCCTTTTTCTTCGATGAGGTGTAACATCTGCTCTAAGTAGTCGTCTTGAGCGACGGAGCCACTGGTGTTACGTGAAGGAGGATCGGACATCGAGATAAGTGAAGCAGATTCAGCGAAGAGGTCATGAGAAAAAAGAGGAAAAATTCTCACCGTTTTTCAAAACAGAAATAACAGGCGAGGCCTCTTTATAAGAAAACAACCATTTCATTACATTCATGGGAATTGATAAATTAACGCATAAATTACAAGAAGCGATACAGCAGGCCCAGCAATTGGCTCTTCGTTCTCAGCATCCAGAGCTGAAGAATACGCATCTCTTATTAAGTTTGTTGAATCAAAGAGAGGGAATTGTCCCACAGGTTTTAGAAAAAGCAAAAGTTGACGTGAGTGCTTTGCGCTCTGATCTTGAAGACGCTTTAAAGCGCGTGCCGAAAGCCTCAGGAGGAAGCGAGCCTCAAATGGGGTATGGACTTCGGGTTGCATTAGATGCTGCGGATCAAGCGCGCGAAGCTTTCGCAGATGAGTTTTTGAGCACAGAGCACGTTTTGCTAGGGATTCTCCAAGGGAAGTCTGAGGCCGCAACACTTTTATCAAAACACGGGTTGAGCGAAGAGAAGCTGAAGAAAGCGATTCGCTCGGTGCGAGGAGGCCAGTCTGTGACAGACCAGGACCCAGAGGGCAAATATCAGGCCTTGGAAAAATACGGACAGGATTTAACGGCTAAAGCTCGAGAAGGCAAAATCGATCCCGTAATTGGTCGTGATGATGAGATTCGCCGCGTGCTACAAGTCTTGTCTCGTCGAACAAAGAATAACCCAGTGCTCATCGGAGAACCAGGGGTTGGAAAAACGGCGATCGTAGAGGGACTTGCACGGCGCATCGTCAGCGGAGATGTTCCGGACTCAATGAAAGAGAAGCGTGTGATTTCACTCGACTTAGGAGGGATGATTGCGGGAGCCAAATATCGAGGTGAATTTGAAGATCGGCTCAAAGCCTTTCTCAAAGAGGTAACAGACTCGGACGGGCAAATCATCCTCTTTATCGATGAACTTCACACTATCGTCGGAGCAGGGGGAAGTGAAGGAGCGGTTGACGCTTCGAACCTCTTAAAGCCTCAGTTAGCCCGAGGCGAGCTAAGGACGATAGGGGCGACGACTTTAGATGAATATCGTAAATACGTAGAGAAAGATGCAGCCCTAGAGCGTCGGTTCCAGCCCGTGACGGTGGGGGAGCCTAGCGTGCAAGACACGATTGCCATTCTGCGAGGTTTAAAGGAACGGTATGAGTTGCATCATGGGGTGCGCATACAAGACGCTGCTTTAGTGGCAGCTGCAATGTTGAGTGATCGTTATATTGCCGACCGGTTTCTTCCTGATAAGGCTGTTGATTTAATGGACGAAGCCGCTTCGAGGTTAAAGATCGAGCTCGACTCGATGCCGACCGAAATTGATCAGCTTCAGCGTCAGGTCACTCAATTAGAAATGGAGCGCCAAGCCTTAACCAAAGAGACCGATGAAGCGAGTCACCAACGTCTCGCGGAGGTTGAGCTTCACCTTGCAGAGTTACAAAAAAAGGCTGGTGAATTACGTCGTCAATGGGAAAAGGAAAAAGCTTCTGTTGACGGGATTAGAGAAGCTCAGGAAGCTTTGAACCAATTGAAAATGGAGGCGGAGCAAGCGCAACGCCTAGGAAACCTCTCCCTTGCTTCTGAGATTACTTACGGGAAGTTACCAGAAGCGCAAGAGGCTTTAACGCAAGCCAAAGCAGATCTCCAAGCCAGTCAAGAGGAAGAGCAAGAACGTCTACTACAAGAAGAAGTCACCGAAGAAGATGTGGCAAAGGTTGTTGCGACCTGGACAGGGATTCCGGTGAGTCGTTTACAAGAAGGCGAACGAGCGAAACTGGTCTCGATGGAAAAGCGATTGCACCAACGGGTCGTTGGTCAAGGGGATGCGATCAAGGCCGTTTCTAATGCGGTGCGAAGAGCCCGAGCTGGACTGCAGGATGAGAACCGGCCGATTGGTTCTTTTCTCTTTTTAGGCCCGACTGGGGTAGGGAAAACAGAGCTTAGCAAAGCACTAGCAGAGTTTCTCTTTGATGACGAATCCGCTATGGTGCGGCTAGACATGTCAGAATACATGGAGAAGCATAGCGTCTCGCGTCTCATCGGGGCTCCTCCTGGATATGTTGGTTATGAAGAAGGTGGGCAACTCAGTGAGCATGTTCGACGTTACCCTTATTCAGTAGTTCTTTTTGATGAGGTGGAGAAGGCGCACCCTGATGTCTTTAATACGCTTCTTCAAGTGTTAGACGATGGCAGAGTTACAGATGGCCAAGGTCGAACCGTAGACTTTCGTAACACGGTTTTGATCATGACTTCTAATATTGGTAGTCAGACCATTCTTGGGGAAGAAGATCACTCCCTTCGCCGCGCAAAAGTGCAAGAAGCGCTCAAAGCTCACTTCCGTCCCGAGTTTCTGAACCGAATTGATGAGACCATTATTTTTGATCGCCTCGATCGGAATGATCTCACTCAAATTGTCGAACTACAACTAGCGAGAGTTATAAGCCGTTTATCAAAACAATCAATCTCGCTAACATTGAGCTCTGAGGCTATCGAATTAATTGGGAATGTAGGCTATGACCCAGTGTATGGAGCTCGACCTTTGAAACGAGCGATTCAAAACCTTATTTTAGATCCACTCAGTTCAGATCTACTGGACGGGAAATACCAAGCTGGGGATCGGATTGGGGTCGAGGCTCAAGCTGGAGAACTCCGTTTTTCTCTTCTAGAATAAGGGTAATCTTGAAGAGGATCATCTCAGGCTTCAGGTGAGAGTGAGTCATTCCTCTTTTAAAAGAGTGCTTAATAAGAGGGAGATCTTCATTGGAAGGTTTCCCTCTTTTTGCTTCACTCCCTTTCATGAAATTAATGTTCATTCTCGCCCTACTGGCAGACCTCTGGGCGGGATGGTGGTTATTCAAATATGGACCCCGTTACTTTGGGAAAAGTAACGATCATCCTCAGGAATCTCCTGGGGAACGCTCCTTTAACCTTTGGCAGGTGCTGACAGTGTGGGTGATTTCGCTCGTTCTCCTGATCTGGATGATAGGCAAAGTGCCATTTTGAGATTTTTCCAAACAAAAAACCGTTAAATCAAAAAGACTTAACGGTTTTTAAATTGGTTGCGGGAGTAGGATTTGAACCTACGACCTTCAGGTTATGAGCCTGAAGGTCTTTATTGATTTTAAAAGATTTTTTCATTTTGTTGCAACGCTTGTCGCAATAGATGCTTGTAATCACTTTAAAAATGCATCTAATTGCATCCATGAGCAAAGCCATGAAAAGAACTCGAACCATTGCAAAAAAGACAGCAGGGACGAAGCTCACCATTAAAGAGGCTCATAGAGTCGTTAATGGGAAAGGTTACATGGCTTACATGGTTCAAGGCTGGAAGGAAGACGGCAAATGGCAGCGTAAGAACTTCAAGAACCGCTCAGATGCCGAAAGGTTCGTTGCTCTGAAAAGAGTGGAGCTAGAAAATGAAGGGCGTTCTCAACGCATGGTCCTTTCCCCTCTTAGTGACACCCAAATTGAAGAAGCAGTTGAGGCCTTTGATTTACTTGGTGATACTTACACTCTGAACCAAGCGGTTGAATTTTTTCTGGCGAATCATCGACCACCTGAATTCACCATATTGCTTGATAATGCCATTGGAGTGTATCTTGGGGAAAGAGAAGCAGATGGAATCAGAGAACGCACTCTGAGGCAAAAGAAAAGCACTCTAGAGCAGTTTGATAAGTTTGTTGGTGGACTGAAAGTCCATGAAGTCACCTCAGAGAAGGTTAATAAGTATCTCAAGAGTTTAAGGGCAAAAGATGGAATCTCACCCGCCACCCGTAAGACTTGGAATAATTACCGTAATGAACTCAATCACTTCTTTGCGTGGTGTTCTCAATCTGACTTAGCCACTAATCGTCCCTACTGCTTCAATAACGTAGTTCAGGAGGTGAGACACTTCACGGCCAAGCAAGTAGCTGAGCAAAAGGAGGAGATCATCACCACAAGCGTTCAGGAGGTCTTGGATAGAATGAGTCATGCCTTGAGCTTTAAAGGAGGCGTATTGGCAAAATATTATGCCCTAGCTTACTTTGCTGGGATTCGTCCTGAAGGTGAATTAAAAGGGCTTGCCGAACATGAGGCAAAGCTCATCAATCTGAGAACACAAACGATCATTATTCCCCCAGCATTGAGCAAGACAGGGGAGAAACGAAGTGTCTCAATCTCAGATAACCTCAAAGCATGGTTGGAAGCTTTAGAAGGTCAACCCATTGTGCCGAAAAACTTTGATCGCCTTAATAAGGAGTTCCGTAAGCAACACGGTTTCACCCACGATGAAACAAGACACACATTTATTTCTTACCACGTGGCATTAAACCGCTCTGTAGGTGATGTCGCCTTACAAGCTGGAAATTCTGAAAGCATCGTGAAGAAGCACTATTTGAATCTTTATCCTCAAGAAGAAGGCCAATTATTTTTTCAAATTTTTCCTAATTTAAAAAATGGAACCGCTGTGGCCTCCAAAGAAAGCTCTCCCAATTTATCTTTAGAAGAAAACTTTAAAGTCATCTAAGCTATGCCTGATTTCTCTAGAATATCTTTTCAAGTAGACCCTATGTGGTTTCCTTCACATCCAGATGAAAAGCCAGTGTTTAACGTTGTAAATATAGAGGCTCTTTGGGAACGGCTAGCTCAGTTAAAAGATGATGGTAAGGAAGAAGAGGTTTTCTTAGAAATGAGAGAGCCAAAGTTTTGGCAACTTATTCTTCCTCACACTCACTATGATAAGAGAGCCCAACAGGAATTCCTGACAGAGTTCTCAACTGATGCTGCACACAAAAACAGGTTAGAAGCTATTTTTGGCCTTAAGAAGTCTAGGAAAATTAGTGATAAATTAATGATAGACGCTTGTTTTAAAGCGTTAAACAGAAGTAATGACGAATTCTTAAATGACTTCGATGGGCCAGAAGTCACAGTGAGAGAGCTTCAGACCGATAGTAATGGTAAAGAAATTGGTTTTGAAGAAATAGGCTTTTGGATAGCGAATATTCTCGCTGGGCACAAACCAGAGAAAGGTGAGGCTGCACACTATAATGATTATATAGCCATTTCTAATGCCAATCGTTTGAGAACCATTGCAGATTGGCTAGTCTTAGAAACAGAAGAAAATGTAGACTTAAAGCTTATTAAAAGTATTACGTGGCGAGAATTTTGCCTTTATGTTTTGGAAAATAAATGTCTTCCAACTGTTTCAGCATTACAGTCTTTGACTGATTTAGGGCAAGGTGACTACGGAAGATCAGAAGGCCGTAAAGTAAGAAAAAAACTAGGTATTGGAGCGATGCCAAAAGTTTAGAAATAATGGCAACGGATTTATTTCGTCATTTGCGTTCTTCTGGATGTATATGACAGCAAGTGATAAGTCAGAACCGCAGTTAGTAGGCATTCATAAATGCTTAGAAATCGTATTCCCATTTCAAGAAGAGCGTCCCAGTATTCGGACTTTCAGAAAGTGGCAATCTCAAGGCTATCTTCCGTATCATAAGATTGGAAGCCGTGTCTTTTTTGATCCTAGCCAAGTGAGAAAGGCATTGGATAAGCAATTCTTAATTCAAGCTAAGTAAGACAAGGATGAAAGATAAAAACGGACGTTTAATTGAGCCTAATATTTTCTCTTGGAAGTATGACCCTTTTGATCCCGACATAGCTGATTATGATCGGCATAGAGAAGGATGGCAACCAATGATGCTAAAAAAGAAAGCTGGCTTTGCGTGTTTCAGGCATAGATTCATCAAGCCTGAGGGTTCTTTAAAAGCACTCGCCAAATACACTTATTGCAATGCTGTTATTGACTATTCTTATCATAACAGAGGAGAGGTTCCTGCTGTTTCTGGTATTGCCTACCCGTTTTATGAAGAAGTCGAAAAACATGCTTCAGATTATCCGGGGACAAGAGCCGCCCTGATTGAGGATATGGTTCAAGATGAATTTTTCGCCTCTGTCGTCATCGTGAAGACAGCAGAATATAGAGAGCCTAAAATGTTCACCTACGAAGTGAACTGCCTGCCACACGATATTCAAATTGTGAGTAATTACATCCATTTACAAGGTGATTTTGTAGGGGTGTTAATTTCAAAGATGAAAACGTCATGATAGGTTTTGAATTTGAAGCTCCGAGTTGGGTCAAATCGCTCGATGATGAACTCAGTAAGAAGCTGGAAAATGCTCCTAAATGGATAAGAGATAAGGCTTATGCACTGGGTGATGAAGGTTTTAATAATAATCTGGTAAGTGCTGGGAGCGCCATTTCAAAAGTGTTTTCCTATGATGAAGCTTATGAAGTTTTAAGAGCCTGTGGAGACTGCTACGAAAGAGAAGTTAGTGGCTATGAAATTCATAGAGCTTTAGGTAAAGTCTTCAACAAGGATTACAACGGAGGAACAGAGTCCAAGTGGCTGAAAAGAAACCAGAGGCTCATAGCATCCATCACTACGCCCCACATAATAACGGAAGAGAATTTTCAGAAAGAATTCGGAGGTAGTGAACACTCTGAGCGTGCGATTCTTGAACAGCTTTTCGGTAAAAAATCATTGGTGTGTATGTCTCCTGAAGATCATCGAATGGCACACACAAAGCAGCTGAAAAAATGGCTTAACCGTGAAGAGTTGCCCGAACTCATTGTGCCATCTCCGATGTCGGATTATGAGGGTATTAATCTTGAGGGGAAACCCTCACGTCGTTGCAATGACAACACGGGAAAACGGCAGTTTCTTATCGTAGAGCAAGATAAGACTCCATTGGCAGACCAGCTCTCTATCATCAAGCATCTTGCAGAGTTTGCACCTTTAATAATGGTCGTGCATTCAGGTGGTAAATCCTATCATGCTTGGTTTTGGTGTCATTCAGACCTTTCTGAAGAGGAGTTACGTTTATTCATGAATTACGCTGTTAGTTTGGGAGCTGACCCTATGACCTTTACAAAGTGTCAATTAGTTAGAACACCAAACGCAACGAGATCGAGTAACGGCAATAAGCAAAGAGTGATTAGCTTTAGACCAGTGCTGGCAGATATAGAACCGTGGCAAATTGAAAAACTTCCTTCCCAAGCATCTAGGGGAGACCAACGTTTTACTCATATTTCAGATATTGAGTTTTCAAATGAGGCCAACGATTTTGTTGAAGGGCTACTCAACAAAGGCGAAGTTTCGGCAATCGTTGCCCCTTCTGGTGTTGGTAAATCCTTTTTTGCCCTAGATTTAGCGTCATGCGTAGCTATGGGTAGAAACTGGCGAGATAGAGAAGTTGAGCAAGGCGGGGTGCTTTACGTTTGTTTAGAGGGCGATGGAGGCTTCAAACGAAGAATTAAAGCCTTTCAAAATGAAGGGTTACTCAGCGCAGATTGCCCTTTTTACTTAGATACACACTCATTGAGCCTCCTAAACGAAGACGACAACGCTCAGTTCATTTCAGCCATTATGGCTCTAGTGGAGAAACATGATGAGATTATGCTTATTGTGATTGATACGTTCGCAAGAGCCACAGCGGGTGCAGAAGAGAATTCCAGCCAGTATATGACCCAAGCGATGCAAGCAGCTAAGGCTATTGCTGACAGTATTGAGGCTCATATATGCCTCATCCACCACACTGGCAAAAATGCCGACAGGGGAGCCAGAGGCAGTAGTAGCTTCTATGCTTCACTAGATACGGAAATCACACTCTCCAAGCATGAGAAAGATGCCTCCATAATCGTTGCCAAAACCACTAAACAAAAAGATTTCCCCTTTCCTGAAGAATTTCAATTTAGTCTTAAACCAGTCGATTTAGGTTCCGACACTAGAGACCGTCCTCTTAGCTCTTGTGTTGTCGAGCATAGAGAAAATATAGAGCGGTCAAAATTAGGTCGCCCCCCGAAATTCAGCCTCAAAGAAATTTTAGACTGCTTACCAGCGGAATCAAAAATGGATTGGAAATCAAAGGCTAAAGAAGCTGTTGGGATTTCATCAAGCTCAATGGATAATTATTTAAAAGAACACCTAATACAAGGCGTTCATTTTGAAGTATGCAGAGATAATTCTATAAATCCCATCCCGGAAAGTCCCCAAGAATTGGAAACCAGTGGAACGCTTTAACTACAAAGGATTCCAAGAATCCCAACAATCACCTAAGAATGAATTTTAAGAAATCGCACTCATTCCCAATAATACCAACAACACTAGGAAGTTGGTATTGTTGGGTGAGAAAATAAGAACCATGTCAAAACCTGAAATCACGAAGCAAACACCTCTCCAAGGGATAAAACCTGAACTTACCTCTTTTGAGATGAAATGTCTCAAATTTGTAGAACTCTACATGATGAGCTTTAATGCCAGTCAAGCGGCTCGACAGATGGGCTATGAGGGGGCGACTGCTTCAGCTCAAGGATGGGAGTTTCTACATTCGCCATTCACTCAAGAAGAGCTGAAAAAGCGGTATGAACAGCATGCCTCTGACAACAAAACAATACGGCAAGAAATCATCATGATGCTTCACCGTGAAGCCAACTACTTTGGGCAAGGAGCTTCTGCCTCAGCAAGAGTAAAAGCACAGATTCAGCTTTCCAAAATTTTTGGGATGGAGCAACTGAACGTAAAAGCAGAAATTGAACATTCGGGTGGCGTTATGCTTGTTCCAATGGTATCAAATGTAAAAGATTGGGCAGAGGTTGCATCCTCGTATCAAGAGCAATTAACTAGAGATAGCATCAATATATGAGCAAGACACAGGTATCATCAAATTTACAGGGTAGGTTGCGAAATACCAATTTGCCTAAAAATCAGAGTTTGATGCCTTTATTTGAAGCTGTAGTAAATTCTATCCAATCTCTAGACGATTCCTCGGTTAAAGCTGAAGATCAGAAAATTATTATCGATATTGAGAGGTACCCTGAAACTGAAGACTTTGATGCTTTAAAGTCTAATAGAGGTCGGAAGAAAGAACCTCTTATAAAAAGTTTTAAAATCATTGATAACGGACTAGGCTTTAATTCTGAGAATTGGGCTTCATTTCAAGAACTCGACTCGCAACATAAGTTAGCTAAAGGATGTAGAGGTGTTGGGCGCCTTCTTTGGTTGAAGGCGTTTGAAACAGTGAGAATTGAAAGCTCATTCCTTGAAGAGGGCAAAACATATTCAAGGGTCATCAACTTCAGTGAACAGAACGGCTTCCAAGAAACATTAGGCCCTGTCGCCTCCCACTCAACAATTGAAACTATAGTTGAACTAAAATGTTTTTTAGATACCTATAGTAAATCGGCATCAACGCCAAAGACTACTCATGGATTAGCGCAAGCTGTTTTAGATCATTGCCTATGGTATTTCCTACGAGAAGGGTGTTGCGCTGAAATTACGATCAAAGAAGAAGGAGAAGTTGTATCTTTAAATGACCTGTATGAAGAGAAGGTTGGTAAAGATGTTGAACGCTCGACAATTAATGTTAATGGGACGAAATTCGAGTTAACTCACCTTAAATTTAGAACTAACACTACTGGGCATAAAATCAGCTACTGTGCTGAAAATAGGTTAGTAAAATCTGAGAAAATTGATGGCAAGCTAACAGGTCTTCATGGAGACCTAGAAGATGATAAAGGAAATTTCTCCTACACTACTTATGTAACATCAGATTTTTTGGATGATGCGGTTAGGGTCGAGAGAGACGACTTTTCGATTCCTCAATCTTCTGAATCATTGTTTGAAAAACAAGAAGTTACTTTCGATGCCATACGCTCTAATGTTTTATTAGCTAGCGAAAAATACTTATCCGAGTTTTTAGAAAAAAATAAAAAGCAATCCTCAGAGCGTATTAGTGATTTCATCAGCAATGACGCCCCTCACTATCGACCAATTGCTAAACACTTAGAAAAGGAAGAGAGCTTTAGCGTTGACCCCAATATATCTAAGAGAGATTTAGATTTGTTACTACATAAAAAGAAGTATGAACTGGAGCAATCAACATTAAATCAAGGCCATAAGTTAGAGAAAAAAGGCTTGGCGGAATTGAATTCTAGCGAATTTAGAAAAGAATTAGATCAATACTTAAGCAACATTTCAGATTTAAAAAAGAGTGATTTAGCTGAATACGTTGGTCATAGAAAGGTAGTAATCAATCTCTTGGAGAAGGCTTTGGGTAAATCAGATCATGAAAAATATCAGGCTGAGGAATTTGTTCATAACTTTTTTATGCCTATGAGAACTGAAAGTGATGAGTCAATAAATTCTTCTAATTTATGGTTAATTGACGATCGATTGGCATTTCACGATTTCATGGCATCAGACAAGACTTTGTCTTCTATGCCCATTACGGATTCAAAGGATACAAAAGAGCCTGATCTTCTTCAATTACAAATTTATGATAACCCTATTGCTGTTTCAGAGGGAGGGAAACAGCCGCTGGGCAGCCTTGTGATAGTAGAAATTAAACGTCCTATGAGGGATGATTACAGCCCAAGAAGTGCGCTTAAAGACCCGATTAATCAAAGCTTGGATTACTTAATGCGTATTAGAAAAAGTAAAGTTCAAACACGCAACGGGCGTCCAATAGCTAATGCCGACAGCATGCCAGCTTTTTGCTACATCCTTGCTGATGTGACGCCTAAATTAGTCGAATGTTGCGAATCATGGGAGTTAACACCTACAAGTGACGGGCAAGGATATTTTGGCTACCATAAATATTACAATTCCTACATTGAGGTTATTTCTTTTGATAGAATGCTAAAAATAGCAAAAGAAAGAAACCGAGTGTTTTTTGAAAAACTAGGAATACCTTCAATTTAAGAAATTCACATCATACCAGCTTGTCAGCAATTAAATCCCAGCGGTTTTTATACTCTGAAATATCCCACCCGTTAATATCAACTTTGGGTGGTATGTGAACCGTTCTCATGTTGTTTTCTGGGTTGTGAGGCCTTCCGTTTCTTCCCGGTGTCTCTACCCATTTTTGAAACCCCTCTCTAACCTTCTTTGACATTATAGGTGATGGAATCATGTAATATTCAAAATCCTTATCTTGATCAGGTTCTGGAATACCCCCCAAAGCCCAGATAAAATTTTCACCGTAATTGTTTTCAGCTTTCATACCCACGCTACAAGTTGAGTTGCCCGGTTTGAAAGTCTTTACTTGTATGTGGATAAACTTAGTTCCTTCCTTGTTGCTGCATAGAATGTCAGTATTGGGGCAATTCCCCATAGTGACAACTGCAACAAGGCCTCTGCGGCACAGTTCCCCAGCAATGAAAAACTGGCTAGCATCTCCCATGTGGGTTTTACTTTTGGAAGAAATCATGGTGATGACTAAAACCACTTGGGAAACTTAAAGCAAATTTGTTTGGTCAATTATTCCATGTGGTATTCACCTAGTTTGATCCATTTGCCGTCTTTCTTGAGTTTCACAATATCGACAACATGAATCCATATTCTGCTATAGCCCGCTTCAGCTAAAACCTCTCCAACGTATTGAGCGTAGCCATCACGGCTTGTGCCATCATCAATTACCCCAATTTTGAAAATGTTTTTTGATGTCCATACTGCGTCTTTGGCTATTGGTTCAGCATTACTTTGAAAATGCTTCACAATGGCATCTCTATCGCTTGTTTGACCGCTGGGCTTTATAATGGCTTCCTTTTTTGAAGATTCGCCATATTCAGAAGGGTTTGAGCCACCACTAATTGCTTCATTCATAGTTGAGAAGGTCGATATGAGACCTATTCCAAAAACTCCACCAACACCGATGAGAAGCCATTTCAAGCAGCCGCCTTTTTTCTTTTTACCTTTCATATCTCAAAAGATGTATGAGGAGTTACCTTAGATTTATCGCATCGAAAGGCGATTCACTCGCTCTCTGGACTTCACCATTAATGAAGAATGCACGATAAGGCTTGAAGCCAGTATAGCCACCAAGACGGTTCTTGGCATTTACAGCAAAGGGAACAGTATATTGTTTACCACCTAATCCACTCTGTAAAACTGGTTGTTTGGGGAATTTGTAACGAGCAGACTCTGAATCAATGAGTTTCATCTCCATGTAGCTCTTAATCTTCGTCTGATAGTTTGACGGGAACGGCTGTGGTTGCGTGATCGTGCTAGCACACGAAGTGAAGAGAACGGCAACAAGCCCTAATAGTGTATATGAGATAATATTTTTCACGGGGATTATTTGCCCACTCTCTGAACAGCTTGTCAATCAGGTTGTGACTATTCATCCATGTGAAGATAGTTACATTCTGTGGTTTTTAAATAAATGGCTAAACAGGACGCTATTTGTGATGAGATTGTTTTAAGACTGTCTCACAAGATTCGTGAAATCAGAGAGGCGAAGGAGATTTCAAAGAATGAACTCTCTCAACGTTCTGGCATTAGTCGTGCGGCAATTCGAAGAATTGAGGAAGGGCAACGATCTCCGAGCCTTTATATTCTATTAATGCTCTGCCGTTCTATGGATGAATCGCTGTGGAATCTTCTCAAGGAAGTGGAAAGATAAGCCTGAATTAGCTATTGAGACAGAATTTTAAGATTTCCTTAGATTTGTTTAGAAATTCTTTGTTGCAACGCTTGTTGTAATAGGGCGTGTTAAAGCGTGCATTTTGGTGCAATTTCTAGCATTTTAGAAACTTACCTTTTTAAAAGAAGAAAGCCCTTTAGTCGTTAAAACTAAAGGGCTTAAATTGGTTGCGGGAGTAGGATTTGAACCTACGACCTTCAGGTTATGAGCCTGACGAGCTACCTGGCTGCTCCATCCCGCGATTGAAATGTTTCAGGTGAGGGCGGGGAATCTAGGCAGGGAGTGAACAGAGGGCAAGATCTTTTTAGATGTTTTTTATAGGAAATCGAAATAAAGGCACAAGCCAGTTTTCATATTTGGAAAAGATTATGTTGAGCGTTCTACGTGTTACTTGTTCCTGGGAGTTCGCTATGATAGAAGATTCTCCTAGATAAACGTGCTGCAAACCATTCATCATCGGATCAGCGCCGCTTTGACTCTTGTAGTCATGGTGATGAGTGTCTTTTTGCTTCAGCCAATCAATGCGGCAGGGCATCGCACTCAGATCACAGAGTCGAATGGAAGGACGATCACCCATCTCTTTGACAAGCTCTACCGCCTGAAGTCTGAAACGATCGCGGGGGCAAGCAGCGCCACCAATGGATCGATCTCTTACGTGTTGGATCAAGTTGGGAACCGGACTAGCCGCACCGTGGCAGGGAGCACTGCCCTGCAAGCGCTTCTTCCAGACCAGTCCTTCGATTACACCGCAAACGATTGGCTCAGTCATCATACCCAGGATGAAAACGGGAATACCACCGAATCACCTCAAGAGGATGCCGATCTGATCACCGCAGACGGACAGGCAGTCATCGGAAACAATGCTGACGTTTACGATTTCCGAAACAAACTCCTTCAACGCAGCAGAGCAGACGGAGTGACGATCAACTGCGCTTACAATGCAGACGGAGATCGCATCTGGAAAGAAGTGAAAGGAAGCGATGGCCTGATCACCAAGTTCATCCGCTACACCGTCGATCGGAACAACCACACCGGTTACGGCCAAGTGGTGGAAGAAATGGACTTCAATGGAGAACTCGTTACCCGCTACCATTACGGGCATGATTTGGTGGCGGTGGATAGATTCACAGACCCACTCGTGGCACCAGGGCGTTACTATTATTCCTATGATGGACACGGCTCGGTGCGGAGCATCACCAATGATTCGGGAGCGATTGTCGAAGAATACGACTACGACGCCTTTGGGATCATGATCGCCTTGAGAACGATCAATCAAGAGACAGCTCAGTTCGAAGAACGCCCCGTATCGGAATATTACGAAACCTCGCTCAATGACTACCTCTACACCGGAGAACAGTTTGATCGAGACTTAGGCCAATACTACCTCCGAGCCCGTTATCTGAACCCGCAGAGTGGAAGGTTCCACACCATGGATACCTATGAGGGGAGGAATGGCGAGCCGATCACGCTACATAAGTATCTATATGCGAATGCAAACCCGGTGAGCGGAACCGATCCGAGCGGGAATATGACTTTGATTGAAATGGCTCGAACAGTGTCTTTACAGGTTCAAATCACAACCATTAGTTTGGTTAATTCTATAGGTTTCAAAGTATTTTCGGGATCGTTAACAGCAATTGCTTTTTTGATAGATCCAGAACAGTTTGTAGCAGAAGCTCGTGATGATATAGCTGCACTTGGGCCACTAGGCTTTGCTGCAGCTATTTCACGTGTCTCATTAAATAGGGTCGTAAATCTTCGTAGTGCCTTACCTTTCTTTAATAAACAGCTCTCAAGATCTAAGCGTTTTAAAGAGTTCCAAGAAGCTGCAACTATTCTTAAGAAGCGATTTAATTATAGCAGTAACAACACTACCATAGCATATGGTGAGTTTGAAGGAGCTGGAGTTTTTGATGATGTGGTTAGCGCATCAGGAGCAGGGAAATTAGGGCCTTTACGACCTGATCCTACTTTATTAAATGTTGTTGACGGTGGAGCGTATCATGCGGAGGAAAAAATATTACAGTATTATGCAGTTCAATTTAAAAAACAGAATGTAAATGCAGGTAATTTACGTATATGGGTAGATAGAGACCCGTGTAATAGGTGCCGCGATTCAAGTGGTGTATTTGGAGAGTTTAAAAAGCTATTCCCTGCCATTAATCTAGAAATTGTTTCGCCATAAATAAACTGAAATGACTGATTCAGAAAAAATAGAAAGTCTTGTTCAAGCGGCTTTTAATAATGATTTAGTAACGCTAGATCATTATATAAAAAAAGTTGATGATATAAATATGGAGGGCGTGAATACGAGAGCTATTCATGCAGCAGTTGAAGCTGAAAATATCGAAGTAATAATGAAGCTCATTGAAGCAGGGGCTTTTATTGACATGTTGGAATCTCGTTCTGGATTCACACCATTACATTTAGCAATTGAAAATGAAGTCATATATCACACAGAAAATTTTAGTGATTTGAATATACCAATGGGGATTTCCAAATTGCTTATTGATATGGGAGCAAATTTGAACGCCTTGAATAAAGACGGTGTGAGCTGCATTTCTTATGCAAAAGAAAGATTCCACAATAATGCATACAACTACATGATTTTACGTGGAGGTAATTAAACCCATGGGAAAAAAGGAGTCAGTCCTCACACGGCAACATTTTCAGGTGCCAATGTGAAATTCTCGCTGGAAACAAGGTCGCTTGTCTCTCCGAGTTTAATGTGATAAAACAAGCACCTTAGATAAACGTGCTACAAACCATTCATCATCGGATCAGCGCCGCTTGGACTCTTGTAGTCATGGTGATGAGTGTCTTTTTCTTGTCCCCAGTAAAAGTGCTTGGAAGCACCGGCTACTCGCAGGTAGTGGAGGAGATAAATGTTGAAGGGCTGCTTGATTCGCTTGAGTCTGATAGCTCCGTAGAAGAAGCGCTTTATGAGGGATTAAAGCGGGGAGGGAAAACAGCTGGAGCAGGAGCGGTGATAGGCGCCGCAATGGACATTCCGGGAGCGCCCCAAATTCTAGTGCCGGTTTTATTTGCAACAGGAATTCCACTTGGAACGGTGGGTTCTATTGAAGCTTACCAAGAAGGGAAGCCAACACTAGGAACGTATCGAGCGGTGATGACGGCTCTTGGAGCAGTGCTAGGGTATCAAGGGATCAAGCCTGGTGGAGTTGGTAATCCTGGGTATATTGCCCCAAAGACGGGAGACTCTGTAATTGGAGTGCTCCGTTCACGTGTGTTAGATCTAGTGAAGAACGGTAATCTTGTCGGTCAGAGTCCTACTGCTGTTCGCACGATTGGGACTGGGCGGCTGAGAGGATTTACTGCAACAAATACATCCGCTGCCGGTGGATCTAGGCAAGCCCAATCGCTATTTCAGGCCCTCGCAGGACGAGCCCCCTCGGGATCGTCTGATCGTTTTGTATCTAACGGTCTAGAGATTGTCTATAGAGCTTCTGGAAAATCGGGGCACTCCAAGATAGAGGTCATAAATTCTGTAAAATCTACACTTGAAAAAATCACATTCCTTCCATGAAGGATAACTAACGCCATGAATACAGAAATAGAACCACTACAAAATAAATTGATTCAACTTTTGAGTAGTTGGAGTTCGGGAAAGCTAACAGCCGGAGGAGTCCATGGCGAAGCTGAACAGTTGCTCGACAGTTACGACTGGAAAGAGGTGAGTCGTTCCGACCCAAGATCTCTCGTAAATGAGGTGCTGGTTCAACTGGACGTGTTGAACCAGCAATTGATTATGGAGGACGATATTCCCGCTATTTTGATGTTTCTGCGAGCGCCGGCCGGAACCGAGGCGGAAGCTTGGCTGAATTGGGAGCGGTATTGGAACGGTATTGATCTGGATGATCGACGTAAGCAGCTCAAGGGCAATCCCCATTACGCGGCTTAGTTACCAAGACTCGCCCCAAAGAAGCAAGCAACTGTCTTTTGAATAAATGTTGATATTTTTAGACTGAGATTCTAGGTGGTTTACTTAGGTGTTTATGCATCAATGAGTTAAGGTAGTGTAACTCTCCCTAAATTTAGGACCAGGTTTGCCCCTTAAAGATCTGGGTGCTATTGATTCCAACAAATAGCAAGATACCTAAATGAAGAATAAAAAATGAAGTGATAGTGAGACCTTAAAGATCCTCAAAGAATACGAATCAGGAGTGTCCGCTAAAGACCTAGCCAGACAATACGGGTTTTATCATCAGACTCTCTACGAATGAAAAAAGAAAGAGTCACGATTTGACAGAATTCTGTCATTTTTGTAGAATAAGCTCATGAAGTTAATGAGTTATACCGAGGCTAGAAATGGTTTAGCTGAGGCGATGAGACATATCGTGGAGGACAAAGATCCGATTACCATTACTCGGAATGGCCTAGGTGCGGTAGTCATGATTGCAGAAGATGAGTATCGTTCCATTCAAGAGACTTTACACCTTCTTTCTACTCCGGCTAATGCAGAACGAGTCAGGAGAGGCTTACTGGATTATGAGCAGGGAAAACTCATCGAAAGAGAGTTATGCGACTGATGTGGCTTACCGAAGCTTGGGAAGAATATCTTTACTGGCAGAAGCAAGACCAAAAAACGTTAGATCGGATCAATCTACTTATCAAAGAAACGATGAGACAACCGTTTGTAGGGCTTGGTAAGCCAGAGCCATTAAAAAGTAATTTGTCTGGATGGTGGTCTCGAAGAATTACTCGAGAACACCGGTTGGTTTATAAGGTGGAAAATAATACGGTAGTTATTTTTCAGTGTAGGTTTCATTACGATGATAAATAAGGTTGATCATTTTCTTTTAGTAGCCTTTACGATACTAAAAAGGGGTCGGTCCTCACACGGCAACATTTTGGTTGGCTTTGATAAAATGAAAGAGTAAGTTTTATTTATGTCTCGGCCATTAAGGTTTCAATATGCAGGCGCAGTGTATCATGTGATCGCTCGTGGTGATGGAGGGAAGGTTCTTTTTAAAGACCAGAAAGACTGTCTTCTTTTTCTGAAGTGGCTGAGTGAAGTCTGTGAAAGTCACGGCTGGAGAGTTCATGCTTGGGTGTTAATGGGGAATCATTTTCATTTGTTACTCGAGACTCCAGAAGCAAACCTTGTTTCTGGGATGCGGTTACTTTTGGGCTCCTTTAGCCAAGCATGGAATCGTTTGCATCAAAGACGGGGGCATGTCTTTCAGGGAAGATATAAGTCTATTCCTGTGTCTGGAGAACGAGCTTCTGATGGGAGTCAACTCCGAGTTGTTGCTGATTACATCCATCTCAATCCCGCGAGGGCTAAATTGAGCGGAGGTAAAAAAGGTCCCTTGATAGATTATGAATGGAGTAGTCTTAAGCATTACGCAAAAGGGAAGCTGCCCTTTTGGATGGAAAAGGACCGAGTTCTAGAATCTTTTGAGCTCTCGAAAGACGGGAAAGGTCGCGCGGCGTATGTTCGCTATCTTGAGAAACGAGCGGTAGAGCAAAAAGGAAGGCTTTCAGAGGAGGCGATGAAGGCGCTGCAAAGAGGGTGGTATTTGGGTGAAAAGAGTTTTGGTGAAAAGTTACTAAGTTTAGCAAGCCGTAAGACGGTTAAATCCGATTCAGCGGTGGCACGGTGTTATGGAGAGTCTCAAGCGGAAAAGATTTTAAAGGCCGGGCAGTCTTTATTTGACCTTGATCTGAAAAAAAGAGGAGAACCTTTAAAGAAAGGTGATCCCCGTAAAATTGCTATTGCAACGGTGATTAAAAAAACGACGAGTGTCTCGAATCAATGGATTACAGAAAAATTACAAATGGGTCATGACCGTGCGATGAGCCGACACATTAAGGTAGGGCAAGAAAACTCTAAAATAAGGAGAATGATTCGGGATTTGAATAAAATGTTGTCATGCGAGGGCTGATCCCTGATAGGGTTTATTAATGAACAGATAGTTTCTGATCTTGAAGGTGGGTCAGCTCTTTTAAGCTGTTTCAACCTTTTCCTTGAAAATCTCGTTGCACTTCAGCGAGATATTCAGAAACAGCCCGTGAAGTTTCAGTGGCCACTTGTGCTCGTTGCGTGGCAAAGGGAGGAACGAACCAAGGGTAAGATCCGATCACATCAGAGATGACCGCGATTTCCCCATCACAATTTCCTTTTCCGCATCCGATCCCAATGGTGGGAACCGGGAGAGTTTGGGTGAGAGTGAGGGCGACTTCAGGAAGGACGCTTTCGAGCACGATTCCAGAAACGCCCGCTTCGACGAGGGCTTGCGCCCCTTCTTGAAGGTGTTCGATTTCATGCTGGCTCTTACCTTTTTTCTTGTAGCCTCCTTCTTCAAGGACTCTTTGGGGAAGCATTCCGAGGTGGCCGATGACGGGAATGTCTTCTTCAATAATGGCTTTGATTTTTTCAGCTTGGCGGATTCCTCCTTCGAGTTTCACGGCTTCCGCTCCAGCGTCTACGAGTTGTTTAGCAGACCAAATGCTTTGTGGAATACTGTGATAGCTGTTAATAGGGAGGTCTCCAATAATGAGAGCGTTTTGCGAACCTCGAGCTACGGCGGCAAGATGGTGTTTCATATGCTCGAGCGTGACTTGAGTCGTGTCAGGGAATCCTAAGACAACCATTCCTAGAGAGTCTCCTACGAGAATTAAGTCGACCCCAGCTTCGTCCAAGAGGCGGGCTGTCGGGTAATCATAAGCGGTGAGGGCTGAGATACCGCGGTTGTTTTTGAGCTGAAGAAGTTGCTTCGCTTTTTGTTGAGCCGAGTTCATGGAGATGGAGGAGAATGGTTTACCAGTGAGCGTGGACGAGCTGTAGATCTGTTTCGTTATTTTTTTGCAAGTGAGTTGCAATGGTTCGGCCTTCAATGACGAGTTCCGCTCGAATCTCATTGAGAGGTTGTAAAACAAACCTTCGCTGAGTCATGCGTGGGTGTGGGATGATTAAGTGGGGAGAGTGAACCGTTTCGTCACCAAAGTAGAGAATATCGAGATCAATGGTGCGAGGAGTATGATGACCATGTTCAGTAGGACGCCCCAGCGTTTGTTCTAAGCGCTGGGTCCATTGGAGTAATTCTAA
>CALFBI010000024.1 GCA_937951675.1 uncultured Verrucomicrobiales bacterium
CGTGCTCAAAGAAACACTGAATGTCCCTACCTATATCGGGATCAGTTTATCAATCATTGCCTTCCTGGTGCTCGCGTGGTGGCCTGAAATAAAAAGTGAGTGACTCCGAATCGATACTGATGCGTCAAGTTGAACAATCATAAAGCCTTCGAAGCTAGCTAACAAACCCGGCCTTTTTCCTTTTTTATCTTTGATGCTCGCCGCCTGGTCCATTGACAAGCCGGGAGGTGATATCTCAGTATGTCTTTTCGACCTTTTTACTCGTTCATCCTGCTATGAGAAACTTTGCTACACTTGCTATCACCGCTATTTTCAGCCTTTGGGGCGCCCCCGCCTTGATGGCAGATTCAGCTCCCATTGCTTCTTTCAATTTTGACCGCCTAGAGGAAGTCAATACTCATTGGAGCGACCCAAAGCAACCTCTGCCAAAACAAGTTCCAGGGCCTAGTAAAGCTTATGGCAAAGCGGTTGATTTCTCTCAAACAGAGGGTTGTTACACGATCCCCTTCAATGCGGACCAATATCAATTAGGGGATCTCGATAGCACCAAAGGCATCACGATTGCCTTCTGGGTCAAACACAAGTTCGAACAACGAGACCAAAATCACCGCATCATCACAGGCCCAGGAATTGATGTCACGATGATGAAAGGGCCTTATCATCTCAATGTTTATACAGGAAATGCTGTTAGCTGCCATGTCAAACTTGGCCCCAAAAAAGTCGATGTCCTAGATGGAAAATGGCATCACGTCGTCATTAGCACCGCCTTTGAGCCAAGTGATGAGAATTGCAAAATTTATGTCGATGGTGAATTCCTGCGATCCTTGAGAGGCACTTTTCTGCAAAGCTTTACGGCCTCAGCAAAGCGAGGAGCCTTTATTATTGGAGCTCGTAATAAAAATGGGAAAATGGGATTCCGGGGAGCTCTCGACGAAGTCAACATCTACGACCGAGCGATCGGTTCGCACGAAGTCGCTCATTTAGCGGCAGGAGGCGTCTCCGCAGGGATTGATCAAGAAATTTGGCTTCCAGAGCCCGCCATTGTTCATGGGTTCTCTAAGCAAGCCGCAAGCTGGTCCATTAAAGGCGCCGGCCGAACAAAAATTGCCGATAAAAATGCAGCTAAAACAAAAATTCATTTCTCCGAAGCTGGCACCTACAGCGCCACCTACACAAATCGCCAAGGGCAATCCAAATCCGTCAAGATTAAGGTCAACCCTCCCACCGCACCCACGATCGTGCTTCGCGGCCCGGAAGGAAGAACGCTCAAGACGAACCAAAACTATCTTTTAGAAGCATCCGTCACGTCTCCCTACTCGAATGAACAAATTAAAGTCGAATGGAAGCAAATTTCTGGTCCTTCTTCTGCATCAATTGTTCCCGATAAAACAACCCTCCAGGCTCGTCTCAAATTTTCCCAAGCAGGATTGTATGAATTCCAAGCTTCTTCCAAAATTGATAAGCTTGAAGGTTCTGATTTCGTTCAACTTTCGGTCAAACAACCTCTTGCTCCACAGCACTACACCGACCTCTATAACCCTATTTACAGCATCGGCTTTGAATCTCCTCCCACCCGTAGCCCTCTTTTAACCGAAGACCTTTCCGAAAACACTGGATATCTCTATAAAATAAAAAAGGGCTCTCTCCCTAAACTCACCAAAGGTGCCCGTGATTTCACAGGGCATGCCCTCGACCTTTCGGGCTCAACCGCAGTGCCTGCCATTTATAACCGTAATACCAACTCTCTTTTCGGTCATGTGCGCCTTGCCAAAGGGTTTGGGGTTTCCTTTTGGGTCAAAGGAGAACGACCTCACAACAATGCTAACATTTTAAACTTCGGTAACTTTCGCGTCTTTCCTGATGGGAGAGAAGAACACGCCAAGGGGCTCAATATCAACATTGGGAGAAATGGTAAATTCACGGCCCGCCCTCCCGGAAGCCTCTTTGACGGAAAATGGCACCACTGTGTTATTACCGGCTCTTTTGATCCTTCCAATTCCTGGGTCAAAGTCTACCTCGACGGAGTTCTAACCACGGAGTCCACTTACAATATCGATGACCTCTATATTGATTCCTTCAACTCTTCCGAACCCGCTCATTGGCATTATTTAGGAGGACGAAAAGAAGACTTCCAGACCTTTAATGGAAGTCTTGATGACATCACGGCCTTCACGAGACCGCTTGACGAAGCCACCATCAAAGGACTTTTCGAAGGCCCTGATGCGGAGGTTTTAGAAGGCCTCACCAAGGCGGCCGTTGAAGTGAACACAGGGATCAATCAACAGATTGCAATGCCTGCGACCAAGACAACTCTCAAAGGCTCTGTCAGGCATGCTCGAGAAGGCACTCGTTATCAATGGTCACTCTTATCGGGGGACGGCACCGCTACTTTCAGCGAACCAAACAGCTTAACAACTGAAGTAACCTTTGATCACCAACTCCCTAGTATCAACCCAGATTATGGAAGCTACCGGATTCGGCTGGAGGCCAAAAGCCCCGAAGGCTTAATCTCGCATGACGAGATGACAGTATCTTGTTACACGCCTTCTGACAAAAAAGTGCGGCCATCAAGCCCCCTCCCAGCGGCAGGAGTTCACCCCCGTATCCTTTTCTCTCCTTCGGACATCCCTTTCATTCGAGAGAATTGCAAGACAGACCCTCTTGCAATCGCCTCACTCGCTCGAATCAAAAAAGACTCCCAGCGTAAACTCGACGCCCCTCAAACTCCTCAAGGAATCACCTACCAAAAATTCAAAGCAGGTGAACGCTTCGACCCTACTCCTGGATTAGTAAGTTACGATTCGGATGTCGCCCGAAACATCTCAGGAGAAGCCGGAAGTCTCTACAACGTGATGTATGCTAGAGCTTTCGTGGCTTTCATTGAAAACGACCTTCCTAAACAAAAGGAAATCGCTGAAGTCGCCAGTCATATCGCCGCAGAACATAGCAAAGTTTATAAACCTAACTACGAAAATAAACTCACTCACGATGTCGCCTCACCTCTTGCCATGACTTACGACATCCTCGCTCCCATCATGAGTGAGAAACAGAGAAAGCCAATCCGTGAGCTTCTCTCCAAAATGACTAAATTCCGTCAAACTTATGGGTCCGCTCATGAAGCGATTGAAGCATGTGGAAACTGGAACACCTTCCATGACCACATTCTCATTGCCGCATTAGCGATCGAAGGGGAAGAAGGTTACGACCCTAGGCTCCTAGAACAAAATACGATTAAGCTCCGCAATTTCTTTACTCGTTATGGAATGTATCCATCTGGATGTGCTCATGAAGGATGGGGGTATTTTAACTTCGGGCTCGGGAATGCTACTTTCTCAACACTAGCTACAGCAAGGCGTGATGAAAACTTTTTCAAAACAACGGCCCTCAGCCGAACTCTCGACATGGCATTCCGCAATCTAGTGACATGGGAGGGAGGGGTTCGTGGGAATCATGATATCCCTGCTGGGATCGTCTCTCAAATCATGCCTTTCACGATCGTTGCGGCACGTGTTTACGATGACCCTATTGTCTCTTTCCTTCAAAAAACGTTGCAGGATGGAATTGTTGAAAAGAAAAAAGACCAGCGAAATCTCACTCTCCTCACCGCTCTCTTCGCCCAAAGCTTCCCTGAAGAGATGGATTATAAGAAAACCGCAGATCAACTCTCACTCGATGTCTTCTGTAAAGACACCGGTTACATGACGACTCGTTCTTCATGGGAAGAGGACGGCCTTCATTTCGTCTTCCGCTGCCGAATGGATAAATACTTCGTCGGGCACGTCCACCCCGACGTGAACGCCTTCGAGCTATGGTCTCATCAACGCCACTGGTTCATGGACCTTGGTAAGTTCGAAATCGAAAATGACTTCCACTCGACGGTTCTCATCGATGGTATCGGCGGAGGAGGAAGTCTCAATTGGTGGACATGGCCCTCTCTCCCTGGACGTTTTTTACATTACGAACAATCTGATGATCACGTGCTTGGGGTTGGCGACGCAGAAGCCTTTTACGACTATGCTCGCTACGCAAGCAAAAGCCCTACCGGATATGTCACTCCCGCGATCAAAAACAAATTAGGCCTTACCAATGCTTCCGTCCTCAACCATGGATTAACCTGGAAAGACTTCACCTATCCAAGCACAGATCCTAAACAGCTTCCAGAGTGGCGAAATAAATCGATCTCTTTTGATTTCGCATATCGCTCCGGAGATAAACCGCTCTTTGTCTTTAACCCGGTAGAAAAGGCCCTCCGTTCTGCTGCGCTTTATCGGAAAGGAGCTCCTTTTATCATCATCCAAGATGACATCAAAAAAGATGAGCAAAAATATACCTACAGCTGGCTAGCTAATATGCTTCCCGAGGCAATCGAGGTCATCAAATCGAGCCCAGACACCTTACTTCTCAAGCATAAAAAAGACCCCCTCGAAACAGGGCCACGTTTACTCGTCAAGGTTCTCGGAGTTCAAGGGAAGTCTAGTATCCGCTTAGAAGAGCACACTGTTAAAGCGAGTCAACTAAAGGTCACTCGGGTGCAAATCGACGCCAAAGGCACCACTAACCCACGTTTTGAAGTCCTCCTTTACCCTCACCTCCCTGGTGAACCTCTTCCTAAAGTCACAACAACCAAGGCCGAACATCAAGTCACGATAGGAAAAGACACCACCACTGTAACAAGAGGGATCAAGCCTTAATACCATTGTTTCAACAGTCCTAGGCTCTTAATGACTTTTTGAGAGCCCTAGATGCTTGACCAGCTCTCCCAGTCATAGCTTTCCAAGCCTCGAAAGCTTTTTTTATAATCATAAGCACTCGGCTCAATCGTTCCGTATCCACTATAATAATATTGCTTCTGTTGCATGAGCGCCCACTCGATTTCATTCAACATCGTGAGAATCCCTAAACCTCTCGCGGCATATTCAGGGTCAAAAAACCCATAAATACTAGAAACGGAGCTTCTCCCAACGTCAAAGAAGCTCGCTGCTACAAGCTTCCCGTCTTGACGAAGTGAAAGCTGTAAGCAAGGCCCTGGAACCTCATTAGGTCGGTCCCCTAAAAAGTCCGAAAGAGCGCCCGGAATGTTTTCTCGAAAGCGCACCTTATGTTTCTCGAATAACTCTTCCTCTTCCTGGCCAGGATTTGCTGGCGCAACAGTTTCTTTGAGATCTTGGTTTTTACGGCGCTTTCGACGCTGACTTTTACTGGGACTAAACTCTGAGAGATTGATTCTCAAAGGTGTCACCCGAGACCAACAATCTTTTTCGAGGTGATAACTATTGCGAAAGAATGATTCACCAAAATGCCTCCACCCTAAGGAAAGCAAATGATCTAACCCTTCAGGAGAGATTTCATTTAACTCCCCTCTTTCAAGGATACATGGCCAGTTCGGAAAGACTTCTCTAGGGTCCATTAACGAGATTCTATCATCTCGAGGATCCGTTGGGTATCCGAAAGGTCTTCTACCAAAAATTCAGGACCATACTCCTCAAGATCTGCAATTTTGAAATTTCCGGTGCCCACGATTAAAGAGGCGGCCCCACATGCTTTGGCACAGGCAATATCTTTCGGGGTATCTCCGATCACTAAAGTTTCAAAAGGGAAAAAAGCGTGCTGATACTCTACCGAAGCGCGCTCCATCGCAATAGGACCTAAAAGATTACGGTCGTGATGATCACTCCCATAAGCGCCAAAATGAAAAAACTCACTAATGCCAAAAGCTTCTACCTTCAGACGAGCTCCTTCTGTTGTATTTCCAGTCAAAAGCCCGCAAGGCCAGTTCTTTTCAACCACTTTTTCAAGAAGAGGCAACACCCCAGGGAGGAGTGCTCCTTGGTATAAATCGTTCGCGAGATTTTCCTTAAGCTTCCGGTGATACACCTCAAAGTAATGATCGATCTTCGAAGATTCGATCTTAAGTCCAAAATGCTCAAAAAAATTACGGACAATGCCGAGGTCGGTGCTCCCAGCTAAATCAAGCTGGGGGCCTTCCGCCTCAAAAACCTCTACCGCAGCAGCCTTTAAGGCCGCCATTCCAGCCCCTCCGGTATCCATGAGTGTTCCATCGATATCAAAGAGAAGGAGCGGCATGAGAGATTTCGTTTTTAAATGTTATTCAGCGGTGCTGTTTTCAGGAGCGTCTTCCGTTTCCGTCGTCTTTTCGGTAACTTTTTCGCTCACTTCATCAATGATTTCTTCGTCGATCACGTCATCATCTCCCTCCGCTTTCTGATCAACAAGGTCGGCATGTTGAATCATAAACTTCGGCTTCTGCTGATCTTTAGGAAGAGGCATCAGAGACATTCCTACAATCCGTCCGGAAATTCGTGGAGCTTGTTCGGCTTGTGCCATTCCGGTGAGTTCAGAACGAATTTTTTCCATAACCTCAACCCCGATTTCTTTGTGCGCATTTTCACGCCCACGGAATTGTAAAACCATCCGCACTTTATGTCCCTCACTGAGGAACTTCTCGGTGCGAGCCATCTTAATGTTATAATCGTGTTCTTCGGTGCGAACTCTGAATTTGATTTCTTTCAGCTTCGTCGTCGTTTTCACACTATTTTTCTTAAGCTTCGACTGCTCATACTTCCACTTCCCGTAATCACAGATACGGGCAATTGGAGGATCAGTTGTGCTCGTCACTTCGACCAAATCGAAACCATAAGCCTTAGCCTTCTCGACCGCCTCTTTGGTATTCATGATTCCGACTTGTTCTCCATTCGGCAGAACGACCCTCACTTTTGGAGCTCTGATACGTTCGTTGACTCGCGTCATATCACGACGCGACGGTTTTCTTCTTTTTGGCTTAGCTATGGTTCTTAACGGTTAGGTTAATAAAACAACCCTCTTCGAAAAAAAGGTTGAGGAAAGGAATGACATCATCTGGAAATTCATACAATAGAGAAAACGCTCGCTCGACTACAGTGAGCGCGTTTCAATTTCAGATTGGATCGTCTTAATAAATTCATTGAGAGGGAAAACCCCGAGGTCGTCGCGGTCACGGTGGCGCACGCTGACAGCATCCTGTTCCGCTTCACGTCCACCGATTACCAACATGTAAGGAACTCTATCCAAACGGGCAAGCCGAATCTTTGCTCCAACCTTATCTGAACTGCGATCCACAACGACGCGAACTCCGATTTTGGCTAATTTCTCGGCTGTTTTTTCGGCATATTCAAGCTGTCCATCCGTGATGGGCAAAACTCTCACTTGCTCTGGAGCGAGCCAAGTTGGGAACTTTCCAGCAAAATGTTCAATGAGTAGACCTGTAAAGCGTTCTAATGAGCCAAATGGCGCACGGTGAATCATCACGGGGCGGTGCGGCTTGTTATCTGAACCTATATAGCTCAGATTAAATCGCTCTGGTAAATTGTAGTCCACCTGCACGGTGCCTAGCTGCCATTCACGCCCGATCACATCTTTCACCACAAAATCAATTTTAGGCCCGTAGAAGGCGGCCTCTCCTGGTTCTTCGATATAATCGACTCCCATATGGATGACAGCCTTACGAAGAGCGTCTTCTGCCTTGTCCCAATTTTCAGGATTTCCAACGTATTTACTCGAATCAGGGTCACGGAGAGAAAGTCGGACCGTGTAATCTTCCATTCCGAGGGTCGTAAGAACTTTTTTCACCAAATCAAGGCAACCATGCACCTCTTTTTCAACTTGGTCTGGGGTGCAGAAAAGGTGGGCATCATCTTGGGTAAAACCCCGCACCCGAGTCATGCCGCCCAGTTCCCCGCTTTGCTCCCAACGATAGACGGTCCCAAACTCTGCCAAGCGCACTGGTAAGTCACGATAACTCCGGTGCTCACTTGCATAGATTTTAATGTGATGAGGGCAGTTCATCGGCTTAAGCATGTAACCTTCGATCGTGCCGTCACGAAGTCCGTTAGTGAGCTGTGAACACGTTGACCCATCTTCAGAAAGCTTCTCGATCTCATCCCGCTCAGGGATAGCAGGATACTGGCTATCAACATAATAAGGGAAATGCCCTGAAGTCCGGTAAAGGTCGAGCTTTCCAATATGCGGAGTGAAAACTTGAAAATACCCCTGTTGATCTAACTCTTCCGTAATAAAGTCCTGAAGTGAGCGCCGAACAAGAGCCCCTTTGGGTTTCCAGAGGATCAAGCCTTGCCCTACTGCTTCGTCGATGTGGAAAAGACCGAGTTCTCGGCCGAGTTTGCGGTGATCACGTTTCTTCGCCTCTTCAAGCTGTTCTAAATACTCTTCAAGCTGCGTTTTATTCTTAAAACAAGTGCCGTAAAGACGTTGTAACTGAGGCCGATCTTTATCCCCTTTGTAAAAGGCCGAAGCAACACTCATGAGCTTAAAGGCTTTACAATTCCCGGTGCGAGGAACGTGAGGACCTGCGCAAAGATCCCAAAAGTCTCCGTTTTTAAAGAGGGAGATTTCTTCCTCTTCGGGAATATCCTTGAGAAGATCTATTTTAAAAGTCGACTCGGTGGCACGTTCAGAAAGAGCCGAAAGACGCCCTGATTTCGCCAGCTCAAGCGCCTCATTCCGAGAAACCAATTCCTTTTCAAAGGTCTGGTTTTCTTTCACCACCTTTTTCATCTCCGCTTCGATTTTTTCAAAATCATCCGGAGAAATGCGGTGATCCAGCTCCATATCATAATAAAAACCGTTCTCAACAGGAGGACCTGCCGCGAGTTGAGTCTCTGGCCATAAACGTAAAATCGCAGTCGCCATTACATGGGCACATGAATGACGCAGACGATCGAGGTCTGACATTTGATGGCGTTCTTCCAGCGTTTTACGTTCCTTATTCTCTGACATGGACGTCCTTGAGAAACCATTGCTACGCAAGGATTGCAACGGAAAAATCGCATCATCAATTCCAAAGAGATCTCCTTGCCGGATCCCTCATCTGAGCTCATCTTAGAGACATGACAGAAAAAGCGCTTTCAGACCTTCGGGAAAACTACCACCTCGGAGACCTTAATCGCTCAGAATTAAAGAGTTGCCCTACCGAACAGTTCCAAGATTGGCTCACCGAAGCCGTGCAAACCCAATGCCGAGAACCTAATGCGATGAACCTCGCGACAGCCAACTCAAAAGGGCAGCCCTCAAATCGCACCGTCCTTCTAAAAGGGCTCGATCAAAGAGGTTTTCTTTTTTTCACCAATTACCGTTCCCGGAAATCACAAGAACTGAAAGAGAACCCGCAAGCGGCCCTCACCTTTCTGTGGCACGAACTCGAACGCCAAGTTTGCATCAGAGGCACGGTCCAACAGATCAGCCGAGAAGAATCTCTGCAATACTTCCATTCTCGTCCACGAGAATCCCAGATCGGAGCATGGGCCTCTGAAGAACAAAGCAGCAGTATCCCGAACCGTGAAATACTTCTCTCCCGTGAAGAAGAATTACGCCAAAAATGGCCTGAAGGCACCGAAATCCCCCTACCGGACTTTTGGGGAGGTTGGATACTCCATCCAGAAAGTATCGAGTTTTGGAAAGGGGGACCGGGACGCGTTCACGACCGACTTCAATACTCTCGAGTGGGAGAAGGCTGGGAAATATCCCGACTATCACCTTAATCAGAAACCCAAACGTTTCGCAATTTTAGGAAGATTTTTTACGCTTTAGCTTCCCGGTTCGAAGGCGTTGCTCGCGTGCTTTTTCCTGTTTTAAAAAGATCGGCATCAGGTTGGTCTCGATATGTGCAAACGCCACTTCTAGCCCCTCTTTTTGATAAATCCGTCCAATTTCGGCCTCGACTGAAGTCGGATTACCATAGGCTCTGAGAAAATCATTTGAGGTCGCTCGAATAAACATCTCACCATCGAGCATTTCTTTTTCACGTAAAATCCACTCTCTAACAAAAATAGCGAGCACACCGTCGCCTACCCAAGCTTCTTCTCTTTCCTTTGTTTTTTCTAAGTCGATCGCTTTCATCACTTCATTCTCCGGCGGAGTTCGCCTTCAGCTTGATGGTCCCAGTAACCACTATCAAGCTCAATGAACACACTTGAGTAAGGAAGGGCGGTCTGAGTTTTGATCACGAGCATCGAATAGTTCGCTTGGCTCCCTTCTAAGAGGAGCATCAAAGTGCGGTGCATCATGTAACGAGGTTCCCGCCCATGCAGCTCGTATTTAACAAGCCTCTTCCACTCCTCAATACCTGGAGCCATCTCATTCGTGATCGCTTTGGTTTCTTCAGATAAAATCACTCGCGGAATACAATGAGACCTTTCTTCAAGTGAATAAAGGACACTTTCCAGCACCAGCGGGACCTCTTCTTCAATAAAGATCGTCTTCACTCCAGGCCGACTACTCACCGGAAAAGAAGCGTCGGCGATCACCACCCAGTTCTGATATCCTAACTGGTGAAGTTCTTGATCAATCTGCTGACTCCACGCCGGCTTCGGAGCGATCGGAGCAACGCACCCTATTGAAAGAATGCTTGCTAACGAAAGTATTCCGGTTCGAATCTTCATAAAGACCTATTCATTATATCAAAATGAACGAAAAGGTCAACCAAGCCCTCACATCAGTTGTGCTCCAGCTTCGGCAAGCTGACTTCGCTCTCCCTTACTCAAAGTGACATGAGCGGTGTAAGGCAAGTTTCTTAAGCGATTCCGAGTATAGACCAGACCATTACTACGACTATCTACATATGGATTATCAATTTGAGCGGGGTCACCTACTAAAACAAGTTTTGACCCTTCTGACATCCGAGTCACGACTGTCTTTGCTTCTTGAGGGGTGAGCTGCTGAGCTTCATCTAAAATGAAAAAACGATTTGGGATCGAGCGGCCTCGAATATAACAAAGCGCTTCAATCTCTATGATTCCCTGCTCGATAAGGTAATCGTAAGGTTTTCTAGACTCTCCTTCCGGAGATTGACTTTCGGCCTTCTTAGCCTGCTTGCGTCGAGGGCCTTGACCCTGACTAGGGTCAGACGTGAGTAGCTGTAGAGCATCATAAATAGGCTGAACCCAAGGTCGCATCTTTTCATCTAAATCACCCGGCAAAAACCCTAGTTGATCGCCCATCGCCACGACCGGGCGACTCACTGTCAAACCACTATAATTACGGTGTAATACCTCGTGTAAAGCAGCTGCCATTGCTACTAGAGTTTTCCCTGTCCCGGCCTGACCATAACACGTCACTAAAGTCACCTCCGGATTCAGCAGCGCATCTAAAAGGCATTTTTGACCTAAATTCAACGGCTTTAAATTCATCCCATCAGGGATTCGTAAAACATCTGGATACATCAATCTCACAAAATTTCCATCCGATGCGAAACGAGCTGGCATCGTCTGCTTTTCGCCCACTTGTAAAAGCACGTATTGGTTAATCGATACTCCGACTCTCCGATCTGGGTCAATTTTCAAAAGTCCTGAGCTTGCAAAACGTTGTAACTCTTTGTCGTCAACATCTACTCTTGCAAGATCGAACTCAGAAACCTCTTTCACATCTACCTTATCATTCCGGTAATCTTCGCAAGGAATTCCCACTGACTTGGCTTTCAATTGCATGTTCAGATCCTTGGTCACCAGAATCGTCTCAGTTTCGTTATGTTGAGCGATCAAAAGAGTGCAGGCCAAAATACGGTGATCAACGCGCTCCCGGTCCGGAAAAACACGATAGAATTGACGCAGCTGAGATGAAGAGCGCTCACAGACCGCCGGGTCATAAAGAACTAACCGCACGGTTCCACCAGCATTTGTCTCAACTCCCCGGGTAATCGGGGCTCCTTCAGGAAACATCTCGGTGAGATCACGATGAATACGTCTCGCATTTGCCCCCCGCTCCGAAGGCTCATTTTTAAACCGATCTAATTCAGCTAATACATCAACTGGCAAACAAAGATGGTTATCTCCGAAGCGATGAAGACAAGTAGGATCATGCAGTAGAACATTAGTATCCAAAACATAGTTCTTCCCCTCTGATTTGATAGACTTCAATCCAAACCTTTCTACTTGTTGATTTGTAATTTCATTATTGGAACGACTTTCATGGGAAGTCGTTTGGTCACGTTCTTGCAAATTCGTATTTTGATGGATCATAAAATATTAGCTTAAAAAGAAAACAGAAACAAGGCTTGTTGAAAGCGGAGCACCAACCTCCGCTTTACGCGGATCGACAAAACACTAAAAAAATGTCGGCTCTTAATTATCAATTACCATAGAGTAATCTCATTTCCGCTCTTAATGCAATCCAAAACTGCATTAACCAATTCTAATCTCTGCACTTTCCTCATTGCGGAGCGAGGAATCTCAGAAAGCTGAACGAAGGATTGAGGTCGACGAAGCCCCTCTATCGAACGACAAAAATCTTTTACCTTTTCTCGCTCAGAAAACTCCATCTCTCCCTCAAATACAATTACTAATCGATTCTCCAGCCGAGTATCTGGCACAGGAACAATCCAACACTCCGCTAAGAACTCCGCTCGGAAATAAGATTCTAACAACGAGATAGAAATCAACTCCCCTCGCACTTTTACAAGTTGATCTACTCTTCCCTCTATCGTCAGCCCCCCTTCCTCCAAAGAGCCTAAATCACTACTCGAAAACCAATCTTCTTTTCGTCTCTCCCACCCTTTGTTCTCAGACCAATACCCTTCAAAAAGAGCTTCACCTCGCAATCGAATCACCTGACCTACCTCGACTTCCCACAAAGGTAAAACAGGAATCCTGAACGGCAAATACTTCCCCCCTAGTGATTCTAGTGACTGCGTAGCCACTTGAGACCCTGCCTCTGTCATCCCGTAGCTCGCCAAAACGGGCCAACCTAAAGCTCTCGCTCTCAATCCTAATTCTTCCGAAAGTTGCCCTCCTCCCACTACCACTGCTTCCAAACAAGCAGGCGCTTTTATCCCATTACTCACCAGGTCATGAACTTGAGTGGGCACCAATGACAAATGTGACACCCTCTCCTCGCGTAACCATGTCACAGCTAAGAAAGGATCCCAACGCTCCTCCTCATACTCTGAAAAACGGCAAGATGCTTGAAACGCACGAGCCAACACTCCAAAGCCCCCCACATGATAATGAGGAAGTAACAACCCCCAACACGACTCCTTCTGCACTTGTAAATGCTGATTCACCGCAGCGGCGGAAAGAAGCAAAGCCTTTCGAGTGATCCCGACCCACTTTGGGTCTCCAGAGGAACCGGATGTCGCAAAAAAAAGAAGATATTCAGGGGCGCCCTCTAGACTAGGTGCTACTTGATCAGGAGCTAAAAAGACCTTTCCTGAATTCTCTTCCCAAAAAGCCTCTTTAAGTATTACAGCGACCTCCATGTTAAAGTGGGTAAAAGATCATCAAACCCTAACCCTGTTCCTCCGGGAAAGGTGAATTCTGAACGCAAGTCTCCGAAGCGTTCACTAAAATCGTTAAGAGCAAATAAAGCATGCGTCTGCAAACCATGCATGCTCCCGACAGGAAAAGACTGCGAAAAACGAGAAGCCTCGTAAGCAGCAAAACACTGTCCCAGAGGGTGATCCATGTAAGAAGTCATCAAGCACTCTCGATACCCTGCTTTCAAAACCCTCTCCGAGTCATTCACGGCTGACTTAATCACACCCACATGTCGCTGAGGAGCCGAATGCAATTCCACAGACCTGTCCACGGCGATCTGGACTCCTTCAATATGTGCCGACCATCGCGAAACTTCCGGCAACGACCAAGGGTCCTCAAACCAATCAATACACCCCTCAAGCCCCTGTAAAAGCGAACAAGCGTCTTCCTGTGACAGAGCTCCATTAGCATCTAGGCGCCAGCGAAGGTTCTGATTATTTTTCATTTCGCTCTCCAAAAATTCTTTGTCAGATTTGAGGTCTTTCCCGACCTTCACCTTGATGACTTGAAACCCTGATTCTAACCAACGTTCCAAATCACGATAGTCTGTCAATGTAGCGTGACTCTTAGGTGCTTCTAATCCCTCATAAAGACTTATCCCTTGACTTCTCGCTTCCCGATCAAGAGCGAGACAATGCATCGACCTCTGCAGTAAAGAATGTGTGAGCTCTCTTCTTTTTAAGCATTCCAATAAGACTTTTAAAGAAGGGTCACCTAAAGCTGGCCAGGATTGCAAACAAGCGTAGCCACCTTCATCCCTAAGTAAAACCCCTTCCACTTCCCTCCCCGAAAGCGCGTTAAGGTCTCGGGATGACTTCAGGAAATAAGGGGAATACTCCATTTACCCTATCGCAAAAAAATGAAAGGCCGCCCCAAACAAAAGAAGCTGCACGCCACCTACCGCCAAGTATTTATTATAACGAGCAGAGGGAGATTCTCGTAAAATCTTAGGTAAAATCAACACTCCTAAAATCACGACAGGCAAACTCGCCCAACGTAATTCGGAAAGATGAAATAAATGCCAAAATGGAGCGCATAACACCACCCCTAACCACATCGCGACGAGAAGTCCCTTCGCCCGTTTTTCGCCAAGCTTCACTGCTAAAGTGCTCTTCTCTGATTGACGGTCTTCTTCACGATCTCGAATGTTATTAATCGAAATCAATAAAGCTGAAAGAAGGCCTAGCTGTAACCCTAGTAAAGCGGCCTCACCTCGCCATTCGTGAAGCTGAATAAAAACGGTGCCCATGACGGCGACCAAACCAAAGAAAAGAATCACAAAAAGTTCGCCCAACCCTCGATAAGCAAGAGGAACTGGACCTCCTGTATACCCGTAACTCAAATAAAGAGAAGGTAGGCCAATCGCTAAAATTACCCCGCCTCGAGCCTGGGTTAAAAAAGCACCCGCAACAGCTGCGATGAAAAGAAAAAGAAAAGCCGCTCCAAAAACAGACCTCGAACGAAGACGCCCGGATGCCGTCGCTCGACGCGGGCCTAAGCGCTGCTCGGTATCGGCCCCTTTCTGGGCATCAATCGCATCATTAAAAAAATTCGTTGCCACCTGAATCGCAACTGCCCCCACTAGAGTCAGCCCTCCCAGAAACCAATCGTATTGACCGGAAAGACTCCACGACAACACCCCTCCCAACCAAACCGGCACAACCGCGGCAGGCAAGGTCTTGGGACGAGCAGCAAGAATCCATTCCTTCATTCGACTTTAGGGAACACGTGGGAATTTTGAAAAGTCGGGTTTACGTTTTTCAATGAAAGCCTGCTTCCCTTCCTTGGCTTCCTCACTCATGTAGTAAAGCAAGGTCGCATTTCCAGCAAGATCGAGTAGACCCATCTGACCATCACAATCCGCATTGAGACAAGTTTTCAAACAACGAAGTGCCATCGGCGAGTGCTCCAGCATTTCACGACACCACTTCACAGTCTCATTTTCCAGCTCGGCGAGAGGGACCACTGTATTCACCAAGCCCATATCAAGCGCTTGCTGAGCATCGTATTGGCGACAGAGATACCAAATCTCACGAGCCTTCTTCTGGCCCACGATCCTCGCTAAATAACTAGAGCCTAGTCCGCCGTCGAAACTTCCCACCTTCGGGCCTGTTTGACCAAACTTCGCATTGTCCGCGGCAATCGTTAGATCACAGACAACATGAAGAACATGACCACCTCCGATCGCATACCCAGCGACCATTGCCACAACAGGCTTCGGGAGTGATCGAATTTTCTTCTGCACTTCCAAAATATTCAGACGAGGCACTCCGTCTTCTCCCATATAACCGGCATGACCTCGAACCTTCTGGTCTCCTCCAGAGCAAAACGCCAGGTCACCTGCTCCGGTCAGAATAATGACTCCTACATCTGGATCTTCATGAGCAAGGTTAAACGCCTGAAGCATTTCATTGACGGTCAATGGTCGAAACGCGTTCCTGACCTCTGGACGGTTAATGGTGATTTTAGCAATCTGATTATCTTCCGTCTTTTCGTAACGAATATCTTCAAAATCGGCAGCTGATTTCCACATGCCCTTATTCTCGACCTCATACGCGGGAAGTCAATTCCTGAGATCGCGATCTCAGCCCTTCGCCTCGATTTACACCGTCCTATTGCTGGTCTTTTAAGACTCTAAGCGAAGGCTCTTTTTGAGCTCTTGCTTCAAAAATGGAGCGACATCATTAAGTAGGCGATGACCTGCATTCGGAATGACGTGAGATTGCATCTGCTTCGGAAAAGGAATCGTCTTTGCTAACTTTGTAAACTTTTCATCTCTCTCCCCTGTCACCCAATGCACCGGACAATTGATTTCATGCAACCTTCCTCGTAGGTCCTCTTGCTTGGAAAGAGTCCAATCCATGAAACTACGAGCAAGGGCTTGTCGCCGGTTTTTTAAAGAAGCTCGCGAACTTAAAGGCGCCGATTGCAAGACTGACTGCTCATTCCATTTTTGAATAAAAGTCGACCACTCTCCTGAAAGCGCTTGAGCAGCCCATTCGGCATCCACCACCATTCTCTCAAACTTTTCTTGGTCCTCTTGCAACCCTGGATGAGTTGACAACAGATAAGCCCCTTGCCACATCTTGGGCTGATGTAAAAGAGCATGTAACGCAAGTCGCCCACCCATCGAATAGCCCACTAAAATAGCTTGTTCATCAATCGCAGCTACTTCTTCACAAAAAGCCCTTCCGAATTCTTCCAAGCTCATTGGACAGCAATCAAGATAACGATAAAGGTCAACCGAACGCACCACATGCCCCTCACGGCCTAACTCCTCCGCAAGCCCCTTCCAATCCGAAGGTAAGCCCACCGCTCCATGAAGTAACCAAATCATCTTGTCTCCCAAGCCTCCCAAAATTTTTGCGTATCATCCATTCTAGGTCGAACCTCGATCAAGACGAACCCCTCCTGCCCTTCGATTTCGTCCAAATCATCAATGCTCTGAGCCAAATGATAATGAACGCCCCAAAGTTCCGCCCATGAAGCCAAATTCCACTCTTGCCGATTTAAAATCACTTCTTTCTCCTTCTCATCCAAGCCTGCCAACCGAGGAAGACGGTTAAAAATCTGCCCTCCTTGATTATTAATCACAACAAGGCGGCGACGTGCTTCTGGAATCTGCTGAAGCCACGATAAACTATTCAAGTCATAGAGCGCGGTTAGGTCCCCTACAATCGCCCAGGATTCCTCCTCTTCCGCACACCACCCCAGCCAAGAGGACAGTTGCCCGTCAATCCCATTTGCGCCTCGGTTTGCCCAACACTCCATAACAGGAAGATCTCTCTGTGCGAAAAGAGCCCACTCTCGAATCGGAAGACTATTACCTAAGTAGAGATGAGGCTCATTCGCAATAAAGAGAGAAAGAGCCCGAATGAATCCAGGTTCACTATCGGGGAATGTTTCCAAAAGCTCATCAATCTTTGCAGCTCGACCAGGAACTTGCACCATGAGGTCTAGGGCATCTTCTCCATGCAGAGAATCTCCTAAAGCTCTTACCAACCTCTCAATCTCCCCCTTCACAACAACCGAGCTTCTGCCTAACCCAGCAAATCCAGCTCGTGTCATAGACAGCACTTCAACTTGTTCTAAATTTTCTAAATCTCTCCAAAAACGACCATGAGGAACTTCTCCGATCCGTAGCACTTTCCCCGGGATTTGATCCCTTAAAACACGATCCGGGTCAACTAACGAGAGCTCAGACAACGCTTCACGCAACCCACTCTGGGGGTCTAACACGGCAGGAAGCTTTAGCTTTTTCAAAAAATGATAAACTTCCTCTCTCTCTTCTGGCTCTAAAGCGCCCACCACGACCACGATTCCTTTCCAAAAATCTTCCTCCAAAAATGTCGGGATTTTAACGACCTCTTGAGACAATTTTTCACGAGGACGTTCATTCAATTCATCCGCAGCCCTCCCTTTAATCAACTCTTGTTCAAAATCCTCTTCTAAACAAACGTTGAGATGCCAAGGCCTCTGCGCAGACCATTTTTCCAGGATCATTTCCTTGCCACTTTGAACATCATCTTCCCCTTCGAGGTAAGCGCCAAAAATCCCAACCTGCTCGATGGACTGAGGGGCTCCCGTTCCTCGAAATGAATGAGGACGATCTGCTGAAATAACCAGTAAGGGCCTTGCTTGATAATGAGCTTCTACCACCGCCGCTAATAATTCAGCAACCGCGGTCCCCGAAGTCGTCACCACGGCACAAGGCCACCCCGTCGCCCGCATCCGGCCTAAGGCGAAAAAGCCTGCTGAACGCTCTTCGAAATGGTTCCAAACCACAATCCCCTCCGATCGAATAAGAGCGAGAACCAAAGGTGCATTCCGAGCTCCAGGGCACACTACGAATTCACGAACCCCGGTTCGGAAAAGCTGATCTAAAAGAGATCCAATCATTTTATCAGTCAACACCTCGACAAGCTGAGGGAAATATCCATAAAATGCAATGTGAAGACAAATCTTACTTAAATTCTTCAAAAAAAAATTGAAAAAAGCGGACCCTCTCCGCGTATCAATATGATCCATTCATGAACACGTTCCAAAAATTCCTTTTATCGATTGCGCTAAGCCTCTCTTGCGGGAACTTTTTAAAAGCCGAGCCTTACAAAGGGACATTTACTCCAGATGTCGATACGGTTTTATCGGGTCAGTTTGCAAAAAACTTCCCTCCTCTTCCTGAAGTCGATTTTGGTTACAACACCAAAGGTTTTGATACCAGCCGTTTACCAAAAGTTCCTGAAGTAGGCGTCCATCCTCGGGTTATCATTACCCCCAAAGAGGTTGAAATCATGAGAAAAAAAGTGGCACAGGGAGCGCAAGCAGATCGCGTCTTTAAGATCGTCTTACAGGGCCTCAAAAATAAGGCGGCCTCCAAAGCGAGACCGTTTTATAATGATGCTCCGTGGGCTAATGTAAGCGTCATCGCAGCCAAAGCTCTTTTAGCGATGATCACCGAAGATCACCAGCTAGGCCAAGAAGCCGCAAAGGAAACGGTCGAACATGCCCGCTATATCGAATCAATTATTGATATTTTTAATGCGCATCCTGAGGCCGTTGATATCCGCCATAATTTCTACTACTTCACTCGAACCGGGATTCGCCTCAATGGGCGAGATTTTAATGACGTGTATCGAGAAGGCGGGCCAGACCTCGTTCGTGAACTCGCCCAACAAAAAATCAGTTTTTATACAAAAGACCACCAATTCGCCTTCACTTCGCTCGGCACAGAATACGATTACGCTTACAACTTCATGACGAAGGAGCAGCGAGACCTCGTCCGGCGAACCATCGCCAAATGCACTCATAATAAATACACCTCCGGGCATGAGATCCCCGGGCATTTCTTTATCAATAACCATATGTCGATGGGTGCATGGTTCTTCACTTTCGCCCTCTCGATCGAAGGAGAAGAAGGTTATGACCCCCGGGTCGTAGACACCTTCATTCCTCGCCTAGAAGACAAGCTCACCTACGACATTTCGCCGAAGGGAATTCTCTATGAAAACGTCAAAGGGTTCATTCCGGTGCAACCTATTTTAGCGGCAGCGATGCGAGGCCCAAAAAATCTGCTTCGCCATGATCATGTCTACGAACGCATCAATACGACTTTCCACTCCCTACACAACACCTTCAATCGCTATACCAAACGCGCTCGAAATCGTCCCAAATGGAAAATGCCTGAAATAGGAGAAGGCCTCAAGGAAGAGCGTTTTTGGTCTAATGTCGAAGCAAACTCTTGGTCATGGTTCTACTGGACTTTCATCATGAAGCATTTTTACCCCAATGATGTAAAAGTCGACACCGTTTACCATCACACCTTAAACCAATCCTCTTTTGATCTCTTTGATGGTTCTCCAGATGAAACCCATTACGGAGGAAAAATTCATTACAACATGCTCAGCATGCTCGATGTCATGTTAATGTGCGCTACTGACGAGAAGCTAGCTGACTACACTCAAGAAGGCCTCCCTTCTAGCGTGACTCAAAATCTCCCTTATTCTCATACGGACCTTGTCCGCGGAATTGTCGAAACTCGAGCGGGCTGGGGACCAGATGATATTTACATCCACTACGAGTGCCGCAGCGATATGTTTTATGGCGGGCATGAAACGCCCGAACACGGCGACTTCAGATTCGTTGCGAACGGCGTCAACTGGAGCCCTTATACAGGCGCTTATATGGACAGTTACTTCCGCAACATGGTTCTCATTGATGGGCTCGCAGGAGTTTACCAGCCCACTCCAGGGAAGTTGCTTTCCGTCAGCGACAATGACGCCGCAACCATTATTGCTAGTGATGCCACAGATGCCTACGAATGGAAAAAGCATGAGAAAAACTTTTACCACTGGCATGGCATGCTCGATCAGATTCCGGCTCACACCGCTTGGCAAAAAAACCGTGGATTTCGCATCAACCGTGACTGGGAACTCCCCTTCCAACCTCATATGAAAAAATTCTATGACGGGTTCGCCCATCTTGACTGGGGACCTTGGCACGGAGAAACTCGAGGACCAGAATACTACGAGCGATGGAATGACGTAGATCATGTTTTCCGAACGATGGCTCTCACCCGAGGAGAGCACCCTTACCTCCTCATTGTCGATGATGTGCGTAAAGACAACAACCCTCATCAATACGACTGGAACTTCAACCTCCCTGGCGACGTTGAGCTCTATAAAGCAACAAGCTTTGTCAAAAATCGTCGCCTTGAAAAAGGAACTCAAGGAGATATTGGAACCGATCTAATCTTCACTGTGAGCGACTCCAAACGTTCTCGAAAACCATTTGGAATCTTTGGCGGGTGGGTTCCTAACCAAGAGCTCGAACCAAAAAAAGGAGACCCAATGCTGCTCGTTCGGGTCTTATGGAGAAACACTGAGTTCCCTTACCCCCTTCCTTCTTACGAAAAAACCTGGGCCTTCAGCAGGGTGAAAGTTCCCGCTTTTGCGGTGGATCCAGAATTCCGAGTGATGCTCTATCCTTATCGGTTTGGCGACCCACTCCCAGTCACTGAATGGAGTGATGACCGCAAGCAATTATCAGTTCAGATTGGTGAACAAAAAGACCTCTATTTCTTCGATCAAACAGACCGAGGCCGCACCACCATCGCTCTGGAGAAAAACGGTCAAATCGTGGCCAGCAGTAACGAACGCCCTGCCAAACCTGAACTTGCTATCAAGGAGAAATGGACCATCGATCGCAATCTCCCAGATGACCAAATTCGATCGCACCAGTTTGACCGTGAATTTGAAGTCGTATTTCAGCCTCCTGCCTCAGGAACTGAAATCCGATACACTACGAATGGGAGCTCTCCAACAACTCAGAGCCCTCTTTACGAAGGCCCTTTCATCATCAATGAAAGCGTTCACCTTAAAGCCATCACAGTCCATGACGCTTGGAAACAAGGACCTCAAAACTTAAGTCACCCCTTTGAACTTAAACTCAAAAAAACGCCACTCCTCAAAGCAATCACCACTTCACCAGACATCTTACAAGCAGGGCTTCAGCTGAAGGTTTATGAAGTTTTTCATACTATTTTTAGTGACGACGGCTTTTTCCGGGGCAGTAAAAACATGATCCCAATTCTGACTAATACAGACCTCTCATACACCTTACTCGTCGAGAATTTTGAGGTGCCTAAACTTGCCGCCAAAAAAACGGCTCAAGAAATGGCGAAAGGCTATTTCTCTTACGAAGGGTATTTCAAAGCAAATCAGCCTGGAACCTATCGCTTCTGTATCGACTCGACCGGACCTATCAGAATGTCATTCAACGATCATGTTGCCTATGAGGTCATCGGCACTTATGGCCTTTCCCAAAAAAAGCGTTACGCCGAAGTTTCTCTTGAAGCTGGGCTTCACAAAATGCAGCTCATCATTTGCGACCCTATCTTCTGGCAAGGAGCCATGACAGAACCACTCCCGCTCTCCGTCACTGTGATGTCACCGGGCCATACTTCTTATAAAAAAGTCGCCTCATCTACATTCATGAGACCCTTCCTCAAAACCGTTGCTGAAAATAAGACGGCTGAAACTCTCTCCCTCAAAGCATCTAAAATAAATAAAGGCTCCTTAAAAGCTGGCCTTCGTAGAGAACGCTTTAATTGGACTGCCGCCCTCAAGCGTGATGCCTTAAATTCAATCGGGTATGGTGGTGACGATGTTAAAGTTCCTACAAACGGAGTCTCTTCAAATTTTTTCACTCAACTTGATCATGCCCCTTATGCGATCGATCAAGTTTTTAGTTTGAAGACCAATCCGCAATTAAAAAAGCTCACAAAATATCACGGTTATTTCAAAGCTCGAATCACAGGACTCTATGAATTTCAACTCGATCCAAAAGGGGTCAACCAACTGCGTCTCAATGGTAAGGTCGTGGCTCAGAATAGAGTCGAGGGACAGAAACCTACGGGTCATGTGCAACTCGAAGCGGGTTTTTACCCTCTAGAAATCGCGCTTTCAAAAAGCAGCTCTCATTTCCAAATGAAACCTCCTCGCCAACAAAATTTCATTCCTATTACGGCTGGCGATTTTTTCACTGAGAGCACAATTCAACCAAAAGCAGAATTCCTTATCGCTTCTTTAGACTTTGAAACCTCCAACCTCAAATCTTTGAAACAAGCGCTGAAAGGACAAAAGCAAATTGAACTTGAGCTTCAAAAGGTTTCTTTACAAAAGGGCCGAAAAGGAGGGAAAGCACTCCAAATCGATTCGCTAGATTCATTTTTCAAAATGACAGGAGTCAGCACCCTTGATAATGAATTAAGTATAAGCATGTGGTTCAAACGAACCGAAGCTGATTCCTCGTTCCTCATTGAGGCTCAACCAAACCGCTTTGAAGCCCGTTTAAGAAACAATCAACTAGGGAGTCGTTACTACCGGAGCTTTGATTACGCCAGGACCATCGATGAGATCTCTCCCAAAAAATCTGAATGGGTTCACTACTCCTTCTACTTTGGGAAGCAGCTTAAAATTTATATCAATGGAGAGCTCAAAAGCTCCACTATTGTTGACCCTACTGGGGCTCAATATGGAAACTCTGTGAGCGCTAATGCCCATACTTTTGAATTTCTTAAAGGTGAGGTTAATGGACTTGTGGATGACATCATTATCTACGGTAAAGAGCTGAGTATCAAAAAAATCAAAGAGCTCGCTCAATAACACTTCGCTTCTAACCCGCTGTGAATCGACCTAAATCAAGAGACTACTTACAACAAGACATTCGGTGGACCGTCTCGCCACCGGAGGGTTGTATTACTGCGAATGAGGTCTATCCCGAGCTTGTCACCCCTCTGAGCGAAGCCCAAAAAATCGCCGGCGGACATGTCATTCACCTTTCGTCCGAACTCGAAGGGAAAATTCCTCTCAATGGATATCATAGTGGGCCTAGCTCCATGCTAAGACTCCCGAATGGGCGGCTTTTTTCTCAAAATGCTACCGTAATTGATGAGAATAACCTCATCCTGAGCGACTTCGTTCACGAATTCCTCGAATACCCGAAAGGTAACCGAGTCTGCCACTACTCGGGACTCCCAGAATGCCAAAAGGTGAAGGGTCGCCTGATCGCGCTCCCCACTATTTCTTCTTGGAAAAATTACTATCACTGGCTGATCGATGCCGTTCCGAAGCTCCGCTTTATTAACATCCAACCCGAAGATAAAATCCTCACTCCGATGCGCTCCACATTTCATCATGAAGTCATGGCTCGCTTCGGAGTCCGACCAGAGCAAATCATTGCCACTGATTTCAATACTCATTTCCAAGCAGATGAAATCATTGCTTTCTCAACTCCTCTTCCTGGAGAGCTGAATCAAGAGGGATGGAGCTTTTTAAAAGATTTCTTCAACGCGCCTCAAAAAGAAGAAGGTCATCACCGATACTACATTAGCAGGAAAGACACTTGGCGAAGACGAATCAGTAATGAGGTAGAGCTCGAAAGCATGCTCGCCCAATTTGGATTCGAAACCATTGTCATGGGGAAAAGAACGATTATAGAGCAAGCCGAACTTTTCTCAAATGCAGAACTAGTGCTTTCGACACATGGCGCCGCGCTCTCTAACCTCGCATTTGGACCTCAAAACGCGAAACTCATTGAATCTTTCCCAGGCGACTTTATTCAGCCCATTTTCGCAAAACTCACCGGGCTATGGAAGTTTCCTTATATTGGTCATTATGGAGGTAATCGCCCAGACGGGTATGATTACCAAGTGGACGTTTCTGAAATCGAAAGTTTGATTGAGAAACTCACCTTATAAAAATACTTCAAAAGCTCTTACCTTCTCCTTTAGAAGCACGATACTCTTTTACTGCAATCTCGAGAGCCTCAATTGCCTCCCAGGCGCTCTGATGCCTTTCTTCGGGATCTACGGCGACAAGCCTCTCCATCCAACGACTTAAAAAGGACGGTAAATCAGGCCTACCCTTACTTAACGGAATCACTCTCCCTGCTAGATGAGAATCAATCACCTGCGAGTAACTTCTTTGTTGAACAGGATAATACCTTGCCAATAAATAAAAAAAGACGCAGCCCAGAGAATACAAATCGGCACGATGATCACCAGCTTCCCCTCTCAATAATTCTGGGGCAGCGAAATAAATGTTTCCTACTTCATTCCCTAAGTCCTCTTCGGCATTTAAAAACGTATTCCGACTCCAAATATGACGTAGTCCAAACCTCATTAAAAATGCTGTAGGTTTTTTGGACTGAGTCTCTATCAAGCTAATCGCATCTGGGTCTATTCGGCGATGGTAAACACCTAAATCATGAGCGTGACCGAGACCGCTTAATACCGAATAAGCGATCGAACAAAATTGTTCCCCATTAAAAACCTCAGACCCAAAAGACTTCCTCGAAATACTACGGTTAAAATAGTTTCTCATATAATAAGGACCGTCTTCATCATAACCATAGTTTACTACTTTCCCTATCCCTTGGTGAGGATGCTGAAAAAGTAAATTTAGATCCTCAAACATCAAAGTAATATTCCTACTCTGATCCGATACCCCCCCATCAGGCAATACTCGAGCAATGAGATACTGCCTGGAAGTGCGCGGATCGCAGGCCTGATAAACCGAAGAAACCGGAGTCCCTTCTATCTTCCCGCTATATTCTAAAATATGAGTTTCGAATTCCCGCATTTTTTATTTCATTTGCAAATAGGAACAGCTTGGCCTGACGGGAATCCCTCTTTCTGCAAAATACTCTTTCGCTTCTTGAATAGTATATTGCCCAAAGTGAAAAATGCTAGCGGCCAAAACCGCGTCCGCACTCCCTTGATCTAAAACATCTACCATATGCTGAAGGTTCCCTGCTCCTCCACTCGCAATCACCGGAATCGAAACGGCTTCACTCACAGCCCGAGTGAGCTCAATATCATACCCCGCTTTACTTCCATCCGAGTCCATACTTGTCAAAAGGATTTCTCCTGCGCCACGACGGCAAATTTCTTTAGCCCATTCCACCACATCTTTGCCGACAGGTGTTCTCCCTCCATGAGTGTAAACGCCCCACTTCCCTGGCCCTTCTCGCTTGGCGTCAATCGCAACGACGATGCACTGGCTTCCGAAAGCACGAGCCCCTTCATCGACCAGCTCAGGCCGAGTGACTGCGGCGGTATTGATCCCGACTTTATCAGCTCCAGCCCAAAGCATCTTATGAATATCTGCCACTTCTCGAATCCCGCCCCCTACGGTCAGGGGAACTTGACATTGTGCTGCGGTTCGTTCCACCACATCAACCATCGTGGCCCGGCCATCTGAAGAAGCGGTGATATCTAAAAAGACAATCTCGTCAGCTTCTTGGCTATTATAATTCACGGCACATTCGACCGGATCTCCGGCATCTCTTAAGTTGATAAAGTTGGTGCCTTTAACCACTCGGCCATCGGTGACATCGAGACAGGGGATGATTCGCTTTGCTAGCATGGTCTGACTTTTAAAATATAATAAGATTCACTGTGCCCAAGCACCTAATTTTGCAAGCTTCGCTTTTTTCTCCAATTGATAAAGAATTTTCTTCTGCTGCGAAACACTCCTCCCATCTGGAGTCCTTGTTCCTTGCGTGTAAATACGACCTAATCCGCGAGCGACGATTTGTTCGTGCAACCACTGGTCCTCACCACCCACTTTGACAAAGGCAAAATAACGTCCCGATTGAAAAACGGGTTCCCACTTCGTCACTACCTCAAAAGTGCCCTTCTTCAGCTGTGAATTCACCCATTTTTTCGCTTCTTTTCCGAGTTGAGTCGTTTCGTCCTGACTTAACTGACCTAAGTCACGCCCCTGGTGAGCAATTCGTTTCCCGTTATTATTTCCATCCCGATACGTCTTGAACGAACTTTCGGGAGCATCCACAAAGTAAAGGCGTATTTCATACTCTTTCCCAGCTTGATCACGCACATGGAAACTGTCTCCGTCATTACCTCGATGAGGCACATACTGACAACCTTTCAGTGAAACATACTCCTCGACTTGGCCTTGATTCGAACTTGAAGGCCTCTGTTTACTAGACGATTGCGGTAGTTTATCTTTGAAAAAATAGCCCAATACCGCAATGACCAGCATCACGATAAAACGGTATTTTCTCATATTTCGGGGTAATCTCATATTATAATAAAATGTTTAAGCGGCGTTCACAACCTCCGTGAAAATCAAGCCTGCGACAATGAGGCCGATCGCAATTCGGTAATACCCAAATACAACCATCCCGTGCTTCTTCAGATACGAAACCATCCAGCGCACTGCAATAATCGCGGAGACAAAAGCGGCGATAAAACCTAAACCTAAATTCAATGGGCCGAAAGCCTCTAGCATCAAAGCACCCGAATCCAAGGTATCTTTAGCCGTGGCTGCTCCCAGCGTCACTAACCCTAGTAAAAAAGAAAACTCAACAGCCGCAGAAAGTGACAAACCCACTAAAACGCCTCCCACGATTGTCATTAAACTGCGACTCGTTCCAGGCATCATCGCGACACATTGAAGCAGGCCAATCATAAGAGCCATCTTCCAAGTGATTTCGAGTAACTCCTTCCCTTTGATTTCTTTATTTTCCCGGAGTTTTGCAACGAGTAAAATAGCGACCCCTCCTACAATCCAAGCAATGACGATCGGCCACATCGTGAAGAGCTTTTCCTTAATCCAAGTATTCAAGGTCAGTCCTGCCACCGCGGCAGGGATAAAGCCCACCACAATTGCAATGACGAGCTTCAAGCCAGCGGAATCCTTCCCCAACAAGCCTAGAAACATTTGCTTCACTCGCTTAAAATAAAGCCCTAAAACTGCTAAAATAGCTCCTGCTTGAATACTGATTGCAAATGCATCGGCCGCTTCCTTCGCGGCAGCATTCTCCACCCCAATCCCCATGAGACGTTGAGCGACCACCAAATGACCGGTAGAGCTCACTGGTAGAAACTCCGTCAATCCCTCAATCAGGCCTAGAATGATCGCTTGCAGTGGTGTCATAAAGACATAAAGACATAAAGACTCCCTAAGATTGTCACAAGCGCAGACTCTTATTCTAAAACCCTTTTTTTGATTCGCTTGGAATAAGTTTAAAGGAAGCCGCTCTTATTTTCGTAAGTAACAGAGAATACTCACCTAAACATTAACTCATCTTATTTTATGACTCAAACATACGACTCTAAAAACTTCGAAACTGAAGTCCTCCAATCTCAAGAACCAGTCTTAGTCGACTTCTGGGCCGAATGGTGCGGACCTTGTAAAGCGATCGGACCTCTCATTGATCAACTTTCCGCGAAAGTAGAAGGCTCTGCTAAGGTAGGGAAAGTCAATGTTGACCAAGCTCCAGAACTTGCCTCCAAATATGGAATCCAATCGATCCCGTCCTTACTCATCTTTCGCGATGGGGAAGTCAGCGAACGCCTCATCGGGGCCAATGTGACTGTCGATTTACTTGAATCGAAGCTACAAGCGCAAGTAAGCTTTTAATCAATTATTTCCATTCCAGAAGGCGCCTCTTTCCCATAAAGAGAGCGCCTTTTTTATTCATCGCTTTCAGCGGCTTCTGCTACCTTCACTCTTTGGCTCTGAGAATTCCCTCTAAGCTCTGGTGCATACATTGCTTCAAGCTTCGTCGGGAGTGCTCCGAAGGAGCCCGGCGTCTGAGCTCTTAGCTCATAAACCAAACGGTGCTTCCCTCGCTGCAGAGCTCTTAAGTAATGGTTTACCTTTGACTTCCGCCACTCGACGTAGCTCCCAATCGAATTGTAATAATACCCGCTTCGAGTTTCGAGAGCTTCGAATCCTGCTGGCTTAGGGTCTTCGAGAAGAAGGTATTCGTAATCATTCTTACTATCAATAATGAGCTCAACCTCGATCAGGTCTCCGGAACGAACTTCAGCGCCATCTTCGATCAACTCTTTACGAACCGACTCCACCTTCTTCATTATTTTCTGTCCGTTTCGGTCAAGCGACACGACTTCTTTTTGTTCCTTGATGACCCGTCGATACCGTCGCTCTACCTTTAACTCGAGGCCCGCTTTGGGAATATGGTCTTCCAAAGTAAAGACCTCTACCTCTGCGTTGAAATAAAGAGGGGACTTCCCTTTTTTACGAATCTCAAGGGTATGCTCTCCCCCGGTGAGAATATCGCCTGAGACTTTCACCACAGGGTTAAAGGTGAAAAGGTTCTCTTTCGAAAGAGACTCCTTCCGAATCACTTCCCCATCCAATCGAATTTCGACTTCAAGCTCTGGAGAAAGTTCTCCACTCGCCTGTGCGTAATCCGAAAGAGCCTCGATACAATAAGCACTGTCACGTGTTGAATTCCAATAAGTGGCATTTTTACGATTATTAAGAAGATATTTCGCCATACCAGAAGCTTGCGCGCTATCTGGCTTCATCTTTGCCAACAATTTCAAATACCAGGCCTGCGCTTCGTATTCTGATCCATACCAATACCACCAGTAGGAACCGTGCGGCAACTCAAGATACGCGGTTTGATTTTCAGAATCTTGGACGAGGTATTGCTCAATATTTTCAAGAACCAGATCTCTCTTCTCGACCTCACCACTCCGGTGCCACTCGAGCCCGAGTAGGCACTTCGCATACACAGGAAGGTCTCCCCTCCGCTCGTGTAACTTCGCCAACATCTCAGGCTGATCAACTCCAGCCTCTCCCAGCACCATCCGGACTTTTGCATCAATAGCTCGGACCTGGCGACGATGATTCGAGTCCTCTTCCGGCAAAAGGAATCGCTTCAACTCCTTCAACTCCTGATGCTTCAGCCAGGTAATGCCCTTCTTCAAATAAGGAACTTCTACTCCTAGCTCTTGAGCCTTTAAAAGACCGTGAATCACGACTGCTGTAGTATGACTGTAAGAACGCTCTTCCTTCCCCGAAAACCACCCCCAACCTCCATCTGAGTTCTGCATTGATTCGAGTTTTTTCACCCCAGCGGCGACAAAGCGATCAACCTCTTGCACATCCCATACAGGGTTATCCCCGCTCCATTGCCCCCTCTTTTTTGTTTGAGGATCCAACTTCGCTTCCCGGATTTGCTCCAGGTCTAAATCCATCTTTCCTAACAAATTTCGCACAATGATTGTCGGAATGAAACGGTTCAAAGTCTGTTCGGTGCACCCGTGGGGGTATGAAACAAGGTAAGGAAGAGCCTCCACCAGAGATCCCGCGATCGTGGGTGAAAACCGACATTCTAAAAGAGACTCCGAAGCTCGTCGGCGTTCCGGAATCTGAAACATTATTTTAGTGGAACCTTGCTCCGAAGAAAGAGATCTACTCCAACTCTCCAGCCTTGGGAACCCGTGCACGAGCACTGAAAAGGTTTTCTCAATTGCATCAGAATCATCTTTTCCTTCCGCAAGCATACGAATTTTCACCTCTCCCTCCTTCTCGGCGCGCACTCGCCAGTCAACCCGAACTTCCCCGCCAGGAGGAATGGTATGAAGTGGAGTCCTGTTCTCAAGAGCGACAACCGAACCTCCCTCCACTTCCATTCGCACTCTCACCTCTTTGGCTTCGGGGTGGTAATTGTGCACGATGGCGCTCAACACAGCCTCATCGCGCTCGACGAAGAAACGAGGAGACTGGAGACGAATGAGAAGATCTTTAGACGTGATGACCTCTGCTTGAGCTTCCCCTACGTAAGCTCCATGCCCCATGGCCCACGCTCGAATTTTCCACGTCGTGAGATTATCAGGAAACTCGACTGGAATTTCGAGCTCCCCATTGGCATCTGTCTCGGCCTCGCCTAGCCATTTCACAAGGTCCGCAAAATTCGAACGGATCACGGGAGCGCTTCGAGGCTCCGCCCCTTCTTCAAGAATGGCTTCATCAGCTAAAGTGAGCTCAGAAGCATCTGCGAAAGGATCACTATTACCCAAAGATTTCGCCATACTGGAAGAAGGGGCCGAAACAAATCCAGCAGAAGCAAAAGGATCCGAATTAAATCTTTGTCGCATCCCTCCATAGAAATGCTTCATCCCAGGCCGCCCTTCGCGCAATTCTTGCGGAAAATACTTTTGCCTCACCAACCAATTCTCATAAGAAAGAGATCTTCGCATTGACCAAAAGGTCTGCTTTAACGCGACGAGTTGATAAGGGCTAATCGCTTCGAGACTCTTATCATAAATAGAGAGTGTAATACTCCCCTGATAAGGTTTCCCTTCCGGGTCGCTCAAACGAACCCGAATCGAACCTTTCTCTCCAGCCTTGTATTTCTGCTTTGAAGGAATGACTTCCATCGAAAGCAGTTTCTGACGAGGAGGGATTCGAACTTCGGCTGTTGCAAGCTTCATTTGTGTTTCTGAAACCGTCATCGCCTTCACAAAGAAATTCGGCTGATCTTCTGCGCGCACAGGAATTTCAATCACCTGACTATGACCTTCGAGTTGACGATAGAAAAAGCGTTCTTTCGAACCCGTCGATCTTGTTACCACCAGCACTCTTGAATTGGGGATTTTAGTCTGAATCAATACTCGAACCGTATCTCCAACAGAATGAGTCGGATTCTCCACCGACAACTCAAGGGGACTAAAAACACCTTCACTCAGAGGATCCCTTCCCATTACTGAAATGACAGTCTCCGAAATAGATTCATTTCCGCTATCGTCTTTCAAAGTCACTTCCCAGCGGTATTGCCCTGCTTTTGAAACCTGATAAGAAAGCTCCCCGTCTCCTTTTGAATTCGTCATCACAGGGAAAGACTTCACCTTCACCTCATCGACCGTCTTATCAGCGCGAAGCCCCTTGATCCGGTAAAGGGTGGCCTCTCCCTTCGTCGCAAACCCGCGCTTCATTAAATTCTCAGCCCTTAATTTCAAAAAGGCTTCCTTCTCCGGGATCAAAAAACCTTTTTCGTGATACAGAACCGATTGGAAGGCAGAACCTCCTACTAACACTTCTCCACTTGCCGCCACCATTCGCCGCGATTGATCCACCACCTCAACTTCGACTTGATAACGGCAATTCACCTTTCCGTAAACTCGTAAGGTCTCTGCTGTCGGCACCTGAACCTTCACCATCCCATCAGCATCGAGCTCTACTTCTTCTTCCAAAACGACCTCGCCCGACACCGGAGAGCTTGGGAAATAAGGGCGGCAAAAAGAGTAGCGCCGAGGCTCAAACCAGCTTCCGTATAACCAATCCCACTCTTCTACTGGGCGCCAAGTCCAATGATACGCATGACGCGTTATTTTCACTTTGACCTTAGCCTGCGTGACTGGTGCTCCATGGAAATAAAGAGCCTTCACTACCACCGGAATTTCTTCTCCTAAAATCAGAGGCTTCGAAGGGGTCTCTACCTTCACCTCATACTCGGGCTTCTCATACTCTTCGACTTGAAAGAAACCTTGCCCTAACCAATTATGTTTTTTCTTAGACCGACCTAGTGAAACGTTATACCGCCCCAAGGAAACGCCTTTAGGAATCTTCCATTGATACTGCACTCCCCCATAAGAATCCGCTCTCAACGGGACATCTTCGACAAGAAGATCTCCCCGTGGACTTTTAATACTCAGGTATGCCGTCTCTCCGGCAAATTCTGAACGTTCTCTTCCGACTAACCTCGGGCGCTGCACCCAGAATTTCAGGTTCACTTCTTGCTTCGGCTGATAAACTGGCCGATCACTTAAGAACTGAGTTTTCCAAGCCTCATCAATCTCATCATTAAAATCTTTATGATAAGAATATCGGTTAGTTAAGTCCGAAACCAAAAGAGCTCCACTTTGGGTCTCAGCAAGAATCTGCCACTCATAATTCCGATCCGGTTTCTGATTTTCTTTTTCTGCAAAACCTTCACTATTTGTCTCTAACTCAAACGTTTTTGTCTTGGTTTTAAATTGAGGTTTTTTTTCGTTTTTTGCGGGAAGCCTTTCATAATGAACTCCCATTAAAGTAAGTTTCCCAACCCGTTTTTCGCCTCGATGAGCCCCCATTAGCTGATAACGATCTGTTCCGCCTCGCTTCCACTGAACCAATACCGAATCTGAAATCTGAATAAGAGTCCAAATAGGATCTGAATCACGCACCTGACATTTTAATAAGTAGAGCCCATTTTCTCGCTCTGGCGCGACGGTCGTTCCATTTGTGGGAAGGTGACCTTGCTTGGGCGTAAGTTTTTCCGACCACTTCTGGCTCTCTTCTAAAAAGCCTTTTCCTCTCCTATTAAAGAAGTAGTCAGCCATTTTAAAATCGGAGTTTCTTTTTTGTTTCAGCATCTCAAGTAAGACCTCCTTAAGATGCTCTCTTTTCATTTTCGACATCTCGAAATGAGCTTTTTTTGCATTTCGATAGTTAAAGGTCAGTTCCACTTCTCGACCTGCCACGAAAGTTTGCGGACTCGTCAACTGCATCCAATCTCCAGTCAATTGATCCAAAGAATCCTCGAATTCTTTGCGGCGCTCTTCAAAACGAGGAATGGCTTCTTCAAGAGCCTTCACTGCTCGTGGCAGCTCACTCTGCGCCAAGTATTTTACATATAAATGATTCACAGCCCAGTCGTGATTCTCCGCCCATTTCTCAAATCTCGCATGAGTATTCAAGTCCGCCGGTAAAGTGACATACTGTGGCTTCGCACCTCCTTCGAGGTGTAGCCACACTTTCGCGGGGTCGAACGGTAAATCATCGTTCCTAGAAAGTTCATTGCCTTGTTGATAAACTGAATTCAAAAACTCGGCCCAAATTTTCTGCACTTCTAGAGAAGCTTCTTCCCCATGCACTTTCACCGCTTCCTCCACTAACCAGAAGAAACGCTCAGCATCATTCTTAGCCTCTTTAAAGCGAACTGGTTTCCGGATCCAATCAATCTCTCCATTCGGTAGCACCGGATGATAAGAATGAGCACTTAGGTTTTCTTGTTGAAAGGCAGGCTCTTTTTCGAGCGGGGTCAAATGATTCCAACGATGGGAAAAAGAACCTCCCTGTTGAAATGCTACGAGCATGGCCTTATACCATTTCATTGAAGCTTTCGCCCCCTTCCCTTCTAACAAAATACGTATTGCCTTGATCCGGTCATGTTGACCCACATTCAAATGCTCCCCCTGCACTCGAGAATGCCCGCGATGAAAAACGCCATCCACGAGACGCCCCCAAGCGGGCAATTTTTGATACACTTCTGCTACCGCAATATGAAAGCTTTCTTCTCCCTGACGGAGCTCTAACCACCGCTCAAGATCCGCATCGATATGAGCCTGCCCCCCTAAAGCCTTAGAGGCTACAAGATACTCTCTTAAATCAACCGAAGAACGAAAATCTTTCACCTCATCTAAGAGCTCTCTATAGAGGAGTGAGGCTTTTTTCCAGTTCTGTCGATTAACCTCAGCTTCAGCTTTTTCCCTTAAAGAACGAGCGTCAATCTCAGTAGCATCAACGGGATGAAGTGAAACCCATGAGAAGAGTAAAAATAAAACAAATTTAGGAGTCATCATGATTGAAAGAAGAGTTCGGTTTGCGTTTCCGGACAGAAGATCGCCCCCCACGAGCACGTCGCAAGGGAGTGAAAATCTCATCAGCGCCGCAGGATTTGATTTCATGTGTCATGCGCATCAATTCGCCTAGTTGGCCTTGAGGGAAACCACGTTCTGAAAACCAGGCCAGGTATTCTGGAGGAAGGTCATAGATAGGAACGCCTGAGGGAGGGCATTCCTTAGGCCCAAATCTCCCGAAAGGCATCATTGTATTCTGAACCTCTTTTAGATACTGGCGTAAATCTTCGCGATCAATGTCTGTAAAATTCATAGCTTCTGATTCCGGAAAATAAGATGATGACAGATCATCTTATAAAAGCCTGCCTCTTTTAACGAAAACTTTCTTTCCATGCGACAATATGTGATCGCATTAGAAATGCTTAAACCTAAAATGGAAATTCTCCTACTTTTTGATGAGTAAGCTCAAATGCTACTAATTGGAAATAAACACCTCCAACTGATGATCACCTACTCTCTTTACTCCAGCCCTATTGGCCATCTTCGTTTGCGAGCTGATAAAAACAGTCTTCTCGCAGTGGACCATGTCAATCAGCAGAAGACCTTGGACCCTCATTGGCAAAAGGATGAGAGACACCCTGTTTTAACTCAAGCTGCCGTGGAACTCAGCGAGTATTTTGCAAAAGAGCGAACCACTTTTGACGTCCCTTTATTACCAATCGGCACTGATTTCCAGCGACAAGTTTGGAATGCTTTACAGACCATTCCTTATGGTGAATCTCGCTCTTACAGCGACATTGCTAACGCGATTAACAACCCCAAAGCGGTGCGAGCGGTAGGTTTAGCGAATGGCCGAAATCCGCTCTCTATTTTCATTCCCTGCCACCGAGTGATCGGAAAAAATGGCACCCTCACCGGATACGCCGGTGGACTATCTGCCAAAACGACCCTTTTAGAGCTCGAGCGAACAGGAGAGCTTTTTTAGACGCCCAATACCTTTCACGTTGTTACCAAAAATCATCTCCCTCTCTATTATAATCCTTTTCTTAACCGGATCGCAAACAGCCAAAGGAAGTTCTTTCAGGATGAAAAGCTCACCCTGAAAGAAAAAAGAACTTAAACTCTTACTGGGTCAATGGAGCGAGCTGAATCGTCACGCGACGATTTAACTGACGACCTGAAGCGGTGCTATTTGTAGCAACAGGAGTATCCGGCCCCTGCCCTGATACGCGGAAGCGATTGGCGTTCACTCTCCGGCTTTGTAAAAATCTTGCCACACTATGCGCACGGCTCTGAGAGAGACGGTAATTATAATTCCTCTCACCAACACTGTCGGTATGGCCTGTAATATCGACTAAAGTCCGGTTGTATTTATTAAGCACTTTAGAAACAGAACCTAGCACATCGTAAAAGCCTCCATTAATGGAAGAGCTCCCCGTCGCAAAAGTAATATCTCCGGGCATGACCAGATTGATTTCGTTCCCATTCCGGCGAATCCCTACGCCAGTGCCTTCGAGTTCCTGACGAAGCTCTGCTTCTTGCTTATCCATATAAGCGCCAATCCCGCCCCCAGTGAGAGCTCCAATCCCGGCTCCAATCAGCGCTTTCTGACGACGATCGGTGCTACCTTCTCCCGAAAGAGCTCCAACACCCGCTCCTAAAAGGCCACCCAAAAGGGCCCCGGTCGTAGCCTTCGCTGTTTGAGCTTCTCCTGTATAAGGATTAATGGTCTGGCAAGAAGTAAGCAGAAGACTTCCAACTGCCACGAATGCTAAGGGTTTTAATAAACGTTTCATTACTCCCCCAAATTAACCGAAAGCAGCCCTCAAGTCATCTTAAATATCAATTCTTCGGGGGATCACTGATATTAAACCGGCTTCTTTCATTCGCTTTCTTTAGGATCTGCTGGAATTTCGATCCTTTCCCTTTCAAAAAAACGATTCCAATCTTTCTCAGAAAGATTAGCGGGAATCTCTTTCTGACGAATGAATTTTAATAACCCTAGCCAGTCCCAATATTGGGACAACCCTTCCTTGGGGTAACTGCGATGAAGAAAGCATGAAAAACAGATCTCTAAATGGCCGACAATTTCACCTTTTTCTCCATAAAAAATAAAACCATGTCTCGGGATGTAACACAAAGCTCCTAAAGTAGGGGAATGTTTGCCTGTGACTAAAGACTCTAAATTTGAAACCTCTTTAGCACTAAGGCGTATTACTCGATTTTCCAGAATGCCCGGATGTAATCTCCCATTGACAACAAGAGGCTGCGGGTCGCTCACTTGATAATCACAAATGACCAAATCCACGTGCGAAAATTCTGGAAGCCAAACACTCCAATCTTGCGCTACCACTCCTTGTGATAATTCAACATCTCCTACAATCTCAAGATTTACTACAAAATCCTTCGAGTTACTCTTCCCTGAAAAAATGAAATTTAGCCCTAATATCACTAGGGCCATCCGAAGCGTTTGCATATTAATGCTTAACATTCTAAAAAGTGCGACCATTCTTCAATTAACGAACCAAGGCTTTTAATTTTAGCTAAAACGAATCACCTTTCTGATCCTCAAGGGTCTGCTGTGTTTTCACGTAAAGCCTTTCGACCTTTTCACGCGCCCAAGGGGTCCTTCTTAAGAATTTGAGACTCGATTTAATGGAAGGATCATAAGTAAAGCAGTTCACCCTGATACGATCGGCCAGCTCTTCCCAACCAAAATGGGATTCAAGGAAAACCAGCATTTTTTCGAGAGTCACTCCTTCACGGAAACGGTTAAGGGATTGATCAGACATTTAATGAAGACCGACAATATATCCACCTCCCTTACAAAGAAAAGCCCTGAAGAAAAAACCTCCTGGGAAACCTTTGGAGCAAGGACTTCAGGAGCCCTTCACAACACTTTGTGAAAAATTTCACAAAGTGTCCTTGCCGCGTCGCTATAGGCTGGTCATATTGCCAGCACGCCGCGCAGGTGCGGTAGATTTTTGTATTTTAGCATGAGCGATCAAGCACCGGCAAACACTGAAACAGCGCTACCAAAGGATTTGGCAGCGGAGAAGGGTCTCGTCAACGTCCAGATTGATGGAGCATGGATCCAGGTTCCTCGCGGAACTCGTATGATCGAAGCTTGTAAAATGGCGGAGAAAGAGGTGCCGCATTATTGCTATCACCCGAAACTAACCTCTCCCGGGAATTGCCGGATGTGTTTAGTTCAAATGGGAATGCCTCCACGCCTCGGCCCAGGCCAAGACCCATCCTATAACGAAGAAGGCTTCCAAGATATTGGTTGGATGCCACGCCCCGTGATTGCTTGCGCTAACACCGTTTCCGAAAACATGGGAATCCGCACCACTGGTGACTTGGTGGAAAACTGCCGCAAGGGAGTGATGGAGTTCCTCCTTATTAATCACCCTCTTGATTGCCCGATCTGCGATCAGGCCGGTGAGTGTCGCCTCCAAGAATTTTCAGTTGATCACGGAAACGGAATTTCTCGTTTCCGCGAAAGCAAAGTTAAAAAGCCGAAAAACGTTCCAGTCGGAGACCGGGTTCGTCTTGATGATGAACGTTGCATCATGTGCAGCCGCTGTATTCGCTTTATGGATGAAGTTGCGGAAGATCCCGTTCTCGGGTTCACCCAACGCGGAACTCATACCACCGTGACTGTTCACCCCGGACAAAAGCTTAATAGTAACTATTCTCTTAACACGGTCGATATTTGCCCAGTAGGAGCTTTGACCTCGGAAGACTTCCGCTTCCAAATGCGTGTTTGGTTCTTAAAAGAAACCAACACTATCGACACCAACTGCGGAACAGGTTGTAACACAACCGTTTGGACCAGAGGGAATAAAATTTTCCGGATCACACCTCGTCAAAATGACGAGGTGAATTCGACTTGGATGCCGGACAGTCATCGCCTCAGCTTTGACCATGTTTCGGCGGATGACCGCTTAACGGAAGTTCTTTTGAGAAAGGAAGATGGCCAGCATCAAGTCAGCACTTGGGAAACCGCTATCACCCAATCAGCAGAAGCCTTAAAAGCTTTCTCAGGTGAAGAAATCGCCGTAATTGGGTCCGCAAACCAAACCAACGAGGAACTCTACCTTCTTGGCCGTGTCGCTCAATCGCTCAACACTTCTCACATCTCGACTGTAGGCCGCATCGGGGAATCTGACGGAAAACTCATTTCCGCAGATCGTAATGCGAACACGACTGGAGCTCAACTTATCTGGCAAATCACTCCAGACGAACAACTTACTTCCATCCGCGAAGGGGTCCAACAAGGACGAATCAAAGCCCTCATTTGCTCTCAAGAAGACCTTCTTTCAGAGGCTGGCTTCACAGAGGAGGATCTCGAAAAACTGGAATACCTCGTAGTTACGGCGACCAATGCTAATGGCACGGCTCGTCACGCCAACCTGGTCCTCCCTGCGGCTACCGCATTTGAGAAACGCGGCTCTTTGGTGAATGTTGCTGGACGCCTGCAGAAACTTAACCCTGCCCTCTTAGTCCCTGGAGATGCACGGGATGATTGGCAAATCCTTAATACTCTTTTCGCTAGCATTTCAGGAGAAGACGGCTTTGGATCACTCACTTCTGTCTTTAAAGAACTTACGTCTCAGACCGAATCCTTCTCAGGGCAAACTTATAGCTCCATTGGAGACCAAGGGGTCGTCATTACTCAAACGGGAGTTCACATTCCCCTTATCGAACAAGAAGCGACCCGCAAATCTTCCGGGCAAATTGTAGGTTAATCATTCTTTTCTGATCACATGGATCCTTTTTTCATCTTCATTACGGTCGTAAAAATCATTACGATCACTTTCTTGGTTGTTTTGCCGATGGTCGCTTACGCCGTTTATGCAGAACGCCGGTTCTCGGCCATCCTCCAGGATCGGGTCGGACCAAACCGCACCATGATCCCGCTTAAAATTTTTGGAGCGAAAAAAGATCTTAATCTTCCTCTCGGCGGACTAACGCAACCGATTGCCGATGGGATCAAATTCCTTCTTAAAGAGGATTTTACCCCGAACCATGTGCGCAAGCCCTTTTACTGGCTAGCTCCAGCGCTTACAATGGTTCCTTCTTTGGTGACTGTCGCCGTCGTTCCTTTCGGGAGTGATCTTCGCCTTGGCGACCGCATCATCCCTCTTTCCGTGGCCGATATTAACATTGGCCCTCTCTTTGTCTTCGCCGTTTCTTCTCTCGCTGTTTACGGAATCACTCTTGCGGGGTGGGCCTCAAACTCCAAATATTCTTTCTTCGGAGGGGTTCGCGCCTGCGCTCAAATGATTTCTTATGAGATTGCGCTCGGACTTTCGATTATTCCGATTCTTCTCATCATGGGAGAGCTCAACCTCAATGAGATTGTAAAATACCAGGCCGCTAATGGTTGGTTGATTTTCCCATTCTGGGGAGAAGGCCTCAGCTTGAAAGGCTTCCTTTTACTCATCCCCTGCCTCATCTCTTTCATTATCTTCACCGTTTCGATCTTTGCTGAAACGAACCGGATGCCTTTCGATTTACCAGAATGTGAAACGGAGCTCGTTGGTGGTTACCATACCGAGTATTCTTCGATGAAGTTTGCCCTCTTCTTCTTAGGTGAATACGCTGCCATGATTGTTGGGTCAGCGCTTATCGTCACCCTTTTCCTTGGAGGCTGGTCTCTACCTTTCGGATGGAGTGAATCTGAATTCATGTCCTCAGGAAGTATTCCGGCGGCCTTGATTCACGTCGGATGTTTCCTTACGAAAGTCATTGCCTTCATTCTTTTCTTCATCTGGGTTCGCTGGTCTGTGCCACGGGTCCGTTACGACCAACTGATGAAACTCGGGTGGGTGGTCTTCTTTGAAGCCGCACTCGTTAACGTTTTCCTCACCGCTTTCATTCTTTACTACGTTCGCTAAGGCGACTCATCCCTTTTACCTTCTACTATTTTTCATCCTATGGCAGAGATCAAAGTCATCAAACGCCCGCAGCTGTCTCTTGGTGACAAGCTCTATCTTCCTGCGATCGCGAAGGGGTTATTTTTAACGTTCACGCATGCAATCAGCTCCCTACGAGGAACAACGCGAGGAGCAAAGAAAATGAGATCCTCCGGACTCGGCGTTACAATGCAATATCCTGAGGAAAAATGGGATGATAGCCTTCCGGAGTATTACCGTGGAGTTCCCGCTCTTGTTACCAACGAAGAAGACCGCGAAAAGTGTGTCTCTTGCCAACTTTGTGAATTCATCTGTCCTCCAAAGGCGATCAAAATCACTCCTGGTGAAATCCCTTCAGACGACCCTTGGGCGAAAGTTGAAAAACGCCCACAAGCTTTTGACATCGACATGACCCGCTGCATTTATTGCGGAATGTGTGAAGAAGTCTGCCCCGAAGAAGCTATTTTCCTACGTAAAGACTATGTTGTCACTGGAAGTGACCGGAGCGAAATGGTTCACGATAAGGACCGCCTTTACGAAATTGGAGGCAAGCGCGTTGGTCTTGTTAACAAATGGAATGACCTGAAGTAATCAGCTTAATCTCTGTTCCGAATCACTTTAAATCACTCACTCTCGTGCCCACTCTTTTCTTCTATTTCTTCGCCATCCTCGCTATTTCGGGGGCTGTTGCGCTTGTTGTCTTCCGTAACCCTGTCTCGAGCGCCCTTTCGATGGTCGCTTCTTTTGTTGGATTCGCAGGACTCTTTATCGGACTCAATGCTTACTTCATAGGTGTCATCCAGATCCTTGTTTATGCAGGAGCGATCATGGTTCTCTTCATTTTCATCATCATGTTGTTGGACCTAAAGAAAGAGGAGTCTAAAAAGTTCCCTATTACGACCGTGATTGGAGCACTTCTTATTCCAGGACTTTTCATGCTCCAACTCGTTGGGATCTTCGGAAACTTTGATGACAAGAAACATCAAGCCCTCGACCTCCCGGCTTCTGCCGAGCACTACCAAGAAGAAGCTCCTAAAATCGCAGCAACTCTCTCCGGAGCTAATGGTGAAGCGCCTTCTCTTCCTGATGTCAATCTCATCGGCCAAAAGCTCTTTACCGAGTTTAACTTCCCTTTCCAAGTGATGGGAATTCTCCTCCTCGTCGCCACTATCGGCGTCGTGGTTCTCTCAAAGCGTTCTCCATCCACATCAGCTTCTGATCAATAAGCCATGGCTACCTTACACGAATACCTCTTTGTCTCAGGGCTCCTTTTTGCAATTGGCCTTGCTGGCGTGATTGCTCGCCGCAACATCATTGTCATCTTCATGTGTTTAGAAATGATGCTGAGTGCCGCGAACCTGACTCTTGTTGCTTTTTCTCGATTCAATACCGCCGAGACAGGCCTTCCTGATTACGACGGTCAAATGCTCGTCTTTTTCATCATCACCGTGGCCGCGGCAGAAGTGGCCGTCGGACTGGCCATTATTGTGGCTCTTTACCGTGCTCGTCAGACGGTCAACGTAAACGACCTTACTAGCCTACGCGGATAACTCCCCTTTTTCGGAACTTTTCTTTTCTACTCGACTGATCCATGGACATCACTTGGTTACTTTTTTTACTCCCGATCGCCTCTGCTGCGATCGGCTGGCTCCTCCTGAATAAACAACACACCCTGGCCGCTTATCTTTCGACAGCGTCAGTGATTGCGACCTTTGTGATTTCAGTCAGTATGCTGCTTGCCGGTAAAGATACACAGGCTAGCTTTAACTGGGCGAGTGTAGGTGACTTCCACGTGAAGATCGGCTTCATGGCTGACCAAATGGCACGAGGCATGATGATTGTTGTGACCGGAGTGGGAATGCTCGTCCACGTCTTCTCACTGCCTTACATGAAGAAAGACGCGGCAAAAGCCCGTTACTTCGCTTGCCTTTCTCTCTTCATGTTCTCCATGACGGGGATTGTTCTTTCCGATAACTTCTTGATGACCTTCATGTTTTGGGAGCTTGTTGGGTTGAGTTCTTACCTTTTAATCGGCCACTGGTATCAGAAGGAATCAGCAGCAGATGCCGCTAAGAAAGCCTTTTTGACAAACCGGATTGGTGACTTTGGGTTCATGATCGGGATTCTCATGATTTGGGGAATCGCAGGAAGTGTTTCCTTCGCCGGAATCGCAGATTGGGCCTCACATGTAGGAACCTTGACTCCTCTTATGACCGCGACACTTGGGGCAGCGACTCTTTGTATCTTCTGCGGAGCCATTGGTAAGTCAGCACAGATGCCTCTCCACGTTTGGCTTCCAGACGCGATGGAAGGCCCTACTCCAGTTTCCGCTCTCATTCACGCCGCTACGATGGTTGCGGCTGGGATTTTCATGATGGTGCGTTTCTTCACCTGCTTTGAAACGGGTGAGGCTCATGGCGCACCGGAAGCAGACCATGCGGCCGTCTCTCTCATTCCTTCTTTTGCTTGGACGACGATCGCAGTGATCGGAATCGTAACTTCTCTTGCGGCAGCCTTCATGGCGACTCAGCAAGATGATATCAAAAAAATCCTCGCTTATTCGACGCTCTCTCAACTCGGTTACATGGTGATGGCCGTTGGCCTCCAAGGCTCCGAGGCGAGCATGTTCCACCTCTATACTCACGCTTGGTTCAAAGCACTCCTCTTCCTCGGTTCTGGTGCGGTCATCTACGCTTGCCATCACGAACAAAACATCTGGAAAATGGGCGGCCTTCTTAAAAAGATGCCTATTACCGCGATCACCTTCCTCATCGCTACTCTCGCTCTTGCCGGATTCCCTATGACGGCCGGGTTCTTCTCCAAGGAACAAATTTTACACGTCGCTAATCATCAAGGAGGCATGCTCTTTTTCATCCCGACCGTATTGGTTGCCATCTTAACGACCTTCTACATGTTCCGTCTCGTATTCGTTGTCTTCTTCGGTAAAAACCGGAGTGAAAACGCAGAACACGCCCATGAAGTTGGCCCGCTGATGTTCATCCCTCTCATTGCTTTAACCGTTATGGCTGTGATTGCCGGTTACGAAGGGATTGCGGGGCAAATGGCTCCTCTCTTCCATCACGAAAAAGTGAATTTTGGGAGTATTGAATTCCTTTCCTCAATTGGGGCTTTCATCGTTGGCCTCGTCCTTGCCTTTGTCTTCTACTTCAATAAAGACGAAGATAAACTTTCTGGTAACGTTCTCTCAAAGGTTTTTGCCAACAAGTTCTACATTGACGAATTTTACGCGAAACTCGTTCGTGTTTTCCAAGACGCGGTAGCCGCGGTTGTTCACTTCTTTGATGAAATTTTAATCGGTGGAATTCTCGTGGGAGGCCTCAGCCGTAGTGCTGCTGGATTCGGCGCACTTTTCCGCCGTCTCCATTCTGGAAACCTTCAAGGATATGCGACTCTCTTCGGAGCAGGAGCACTCCTGATCATTTATCTTACTGTCTTCGTCTTTTAAACTATGTTACTTGCACTTGTTTTCATTCCTATTGCTGCGGCAATAGCCATCTGGGCTGGTTCTCCGGCTCGTTTGACTGCGATCGTGGCTGGGATTATCAATCTCGTCCTAGGTCTCATTGCGGCCTCTTCGTGGCTGACAAACCCCGAGATTGGGTCGGTGACTTATTCGGTTCTTAGCAAACCAGACATCGCGCTTTCCTTTAGCCTCTATGATGGCATGAGCGTCGTTATGCTCCTCCTCTCCGTCATTGTTCTTGCGGCCGCTGTGTTCTCTGGACAATGCCCTGCAGGACGTGAAAAGCTTTGGTATTCCAACACCCTTCTTATTGCCGCAGGTGCGATTGGAGCCTTTCTTTCCGATGATCTCTTTTTCTTCTACGCTTTCCACGAGCTGGCTTTAATTCCGACTTTCATCCTTATCGGAACCCTTGGTCGTCGTAACCGAAAAGCGGCGGCATGGAAGATTACAATCTACCTTGCCTTTGGCTCCATGGTGCTTCTCGCTGGTCTTCTCTGGCTCGTATCTGCCACAGAAGTCAGTTCATTAAGCTTCGACACCCTCCTCGCCGCCAGCATTCCAGGAGAAGCCCAAAAGGGAATTGCGGCCCTTCTCCTCATTGGGTTCGGGACGCTCATCTCCCTCTTCCCTTTTCACTCTTGGGCAGCCCCTGCTTATGCGAGTGCCCCAGCCCCAGTCGCGATGCTCCACGCAGGAGTATTGAAAAAGTTTGGCCTCTACGGTCTCATTCGCCTCTTCCCGCTGGTCAGTGAAGGCATGCAACACTGGTTGATCGTCCTCATTGTTCTCCTTCTTGGAAACATTATCTGGGTCGGCTTCGTGACTCTGAACCAAAAACGTCTCGATACGATGCTTGGAAACTCAAGTGTGATGCACATGGGGTATGTCTTTTTGGCAATCGCCGCTCTGATTGCCGCAGGGGGTGAAGGAAACTCACTCGCGATTCCGGCTGCAGTGACCCTCATGTTTGCACATGGGGTCTCAATTGCGCTGCTCTTTGCCCTCGCTGATAAAGTTGAAAAACAAACCGGCACTCTCGAGCTCCAAGAACTTGGTGGACTTGCCTCTAAAGCTCCGACTTTGGCCTTCTTCTTTGGACTCGCAGGAATGGCTTCTATTGGCCTTCCTGGATTAGCTAACTTCTCAGGCGAAATTCTCGTCTTCCTTTCAGGGTTTGCCAACTACGATCCGGCAAAAGGATTCGGCCCGGTGCAAATCGCAACGATCATCGCTCTCTGGGGAGTGGTCATTTCAGCAGTCTACATGCTTCGTGCTTTCCGTCAGACCTTCCAAGGCCCCGAAGCTTCTTCTGTGAAATCGGCCAAAAACCTCTCTCTTCTTGAGCTCGCACCCATCGGTCTCTTGACTCTCGCTCTCTTGGCAGTTGGGCTTTATCCCAACCTCATCCTTCAGCTTCTTAAGTAACTCGACTTTACCATCACCATGCCTGCGTTCTACCTAGAAATCGCTCTTGTTGTTCTCGGCCTCGTCCTATTAATGGTCGAAGCCTTTGGCCCCTCGAAGTCGAAAACCTATCTCGGTTGGCTTTCTTTAACTGGAGTGCTCGCGATTTTTGCGGCGCTCTTTACTGTCTGCCCTTCTGCCTCTTGCTCTTGTGATCAGCTCACTCGTTTTTATGAGTTTGATTCCCAAGCCAAGTTCTACAAAGGCTTTGCTCTTATCACCACCGCCCTCGTGATCCTTCTCAGCCTTGAATACCGCGGCACGATCAAGAAGTTCACTACAGGCACCGAAGAAGGCTCCGGAGAGTTCTACATTCTACCCCTCTTTGCTTGCGCAGGGATGATGCTAATGGCCTCAGCCAAAGACCTCATTTCGATTTTTGTCGCGATCGAACTCGTAACAATCACTTTTTATATCCTCGTTGCTTACATGCGACGTAATGTTGGATCACTCGAAGCGGGAGTTAAATACCTCATTCTTGGGGCTCTTTCTACCGGTATTCTTGTTTATGGAATTGCCTGGATTTATGGAATAACCGGCACGACTGAACTTGCTCTCATTGCTGAACGCATTCCTTCTTTGGAAGGTTCTCGCGCCCCACTTCTCTTTGGTCTCGCCTTGATGGTCTTAGCGATCGGTTTCAAAATCGGAGCCGTGCCGATGCAACTCTGGATTCCGGATGTTTACCAAGGGGCTCCTACTCCGATCACAGCTTTCCTTTCCGTAGGATCGAAAGCCGCCGGTTTTGCGGTCGCACTTCGCCTCTTTGAGCCATTCTTCGGAGCTTCTCTGACTTCTGGCCCACTTCTCTCGCTTCTCCTCGTCCTCGCTGCTCTCACGATCTTGGTAGGAAATCTAGCAGCTCTTGCTCAGAAAAACTTCAAACGTCTCCTCGGCTATTCCTCGATCGCAAATGCTGGCTTCCTTCTTCTCGCCATGGCGGCATGGCAGCCTCAGGGTAGCGAAAGTGCCCTGAGCACCTACGAAGTGGTTTCATTCTACTTGATCACCTACTTGATCATGACCATGGCCGCGTTCTTCTTCCTTGTGACCGTCTACAACACGACTGGGAAAGAAACGATTGCGAGCTTTAATGGCCTCGCTAAGCGCAACCCTCTCTTGGCACTCATTGGGACGATCATTTTGAGTTCACTCGCGGGCCTACCTCTCACTGCTGGGTTCTACGGTAAATTTTACGTCTTCAAGTCAGCAATCTCTGCAGCCTCGAGCGGTCACCCCGCACTCTGGTGGGCGATTGCTTTCGGCTTGGTTGGTGCTGCGGCAGGGTTTTATTACTACTTCCAAACCATCCGTGCGATGTATTGGAATGACCCTAAAGACCCTTCGAAAATTCCCGTCAGTAAAATCAGCCTTGCTCTACTCGTCATAGCTGCACTCGCGCTTGTCGTCTTTGGGTTCTACCCTCAGCCGCTTTTAGACCTAGCTGCTGCGAAGTAAGTTTCCTTCTTAGACATTGCTTTACCTCTTCAAAACACGAGCTTCGATGCTCGTGTTTTTTTAGCGCTTTTCATTATAACAATGATTTAAAATCACTTCTCTCAAGATGATTTGATTTTAAAAACAAGAAAAACTCTAATACTATTTATTAAATAATGAATACAACGCAAATGACTCAATCAACTGTCGCAGTCGAAAAAATTGCTCAACAACTCAACCAAGTTGTTGCCGATTCATACGGCCTTTTAGGGCAACTTCACCTCGCACACTGGAATGTAGAAGGAACTGATTTTCTGACTCTCCATCAAATGTTCCAAACTCAATACGAAGAACTTTTTGTGGCCATTGATGATATAGCGGAACGAGTTCGCGCCATTGGCCACTATGCAGAAGGAGGGATCAAACGTTTGGCAGAAATGAGTCAGGTCACCGAAGGGCCTACGGCCTCTCAAGCCTCCGCAAGAGACTTTGTTTCTTCAGTTTTACTTGCTCACGAAACAGTCGCCGCTACAGCGCTTCAAGCTCGTCAAACAGCTGCTGCCGCAGGCGATGCTGAAACCGAAGACCTTTTAATCGGTCGAATCAGTATTCATCAAAAAGCGATTTGGTTCCTCAACAGCTACCTAAGCTAAGCTTTTCTCAGTTCTTACCCTTTCCTTGATTTCACAAAAGCTCTTTGCTCGGCAAAGGGCTTTTTTTTGGTTCACCGCAACTTATCTCAATAGAAAAAACAAGCATTCTCAGTTAGCTTTTGGGCCTTTTTTTGAAGTCTTTTTTATTCCAGCTACAAATTGTTTTACTTATTCTCTTATTGATAATGAGACTTAATATCAATAATGACTTGCTTTTGTCTATGTCGTGATCCAAATTCAAGGCAGTGAACGCTCTCGCAACTCTACCTCAACCTAGCCAACCTGACTTCAATCATGAGAGTGATTTTAGATCACAGCCGGTTCTCGATTGGATCGATCGAGAGATCATCACTACCCACTTTAAAAAGCGACTCTATGCACAAGATGCCCTTCTTGATCTGCGCTTTGTTTTTTCAAAAAATGATTTCAATGAGGTCATTAGCCTATTTCACCACATGCTCCCCAGGTTAGAGCAAAAGCATTATTTGCTAAGTTATCGCATTCGACATTGGCTCTCTTTAAACTTCAAAATTCGTGTTTTTGATTCTCTCCATCGTGGCCCAGATCATGTTTTCAGCTTACAGCCTAGCACACACTCCCTTAAGTTTATGCGGAACGAATACTTTCAAAATGTAACCCCTCTCATTCCATGGAATGAGATTCAAATCGAAGTGATCCCTTCTCAACAGTTGGGCTCTCATCGTAAACGAAAAAATTTGCTAATATAGGGTGGTGCCTCGATTAGTGTGCGCTAAAAGTGCTGCCGTATTTATTTACTGCGGCACTTTTTGTATTAAACGCTTCTCGGAGGATTCCTGTGGTTCACAAAACTGAACCGGCTGTCATCTCATGACTTACGATTAATCCTCTTTGTGATTAGATCAATACCCTCTCCAAAAGAGAAAAGCGCAAGTCAAAGTCGCAATCCCATAGATAAGCCCGCCGAAACAAGCTGCGGTGTATCGCTTTGGTTCAGCGACAACCCAGTTCACGGCGTCACGGAAAAGGTAAGGCATTCCAACCCAGAAAAGCCCTTTTGTGATCATCAGGTAAGCAAAAATAGGAATCAATAAGCGACTACTCGGGTCCTTAAGCATTGCGGAACCTAAAAGCGGAGCCGCGGCAACTAAGCAAAGAAGCCCAAGTCCTCGCACGAAGAGAAACTCCTTCACATAGAATACCATTGCAAAATAAGTCACTGGAATAATGAGCCTGAGCCACTTTTTCATCGGCTCGAACTCCCCGATATCGGTCGAGAGACTTCCTAACCAAGCGAAAGGTCCTTCCATCCCTTTAGGTGCCATGAGCAACCAAAACCAGAACATCCCAATCCCGAGCACAATCGTGCCAGCTTGATAATTCCGAGGGAGTTTCACCAAGGTCTCCTTCACCTTGTCAGCTTTGGCCAACATGATGACATGAAGCACAATGAGCCAAATGCCCACAATAAGCCCCGTCGTGAAGAGAGGAATTTGAAGATAGGGATGAATCGCCTCAGGCATGTTCCGATAGAGTTATGAAAGGACAGGTGTTCCGTAAAGCGTAAAGCCGGTGCTGTCTTCAATCTGAACATCAAAAAGTTGGCCCGTCATCCGATCAACATCTCCTTCAAAAATGACAATCTTGTTCTGACTGGTGCGCCCCGTGAGAGTTTCTTTATTGGTCTTACTGAGTCCTTCGCAAAGAACTTGCTGACGAGTGCCGATCAATTCCGCGTGTTTGCGACGTGTAATTTCGTCCTGCACGGCCAAGAGCTCCTGATTTCGGGCCTCTTTGACGCGTTCTGAAAGTTGGCCATCCATTTCGGCCGCGGGAGTGTTTCTACGTTTTGAATACCTAAAAATGAAAGAGTTATCAAACTGAAGGTGTTTCACAGTATCTACTGTTGCTTGAAAATCAGCATCGGTCTCACCAGGGAACCCCACGATGACATCCGTCGTGATCGCAAGGTCTGAGCGAGCTGCCTTCATTTTTTCACAAATCGCAACAAACTTCTCATGCTTATAAGGTCGACGCATCTTTTTCAAAATAGCGTCACTTCCACTCTGCATTGGAAAGTGAATATGGCTACAAAGCTTCGGAAGATAAGTAAACGCTTCCACCAAATCATCGCGATAACCAATCGGGTGCGGAGAAGTAAACCGGATCCGCTCCAAGCCTTCGACCTCATGAACGGCTTCGAGAAGCTGAACGAAAGGAGACTTCCCATCTACCTTTGGAAATTCAGTGCGACCATACAGATTCACAATCTGCCCTAATAGAGTGACCTCCTTCAACCCACGATCGACGAGGGACTTACACTCATCAACAATGTGCTGGATCGGGCGTCCGCGCTCTTTACCTCGTGTATCGGGAACGATACAAAAGCTGCACCTCATGTTGCACCCTTGCATGATGCTGACAAAGGCCGTCGCCTTTTTGATCTCAGTATGCATGTGATCACGGATCGTATTCTGACTGTCCGTCTCCTCTTCAACGTCACAGACTGACGTTCCTTCGAGGCTCAGTGCGACATCATCCATTCGGCGCTCCGTGCGAAGCTTTAAAATGTCATCCACGTATTCAAAAACCTTGTGGTATTTCTGAGTGCCTACCACGAGATCGAGATGCGGAACACGCTCGAAAAGCTCACTCCCACGGCTCTGGGCCATACATCCCATAAATCCGTAAACAACATGAGGCTTTCGAGCCCGAAGGCGCCCCATCATTCCCATTTTGCCAATGGCTTTCTGCTCCGCTTGGTCTCGAACCGAGCAAGTGTTCACGAGAATTGCGTCAGCCTCTTTCTCTTCAGCTGTAACGGTATATCCTCCTTCGGTGAACATGCGGGCCACCTGATCCGAGTCCCGCTCGTTCATCTGGCAGCCGTAGGTTTTGATATAGACTTTGGGCATGATTAAAAAAATGAAATTTCCGGCTCATTAAAAAAGATCCGGTCGGGAGGCTTAGCCTCTTTTTCAATGAGTTTCAATGCGCATTATGCAGAAGAATGAGGAAAGAGAAAACCAAGCCCTCTGACCTGTATCTGACTCGCCAAAGGAATGCGGGTTGAATGATCTACAATATTCATTATTCTAGCTGAAATGAGTGACCATCAAGACCTCCCTTCTGAAGCTGAACAGCCTACCGATTCTAAAGATAGCCTTAACAAAGCCGCTCCATTGAGAAGTCTTTTAAATCTATTTGCTGCGATCGGGATCATTTTAATCCTCGTTTACTGGGGCCGCCCCGCTCTCGAAAAATTTGTGTCTGATTCAAAAGAGATTAACGCAAAGAAAAAACAAACTGAAGCAAGCGCGATGAATGGAGGAAAAGAAGCCTCCTCCCCCGTGTCTCGAGATCCAGAACTTCAGGCGTTTGGCAAAGAAGTTCTCAGACAGATCCAAGCACAAAACCCTGCTCACATCACCGAAAAGACCACTTATACTGTCAAACACGTGCGACGTTCTAAAAAAACGGCTACGGTGCTCATCGCGCTCGAAATCCAAAATGCGGAAGGGAAATCTACTCCGCATGATCTGATCTTAGTGCCTGATGAATTCGAACGTTTATCCTGCGATGGTTCAGCCGATAATCTGTTACAATTCGACCCCCCGATTAGAATTTACCTTAGCGAGGAAGTGCCGGCCTCTGAGTTATAACTACCATGGACGCCGCTATTGATCAGTTTATTCTCTTCATCGCAACCGAGCGAGGACTCTCTCCTGCCTACCAGCTTTCGATCCGACAAAGCCTCGAGCAACTCGAATCTTGGGCGAAAAACCGTCAACATCGCACTTGGGAATCTCTTTCAACGAAAGACCTTCACGCCTTTCTCAGTGAACAAAAAGACCACGGCCTAGCCGCGTCTTCCCTGCGGATCACGACCGTTCACCTCAAAATCTTTTTCCGTCACCTTTGCCATAAGCAGCTCTTGCCTATTGACCCCGCTGATTCTTTATTTACGAGTAAAGGAGATAGCAGTCTCCCCGAAACCATCAATGAATCCGAAATCATTCGTCTTCTTGAAAGTATCGACACTGAAAAGCGCCTCGGGAAACGTGACCTTGCTATCCTTGAGCTCTTTTACGCCTCTGGGCTCCGGCTGAGTGAAATCTGTAACACTCGCCTGGAGCAACTAGACCTCGAAGAATCCTTCATCCGGGTCACTGGGAAAGGGAATAAAACGAGACTCGTGCCCGTCGGTGGAAAAGCGAAAGAAGCCCTTGCGCATTACCTGAACCACGAACGCCCGACCCTCTCTCGAGGGACGCAAAATTCTGAAATTTTCCTTTCCGTGCGCGGGAAAAAGCTCAGCCCGGAACGAGTCCGCGAAATTGTCAAAACCCGGGCTAAACTCGCAGGTATTGAAAAAAACATCTACCCTCACCTTCTTCGACATTCTTTTGCCACCCATCTCCTCCATGGCGGAGCAGATCTCCGGGTCATTCAAGAGTTACTAGGTCACGCTGATATTTCGACGACTCAGATTTATACTCACGTCGACCAAAAACGACTTAAAAAAGTGCATCAACAATTTCACCCTCGCGGGTAGCCCCTCTTTCTTTTTCTTATGATTAAAATTCTTTTATTTGGCCTCTCCTTTCTTTGCTTCACATCTTTTTTACCAGCTGAAGCAAAATCAAAAGCCTCCACAAATCCTGCGATTATTGAACTCCGTGACCTTCAATTCAATCCCTCTCACTTCCCTCAGAAAAGACGGGACTTTCTTTTTCAAACGATCTCTTTGATGCAGAAACATCAAAAAAAGCCACTCCGCTATCTCTATGGTTCCCATGAACCTTCTCGCGGAGGGCTCGACTGCTCTGGAGCGACATTCCATCTCTTCAATCAAGTTCAAATCAAAGCCCCTCGAACCTCTTCTCAACAGTTTGATTGGCTTCAAAAAACAGGGATTTTGCACCCTTTCCCTTCCAAAGTAAAAACATTAGAGAGCCCTTATTTTAACAAACTGCTCCCTGGGGACCTTCTCTTTTGGGGTGGCACCTATCATCCTAAAGACGGACGGAAAAACCGTGTCACACATGTCGCGATTTACCTTGGTAAGCATCGAAAAACCGGGAAGCACCTCATGGCAAATGCTTCCAGTGGCCGCTCTTATGAAGGGCGAAAAACGAAAGGGTATGGTGTCGTCAACTTTCGCCTTCCATCCTCTCGTTCAAAGTCTTTTTTCTTAGGCTACGGGCACCCCGCTGAGTTCAAGGAATAGTCTCCTCCCCTTCTAAAAATAAGCGCTTCCTGCTTTTCTATTTACGAAAGCCTCTTTAGCATATCGCTCATCTTCTAGTATTGATGAATACCGCTGTAGAAATCCACCACCTCGTTAAAGACTTTCGGACTCCAATGACCCGAAAACCTTTTAGAGCTGTAGACGATATCTCCCTGACGATTAAAACGGGAGAAGTTTATGGCCTCATCGGACCAAACGGATCTGGTAAATCAACCGTAATGAAAGCTCTGCTTGGGCTCGTTCGACCGACTTCCGGCTCTTGCCAGATTTTTGGCAATGATTCACTTCGAGTTGATTCTAGGCACGAAGTGGGATTTCTTCCTGAAAACCCTTACTTTTACAAACACCTCTCGGGAGAAGAAACCCTTCGTTTTTATGGCAAGCTTTGCGGAATGAGAGGGAAAAAACTTCAAACCCGGATCGATGAACTCCTAGAACTTGTTAGCCTAGATAAAGCTCGGAAGCGCCGTTTAGGAGGTTACTCAAAAGGGATGCTTCAAAGAATCGGCCTCGCCCAAGCCCTTATCCAAAAACCACAACTTGTGATCTTAGATGAGCCTACCGCCGGAGTCGACCCCATCGGGTCTCGCCAAATCCGCGACCTCATTTTTGAACTGCGGGACCAGGGCATCACCGTCTTTCTCTGTTCTCACCTCCTGGAACAAGTGCAGGAAGTCTGCGACCAAGTCGGCATTATCTTCGAAGGGAAAATGATTAAAGAAGGTTCTCTCGAAGAGCTCATCTCGGTCGAAAACCAGACCGAAATCATTCTTCAAGATGCCTCTCCAGAATTGATTGCCCAAATTGAGGCCCTCGCCTCATCAGAAGCTCAAGTTATTCGCTCTGGGAAACCTCGCACCACTCTAGAGCGCCTTTTCCTTACTGCCACTCAGTCAAATTCATCCCAACCACCTTCATGAGCCGACTCTTTTCTTTTCACCGTATGATGGTGATCTCGAGTAGCACCTTTACCCAGCTAGTCAGGATGAAAGTTTTTTACTTTTTAGTGGTATTCGTTCTTGCCATTCTTGTTGCTCATTTTTTCAAACTTCCACACACTTCAGGGCCGGAAAGCAGTGCTCACGAAGAGCTTCGAATGCTGAAAAACGCGACCATTGGGGCGATGAGCCTTTTCGCTACTATTTTTGCCATTACTGGAACGGCTCTTCTCATCCCGAAGGACATCGAAGACCGAACCCTCTATAGCATTCTCAGTAAGCCGGTGCCTCGCCTTGATTACCTTGCTGGGAAACTACTGGGTATTATCTCTGTCATTTTTGTGGCGATGTTTGCCATGGATCTCGTCATGACTGGGGCGCTCGAGCTTCGTTCAAACAAAGTTATGAATGAGGTTCTCACTTCTGCGGCGCAACAAGGGTATGACGCTGAAGCGACCGAGGCCGCAAGACAGGAAGTCCTCCGTCACGGATCCACCTGGAGCCTTCAAGCGGGAGTGCTTGCCCTCTTCCTTAAAACAGTAATTCTAGCTTCGCTTGCTCTCTTTTTCTCAACCTTCTCAACGAGCACCCTTTTTACCGTTATCATGAGCTTTGTGGTCTTCTTCATTGGCCATATCGTAGGAGACATTAGAGAATACCTCGAACTGATGAATAACGGAGAAACGAGTATCGGCTCCTCTCTCACCAAAGCTGTTGGCATCATTATTCCCGACTTTGCTCTCTTTAACGTCACTGATGAGGCCATTGCCGGAAAAACAATCCCTCTAAGCGCCGCTCTCAGATTAACTTTAATCGCGGTCGTCTACGCGGCTCTCTATACCGTGATCTCATGGTTCATTTTTGCAGATAAAGAATTTTGAAATATGTGGCGTAAACTCTCTATCGTCGTCATTGCTCTCTTCATCGCGGGATGGGGGATCGGTTTTTTAGAAAAAGATCTCACCCGTGAGCTTCGCTCACATGACCTCATTCCTGCACGAGTTAACCTCGAAGCCCGTGAAAAACTTGGCCAAACGGGTTATGCTGTCGCATTGGGAGGCTTACGTTCGCTCATTGCAGCGCTCATTAACCTCAAAACATTCAATAGCCACTACGCCTATCAAGAATGGTATGAACTCGAAAAAAATTACGAGCTAATCACTTCCCTCTCCCCTCATGTTTCTTACTATTGGGAAGCTGCCTTTTGGCATATGGGATACAATGCTTATTCTGACTACAGAGATAAACCGGGAATCCCTCCTCTTCGCCGTAAACATATTCAGAAACAGTTTTTCCATAAAGCGACCTCTTTTGCTCACAAGGGAATCCGTCTAAATCCGGAAAATTGGAGACTTTGGAGAGAGCTTGGTCTTCTCTACGGAAACGACAATAAGCTTCCCGATTACCAAAAGTCAGCCGATGCCTATCAACAAGCACTCGAGATTCCAGGGTCCCCTCAATACCTTAAACGCGCGCAGCTTTATTCTCTCATAAAACTCCCCGAAAAACAGAAAGAAGCTTGGAAACTCTTACAATCAATTAAATCTACAGACCCTCGCCAAGGAGCATTCCCAACCATCAAAGTTTTATCACTTTTATTGCAGGACAAATACCAAAAACCTGAGCTTCGAGAATCCATTTTAGACCTCTTTGAAACTAAGGAGCAAGCGCTTCAAACGCTCCGTCTTTACCAACAGCGGAATTGGGATACTTTCTCCCGAAAGAACTTAAATCAAATCATTCGACGCCTCGAATCGCCGATTCCTCTACGTTGATGGAAAAACCCCTCTTTTTCAAAATCGCAGGCTGGACAAAGAGGCTGTATCCACATAAGAGCTTTCTCTCCATCATCATTTACCCCTTATCTCCCCTATAAGTATATGCGTATCGCCCTTTTCGCTGACATTCACGCCAATCTCGAAGCATTAGAAGCTGTTTTGGCCGATTCTAATTCCATGAGTTGTGATGAATATATATGTTTAGGAGATATCGTTGGATACAATGCTGACCCTGTCGCCTGTTTAGAAAAAATTCAAGCGATGGGCTGCCCTGTCGTGAAGGGAAACCATGATGAAGAAGCCTCTTCGGATCTTGGTTTAGACACCATGAATCCAGTAGCAGCGCAAGCGCTACAATGGACTCGCGACCAACTCAGTGAAGATCAAAAAAATTGGTTACGTAACCTCCGCATGGTGCGTCAGGTGCATGACTTTACTGTTGTCCACTCTACTCTCGATCAACCGGATGCTTGGCATTACGTCACTAATAAGTTTGATGCGATGTCCAACTTCTCCTTCCAATACACGCAGGTTTGCTTTCACGGACACACGCATGTTCCTAAATTTTATGTGAAAGCGCAACGCGTCAGCGAAGTTCCTGGAGATTCGATCAAAGTAGAAGAAGGTTCTAAGTATTTCATCAATACAGGCTCTGTCGGACAGCCGCGCGATGGGGAATGGAAAGCGTGCTATACGATCTATGATACTGAGACCCAAGAAATCACTTTCCGACGAGTCGAATATGATATCCAAGCGACTCAACAAAAAATTATTGATGCAGGACTTCCTCCCGTTTTGGCTTCTCGCCTAAACGATGGGCGATAAAAGCTCTCATTCCTCCTTTTGCAATTGTTTCGCAATCTCCTGATCACCAGGAGGCATCTCTCTCTGAAGTATTTCTTTAGAAGGCACCCATTCAACTGCAGAATGGGCTGTAAGCTCAAAATCACTGACTTCCGGAAAATAAGCCCTCCATGGCTGCAAAATGATCTCCGAGGTTTCAACCTCAGGCATTGAGCCTTCGATCACAACCTCTCTTCCTAATTCTTCTCGAATTTCCCTTTTCAGAGCAGACTGAGGAAACTCTCCTAGTTCCACTTTCCCTCCCGGGAATTCCCATAACCCGGCATGGGCTTTGCCTTGCGCTCGTCGACAAAGGAGCACTTTGCCTTCTGGATTAAAAATCACAGCGCAAACAACTTGAATTATATTTTTCATTCTTGATTCCCCCTACTCCTAACTAATTGAATTTAAGTCTTATTCGAAAAGAAAAGCCTTCGACACCTATCTGATTTTTCAAGAAAGACACCGCCGGACCATTTCGCCGAACATTGCTTTTTTTCAAATCTCTGATATTGTTATATGTTATGTCTAAATCTGCACAGCTCTTTTCAGAATCACCGTTGAGTCCTTCTCTAAGCAAAATCTCGAGAATCATTGAAACAATGCCTCATTCTCCGGAAAAAAAAGCCCTTTCCTTAGAAGTTTCAAAGCTCCAAAGCCATTACGAAGAGTCCTTTGAAAGTCCTTCCCTTAAACCCGAAGCGACTAAAAAAAACTCTCTTGATCAAAATAAATCTGAACTTGCCGCCGTTGAGATTGAACGAGAAGCTCACAATGCGCCACCCTCTCTCAAAGATGTCATCAAAAGTTTACTCATGTGGCAAAAAACCACTCATGAACACCTTAAACAAGAAAACTTAAACTAAAAATTTCCTGATTTTAAGCTCGTGCTTCATGGCAAGATAACGCATTCAAGCAGTGTGAGCACTGCCCTCAATAGCCTGAGTAAAGAAGATTTAGACGCCTTTCTCAAAGAGCACGGTCAATCATCCTACCGCACTTCTCAAATCCTCGACTGGATCTGGAAAAAACGCGTTTCATCCATTGATGAGATGAGTAACCTCTCTGTCGAACTTCGAAATCTTCTCAAGGAGAATTTCGAGCTTAAGCCACTCGTCGTTTCGAAAACGAGTGGCTCAAAAGACACCACTTTCAAATACCTCTTCCGGCTCGAAGACGGACGGTATGTCGAATCCGTTCTCATTCCAGCTAACCCCGCCCTTTATGGCGAAAAGTCAGATCGACGAACTCTTTGTGTTTCTTCCCAGGTTGGTTGTGCTTACGCCTGTAAATTTTGCGCCTCAGGACTGGCCGGATTCACCCGCAACCTCACCGCGGATGAAATCGTGGGACAAATTGTAGCAGCAGAACGAGAAAGCGGCGAAACAATCAATAATGTTGTCTTCATGGGAATGGGGGAACCTCTCGCTAATCTCAAAAACCTCATGAAAGCGATTGAGATCATCACTGCCCATTGGGGGCTTGAAATCGGAGCAAGACGTTTGACGGTTTCCACTTCAGGGCTCGCCCCTTCTATCAAACAGCTGGCTGAATTCCATGTCCCCATTCGCTTAGCGATTTCTCTACACGGAGCCTGTGACGAAGTTCGTGACCTTATCATGCCGGTGAATAAAAAATGGAACGTTGACACTCTTTTCGACTCCCTTCGCCACTGGATCAAACACAGTAAACGCAAGCTCACGCTCGAATACATCCTCATCAAGGGAATCAATGATGACCTCGATCAGGCGCACTTACTTGCTAAACGAGCTCGCTCGATCAAAGCGAAAATTAACTTGATCCCTTATAACACCGTCGAAGGTTTAGAATGGGAGCGGCCTAGTGAAAGTCACTGCCGAGCATTTCAAGCGATCGTCAAAAAATACGATGTCACCGCAACCTTAAGACTCGAAAAAGGGCACGATATTAATGCCGCTTGTGGGCAACTTCGCCTCAAACAAGAAACGGAAGAAGGTATTATTACAGCTCCTTTAAAGGAGCTTAAACGCTAAAAACAGCGTGATCCGGTATTAAGCCTTAGATGTTTTTATCAAAAAACGATAGGAACATCTTGCTATTCATTCCAAACCAGCCCCCTCTGCAGGCAGGAGAGCACCTGTTTACAGGAATGATCTTCTTCCTCAGAAAATCAGAAGACTACTTTATATGACATTCAATTCACTCGACTTGGATCCCCGCATCCTCAAAGCCATCGAAGACAAAGGCTACACAACCCCTTCTCCGATCCAGGCAAAAGCCATCCCGGCTGTCTTGACAGGAAGTGACGTCATGGCTGCCGCACAAACAGGAACAGGTAAAACTGCAGGGTTCACCCTTCCTCTCCTTCACAAACTTGCGAAAGGAGAACGAGCTCGTGACAAACAAGTCCGCACCCTCATTCTTACCCCTACTCGTGAACTTGCAGCCCAAGTTGCCGAAAGCGTCATTACTTACGGTAAGCACCTTTCCCTCTCTTCCCACGTTGTTTTTGGCGGAGTAAGTGCAGGGCCTCAGATCAGAAAGTTAAAATTCGGAGCTGACATTCTCATTGCTACTCCAGGTCGTCTTCTCGACCTCATGAACCAAGGGGCATTAAAATTTGATAAACTCGAAGTGCTTATTCTGGATGAAGCCGATCGCATGCTCGATATGGGTTTCATTCGCGACATCAAAAAGATCATCGCGAAAATGCCTAAAAAGCGGCAAAATTTAATGTTCTCAGCAACCTTCTCGGACGACATCCGAAAACTCGCTAAAGACCTCATTAATAATCCGATTGAAATCTCTGTAAGCCCTCGGAATACCACGGCAGAAACAGTTAAACAGTGGATCTATCCTGTTGACAAAGGCCGTAAACCTGACGCTCTCGTAGAGTTAATGAAGACCAATGATTGGAAGCAAGTGCTCGTCTTCTCTCGCACCAAACATGGCGCGAATAAGCTCGCCACTCTTCTCGACACAAAAGGGATCAGCTCGGCCGCTATCCATGGGAATAAAAGCCAAGGAGCTCGCACTAGAGCACTCAGTGGATTCAAAAGCGGAAATGTTCGCGTCCTTGTTGCTACCGATATTGCCGCTCGAGGGATCGATATTCACCAACTCCCCCAAGTGATTAACTTCGATCTCCCTGAAGTTGCTGAAGACTACGTTCACCGCATCGGACGGACTGGCCGCGCAGGATCTAATGGGCAAGCCATCTCTCTCGTTGCAGCAGAAGATCTCTATTACCTCGTCTCGATCGAGAAACTTACCAAAAAACTTCTCGAGCGTAAAACCCTCCCAGGTTTCGAACCAAAAACTCCACTTCCAGAAGCACCTCTAGGCACTAGAGTTCCTCGTCCTAAAAAAGAAGGCCGCGGCGGTGGTGGTGGCGGAGGCAATAGATCCGGCCAAAGCAGTCGTCGAGCAAGCTCTGAGCGAGGAAACTCATCGTCACAGGGTAATAGACCTCCTCAAAAAAGAGGCAAAACAGGTTTCAAACCTCGGACGAGAAAACCTTCTTAAGCGTTTTCTTCGAGTCGTAAAGAAAACTTCACCTCATCTGGCCATTAAGGTTATCCTTTCTGGTCGAGACCGCTGTGTAAGATTTTTTGATCACCCCCTTTATCTATCTACGGGGTGATACTCTGCTATCTAGTTGTCCCGTAGATTAATGGAACAACCCTCTCCGGCTCCTTTCACTCAAGAAATTACGAAGACCTGCGTCGCTGGAGGAACAGATCTAACCCTTCTGTCAAAGCTTTCCAACTCGCTTCGATAATACTGTCTGAGACGCCTACTGTCCCCCAGTTATCTTTCCCATCACTGTGGACAATGAGAACACGTGTTCTAGCTGCAGTAGCATCATGTCCATCGATGATGCGGACTTTATAGTCAACTAAGGAAACCTTTTCAATTTCAGGGAAAAAGTTCATCAGCGCTGCACGCAAGGCTTTATCAAGAGCGTTCACAATCCCATGTCCCTCAGCTACAGTATAGGCTGGTTGAGATTCCACTTCGACTTTAACCGTAGCTTCACAAACTGATTGACCATCTTTATTTTGCTGACGGTAGCTACAATGATATTCTTTAAACTCCCAAAATGATTGGTGCTTCCCTAATGATTTTCGGATTAACAGCTCTAAAGAACCTCCTGCAGCTTCATAGGAATAACCTTCGTTTTCAAGTTCTTTGATTTTCATCAAAACCTGACGTGCTTCAGGACTCCCTTTCGTGAGCCCTAATCCCATTTGCTCTGCTTTGATGAGAATATTCGACTGCCCAGAAAGCTCGGAAACAAGAATCGTTTGCTCATTCCCTACCTCTTCAGGGCGAATGTGCTCGTAGCTATGAGCGACCTTTTTCACGGCATCAACATGCATACCTCCTTTATGGGCAAAAGCGGTGCGCCCGATGAACGGAGCTCGTAAAAAATGCGGGTTATTAGAAACATCATCCACAAAAAATGACAAATCCCTAAGACCTCTTAAGTCTTTAACGACTTTAATTCCCTTTTTAAGCTCTAAAATAGGAATCACTGAAGTCATATTGCAGTTCCCAGTCCTCTCTCCATAACCATTAATCGTCCCTTGGATTTGAGAAGCTCCAGCTTCGACTGCCGTAATGGCGTTCGCGACAGCGAGTTCACAATCATTATGAGTATGAATCCCAAATGGAGTGTTTGGAATTTGTGCGGAAACCTCTTTGCAAATCTCGGCCACTTCGGAAGGAAGAGTTCCTCCATTCGTATCGCATAAGACTAAACAATCAGCCCCACCTCGCGCCGCAGATTTCAACGTCGCGAGAGCATGCTCAGCATCATCTTTAAATCCGTCAAAAAAGTGCTCGGCATCATACATGACCTCTTTGCCGTTTTCTTTCAAATAACGAACTGTATCTTCGATCATGGCCTGGTTTTCTTCGACCGTCGTGCGAAGAACCTCGGTGACATGAAGAGCCCAACTTTTCCCAAAAATAGTCACTACTGGGGTATTGGCGCCTATAAGAAGCTTAACTTGTTGATCCTCTTCAACAGGTGTATGAGCCCGACGAGTCGAGCCAAATGCTGCAATTTTTGCGTGTTCCCATTGAACTTTTGCTGCTTCTTCGAAAAACTCGACATCCTTCGGGTTTGAGCCAGGCCATCCACCTTCTATATAATGAACCCCAAATTGATCTAAGCGTTTTGCAATTCGAAGCTTATCGAGCCCTGATAAGTGGAATCCTTCCCCCTGAGTTCCATCTCGCAGGGTAGTGTCATAAATCGCAACGCGTGGAGGTAAAGTGTTCATAACTTTAATGAAGTTTCGAACCCTAGTGACAGAAGCTTGAAATCACCAGCGTAAAATAAAGGACTCTCCATTATGATGATAGCATCAGTTCCAATCCTTTTTTAAGCGCCTCTTGATTCATCTTGATGAAGCTCAACCATCATCGATGACGTCCAAAAAACTCCTAGTAACACCGGCTTCTCATAGTTCTTTTGAGACTGCTCTCACCGAAAGAATTTCATGCCATTTAATCGATACTGATTTAATGGTGTCCCGAGCAGGAATCGAACCTGCATCTAAGCTTTAGGAGAGCCTCGTTCTATCCGTTGAACTACCGGGACTACGTTGAAAAAGGATCAAACAACAATTGATCTAAAAACCAAGCCTCAAAATCGACTTACCCTTGCGTTCACCCCTCTTTTTTTGCGAGTCTCTCTTTAATGAATTGGCCAAAAGCACTTGGGGTTTACCTCTTAATCGGACTGGGGTCCTTTTTAGTGCTCTTTCCTGCATGGCTCCCTAACAAGCCCACTCTCCCTGTTGAGGACGGCGTGGTGGAAGGACTTCAGTTCGTCTTACTCTTAGCATCAGGCGCTTTTTTGTTCGCGGCGGCTTATCAACGGAAGCATATTCGCTCCATTTACCGGGCTCTTGGGGCCTTCTGCGTCATGGCGGCGGTGAGTGAGAATGATCATCTGCTCGCTCCTATTCTAGGCGACCTTCCCTTCAAATGGATTTTAATCCCTACCATCATTTGGGTGCTGATCGATGTCTTTACTCACAAAAAAGCGCTGCGGCGGTTTACTGAGATTGCGATTCGCACTCCGGCATCAGGGTTTATCGGATCGGCTCTTATTCTGATCTATATTTTCAGTAAAGGGATTGGCCTTCAATCATTTTGGGATGCGGCCTTAGAAGGAGAGGCCCCCAAGAACCTCGGCCGAATCTGCGAACAATACCTACAACTCCTCGCTTGTTACTTTATCTTTGTCGGGTGTGCCGGTTTTTGTCTCACAACAGGGAAAGTGACCGCTAAAGAGAAATGAAAAAGCCGTCTCTTCAGAAAAAAATTCAATGGCATCTTGAGCAATTCACTTACGCTGTCGTCGAAAAAACTTTGGCCCTTTTCCCTCTTGAAGCTGCATTCACTTTTGGAGAAGCGGTTGGTCGCGTTGCTTTTTACTTTTTCAAAAGCAGAGCCAACTTAGTTCAAAATAACTTACAAATTGCAACCAAAGGAGCTCTCACCGATTCCGAAATACATCAGCTCAGCAAAGACGTCTTTGAGCGCACTGGAGCCAACCTCGTCTCGTCTCTTAAAACGAGCTCAATGTCTCTTGAGGACATTCTTCCTCACGTTGATATTATTGGGATTGAAAAAATCCCAAAGGACAAAGGAACTCTCTTATTGCTCAAACATATGGGAAACTGGGAACTTTTGGCGCAAGTTTCACCCTTTATCTGTCAGGGAAGAGAAAATGGAGCTCTCTATCGACCTCTGAATAATCCTTACCTCGACGCTTCGACTAAGAAAAAAAGAGAACTCAAGGGCACTCAACTCTTTTCGAGAAAAAAAGGTCTTATCAGCGCTATCAAGCTCCTTCGAAATGGAGGAAACCTAGGCGTGCTCATCGATCAACGCACCGGCAAGGCGGGGGTCGAGGCCTCCGTCTTTGGGAAACAAACAAAATTAACTCCTCTACCTCAACTCCTTACCAAGAAGACCGATTGTAATTCTTTCTCTCTCAGAGTCAAAACAACAGGTCATGCGCATTGGGAAGTGCGCGTCGTGCCTCTTGTCACAGAAGACATTGAAAATACGATTGATGCGATCGCAAATGACATCGAAGAATCTTATACCTTTAGCCTTACAGACGTTTTCTGGATGCACCGTTTATGGAAAGAGAACTATTCCTCATCAAGGAGCCTGACTTAAGGCTTTCCATCTGCAAGATCCAACGCTGAAATACCTTTTCCATTTCGCCAATAACTCCATGAGAGGTTTCTTATTTCCTCAAATATAGCCGCTTAACGAAACGGTTAGTCACTCTTTCGCACGCACCAACTCATGCCTTCATCCCAAACAGCTCAAAAGAATATCTCTGTTTTTAAAAAGCTGAAGCCTTACTACAAGCACTTAAAAAAAGTCAAATGGGCTTTTACCGGAGGAGTCTTAGCATCTATTCTTTACGGAGCATCAAGCGGTTTAGGGCTCCCTGCGATGGCTAAATATGTCTTTCCTATCATTTTCAATGGGCCTGAAAATGCCAAAGACACACCTCAATGGCTTCTTGATCTTATTTATCGATTCTTTGGCGAAAACCCGCAGCAAGGAGTTCTCGTTGCCGCTTTAATAGCGATGCCCCTTGCCATGAGCTTTCGAGCACTTGGGCATTTTATCAGCTCTTATCTCATGACTTATTGCGGACTCAAAGTTTCAGAATCAATCCGCACAGAAACCTTTGATGACATCCAAAGAAAGCCTCTTGCATTCTTTCAGAAATACAAATCAGGAGACCTTCTTGCTCGTCTCATGGGAGACACCGAAATCATTAAAACCAGTGTTGTTAATGTCAGTAACGATCTTGTCAAACAGCCCGCTACGCTCTTCTTTGCCCTCTTCTACATTGTCAATGAAGCGATCAAAAAAGACAGTTTCTTCTTTGCGTTCCTCACTGCCCTATCAGCCCCTCTTATTATTATCCCCATTCGGTTAATCGGGAAACGGCTATCAAAACGTTCACGTCAAATGGCTTATCTTAATGGAGACTTGACCGCCTCCATTACGGAATCGTTACAGTCTCCACTCGAAATCAGAGCTTACAACCTCGAAGATTCACAAGTCAGCTCTTTCCAAAACAAAATTCGCAGCCTTCTCCGCCTCACCCTTAAGCATGCTCGCTATAAGCTCATTCCTACTCCTTTAATCGAAATCGTCGCGGCCATCTGTCTTACCGCAGCTCTTTATTTGGGCGCCTCGAAAGGAATGACACTCGAATACTTCTTAGCCCTCAGTATCGCTTTATATATGGCTTATGAGCCGGTTAAAAAATTAAGCAAGATTCACGGGATTCTTCGATCTGCAGAAGCGCCTCTTGAAAGGCTTGAAAAAATCAGATCAGAATCTCCGGCAGTCCATCAAAACCAACCATTCTCGCCTTTAACAGAGCCTTTTCAAAGCTCTATCGAATTTAGCAACGTCAGTTTTTCTTATGAAGATGGAACAATCGCTCTGAAAGAAATAAACCTCAAAATTGAAGAAGGTGAAATCGTCGCGCTTAAAGGAAAAAGCGGAGCTGGTAAATCGACCTTCATTAATCTCATTCCTCGATTTTATGAAGCCAGCGAAGGTTCCCTCAAAATTTCCGGAACCGATTCAACTCAAATCAACCTGAATGAACTGCGTGATCATATCGGATACGTTCCACAACAACCTATCCTTTTCAACAAATCTGTGAGAGAAAACATTTTAGTTGGAAAACCGAACGCTACTGATGACGAGGTCAAGCAAGCTGCCAAAAACGCTTTTGCAGACGAATTCATTAACGAGCTCTCTGAGGGATACAATACGATCTTATCGGAGCGAGGAAACTCCTTATCAGGCGGCCAGCGACAAAGGATCGCCATCGCAAGAGCTTTTCTCAAAAATGCTCCTATTCTCATTTTAGATGAAGCGACTTCCGCTCTCGATTCTGAATCTGAAGAAAAAATCACAACGGCACTTTCCAAGCTTATCAAAAACAAAACCGTTTTGATGATCGCTCACCGTGAATCCTCACTGAAATCGGCAACCAGACACCTTCTCTTCGAAAACGGAAAAATCATCGCTGACACTCCGCACTCTATTTAACCACCTTCTTTTCGCATAAACCAAATGAATATCCTAGTAACTGGAGGATCCGGCTTCATTGGAAGCGCTGTCATACGACACCTCATCGATCATACCGAACATTTCGTTTTAAACCTCGATTGTCTCACCTATGCCGGAAACCCATCCTCTTTGGCTAAAGCGGCCCAAGACGCCCGCTACTCATTTCGAGAAATCAATATTTGCGATGAGGTCGCCATTCCTGCTCTCCTAGAGGAATTTCAACCTGATGCCATCATGCACCTTGCGGCGGAGTCTCATGTTGACCGCTCTATTGATGGGCCTCGTCAATTTATGGAGACGAACGTCATGGGCACCTTCAACCTTTTGTTCCATGCCAAAAACTATTGGCAACATCTTGCTGAAGATAAAAAAGAACGATTCCGCTTTCATCATATTTCTACCGATGAAGTTTACGGAGACCTGCCTGCCGACCCTTCAGTCCTTTTCACCGAAGAGACTTCTTATGAACCGAGTTCGCCTTACTCGGCCTCTAAAGCCGCATCAGATCACCTTGTTCGGGCCTGGGGCCGAACATATGGACTCCCTATTCTCCTTACTAACTGCTCGAATAACTACGGACCTTATCATTTTCCTGAGAAACTCATTCCGCATATCATTCTCAATGCTCTCGCAGGTAAACCTCTCCCCATTTATGGCGACGGGGCTCAAATCCGGGACTGGCTCTATGTCGACGATCATGCCAGAGCCCTCACCACCGTGCTCGAAGCTGGAAAAGTTGGGGAAACTTATAACATTGGCGGCCATAACGAGAAAAAGAATATTGAAGTCGTCAATACCATCTGCGAACTCCTCGAAGAACTTGTTCCAAATCAAAAACCTGAAAACGTAACGCGATACAGCGATCTTATTACTTACGTCACTGACCGCCCCGGCCACGACCACCGATACGCCATCGACGCGAGTAAGATCGAAGAAAAACTTGGCTGGAAACCGCAAGAAACTTTCGAAACGGGTCTCCGAAAAACAGTGCAATGGTATTTAGCGAACCAGGAATGGTGGGAAGCGGTCCTGAACGGCTCTTATCAGCTTGAACGCATCGGAACAACCGAAGCCTAACAAAATACATATTCATGACATCGCAATACAAAGGGATCGTTCTTGCCGGAGGATCAGGCACTCGTCTGCACCCTATCACGGTAGGAGTCTCAAAACAGCTTCTTCCGATTTATGATAAGCCGATGATTTATTATCCTATTTCGGTGCTCATGCTCGCCGGAATACGGGAAATCCTTATTATCTCAACTCCCGAAGACCTCCCTAGTTACAAGAGGTTATTAGGAGATGGTTCCTCTTTTGGGGTTTCTTTTGAATACGCAGAACAACCTAGCCCCGATGGACTGGCTCAAGCTTTCATCATCGGAGAACCTTTCCTCAACGGCCAACCTGCAGCACTGGTCCTAGGCGACAATATTTTTTACGGCCAAAATTTTTCTGAAACATTACTTCGAGCCTCTTCACGAACTACCGGATCAACCATTTTCGGATACCAGGTTCATGATCCTGAACGCTTTGGCGTCATCGAATACAATCCTGATAGCGGAAAAGTTCTTAGTATCGAAGAAAAACCGCAAAGCCCTAAATCTAACTATGCGGCAACAGGCCTTTATTTCTTCGATTCAAACGTCTCTGAAATTGCTAAAACCGTAAAACCCTCCCCTCGAGGAGAACTTGAAATCACTTCAGTTATTGAAGCTTACTTAGAAAAAGACGCTCTCAATGTCGAGCTTCTTGGCCGAGGATTTGCCTGGCTCGATACTGGAACTCATGAATCGCTTTTAGCAGCATCAAACTTCGTTCATACGATTATTGAACGACAAGGCTGGCAAGTTGCTTGCCTCGAAGAAATCGCTTTCAATAATGAATGGATTGACGAAATCGAGCTCCGAAGAAGGGGTGAAAAACTTGCTAAAAGTAACTACGGACAATACATTCTTAACCTTTCCAAACACTAAGAATGAACGTAATCCAAACAGGCATTGCTGGAGTGACCGTTATCGAACCCAAAGTCTTTGGGGATTCTCGAGGATTCTTCCTAGAAACATTCCATGCTGAAAGATATCGGAGTGAAGCAGGTATCTCTGAAATCTTTGTTCAGGACAACCATTCTCGCTCTACAAAAGGAGTTCTCCGAGGACTTCATTTTCAGAATAAAAACCCACAGGGAAAACTGGTCCGAGCTGTCTCTGGAGAAGTATTCGACGTCGCGGTAGACATTCGAAAAGGCTCCCCTACTTTCGGTCAATGGTTTGGCACCATTCTCAGCGCTGAAAACAAAAAACAATTATGGGTTGCCCCAGGCCTCGCGCATGGATTTTTAGTTTTAAGTGACATTGCCGATTTTGAATACAAATGCACGGACTACTATGATCCCTCCAGTGAAGAATGCCTCATCTGGAATGACCCTGACCTTAAGATCGAATGGCCTTTAAGTAGCGAAGAGATCCGGCTCTCTGAAAAAGACCTCAAAGGGAAAGCTCTTTCCGAATTCGCATCATGAAAAAAATCGTTTTGCTAGGCCCCAATGGACAAGTTGGAATTAGCATTCTGAGAGTCGCGCCTCAATTCAATAACCTACAATTGATTCCACTCAGTCGAAAGCAAATTGACCTCACTCAAACTGACTCTATTTTCGAGAAAATATTAGAATCTAAAGCCGATATCGTGATTAACTCGGCTTCTTATACTACGGTAGATAAAGCCGAAGAAGAAAAAGAGCTCGCTATGAATGTAAACGGCCACGCAGTCAAAGAAATCGCAAAAGCCTGTGAAACGCTCGGAGCTTCACTTCTCCAAATCTCGACTGATTATGTCTTCGATGGTGAAAAAGAGACTGAATACCTCCCTAGTGATCATACAAACCCCCTTAACACCTACGGGAGAACTAAGCTTACAGGAGAACAAAACGCGCTCGAATACTGCAGCAAGACAATCGTCTTAAGAACTTCATGGGTGCATAGCAAAGATGGTCATAATTTCGAGACTACTATGCGACGTCTTTTCCAGGAAAAAGATGAGCTCAAAATCGTCAATGATCAGCATGGCCGACCTACTAAAGCAAATGACCTTGCCATCCACTGCTTAGAGCTTTGTGAACAAGCCCCGTTCACAACTAACATCAAACACTTTGCTGGCCCTGAAATCATGAGCTGGTATGAGCTTGCCTGCTCTTTAAAAAATGACGTCGGTGCCTCTATTTCTATAACGCCTATTAAAAGCTCCGAATACCCCACTCAAGCGGCGAGGCCTAAACGGAGTATCTTAAACATTTCGGCATCTTCCACTAGCTCCCTATGAACGCAATAAATACAATAGACCCTCGATATGACAACAATATCGACGCATTAAGGCTACTTGCTGCTATTGGCGTTGTTTTCGGTCATTCTTTTGCATTCGCAGGAGGTCCCGAAGACCCATTCTCTCATTTCATCAAACAATTAGAAATCCCCTACATGGTTGCTATTCACGGCATCAGTGTGTGGTTTCTTTTTTTCATCAGTGGGAATTTAGTAAGCGCTAGCTATGCTCACCGGAACAGTTTCAAGCATTACTTGAAATCACGCTTCTTAAGAATTTTTCCTGGGTTGTTTGTTGTCGTCGTCTTTACCGTTTTAGCTGGAATGTTCATCACAACCTTACCACTAGGAGAATACTTTTCCGATAAAGCAACCTGGAAATACTTTTCCCGTAACATCTTAGGATTCACCATCAAATATGAATTACCTGGGGTCTTTAAATCTAACCCTCTCACCAGTGCTAATGGTTCACTTTGGACCATCCCACTCGAATTAAGGCTCTATCTTGTTGTCGCAGCCCTGGGACTTCTTGGCCTTTTCAAAAGAACCAAAGGGCTACCCATTATTCTCGCACTCTTGCTCATCGCTCAAATTTACATTCAAGAATTCGATTTATTTGACCGGAGTAGAATTTCAGCAAGTCCTATCCCTCTGTTTCTGATCGGGGCTTTATTCTTCTCTCTACGAAACAAACTTTCTCACCGTTGGGTTTGGTTACTTGTTTCTTTTGGGCTCTGGTATCCTCTCCGCGCTGTTCCTGTCGCAGGACATTTATTATTCGTTCTGAGTTTTTGTTATGGATTCCACCTTCTCACCAAAGTCCGTAAAATACCATCCTTAGATGTTGGTCGCTTTGGTGACTATTCCTACGGGGTTTATTTATATTCTGCACCTATTCAGCAAATTTTGGTATGGAAGGGTGTCACGAATGGATGGAGCGTCTTTGCGTGGTCCTTAGTCTTATCTCTTCTTGCAGGTATCGCCTCTTGGCATTTGATTGAAAAACGAGCATTAAAGTTAAAATAATGGTGAATGATACTCTTCCAGCTGGCGTTGAACGGCTTAATTTTTCCCTTCATGGTGATCACCGTGGAGGCCTTATTGTCGGTGAATCAGGTCGAAATGTTCCCTTTCCTATTGCTCGGGTTTATAGCATTTTTCATTCTGAGGAAAATGTTGTGCGAGGGTGCCATGCCCACCGTGACATGCAGCAGATGATTCTGAACGTTACGGGTTCATTTGATTTACTCCTCGACGACGGCAACATAAAAAAAACCATTACTTTTGACAGGCCCGGTCAAGGTATTCTGATCACTGGTTACGTTTGGCGAGAACTCCGAAATTTCTCTAAAGATAGCGTCATTAATTGCTTCGCTGACAAGCTTTATAAAGATTGTATCTACGTATCTACATACGATGAATTTCTAGCGGGATTAGATTAACCATGATGACTGTATCTTTGTATCAAGAGTCCCAGTCTGAACAGTGGGACCTTTTTATCGAAAGCTCCTCAAATGGAACCCTTTTGTTCTACCGGGGATTTATGGATTACCATAAGGATCGATTTCCTGATCGCTCGTTGGTTATTACGGATGGTGACCAATGGGTCGCAGTCTTACCCGGAACATCTAAAGACAGTGATTGGATTTCACATGCTGGTTTAAGTTACGGCGGGATGATTTATGGAGCTGGCTTAAGTCAAAGAAAAGTTTCTGAATGCCTTAGCTCTGCTATTTCATTCCTTAAAACCAAATCTTACGCGAACATCTATATCAAAACGACTCCTGAGATCTACTGGAAAAGCCCTAACAAAAGCTTAGACTATGCTCTTTTCCAGTCAGGTTTCGATCTCTACAGAAGAGATGCTTCTACTTCTATTTCCATCAAAAACAGAAAAAAAGTATCCAAGGGCCGTAAAGCAAGCCTCTCAAAAGCAAAAAGAGAAGGCGTCGTTGTTTTTGAGTCAAATCGGTTTTTCGACTTTATCGAATTAGAAAACGCAAACCTTCTCAAAAAATATCAGACGACGGCCGTTCATTCGGCTGAAGAAATCACACTACTTCACGAAAGATTCCCCGACAAAATCCGGCTTTTTTTAGCGGAGCATGAAACCAATCTCATTGCGGGAGGACTTGTCTTTATCAGTGGGGAGGTCTGTCACTTACAATATTTTGCCACTAATGAAAAAGGGGACCGCCTCGGAGGTGGGGATCTGGTCATCAATGCCCTAATTGAGTTTTGTAAAGAATCTCACATCTCTACTTTTGACTTCGGAATCTCCACGGAAAATGAAGGGCGAACCTTAAACGAAGGTCTTCTAAGATATAAGGAAAGTTTTGGAGGGACCACGACTTTAGCGGACTTTTACAAACGAGCATTGCATGAATAGAGATATCGAAAATTATCAAGACGAGTATCAGTCACTTCCTTTTGAGAAACATCAAGCTCACTTCAGGCGCCTCGAGCATCTAAAAGTCTGCCGAGAACTCAAGCCACTACGTATTGTTGAGATCGGTTGCGGAATGCTTCCTTTATTTGTCGATTACCATGATTTCGAAAAAATGGAAGTCATTGAACCAGGAGAATCATTCGCAGAAAACGCAAGAAACCTCGGGGCCCAACATTCCAAATCTTCTCAAATCTCCGTGCAAAACTGTTTTCTAGAAGATTGTAATGTTTTGGAAAATCACTCCTATGATTTGGTCATCCTCTCCGCTCTCTTACATGAGGTTCCCTGCCCCCAAACTTTCCTCAAACAGGCTAAAAAAATTGGTGGGAATGGGGCTCGATATCTTATTACCGTCCCCAATTCTCATTCATTTCACCGTCAGCTAGCTCTACGTTGTGGCCTCATTGAGAGCCTAACCGAACTATCAAACCAGCAAATACAGCTTCAGCAATCTAGAACTTATTCGTTAGACTCTCTCACGCATGAGATTAAGTCTGCGGGGCTTCAAGTAGAATCTCAAAAAAGCATCATCCTCAAACCCTTCACTCACGGCCAAATGGAAGGGTTACTCGCAAATCAAATTCTGACATTACCACAAGTGGAAGCCTTAGCCGGACTGTCAGACTTATTACCCGAATTAGGTTCGGAATTGCTGGTCATCGCACACTAATCTAGAATAAAAAATAAAGCATGTCTCGAGTCATTATTGGTAGCTGTTTAGCTTGTATTATTGCGGCTTATGAACTGGGTAAAAAAGGGGAGCAAGTCACCCTTATTAAACATCGGGGCCAATGGGGAGCCCACTTCGGAGGAGTCGATACTTGCGGCGTCCATTATGATGCCGGAATGGCTATTGTCGAACTCACTTCTACCAATCTCGAAAAAAAGCCCGACCTTAAAAGCTACGACCTAACAGTTCGTAATGACGTCGGGCGTTTTTTTGGAACGGTCGAAAGCTATATTGAGAGCTATGTGCCTTTAAGTATTATCAAGCAACCAGAGTGTTATTACCGAGGACACTGGAATAAAGATTTTTTATTATGTAATGACTTTGAAGTTTTTCAAAGAATGAGCCCGCAAGAGAGAGAACTCGTTTCTTCTCAATTAGTGGACAGAAGCCAAGAAGATTGGAAGCACGCTAGTCAGAAAATCAAACGCCAAAACCTCCATATGATTGGAAATTACAAAGAAACTTCTTTGTATAATCATGGGGAGCATGTCCATCATCAACTCATTGAGCCTTTTGTCCGTAAGCTGACAGGCCTGGGGGCTGATGCAATCTCCTCCCTTTACCACCGCAGGCTATGGTCCCCTCTCTACTACCCTGAAACGATCAAAACCGCGGCAGAAGGAACTTTAGACCGTTTTGGTGATACCGTCATCCATTATCCGGTCAAATCTTCTTTTAAAGGATTTGCTGACGTTTTTCTTAATCTCATGAGAAAAATGGACAATGTTGACGTCATTCTCGATCCTATTCTCGCCATTGACCAAAATAAAAAAAGCATCACTTTTGATGGCGACCATATCCCCGTCACTTACGACCAATTAGCTTGGGGGGGGAATTTATTTGAAGGCCAACGTCTATTAGGAGTTAGTGGAATCAAAGACGCTCAGTCACAAAGAGCCAATTTAACTTTCAGCTTCTTAGTTCTTGATAAGAAACTCATCACCCGCGAATTTTCTATCTTATTCGTATTAGATGGGAATGTTCCTTGTTATAGAGTTACAAATCAGTCCGTCTGTTCTGGAGAAGAAGGTAATGAATCTCGCCTCATTGTTGAGTATAACACCGACCATCTTGCTCAACGCGGTATTACTTCTAAAGAAGAGGTCCAAGTAACCACAGCAAGCACTCTCATTGAGCTTGGAATTATTGCCTCTCACGAAGCCATTTTACGGTCAGATATTAAAATGATCCCTCAACTTTTACCCCTTTGCCATTATCATTATAATGAATGTTCACAGGCAAATATAGAGCTACTCAAAGAAAAGTGCCCCGAGGTCTGTTTAATGGGAGATGCTTCCGGAATATCGACACGCTCCTTTGCTGATAATGTTGTTCAAGGCCTTAAATACTCTCAATGCAGTGAAGTCTGATAACTAAGATGATCCCATTTTTGGATATGAGGGCTATCAATGCCCCAATGAAAAAAGACATACTTTTAGCCATCCAGGAAGTCGTCGATTCTGAATGGTATATTCACGGGCAACAAGTTACTGACTTTGAAAAAGATTATTCTGCTTATAATGGTGTCTCTCACTCCATAGGGGTTGCCAATGGGTTAGATGCATTAAGACTCTCTTTACAAGCTCTTGGCATTGGCCCTGGTGACGGCGTGATCGTCCCCGCCCATACCTTTATCGCATCTGCCCTGGCCGTTTCGGCGGTGGGAGCAACTCCTGTCTTAGCCGATGTTGACGCTCAAACGGGGCTTTTACAATCTGAAGGGTGCCGTGAAATTTGGGATTCCTCTATTAAAGCCATCATGCCTGTTCATCTCTACGGGCATGCTTGCGATATGGATGATTTACTAGATTTTGCTCAAGAGAAAAACGTTCCTCTTATTGAAGATTGTTCACAAGCTCATGGCGCTCGTTTCAAAGGGCAAATGGTGGGAAGTTTTGGGCGTATCTCAGGAGCAAGCTTTTACCCTGGAAAAAACTTGGGTGCTTTCGGAGATGCTGGAGTCGTCACAACGGATGACCCCCGATTAGCTCGAAAAGTAAGAATGCTTGGGAACTATGGATCCGAAGTAAAGTATGAGCACGAAATCAAAGGAGGAAATAGTAGGCTTGATGAGATTCAAGCGGCAATTCTTAAAGTCAAACTCCAACACTTAGAAGGCATGTCGGAAAATAGGCGAAAACTCTCTACTCGTTATTCCGAACTACTATCTTCAATCAGCGCATTACAATTACCAAAAGCAGTGCCCCATAGCCAATCGGTCTGGCACCTTTACGTCATCAGGACCCCGCTTCGTGATCAATTAAAAGACTACCTTCACGATTATGGCATTCAAACACAGCTTCATTACCCTCTTCCGGTCCACTTACAGCAAGCTTATGCTGACCTCGGTCATCAAAGAGGTGACTTCCCCCACGCCGAATCTTACTGCCAAAACTGCCTAAGCCTACCTCTCTACCCAGGGATGTCAGAAAGCAATCAATTCGAAATCATCAAAGGGGTTAAAGGGTTTTTTCAAAATCTAAAAAAATGACTAAAGAACGGCCCTTAGTATCGGTTTTCACACCCATTTATAACAATGCCAAACTTGTTATTCCTGCTATCGAAACACTGCGGAACCAAACTTACCCCAGTGACCGAATTCAACACCTCATTGTCGACGATGGCTCGGCTGATGACTCTGTAAAACTCATCACAGAATTCATCAAAAAAACAGGACATCCTTGTAAGTTCATCGTTAACCCTCAAAACATGGGGATTTGCAAAACCTATAATAAGCTCCTCAAAGAACATGCCAAAGGGGACTATTTTATTGGTCTATGCGATGATTTATGGGACCCCGAAAAATTATCATGCAGCGTCGAAACACTTGAAAACCAAACAAACGAGTATGTTGCCGTCTATAGCGATATGCACCTCTGTGATGGCGAAGGAGCGCTCTTGCCCGGCACTTTTTACAGTGAATATAACCTTTTCTTCCAAAGAGAAAAAATCTCTCCCCTACAGGGTAATATTTTCGATCATTTAATCAAAAATAATTTCCTAACAGCCCCTACGATACTCATCAGAATCTCAGCTTTAACGAAAGCGGGAGGATTCGATGAAAATATTAAATTTGAAGACTACGATCTATACCTCCGATTACTCAAAGAAAACAAAATCGTTTTTTCGGAACAAACTCAGGTCACTTATCGAATACACGCAAACAACTTTCATAAAACAGCAGGGTCACAAGCTTTGGACATGTTCAACCTCTATTGTAAGCACCAAAGTCACCCTACTGCTAGAAAAAATGCTCTTAAGCAATTTGCTAAAGCTTATAAAATCAACCCTAAAAAAGCTGCTGATAGAATATTAAAGTCTCCCTTTCAAAACACTTTTTTAAACTTCTTAACTCAAAGAGGAATCCCCCATTTATTTCTGAGAGGGTTCATTAAAATCAGATATTCCATCTAACCCTACTTATGAAGTATTCTAAAATCCTTTTCCTAATCAAAGGTTGGCGCAAAAAAATTCCCGAGTTCACGATTCCATCTAGCGTGAAAATACGAAGTGGCGTTATTTTACAAGTTGGAAAAAAATGCTCGCGTATTCTTTGCTCTGAAAACGTAGACCTTCGGCAAAATACTCTTATCGAGGCCAATGGGTCTCTCCGTATCGGAAAAAATTCTGTTGTGGGGTATTCTAACTGGATTCAATGCGATGGCGAAATCACGATTGGGGAAGGAGTCTTAATAGGCCCTCATGTCAACATTGTAGCAAGCTCACACTATTACGGCCCAAACATAGACCTTCAGAGCTCCAGCTTAAAAAGAGGCTCTATCATGATAAAAAATCACGTCTGGGTGGGTGCTGGAGCAACCATCGCTTCAGGCGTTACTATTGGGGAAAACGCTGTAATTGGAGCCAACTCTTTTGTGAATAAAAACGTTCCAGAAAACACTGTCTATGCAGGAGTCCCTGCAAAATTTATCAAAAAAATTGAGTGATTTCATTTTATCATCCCTGGCTTTATCCAAGGATAGTATCTAGAAAAACGGTTCACCACTCGCTTCCAGCGGCGGCGAATGGTTCTCTTTCGAATCATTTTGAAATAATGGATAAATTTAAAAAAAGAAGCGTCACCTAAACCGTCAATAATTATAAGCTGGTAATTGTTTTCAGCTATTTTCTGACAGAACACATTACTCGCATTCAAGTCGTGAAAAAGAATTTCTCCCGATTCAAGCGTCTTTCCTAATTCATTGATTTTATGAATCAAAATTTTCTGAAGCCCCTCTTCATTTTGCAAATGATGATTTAGATCTCTGGACGGAACCCCGTCGAAGTCGATGATCCGATCATAAACATACCCCTCTCCTTTGTCTGTGATGATACTTCCATGATACTGAGAGATGTGTCGCATCGAGACCTTACTTCGTTTCAATCTTTTATAGTATCGTAACTCTCGTGATTGGCGTTTCTGAGACGTTCGGTCATCTAGAGGAATCTTAATACAAAGAAAAGGATCGTTAGGATGAGGGTAACAAGCCCTAGATGTCCCGGTTCCTAAAGGAGTGACTCCTTGGAGAGAAATCGAATCAGCATTCATAAAAGCCTTCCCTTAAAAACTGATTAATTTTTTAGGCTGAGGGGTTTCAGCCAAAGCTCCGTCGATTTTTCCTCGCGCGGTGACCATTCGAGCTCGGTTCCCTTTAAATCGATTAATCCAGTAAGTGCGACGCTGTTTTCTCAAATAAGCTTCTAGTCCCATGAAATGGTCAGGATGCTTGGTTGCGGCAATGCGATGAGAGCGGCCTCGATGCCAAGAGAGAAAATAAAGTGTTTCGGCATTCTCCTCTGAGGAAGCCCCTCCGATATGAGGCATTTTACTGTCAAAAACTTGAATGATATCTTGTCCCGACTTTTTAACGCGAACATAGAGTTCAGTTTCCTCTGCATAGAGAAAAATATCTTCATCAAAAAAGCCCAGCGGCTTGATTTTTTCTTTATCCATAAGGATGGCTGCTCCAATGACCCAATCAACACTTTCTACACCCTCTCGAGTCGAGCCCTCCGCGACATCAGGCCCTGCGATGGCGGCGTTAGGGTTTGCTATGAGCTCGGTTAGTAAAATCTCAAGACTCTTTTGATCAAAGCGCGTATCAGGATTCAGAATCAAAACATAAGGTGTTTCCGAGGCTTGTATTCCTTGATTACAAGCCGTTCCAAAACCTCGATTATCTTGATTTGCGATGATATCGACTGCAGAAAATTGCTTCTGAATGAGCGGAACCGTTCCATCTTTACTCTCATTATCTACCACAATATGCCGTGGACGCTGGTGAGCAGGAATGAGTTGTGAGCAACTTAAATGCTCTTCGATAATATGAGCACTGTTATAGCTGACGGAGATAAGAGTCAGAGAGGCTGCGAGATTCATAAAAAAGTCAAAAGGACAGAGTCTTACAAGAGATGGCAAAACATGAAGATTTTGGCTGTTCTTTTCAAGTTAATCCTCATAAATCTGTTTTGCTCATTTAATGGAGCCAGCAGCATGGAAATTCTTTCATTAACACTTGATGACCTTTTTGCGGTAGGGGGAAATCGCTGCTGTTTTAGCCATCCGGATAATCCTCATCTTTGTATTAAGATTAATAGACGAGATCACAGCCCTGAACATAAAAAGGCTCAGGCTCGATTTCTCAAAAGGTTTCGCCCTCTTTCTTCTTTTGATGAAAATCGAGAGGAAAAACAAGTGCTCGATCGACTCAACCGCCAATTCCCTGAGGCCGTAGGGCAAATGATTCCTAAAAGTGATGACTGGATTGAGACGAACTACGGGAAAGGGCTTGTTTCTAGCCTCTTTCGGAATGCTTCGGGAGAGATCTCTTCCTCTTTGGAAGCCGAAATTCTATTCAATGGCCTCACCTCAGAAATCAAACAAGCGATCGCTCAATTCTCAGAAAAATGGCTCGAGGCAATGATCCCCTCCCGACAACTTTTACTACATAACATTCTCGTTGTTCGGAAACAGGCAAGCATCAACCTTGTCGTCATCGATGGATTAGGTGCTGGCGAGACGATCCCTTTTGACTCTTTTTTCCCCGCAGTAAAAAAGCGACGAATGCAAAATAAAATTTTCAAGTTTCAGAGTCGCATTGATCTACTTCATACCAAAATTCAGTCTGGAGATTCCAATACTTTAAAATGGGCTCATCACCGAGCTGACCCGATGAATCTTGAATTTAAAAAGAAAGTATTAGGGCTACTCCCTTAACCTTAAAAAACTTCTGAGGACCATGCGACCTCTGGGGAGGTGCCCCAGCCTAGCTGTGATAACATCCAAGCCGTGACTAAGGTGCTATTACATTTTTGATGAATGGCATGATACCCCTTTTCGGCCACCGCGCGTGTGAGCTCGGGATTTTCAAGTAGCTCTGGGAGTTGACCTTCAAGTTCTTCGAAGGATGAAAACCAGCCTAATTCATCTGGTGCAAACAAATCAGTGAGCCCCGGAGTTCTCGGGCAAATGGTATAGACCCCATTCCCCATCATATGAGCAATCCGGTCTGATGTATACCAAGGCACGTCCCAACGTCGGCTAATGTTCAACCCCATCCGGCTTGTCCCTAATGCTGAAACATAATCATGGCCAGAGATTGAAGGGCGCCCAAACGCTTTATGAATACGAGTTTTCTTGGCTAGCTCAGGAGTTAAAAGCTTTTCTAAAAAAGTCGTGCGCTCGGCCTCCCCTTTCTCAGTCCCCGCGAAGAAAAGTTCACTTCCCCAGGAGTTTCTTTCATAACTTCGGTAAGTCTCGATACTCGCATCTACCGGATTAGGGAAATGGGCTGAAATAGCACCATGCTTTGCGAAATCCTTTAGAATCTCGCCCCCTGTCGTGGTAAAAACAGCATCGCACACTGCCGATTTATGGAGCACGAGCTCATATTTCTCTGGCACCCATAAAGGATCACAATACCACATGGCTACTTTCAGCCCTGGGTGGTTTTTGCGGATCTCTAAGATCGTTTCATTAGAAATAATTTCACTATGAGCCAGAAGCAATAGCTCGGGTTCATAATTCTGGCATGCGAGCACTAATTTCTGATTCGCCTTGCGGGCCCCTGCTTTTTTTGAGGCTAGAAAACTTTCGTTTTTAGCCACATCCCGGTATGAAAAACACTCTACCGAATGCCCATTACGAATCAGGCCATTGGTAAGCTTCTGATCAATACTCAAATACCAAGAGGAATACTTTCTGTGATGAAATCCTCCACAATGGAGAATTCTTAATGGCGGCTGATTAACCTGCTCTAGCATTGATTGATGGGTAGAATGTGAAATGAGAAGAGAAGAATGTGATTGATCAATTCGGATCGCAGGTGCTAGCTCCATTGTGCACGGCAAAGTAATGATATCTTGCCAAAGCCACCGGAGTAAATGAGCAAAGAGAGAAAAACACTAAAGATTTGCCATGTCTTAGCAAGCCACGCTGAATATGGAGGACTCGAAAAAAATGTCATCGATTTGGCAACTCAGCAAGCTGCCGCAGGTCACACGGTCTCCGTGCTGACTCCTTCCGCGATGGCGTCTAGATTCCCTAACTCTGTCAACAAAATCGTGACTCGGCTCGAGAGGTCTCGCCGGAACCCTTTCCTCAAAAAAGAAATTAAAGCGACACTGCGGCAAATCCAACCGGATCTCGTCCACGCCCATGCCAACAAACCTGGCGCCATCATTGGCTCTCTCAAATCGCAGATTTCTTGCCCCATTATCGCCACTGTTCAGAATTTAAAAAGCGATCAATCCATGTTCGCCCCCTTTGATGAAGTCATTTGTGCCAGTCAAATGGTTGCTGACACCTTGGGAGGTAAAGAATCAACCGTGATTTATAATGCGGTCGATTTAATGCCAGAGGATATGATCCAACAAGCTATTCAAGATCAAGCCCCGTTTCAAAACGAGGGGAAATTAATCGTGCTTGCAGTGGGCCGGTTTGTCGAAGCGAAGGGTTACGATATTTTACTAGATGCAATTGCTCAAGTTACCGACGCTGTTTTATGGCTTGTCGGAGATGGCCCTTTACGGAAAGACCTCGAAACTCAGGCTCAAGCTCTAGGTATTCAAGAAAGAATCTGGATGCCCGGATTTCTTGATCATGGGATCGGCTTCATGCCCCAAGCGGATGTTTTCATGATTTCAAGTCGTAATGAAGGAGGTCCTTATACCCTCGCTGAAGCGCTCCGCGCGCAATGCCCAGTCATTTCAACGCGAGTTGGGTATGCTCCTGAGTTTTTAGATGAATTTGCGCTTTGTAACACCTCGGCTGAATCAATCCAAAAAACGCTCCGAAACGTGATAAAAGATAAAACTCTTTACGCAACAAAAATGGAACCAGCCTATGCTCGCGCGGCAAAGGGTCTTGATTTAAAGGTCATGACTCATGCCGTGGAGCAAATTTACCTCAAAGCACTTCAATAGAGCGAGGTCTTTTATTTTTGGTAAACAGCCAAGGTCTTGGAAAGCATTGCTGAAAGCGTAAATTGCTGATTAGGCAGAGGTCGGCTCTCTGGCTTCTCCAACGTGACTTTGATGGCCTCCACCATACCATCGATATCTCCTACCGCAACGCAGCCTTCTGGAAAAAGAGCTTCAAGCTGTTCCTTCACTCCTCCATGCGAATAAGCGACGACTTTTTTCTTCAGCGAAAGGGCTTCTAATGTCACCCGGCCAAAGGCCTCCGGATCTTTGGAGCAAGAGACCACCACATCTGAGACTGCCATCACCTCTTTTAAATCACTCCGGTGCCCGACCAAGGTGATATGATCGGTAAGCTTAGCAAGAGCCATGCTTTGCTTCAGCTCT
>CALFBI010000025.1 GCA_937951675.1 uncultured Verrucomicrobiales bacterium
AAAGTGTCCGCATTCATGAAGGAGCAAAAATCATCGCAACTTCCGGAAGCCTCGTCATTGAAGCGAACCAACAAAGTCCTGCGCTCGCCGCGGGAAGTGACGGAATCATTATTTCTGATGGCGAATTAGAGTCTTCTTCGGGATCGATTACGTTAAACGCCACTGGCTCTACAGATGAGGCAACCGGCCGGCATGGAGTTCGAGTTGATGCAGGCGGTCAAATTTTAATAGGAAATTCGGCTTCATTATCTCTCACCGGGCTTTCGGGAGCCGGGGCCGGAACGGGAGGTAAAGGGCTTTTTCTTGATGGAAATGCTTCCCTTATTTCTTCTACCGGCGGAACAATATCATTAGCCGTTAATTCTTTAAGCATCGGCTCGACCGCCAATTTGCAAGCCGTGGCTCCAGATGCCCTCATTACTTTATCGGATCGGCAGTCCAGTAATGGAATTGTGATTGGTAGCCCCGACACCTCTAATACCTTAGGGCTTGAACAAAGCTCTTTAAATCGAATTTCAGCCAATCATCTTCAAATTCAAAGTGCTCAAGATATCGTAAGCCAATCTGCAGTCACACTTAGTAATGTCAGTAAATTAAGCCTCTCCTCTGCGACGGCCTACTACCCTGAAGCCAACGGCAATGACTTCACCTTGGCCAGTTCAGGAACTCTCATTTTAGATTCAAACCTCCATTCTGAAGTCATCAACCTCAGCCCTGATAGCGGTTTTGACCGTCTCGTTACCAATGCCAATCTTGAAATCACTCCTGGAAAGCAACTTCAAATCACTAGTGGCTACCTTCCGCAAGCTGGTGATGAATGGGTTTTCCTCCAATCAGGAACTTCTGACTCTATCTCAGGTGAATTCCAAAATGCCGCCGAAAGTCAAATGGTCACGTGGCCGACCGGTTCCCTTCTCGCTCGAGCTAGTTACATTCGTGGAGATGGGAATGACTTCAGTCTCAACTTATATGATAACGGATTGGTCACTTCCATTTCGGATTCAGGCAGCGGAAGCTTACGGAATATAATCGAAGGCGCCGTTTCTCCTACTTATATCACTTTTGATCCTGCACTGGGCCAAACAGGAGCTCAAATTGATCTCGCCTCTACGATCTCGATCAATGCACAAGAAATCGTCATCGATGCCCTGGCATTAGGAGGGCTCACTCTACGTGCGAGTGTAACAAACACCCCACTTTTAGAACTCTCAAATCTCACCAATTTTGCCGCTTACGGAGTTCAATTTACAGGAGCTCGGTTAACAGATCCCAGCCTCGACGCAGCTATTTCTATTCATGAATCCTTTGCTTACTTTGATCGCTGTTCCATGACCGATAACCACTCGGTGAGCCATGGAGGGGCAGTTTTTACAGAGAATTCATTGAGTGTCTTTAAGCAAAATACATTTAGTAACAATCAAAGCACCCTTTCTGGAGGAGCCCTCTACCTTTCTGGCAGTGGCCAAAGTCGCTTTGAGTATTGCACCCTTGCCTACAATACCGCTGGCAACTCTGGAGGTGGTATCGCGCATCAATCTGAAAATGCTGAACTTCAACTCCAAGGCACTGTGCTTGCTCTAAATGAAGCGCCTCTCAACCCCGATTTAAATCTTTTATCAAACAGCGTTTCTATCGATTTCAAGCAATCATGGATCGGCCAAGCTAATAGCACGCTTTCTGACCTCTCAATAGGAAACCCGAATAGTGCTGGAAATTACGTCGGTTCCCCTTCGGCTCCTCTAGACCCTCTTTTAAATGGTCACCTGGGAGAACCTGATACTCCTACTCATTTTTACGGAGGAGCGACTCCTGTTATTATGCCTCTCCCCGGCAGCCCTCTCAACACTTTGAGCGTCTCGACGGTGCCTCTTAATATAACTCCAAACGACCAGAGAGGGCTCTCCCGTTCGGCGCCATTACTCACCATCGGAGCCGTTGAGATGGCCTATGGGGAAAATGATGACCACCAAAATACAGGAGACACCCCAACTTGGGATCTTTTAACGAGCCTCGATCAAATCACCTTAGGCCCTGAAGGAAATACTGGAGGAAATCTCATTCAGCTCACTGATGATCAAGTGACAGTTTATACCGCCTCTTCTATTCTAAATACCGAATTGACGATCGAACTAAAATCGGGGCCCGCTAAAATTGAGGGCCTTCGTTTACGAACGAGCGATCTCATTGCAGATCAGAATAAAGCTCCTTCAAGCTATGTCATCTTTGGAAGTCTCGACGGGGTTGAGTTCACTCACCTCGCTGAAAACACGCTTTCTGGCCTCAGTGTTACAGCGGGACAACAAGATTTTTACTTCGATAATGAAACCGCTTACTCATTCTACAAAATTATTTTTCCTCAAACCAATTATGAAGGAGCCATGAGTTTTGATAATGGTTTTGCTCTTGAAGACCTCTCTCTCCTTGTCTCTGGTTTTACATCAGAAGAGCTAGACCTCTTTTCATTCGAACTCATTGAAAACCCTGAGAATTCTGCTGAAATTTTAGTAAAATTACTCTGGGTTGGTTCTCCGGACTTGGTAAACCCTCCCGCTACTTTTGGTTACGAAGTCCAACAACTTAACTTAACAAGCCTCGTCCTCGAGTCCTACTTGAGCCTCTTGCATTCTAATGACGGGTATCTCAACTATCATGAATTCACGATTCCAAAAGATTCAGGGAAAGGAATCATACAGGTCAGAAGAATCCTTCCTTAATTATAGTTCAAATGTTGAACGTCCTTTTGGTAAAAGCCATTTGATCACGCGAGGTATCTTTTTAAGGTCATCAAGAATAACGTAAATCGAAGGAACTAAAATCAAAGTAATCATCGTAGCAAAAAGAATCCCGAAACCGAGTGAGATTGCCATCGGAATCAAAAACTTCGCCTGAAAATCTTTCTCGAGCAGCATCGGCATCAATCCGACAAAGGTCGTCAAAGAAGTCAGTAAAATAGCACGGAATCGACGTGCACCCGCCAAGCTGACCGCTTCTTTGACAGCTAAATCTCGATGTCGATTCACATGGTCGACTAATACCAAGCTATCATTCACGACCACTCCAGCAAGAGCAACGATACCAACCACTGACATCATACTAAGATTGTATCCCAGAAGGAGGTGACCCGTAACCGCTCCTACAATTCCAAACGGAATCACCGATAGAATGATTAAAGGCTGTGAATAAGACTTTAATGGAATAGCCATCAGCACATACATCGCAATCAAAGCGAAAACAAAGCCAATAAAGATTTCTTTGATGCTATCTTGACGGTCTTTTTGCTCTCCTTCAAAGGTGTAATTGACACTTGGGAACAGTTGCCGGAATTCTTTCGATTGCATGACTTCCCTGTCTAAAGTTTCTACAAGCTCTTTCCCGGTAATTTTCTTTTTATCGACATCACACTTAATTTCAACGGCCCTTTTCCGGTTGATTCGTTTAATCACATCAGGTCCATACCCTTCTTCGAAAAGAACCATTTGAGACAGAGGCACTCGGCTCCCATCGGGAGTCACCAATTTCATTTGCTCAAAATTCTCAAGAGAACGACGTTCTTTTTCAGGATACCGAACCATCACTTTCAGCTCTTCTTTACCCCGTAATAAGCGTTGCGCTTCTTCCCCATAGAAAGCCTGCCGAACTTGAGTCGCAACCCCTTGTAAAGTTAAACCACGAGCTCTTGCTGCCGGTGTTAGAGCTTTAATCCGAAGCTCTTGCTTTCCTTTGCGGTCACTTGAATAAGCATCCACAGCTCCGTCAATCTCACTCAGCCTTCTGACGACATAACTTCCGGCGGCTTGTAAGGACTCAGCCTCATTACCAGTAAGAGTTAAGTCGAGAGCATTTCCTCCCCCTGCTGACTGAGTAGCAAAAGTCAACGATACCACTCCAGGAATCAGACCCACTGCTTCACGCCATTCTTGCACAAGCTGCTTCGCTTCTATCTTCCTCGAAGCCGCAGGAGCAAGTTCTATGGTGACTTCTCCTAAATGATTTCCAGTGGGCACTCCTGAGGCGTTAAATCCGGTAGCAAGCGGTTGTGTCCCAGCGCTAGCAAGCACATTACGCATGACCGATTCTCCCTTAGAGTTCTGGTAAATTTCTCCTAAACCTAAAGCTTTTTCTTCGACTAAAGCAATGACCTCACGCGTTTGCTCAAAAGACACTCCTCGTGGCATTTCTAATTTTGCATTGATGAGATCAGCTTCCACTTCAGGGAAGAATTCGAACTTCATCCATTTACCCTTCACAATGCCGAAAACGGTCAAAAGTAAAAATAAGAAAACAGAGAGAACTATATACCTCGCCTGAAGAACTCGTCTTAAAAAAGGCTGATAAACATTCTGAATAAAAATTTCTAAGCTGTTGGCGATAACTTGCTGTAAGCGTAGAAACCGATTCTTTTTTTCATCTGGGTTGGTTGGCTTTAAGAGAGCCAAGTGCGCCGGTAAAACGAGCTTCGATTGGACTAAAGAAAACAACAGAGTAGGAATCACTACGAGTGGAATATTAGGCCAGATTTTACCACTTACTCCACTCAAGCCTAACATCGGAGTAAACGCTGCCACCGTGGTAAGAATTCCAAAAGTCACGACAACCCCTACTTCGTGAGTGCCTTTCCAGGCCGCTTCTCTTGGATGCTCCCCTTTTCTAATACGTGAATAAACGTTCTCGCCAACGACGATCGCATCATCAACTACAATCCCCAACACTACAATGAAAGCGAACAGTGAAATCATATTCACCGAAACACCTAACATTGGCATTAACCAAATTGCTCCGGCAAAAGAAACCGGGATGCCTAAAGCAACAAGAAAAGCCAAACTCGGTCGCAAGAACAGAGCTAGGACAATAAAAACTAAAATGAGGCCTGTCGTTCCATTTCTACGAAGTAAATCAAGGCGCCCCACCAACATCATGGAATCATCTCTCCAGACTTCCAGTGAGACCTCATCTGGAAGTTCATACTGCTTCTGCTTAATGTAATCTTTAGCAGCCTTCGCAATGGTCAGAGTATCCTGATTCCCAGTTCGGAAAACATTGACTAAAACTGCTTTTTTCCCATTAAAAGAAGTCTCTGTTTCGATATCCTCAAACCCATCCCGAATGGTTGCAATATTTGCTAAAATAACTTCAGTTCCATCGGCTAAACTGAGCATCGGGATCTGCTCGAACTCAGCGACTTCTCGCTTCTTCCCTTGAGCCCTCAATACAATTTCTCCGGCCTGAGTTTTAATAGATCCTCCAGGTAAGTCTGCGCTACTCACTCTCACCTTCTCCGCCACCTCCGCCATTGTCATTCCATACTGACGTAAGCGCTGTTCAGAGACTTCAATAGAGATTTCGTAAGGTCGCACTGCCGTCAGAGAGACCTTTGTAATTTTCGGATCACCTTTTATCTTACCAAGCAAAGACGGTTGAGAGACTTTTTTAATCACTTCTTGATCAAGAAGTCCCTCTCGAACCTCTTCCCCTAATTTTCGTAAGGTGGACTCGTCCGTGTTACTCGAAATAGCAATACTTAATACTTGGCTACTAATAACGATTTCCTCTAGAATCGGCTTTTCTGCATTCTCCGCGAAATTATCAATCGCATCAACCCGAGTTTTGAGATCACTCATCACCTCTCGAACGTCGTAACCTGTTTCGACCTCAACAGTCACCGCGCCATTACTTTCTGCGGAAGTCGAGCTGATTTTTTTAATACCTTCTATATCAGCGATTGCTTCCTCAATCGGAATACAAACTCCTTCCTGGACTTCATCCGGCGTGGCATTCGGGTAGAGAACGGAAATGGCGATGGCATCAATGGCAATTTCAGGGAAAATTTCTTTCCTGAGTTGAATCCACGTAAATCCTCCAGCCAACAAAATTGTAAGCATTAAAAAGTTTGCCGCAACGTGATTGCGACTAAACCAGCGAATCATTCCTTCCATTATGTGTTACGGTGCTTGCTTCACTTCGACTTCCATCCCCTCGATCGGGGTGCTTAGAGATGTCACAAGGATTTGATCCCCCGAGGAGAGACCTTTTGTAATGAGAACTGAATCTTTAAACCTCCGCGTCACGGTGACTTTCTTCTTTTTTAAAGCACTGTTTTCAACAACAAAAACTTGATCCCCTTTTAAAGCTAAACGCGGAATCACAGTCGCTTTTTCTAAAGTAATTCCTTCTATTTCTAATCGGACATACATCCCTACCGGGGGAGCCGATTCTCCGGTAAAAGAAATAAGCACTGGAATCGAGTTTGATTTCAAATCAATGATTCCCTCCGAACGAACTAAGTCACCTTTCCAGTGATGATTTCCCTCAAGAGAAAAGGCCTTTACCGCCCCAGACACCTTTCCTTCTTTTTCTTTCAATAAAGCCGCATCTTCCTGTGTGAGTAATGCTCGAACCTCTGTTGCTCCTACTGAAATAAGCTGAGAAAGCACGGACCCAGGAGCAATTTGTGAACCCACATCGATCGAAGTGCTTGTAATTCGGCACGGATAAGGGGCTTTAATCTCAGTGCGGTTCAGATCACGTTTTGCTTTTTCAAGTTGTGCTTCAACAGCTTTCAGTCGAGCTTGAGCTGCTTCAAGTTGAGGTTTACGAAGCACTAATTCATTTGGTTTTTTCTGACTTGAAATAGAGTTCCAATCACGAATTGCTTGCTCTGCTCGCGCTTGCTCGAGTGACCGCTGTAACTTCGCTTCGGCAACTTGTGACTCCACATTAGCAACCACGGTTCGGTAATCGGCATCTTCGACCGTCACTAAAATTTCGCCTTCTTCAAACACTTCTCCAACTTCAAAACGAGGGTGAAGCGAAAGCACTTTCCCTCCAACCTCTGCGGTTAGATCTGATTCTCTTTGAGCGCGAACTTGCCCGTCCGCCGACAAAACAACCTTTTCATTTACCAATTGAACCAAATGCACTTCAACCAATGGTTTAATTACTTGAGGAGGATTAGGGGCGACCTTAGGCCCTTTTTTAATCAGGAGCATCATCAACCCAACCCCCGCGAGCAAGATGAAAAGTGAAATAAGGATTTGTAATATTTTTCGGAGAACATTCATGATTAATAAAATTACTTAGAATGAAGTTTGTAATCCCCTCCTAAAGCCAGATGTAAATTCACTCGGTGATGAATCATGGCTCTTTGCAGTTGAATTAATTGAGAGTCAAATTGGATTTCCTGAGTTTCTGCTCGTAAAAGAGTAATAACAGATCCTCCTCCTCTACGGTAGTCACCCTGAGCCGATTGAGAAGCTTGCTGCGCTGAATGGAGAGCCTCTTTCGTCGCCTTGATCTGTAATCTGGTCAACCTTTCCGTTTGCAGAGATTCTTCCACTTCCCCAAAAGCATCGAGAACTGTTTTTTGAAGTCGGTTAACTGAAGAACGAACGCGACTTTCTCGAAGCTTCGTCTCATGACGGAAACGCCCTCCTGTTAAAACGGGTTGTAAAATCTTCCCGCCCAAAGACCACGCTCCGAAAGAGCTTTTTAAAAGATCAGAAAGGCGTGTCGAAGAAGAGCCCAGAGAAGGATTCAAAGTAAGGCTCGGGAAAATAGCCCTTTCTGCTTCTCGAAGCTTTAACTCTTGAGCCGCAAGACGCCGCTCCGCAGCTAAAATATCAGGACGCCTTTGCAAAAGCTCAGAAGGTAACCCTATCGGAACTTTACGAAGTTTTGTGGGTAAATTCCCTTCCAACACAATCTTTCCGGCAGGATAACGGCCCATTAATTGTTCTAATTGCCGCTTGGCGACTCCGAGCTGGTTACTCCAGTTGACTCGATTAGCTCGTGCCGCAGCAACATCCGCTTCCGCGCTACGGAACTGAGCAATCGTCCCCCCTTCTTCAATAAGCGCCTTTTCGAAACGCTCTCGAATCGAGTTTCGGGTCCTTTCTCGCACCGTGATAGCTTGGCCAGCAAGAGCTTCCTGCTGCTGCACCTCGAGCACCGTAAAATAAGCCTTTGTAATTTGAGCCGCAAGTGAGAGTTTTGCGGCCTGGTAATCATAACGACTCGCTTCCCACTCTCCAATGGTGGCCTCCTGAGCCGCTTTCATTCTCCCCCAGAGGTCCATTTCCCAACTGAGATCGAAAGAAGCTCCATAAACGGTCGTGATGGAAGAATTCACCCCACTTCCTGATCCTGGAAAACCAATGAAGTTTTGTTTTGAGCGGCGCCCTTGTAAACCTAAGTTCGCTTGTGGACGAGTTGCCACTCCTGCCAACCTCGCCATCTGTTCGGCCTGAATGACTTCTTCGGCCCGATTTTTCAGATCAAAGCTCTCTTGGAGCCCTTCCCTAATCAGGGCTTTAAGCTCTGAACTCTGAAATTGATTCACCCAGTGATGATCAACTCCTGCCTGCGCGGCAGCACTTTGAGTCCAGGAACTTGGAGCCAACCCCTTCGCACTGTCCATTCGGGAACTCGGGGATTGTGGAGCGCAACTGCTCAAGCAGAGCATCACCATTCCCAGAAAACCCATTCCTGGGAATAAACCCTGCTTAGAAAAGTTGGCCTTGGCGTGAATCATGTTTTTGTTCGATAGGCTCTGGTTTTTTACCACTTTGTTTTTGATCGGATAAAAATCCTGCCACACAAAATTGAGTGACTGATGCAACCGTCGCATTCAAATCGAGAAGATCAACTTCTCCTTGGCATAATGTCACAAAATTTTCTTGGTGTAAGAGTGACTGCACCATTACCCCAAAGGAGTGGTTCAATCGCCACAATAATTCTTTTTTCGTCAAATGAGGGCACGACTCTATCAACGCTTCCACAAAGTTCGCAAACATCGGCTGAAAACTAGCAATCACCTCTGGCGGCAAATGTTCAGGGCTCCGGCTCATCATCCGCCCCATAAACTTAGCGAACAAACGCTCGTTTAAAGACTCCGAAGTCACCCGGTCCACCAAAGGCTGGAAAAAAGCATTCAAAATAATTTCCACCGGAATCGGAGCAGGTGAAAACTCATCTCTCGCAGACTTCAAACGCCCCAGCCGGGCCTCGTTAACTGGAATCAAGTGTCTTGCAAAAATAGCATTAATCAACCCCTCCTTCGAGCGGAAGTAATAATTCACAGACGCCACATTAACCCCAGCATGCCCCGTGACGTCGCGCAGGGAGACGCTTTCGAAACCTCTTTCAGCAAAAAGAACCTCTGCTGAATTAATGATTTTTTGCTCTGAAGAATCTCGCTTCATAGCATTAAAACTAAACTTTTAAACAGCAATGTCAAACAAGTGTTTTCACAAGGAATGAAAATCACATTGACTTAATTATAAATAGTTAAGGAATATATTTACGTGTTTAAAATGAAATAACAAACAACAAAAATCGCAAGGAAAGAGCACGACTACATCATTAAAACAATCGTTTTAATTATTGAGGCTCCGGTAAAATATCACGATAAATACTATTTGTGCTCCCCGGGATCACAAAGGCTCCACAAGCTTTTTCATAAAACTCCTTAGGACCGACCCCCCCAATCACGCCGTAAGCATAACCTTGCTCACGCAAGCCTTCCAGAGAACGGTAAAGAAGCGCCTTCCCCACTCCTAAGCCTCTCGCCTCTTCCGAAACACCGGTTGGCCCGAAAAAGGCCTTACAGGTCGTATCATAACAAGCGAACCCTAGAATCTGCTTCTCCTTTGTCGCGATCCAGCAAGTCACCGGCTGATGAGACATCGCGACACTGACCTCACTCACCCACTTGGGTGAAAAATGCTCTCGCACGAAATTTTCGACCAAATGCTTCTCATAAACTCCAGGTCTCCGAAGAATCACCCCCGCCTCCTGCACACGTTGATAAGTAGACTCCGTTTCCGGGAGGTCATAAAGACGAACGAGCATATCTTCCATCTCCTAAGCATGGTCAAAATGCCCCATCGAGAAAAGCAATAAATCAACCCCCACTTCCTTCGCTTGATCTCGATCCCTCAGCACTATTTACGATCAGATTCAAAAAGATAAAAACCTCCATTCTTAGTGACAGAAAATGATCAATGTAAAAATGGTAGGGCCGGTGGGGCTTGAACCCACGACAAAGGGATTATGAGTTTGTAGATTTGGATTCTCAGCCAGTCTCACCCTGTCTCATCGTGTCGCACCAAACCTCTAATTTTCAAGGGTTTGTGACGTTTTTGATTCGACAGACCCAGACAAGCATGGTTCACTTTGGACATGAAAAACCGGACAGAAACCGGACAGTGGAACAAGCAAGGGACTGCTGTCAAATTGGGAAAAGACGACGTTCGCTATTGGAAGAGCCGCCTCAAGAAGCGCTCATACAAGAGCGGAGGGCAGAGCGTGGAGATCAAGGAATGGCAAGTGCGCCTCTTCTCAGGCTCTCAGGAAGAATGGTTCAATCTTGGCA
>CALFBI010000026.1 GCA_937951675.1 uncultured Verrucomicrobiales bacterium
CATTAGGAACGGTAAAGGAAAATGGGTTCTTGCGGGCTAAAAATTAAATTAAATGTTGGATTTTCAAACATTACAAAAATTTCTTTTAGTTTTTATAGTATTTTCTATATTTGGAAGCTGCAAAACAGCTTCCAAATATACGAAAAAAGAATTTTATTCTAAAGCTGAATTAAGTTCTAAGGATCTTAAAAAGGAAATAGATAAAGTTGTTATTCCGATAGTTAGATTTAAAAATGTCAATCTAACAGAAAGCATAGCATTCATTGTGAAAGTAGGAGCGGAAGCTCATCCAGTCCCCCCTTTCTATTTTCCTTTTGATGTTAGGTGCGAACTTTCTGAAGATATAGAAATCTCTCTTTCTGAGGATGATATTCCTTATAGTGCTTTAATTTCTATTGTTTGTTCTGAATTTGGTGTTGCATGGTATGTCGAAAATGGCGTTGTGATTATTAAATAAAATAGAACCGCTAGAGGTCAGGCCTCGCATTGTAACAGATGATAATTGGGGCCGGTCTTCGCGCTACAACATTTTGGATGAGTGAGAGGGTAGTTGTCGTTGCACCCTGCCGGAGAATTCACGAAAAAAATGGGAAGCCTGAGGAACAAACACCGTTCCTCTTGGCTCCTGATCCCCTCGATGCGGATGGAAACAATCTGACCAATAACAGGTAAGAAAAACTATAGAAGAGGTAAATGGTATGGTGGATGAAGCTACTGATTTGGGTGCTCTGAGTGGACCTCCTCCAGGGTTGCCAACAACGCCTGTCGATGTTACTGTTGATATAAAATCGGAAGTAACTAATAAAATTTCACAATATATAATATGAAAAAAGCTTTAATTTATGCGTATTTAGCGGGAGGGATGACAGCTTCTTTATTTACTATCTTAGGGAGTGTTTACCTTCTTAATAAAGAAAGCTCGGTGGAGTATGTTTCGATAGACCACTTTAGGAAGGGATTGAAAATTATGCTTATATTTTGTATATTCTCTTTTATTAATGCAATTCTTTTTCTTGCGAAAAGCTATGTTATAAACGAAAAATAAAGGGAAATCAACGGTGTCCAAAGCATCTCATCAAAACCTTTCGTAGATGGTGATTAATCGCTGCTGAGCAACTCCCCAAGGAGCCTCGTTGTGAAGGTGGGCTCTGAGCCACCGATAAAACTTAGCGCTTAGCTGACTTGGTTTCTGGTAGATTTCCCGCAAGAGCGGAAGTTGTTTGATGTGACCTTCAGCTTTGGTTTTGAGCTCTTGTAAGCTTTTTTATTTTTTCTTCGCGTTCGGTGGATCCATCGGTCGCTTTTCTTGATCTCCAGGCCCTTCTATTTTCTCATGCAGTAGCTGAGCCAAATTATAAGCTAAGATGATGAAGGCGGCTTGCATCCTTTTGGCATTTGGGCTCACCGCCCAAGCTTTACTTTCGTAAAGCTTGTTCTTTAATTCATCGAAGCTCTTTTCAATTCTCCAAATTTTCTTGTGATTAGATTGATCTCAATGTGGAGGTATCCAATAGAAATATTCCCAGAACCCTCAACGACTATGTTTTGGGATGACTTCGTTGAGTCACTCAATAACGGGAGCATCGCTGACAGATCTGTTTATACCATTTCGATAGAATGGAGGAGCGACTTAGGCTCAAGAGCATTGCAAGCCCGAGATATGGGATAAGCCTGTTTCTTTCATTAACCAGTCTACGGCTTCTTTCTTTTCGACTGGTTTCAGGGGGTGCTTACAAGATCTTAGTTAAAGGTATTCGTTTGTTCTTTTTTGAAATAAGTGAAATAAGAAGGGGTTATGGAGGATTTTTAAAGATTAACTCGCCGTAGGGCAGACCAGTTGGTAAGAATGCTTTCAACAGGCGACGCTTATTATTTTGACCACATTTAAAGAACTCGGAATTGCACCAGATTACATCAAAGGACTTCAAGAATTGGGAATTGAAGTTCCGACGGAGATTCAGAAGAAAGTGATTCCTTTCTTGATGCAAGGGGGAGGTGACCTCATTGCCCAAGCTCAAACAGGGACAGGAAAAACAGCAGCTTTTGGGTTGCCTTTATTAAGCCGAATTGACCCCGAAGCGAAAGAGATTCAAGGTCTAGTTATCGCGACGACCCGAGAGCTTGCCAAACAAATTAGTAAGCAGCTTTTCCGCTATACGAAATATACTTCGAAAATTTTTACAGAGGTGGTCTGTGGAGGTGATGATATTGAGCGACAGGTGGCCTCCCTAAGAAGACCCACTCACATTGTAGTGGCGACTCCGGGAAGGTTGATGGATTTACTGAAGCGCAAGGCGATCTCTCTCGATTCGGTGAAGCATTTGGTTTTAGATGAAGCTGATGAAATGCTGAGCATGGGCTTTAAGAAAGAGCTCGAAAGTATTTTTCTTCAGACTAAGAAAAGAGAAACGACTTGGTTGTTTTCTGCGACAATGCAGAAGGGTGTTCGGCAAATGATCGAAGGAAATATTTCCGCATCCGCTCATATGGTGAGGATTGATGAGGCACATACTGTGAACCGTAATATCGAACATTATTTCTCCTATTGTCAGCGAGATAAGAAGTTAGAATTTATTAATGATTTTTTAAGACAGCGAGGGGCAGAAAGAGGGCTCATCTTTTGCCGGACAAAGGCTGGCGCCGTAACGCTCTGTAAAGAGTTAAGTGAAAAGGGGATTTCGATCGATGTCCTGCAAGGCGATTTGACTCAGAAAGAGCGCGATAAAGTGATGCGCGCTTTCAAGAAAGAACGGGTTCAGTTTCTTATCGCGACGGACGTGGCAGCTCGCGGGATTGATATTCCAGGACTCTCATTTGTAGTTCATCACCAGCTTCCAGATGAATTAAAATATTATACGCATCGTAGCGGAAGGACGGCGCGAGCAGGTAAGAAAGGGATTTCGATCGCTCTGATCGAGCAAAAAGAAAAACAACGACTTGGCAAGTTTGCAAGTGAGCTTGAAATTTCCTTCAAGCCCTTATTCTAAAAAGAGAGTCGTGTAGTTACGAAGAAGTTGCTCGTCGGTCACTTTGAAAATGTCCGTCGCAACCTCGTAAATAGTGCGGAGGTTCTGAGGGTGGTTTGCGGTCTCAGAGCCGGGACGCATCGATTGGGGAAGGAGCATGTCTGGGGCATCTGTTTCAAGTAAGAGACGGTCCTTAGGGACATCATGAAAGGCATTCAAAGAGGCCTGTTTGCGGTCATGGAAGAAATAACCAGAGCATGAGAAGTAGGCTCCTTTTTCAACAAACCAAGGAATCCAATCTCGAGGACCTGCGTAAGAGTGAAGTAAGAATCCCTTAGGAAGTTCGTATTCGGAGAGGATTTCCCGAAGGCTGCCCCAGGCTTTTAAGCAGTGAATCGTAGCCACTCGTTGATGTTTCTGAGCGAGAGAGAGCTGTTGGGTGAAGAGCGACTTTTGAAGGTCTAAATCGTGTCCTTGGATCCATTTGTCTAATCCACACTCTCCGATATGAGCATGAGGGTTGGCGAGGAGTTCGTTTTCTAGTTTTGTGATCCAGTTTTTGCTAGCGCTAGTCGTTTTCCAGGGGTGGAGACCGTAAGAGGCCGTGACAATATCGGGAAATCGAGCCGCGATTTCTCGAACTTCGGTCCAGTCGTTTTCGGAGGTCGCGTTGACCATAGCATGTTTGATTCCATGCTTCACTGGGCAAAAGTCGTTTAAAACTTCTGTGAGGCGAGGGTCCTGCCAATGGCAGTGCGCATCACAGAGAAGTTCCATCAGCGAAAGAAGAAGCTGATGTTAAGCGAACTCAACGATGAGGCTGATTTCGACCGAAACATTAAGAGGAAGAGCTGCCGCTCCGAGCGCAATCCGGGAGTGCTTCCCTGCTTCACCAAAAATTTCGAGGAGAAGGTCCGATGCTCCATTAATAACTGCAGGATGTTGGTAGAAGTCTGCCTCTGAGTTGACAAAACCTTGTAGGGAAACAATCCGAGTCACACGATCAAGATCGCCAATTTCGGATTTTACGACTGCGAGCCGGTTCAGGATAATCATACGGGCAGCTTCTTGAGCTTCCTCTACCGAGATGACGGTTGGAACTTTTCCGATGATTTTTTTGTCTCCGTCAATAGGGAGGCCTCCGGAAAGGTGAATCAAGTTTCCAGTGACGACTGCATTCACATACGAAGCAACAGGAGCTGGAACTTCAGGGAGAGAGAGGCCAAGGCTGGTGATTTTTTCTTCAATTTTAGACATCAGTTTTTTGCTTTTTGAAATGAGTTTGAAATAAGGGCAATGAATCGTTTCCCTGAGCCAGACAGGCTCGCTTTTCCGTTGCTACCAGAGAGGTAACCTTTGGTAAGGTCTGCGTAGGAAAGGGGAGAATGTTTAATGAATGAAACGGTGGGCTGTGTGACCTGGCGTTGACTACAGCGAATGGAAAGAGGAATGCCTGCCGCGGAAAAAGAGAGTTCCCAAGAAGGGGACGGGAGAGTCAGGTTTCCTTTTTGGAGCCACGGGTATCGTTGTGCGATATTGAGGGGAGAGGTGCGAGGAATTGTGATGGAATAAAAAAGAGGTTCATCCTGAATGAATTTAACAAGATTAACATGTGGATTAGATTCTTCTGCGACAAGAAGCGCGGCCACATTAATTCCGATCATGTTGATTCCATTGTAGTTACTATGCATATTTGCCGACTTAAGAAAGTGCCGGTGCCAGGCATCGAAATTTTCAGAAAGCATCATATTGAACTCAAGATGAAGGTGAGCCCTCTTGCGGTTAATGCCTCGTCCTGTGTAGCCGAGTAGTCCGAGAGGGATACGAGGGTCTACTTCCTGACCTAGCTGGCAGTCGATGCGGTGTAAATGTGCGTAAAGTGAATAAAAAAGCCCCGCGGGGAAAAGGTGTTCAACGACAACGTATTTTCCGTAATTACTTCGCTTGGACTGATTATTAATATAAACGACTTTCCCTTTCGCGATACTGCTGACGAGATCAGTAGGTTTTTGATTAGAATCCCGGTAAAGAGGCTTGATATCAATGCCTTCATGGAATCTGGTTCCAATCACTCCTTGAGGAGTTCTTTTAAGGTTACGAATAAACCCATATTGCCCCGCCTGCCAAGGGGTAGAGGTGGCTCCTTCGAAATTTCGGTTAGTGTGCATGTAAAATTTCTCATACTCACCAGTGAATAAATGTCTATTTTTAGTAGGAAGCTCGAGTTGAAGCGGTTCAGCAGTTACCTCTAGAGTGATTAGGGTTGTGATGCAAACGATGACTTGAGAGATACGGGACAGGGTTGTCAGCATGATCGGGGAAGTGAAATATTATGATTTCTTTTTGAGGCTTTTCTTTAATTCTTTGCGGCGCTGCTTCCATCTTTCTGGAGATTCGCCAATACGGGGTAAAGCCCAATCAAGAGAACGAATATCGGCGAGAGTCGCATTTTTCCAAATAACAAGAGTGCCGTCCGTCACCCCTCGATCGATCATGACAGCATCGCACAAGCGGCCGTTAACAAGGCAGAGCATCCAACTTCCACGCTTATCGGTGGTGATGCTACGAAGGCGTATGTGAGAAGATTTTTTTAATTGAAAAATAAGCCCGTATCCTTGGTTTTTATCTGCGGGGAAGCTCCGAAACGCCGCGACATCTTTCAGGCTGAAATAAGGCGCTATTTGGAAATAGCGGGTTTGGCCATAGATTTCGCGACCAATAACCAGTTTATTTCCATCGGTTCGGTGCCCTTCGAAGTGGAAACCAATTCTGGCAGGTGGTGGTTTTTTGCCACCTGCCTGGAGGGTGGGGAGGAAAAGAAAGAAAAGTGCGATGAAGCAAGGCAAGATTCGGAATAGCATTGTTTTAATCTGAGTGAGGATAAGACCAAGGTAAAGAAAAACGGAGTGCGAAACCGCACCCCGTTGAAATCAATGATGAAGAGAGGTTCTGTGAGGAACCCTCTTTGGAAAAGCAACTTAAAGCATTTCACCGATCAGCTTCTCAAGCTTCACGATATCAGCAGAGAAGGCACGAATCCCTTGCGCTGTTTTTTCAACAGCCATGGCGTCTTCATTGTAGAGGAAACGGAAAGCTGCTTCGTCGAGAGAGACTTTCTCTTCGCCTTTTGCTGCTGCTGTTTCTGCTGAAATGGTTGGTGTGAGTGCTTCTTCGCTTGCCGCAAGTTCAGCAAGAAGCTTAGGGCTGATGGTCAAGAGATCACAACCTGTGAGCTCAGTGATTTGACCTTTGTTACGGAATGATGCTCCCATAACCTCAGTTTTGTAACCGTGCTTTTTGTAGTAGTTGTAGATGCGTTGAACAGATTGAACACCTGGATCTTCTGCGCCAACATATTCTTGACCTGACTGCGCTTTATACCAGTCGTAGATACGACCAACGAAAGGAGAGATGAGTTGGACGTTCGCTTCTGCACATGCAACGGCTTGAGCGAATGAAAAGAGGAGAGTGAGGTTACATGTAATGCCTTCTTTCTCGAGTTCTTCAGCGGCTTTGATTCCTTCCCAAGTCGAAGCGATCTTGATGAGGATGCGAGATTTATCAATGCCTTCAGCGGCATAATCGGCAATGAGTTTTTTTGCTTTAGCGACGGTTGTCGGAGCGTCGAAAGAAAGACGTGCATCAACCTCCGTCGAAACACGACCGGGAACGATGTTGAGAATCTCAAGTCCGAAGAGAATGAGGATACGGTCAATGATTGATTCAATCAGCGCGTCGCCAGTAAGATCGGAACCTTTATGCTCATCAATCGCCTTTTGAACGATCGGACGGTATTCTGCTTTTTCTGCAGCTTGCAGAATAAGAGAAGGGTTGGTCGTGGCATCCTGAGGGAGAAACTCCTTCATAGATTCGAAATCACCGGTATCTGCGACAACGGTCGTAAACTTTTTAAGCTGTTCCAATTGGTTGCTCATAGGCCTAGAAACTGAGTGTTTGAGAGCTCAGGTGCGAGTAAAAATTCCGAAAAATTGAAAAATTTCCTGTCATGAGGGAGAACTTGAAGCCTTTAGAGCGAGTTTTTTCATTTCTGTTGCCATTAAATTAAGAGCATTGGCTCGAGTTGGGGCGAGATGCTCCTTTAGGCCTGTGCGGTCGATAAAGCTCAAGTCCGCCTGTAAAATGTGGTCGGGGGACTCCCCATCGAGGACTTTTACGAAAAGTGAAATCATTCCTTTGGTGATAAGGGAGTCAGAATCAGCATGAAAATGCATCAAGCTTCCATCAAAATCAGCATCAACCCAAACTTGAGACTGACAGCCCTTGATAAGTTTATCGCTGGTTTTTTGAGCTTCATCCATCTCGGAAAGTCGTTTGCCCATTCCGATGACGTATTCGTAACGCTCCGTCCAATCTTCAAAGAAAGAAAGCTCTTCGATGAGGTGATTTTGTTTTTCGGCAATCGTCATGAGAGAAGAATCGTTGAAGTCCGTAAACAGTGCAAGCTCTGCGATCGAAAAAGAGGGACGGGAAGTGTGTTTCTAAAGGGGAATCAAATGAATCGAGCTTCAATCCCTTTTCTTTTATCAAGTTCGTGCTAAATTCCCCCTCATGTCATCAGCTCCATGCACCCTTCTTGTCGATAATGGCTCTCACCGGGCCACTTCTACCTTGAATTTAAGGCGTTTGGCAGGGGAACTCAGTGATGTTGTGAATCACCATGTTCATCCTGTTTCGCTCTTACATTCGACGAGGGTAAGCCCCGAAGAGTTAGGGGGAGTTCCCGCTGAGATTTTTGAGCCATTCATTAAAAAGCAGCATGAGGAGCATGGCACGAATTCATTCCTAGTAGTGCCTTTGTTTTTCGGCCATTCAGCGGCGATTTACGAATACATTCCACAGCGCATGAGAGAGCTTCAAGTGAAGTGGCCGGAGTTAGAGATTCGCCTAGCTCCTTGTTTAGTGAATCTCGATGACCCCTCTGACCGAGATGTGGCGGAAGCCTTGGCTACTTTGGTTTCTAAAAAAGCAGAGGAAAAAGGGATAGAGAAACCAGCGGTGGCCCTGGTAGATCATGGCACACCTCGTATTGCGGTGAATCTTGTGCGTAATTTTTTAGGGAAACAATTAAAAGAGATTTTAGAAGGAAAAGCTTCAAAGGTCGAAGTGTGCTCGATGGAGCGCCGTGAAGGGGATGAATATGCCTTTAATGAACCTCTTTTAGAGAATTTACTGGGGTCCGAAGGGTTTGATAAAGAAGTGATTTTATCGATGCTCTTTCTTTCTCCTGGACGTCACGCGGGTCCAGGTGGAGATATTGCTGAGATTTGTGAGGAGAGTGAAGAGAAGCATCCTACGCTTCAAACTCACATGAGTGATCTCTTTGCGACTCATGACCTCATTATTGATCTCCTTGCAAAGCGTTTCACTCAAGGGGTTGATTCTTTACCTGTCACCTCGGAAGTTGCACCACCCCTTGTCGTGCAATCTCTGTCTTCATAGGCGAGTAAATGCGCCTCGCGAGGAGTATCACTTGACTCTGCCTCACCGTCTTTTTAGTAATTAAACCATCATGAATCCAGCTATTACTGTTTCGGTGACTGGGGCTGCCGGCCAAATTGGTTACGCTCTTCTTTTTAGAATCGCCTCAGGTGCCATGTTTGGTCCTGATCAACCAGTAAATCTACGCTTAATAGAAATCGAGCCAGGGATGAAGGCTCTAGAGGGAACCGTCATGGAAATCGAAGACGGAGCCTTTCCTCTCGTGCAGCATATCACGGCTACGAGTGACTTAAATGAAGGCTTTAATGGTTCGAACTGGGCTCTGCTTGTAGGATCAGTTCCTCGTAAAGCGGGTATGGAGCGGGCCGATCTACTCGGAATCAATGGGAAAATTTTCATTGGCCAAGGCCAAGCCATCGCAAACAACGCTGCCGCTGATATCAGAACTCTCGTCGTTGGTAACCCCTGTAATACAAATGCTTTTATAGCTAAAGAAAGCGCGAAAGAGATCCCTTCTGATCGCTTTTTTGCAATGACACGTCTCGATGAAAATCGAGCGAAATCTCAATTGGCAAAAAAAGCAGGGGTTCATGTCAGTGATGTGACGCGTATGACGATCTGGGGGAACCATTCAGCGACTCAATACCCTGATTTCGCAAATGCCTTAATTAAAGGTAAGCCTGTAGAGGCTGTCATTAATGACCGTCCATGGCTTGAAAATGAATTTATCTCGACTGTGCAACAACGTGGTGCCGCGATCATTCAAGCACGAGGTGCCTCTTCTGCGGCTTCTGCGGCGAACTCAGTGGTCGATACGGTAGCAAGTCTCGTGAATCCAACTCCAGAAGGAGATTGGAACAGCGTCGCTGTTTGTTCAAAAGGGGACTACGGTATTGATGAGGGTCTCATCGCGTCCATGCCGATCCGCACGACGGACGGAAAGTCTTGGGAAGTGGTTCCGGGGCTAGAATTAGACGAATTTGCCGAAGCTAAAAAAGAAGCCTCGGTTCAAGAGCTACGTGAAGAAAAAGTAGCCGTTTCAGGGCTTCTTCCAGTCTAATTATAGAGAAATGAGTTTATTACAAATTGCCGATCGCTCTTTTCAATCTCGCCTCATGTTGGGAACTGGAAAGTTTCCTTCCAATGAGTCGATGAAGGATTCACTTGAGTCTTCTGCTACCCAGATCGTCACAGTCGCTTTGCGTCGTGCGAACCTCTCTGGAGAGCACGACCCTTTTGCGAACATTCTTGATTTTGTCGACCCAGAGAAATACCTTATTTTACCGAATACGAGTGGCGCGATGAACGCGGAGGAGGCCGTTCGCTTAGCAAAATTGGCAGCTGCGGCGGGTCTTCCTAAGTGGGTGAAGCTTGAGATTCATCCTGATCCGACCTATTTACTTCCTGATCCGATTGAGACTTTAAAAGCTGCTGAAGAACTTGTGAAAGAGGGGTTTACGGTTCTTCCTTATATCAATGCAGATCCTGTTTTAGCAAAACGCTTACAAGAGGTAGGCACCGCAACCGTGATGCCCTTAGGCGCTCCGATTGGATCAAACCAAGGAATTACAACACGGGACCAAATTCGGATCATTATTGATCAAGCAACGGTTCCTGTAGTGGTCGATGCGGGGATTGGTTCGCCAAGTCACGCTGCCGAGGCGATGGAGCTAGGAGCCGATGCAGTTCTTGTTAACACCGCGATTGCGATCGCGAGTGATCCAGTGAAGATGGGGGTCGCGTTTAAAAAAGCGGTTGAAGCAGGAAGAGAGGCTTACGAGTTAGGGTTACCTCAACCTGAGCTCAAAGCTTCAGCGACGAGTCCCTTAACGGGCTTTTTGAATCAAGCATGAGTTTGTTTCAGCTTCATCTGGTTTGTGGGCCGCCGGCGGTAGGTAAAACGACCTATGGGCTGAAGCTCGCCAAACAGCTTGGAGCTTGTTTCTTGGATAGTGATCAAGTCACAGAGCTTTTGATTCAATCTGGAATGAAAGCGGCAGGGCTAGATCCAGATGACCGTGATTCGGATGACTATAAGGCGATCTATCGCCGCCCGGTTTATGAAACCCTCTTTCGGCTAGCGGAGCAAAATCTGGCGCTGACTTCAGTCGTGGTAGCGGGGCCTTTTACTTCAGAAATAGGAAATCCGAACTGGAAAGAAGAGCTTGAAGTTCGGTTCCAGCAAAAAGTGGAGCTTCATATCTTACATTGTGAACCAAAAGAGCGAAAGCGACGAATGAAAGTTCGAGGAGAAGCTCGAGATCTGGCGAAGCTTGCTCATTGGGAAGAATACCTGATAAAAACGCAGCCCTCAGAGCCTCAATTTGATTGTTATTTCGGTCTAGAAAGTCCTCCCGTGATCGTTCTTTAAATTTTTTTATTTTTTTGTGACTAAAGTGCGCCTTTGTTTCGTCTTACAAGACAATGAAGGATGGAAGCGACGATAATCAAAGCCCAACGATGGAGCCGTGTGTCGCACCGAAGCCACCTTCCTTCACCTTGAAAGAGATGGCTCGTAGCTGGCAGATGAGCCCAAGTCGGGCCTTAGTTATGGCGACTCGCTTGACCGAAAAGGGTCAGTTACAAAAAGTCGGATCGAAAGGAGCGTTTTGGCAAGATCAGAAATATTGCTTCGTCAGAACCTTAACGAACTAAAAAAACGGGAATAAGCTTGGGCTTTCCCGGAACCAATTAAGGATCCTTATTTCAAGCGGACTTCAACCATCGCATTTTCGCGTTGCGTGCTGATCCACTTTTTAAATTTGGCATTCCGCTTTTGTTCTAAAGCGCGGCGTTTCATGAGAGGTTTTACTTTACTGAAAGGTTTCGCTGGCCCAAGGATCTTTTTGTTTACTTTGCAGATCGTGTAACCACGCCCATCTTCAAGAATAGGGGTGACTTGACCGGGTTCATACTCCATGACGAAAAACGCAAAATTAGGATGTAGGTCTTCACGGGAGGTGAGAGGCCATTGCCCTCCTTCTTTTGCGTAGGCATCCGCAGAATGTTTTTTAGCTAACTCTGAGAAGTTGCTGCCGTTGACGGCCTTTTTATAGATCGTATTGGCGAGTTTTGACTGCGTTGCAGGATTAATAGAAGGGTCTGTATCGTGGTTCTTAAGAATATAGATTTTCTGGTATTGGATCTGATCTTTGGAGAAATCACGCGTTTTTTTACGGTAGTCACGATATTCTTTCTTGAGGTCCGCATCAGTAGGTTCAGGGACTTCTCGGAATTTATCTCCTTTGAAAGCTTGGATCAGGATTTTTTCTCGTTGAGATTCCCGGAAATCAGCCCAGCGCACGCCGTCTTCTTTGAGTTGTTTTCGGAATTCAGATTCAGAGCCTTTATAGTTTTCACGAATGATTCGGCTGATTTCCTGATCTACAATATTATCTGGAATTTGAGCTCCCTTTTGTTGGAGTTCAGTGATGATGAGCTTGTTGTTGATCAGTTCTTCGAGAATCTTGCTTTCAAGTTTTTTGATTTCTTGAATAAAACGAGGGTTTTTTTCTCCATATTCGAGTTTGAGAGAATGAATATGAGGAATCATTTGAGCACGGAGTTCGTGCTTAGTGATGGCCTTTCCATTGACTTTAGCAATGATACTCGTGATTTCTTGTGCTGCAGGAGCAGCTGCGAGGAAGGCAAAGAAAAGAAGGATGCTAGGAAATCTGATCATAATTTTTCAGTAAGATTCGAGCCATTGGACGGCTTCGCAGAGTTTAGTATTCGATTGATCAGAACTCAAGCGAGGAAAACGATTCCCTTCGAGCATGATGTAACTGCCATGGCGTTTAATCATGAGGCGGCGGTTTTGAATCTCTACCATTTCTGATCCGATGAGCGAAGCTGCGAGCCGAAGTCGTCTGACTTGAACTATATTCTCGATTTCTTTTGGGGAGCCTCCATAGCGATCTCGCCAATGATCTTGAAGTCGGTTCAAGCTTCCCTGGTCAGAAATAAGGGCAAGTTCACGGTAGGCTGCCACTCGTTCGTTAGGTTCGGAAATATAAGAGCTAGGGATAAAGGCCGGTAAGAGGTCTTTATCTTTGCGACGAAGAAAGTCTGTTTCGCTAAAGGCAATAAAATCAGCGCGGAGCACGACATCTTGCGTTGGTTGGTTGGTCTTTCCCTGTAAACGGTCGATCGATTGGCGGAGAAGTTGGCAATAAAGTTCGAAACCAACAGCGGCAATGTGTCCAGACTGTTTGGTTCCTAGGAGGTTTCCAGCCCCCCGGATTTCTAAATCCCGCATCGCGATTTTGAATCCAGAGCCAAGTGCGGTGTATTGTTTAATAGCGTTGACGCGCTTTTGAGCATCACCACTCGTGACCATATCACGAGGGAGCAGCAGAATCGCATAGGCTTGTCGTCCCGATCGTCCCACTCTTCCTCGAAGTTGATAAAGGTCAGCGAGACCAAAGCGATCAGCTCGGTCAATGATGATGGTATTAGCATTGGGGATATCGATTCCGCTTTCAATGATAGTGGTGGCGAGAAGAACGTCCGCTTTACCTTTCACGAAGGTGTGCATTACGGATTCGAGTTCGATTTTATCCATCTGTCCGTGTCCGATCACGACTCGGGCACTAGGGACCAGAGATTCGATTTTATCCCGCATCATCTCGATCGTTTTAACCCGATTATGTAGGAAGAAGACTTGCCCCCCTCGTTTGAGCTCTCGTTCAATGACATCGCGGATCAGTCGGTCGTCGTAAGCACAGACCGAAGTCTGCACGGGGATTCGATTGGGAGGAGGAGTGTCGATCGTCGACATCTCACGTGCTCCCATGAGGGAAAGGTAAAGCGTTCTCGGGATCGGGGTGGCGGAGAGGGAGAGAACGTCGATATTACGGAAGCGTTCTTTGAAGGCTTCTTTATGCTTCACTCCAAACCGCTGTTCTTCATCAATGACAACGAGGCCAATGTTTTTATAAATGATTTGGGGGGAGAGTAGTCGGTGTGTGCCAATCACGATGTCGACGGTCCCGTTGGCGAGACCCGTGATGATTTTTTTCGCTTCAGTCGCTTTTTGGAAACGGCTAAGAAGTTCAATCCGAACTGGAAAGTCGCTCATGCGCTCTTTGAAAGTTCTCCAATGTTGTTCTGCTAAGACTGTTGTGGGGGCGAGAATGGCAACTTGTCGGTCAGAGGTCGCCGTTTTAAAGGCCGCTCGGATCGCGATTTCTGTTTTGCCGAATCCGACATCTCCGCAGATGAGTCGGTCCATAGGAGTGGGGGATTCGAGGTGAGCTTTGACATCCAGGATCGCCTGCTGTTGATCAGGGGTTTCATGATACGGAAAGGCATTTTCAAATTCCCACATCCATTTCGTATCAGGGGGGCAGGGGTTCCCTTCGTGAGACTCTCGTTCGGCTTGAATTCTGAGCAGGCGGGCTGCGTAATCGAGGATGGCTCCTTCTGCCGCTTTTCTTGTTTTACTCCATTTGCCGTCGCCAAGCTGGTTTAGCTTTGGAGTCGGGCCGCCCATGCCAACATAACGTGCCACGAGGTGGGCTTGATCGATAGGGACTTGGAGGGTCGCACCCCCTCGGAACTCGAGGAGGATTTCGTCTTCCCCTTCATCACCGGTGCGAAGGCCTAGAAAGAGGCTGATCCCGTATTCGGCATGGACCACGAAGTCACCGTCTTCCCATTCATCGATTCGGGTATGTGATCTAACCGCTCGATGCTGATCGAGTTTCTTCTGTCTCTGAGTCAGAGCGCTGCTGTGTGATCGACCTAGTAGCTCTGTGAGTGAAATGATGGCGATGCGCTTTTGGGGGAGAACAAGCCCGCGGGGGAGGATTCCTAGACTCCAGTTTTCCTCGGCAGATTGTGGGGTGAGCTCTAAGAATCGCTCTTTCTCTCCTTTCGACCCTGCGATGAAGTAGAGGCTCCAGTCATTTGCTTTCCATTCTTGGATTTGAGCTTGAACCCGTTTTTGGCGGGCTTCTTGAATGACAAAGTCTCCCGCTTCAAACCCATCAAACGGGGTGCTGAGAGCGAGAAGTTCACTGTCATTTTCAGGTCGGGAAGTGAGAGAAAGGTCGACTTTTTCGTCTGGGTCGAAGCTCACTCTAAGATCGTTTTCTGAGATCCAGTCCGAGAGAGAAGTTTGGTCGGGTCGGGCCCGTTTGAGAATCACTCGAAACTGTTCATGTTTCCGGACCGAGCTTTGTGTGTGTAAGTCGAACTCACGGATAGAGTCTATTTCAGTGTCGAAGAATTCGAGCCGAAGAGGGTTTTTCCCCTGGGGAGGGTAAAGGTCTAGAATACCTCCTCGTCGCGCATACTGGTGACGGCCGTGGATCATGGAGACACGTTCATACCCGAGGGATTCGAGACGTTTTTCAAAAGGTTCAGGATCAAGCTCGGCTCCTATTTTGAGGTTGAGTTGCTCGCTTGCTTCAGGTTGGAGAGAGGGGGCGGGGCCAGTCAGGGCTTCAGGGTCGGTTAAAACGATTCTGATTTCCTCATTTTCCCGGATCGACTCGATTTGGCTCAGGCGTTGGATTTCGGCTTCTGGGTCATCAATTTCCCCACGGAGATGAATCTGTTGGGGCGGAGAAACGAGAATGGAGGGAGTTTGCCAAAAGTCTAATTCAGCTAAAAGGGAATCTCTTTCCCGAGGAGGTAAGCCTGTCACCCAGAGTCGTTTTTTTTGGGCTAAAACCGCGAGGGTAAAGGCTCGCCCCGCCACTTCGATCGGGCCAATGCTCCCACAAAATTCTTTAGGAATGCTGGTTTTATATTGGCTGATGACTTGGTTTCTCCAAGCCGCTGAGGTTTGACGATCCATGAGCGATGGGTTTACCCATACCTCAATCTCAGGAACCGACCAGAGTGAATCTGTCATTTTTTGAATTGAGACTTTTCCATTTTGAGGAAATGCAGTCAGATTACGAGCATGTCCGATACTCGTATAGAACGTGATTCAATGGGGGAAATGTCTGTTCCTGCTAAAGCTCTTTATGGGGCATCGACCCAGCGCGCGGTGCTCAATTTTCCGATTTCTCATCGTCCATTGGATGAGGGAATGGTAAAGGCTTACGGATTAATCAAATGGGGAGCGGCTCGTATTAACGGGAAACTTGGGCACGTAGCAAAGGAGAAGACAGATTTGATCGAGAAAGCAGCAGAAGAAGTGAGTCTTGGGCAGCACACGGCTCATTTTCCGGTCGATGTTTATCAAACCGGCTCGGGGACTTCGACTAATATGAATGCGAATGAGGTCATTGCAAACCGCTGCGCGGAGATTGCAGGAGTCTCGATTGATGCTAGCCGGGATGAAAAGCCGGTGCACCCGAATGATGATGTGAACCAGGGGCAATCTTCTAATGATACTTTCCCTACCGCGATGCATATTGCCGCAGGGCTGGCTTTGAAAGAAGAGCTTCTTCCGGCTCTTGAGCATTTACAAAAATCTCTCGAAGCGAAAGCGAGCGAGTTTCATGATGTTTTAAAAATCGGAAGAACGCACCTCATGGATGCCACTCCAGTGCGATTGGGTCAGGAGTTTGGGGGATATGCTCGCCAAGTGGAACTTTCGGTTGACCGTGTTCATAAAGCGATGAAAGCCCTCTACGAATTACCGCTCGGAGGCACCGCAGTGGGTTCAGGGCTTAACTGTCATCCTGATTTTCCTTCTCAAGTTATCGCGTTTATTGCGGAGCAGACCGAAATTCCCTTCGTAGAAGCCAAGAACCACTTCGAAGCACAAGCCGCAAAAGATTCTCTCGTTGAGGTTCACGGGCAACTTAATACCATCGCAAGCTCTCTCTTTAAAATCGCTAATGACGTTCGCCTTTTAGGTTCAGGCCCTCGCTGTGCCATTGGTGAGATTAATCTTCCTGCCACGCAGCCTGGTTCTTCCATCATGCCAGGGAAGGTGAATCCTGTGATGTCAGAGGCCACGACGATGGTGGCGGCACGCGTTTTTGGAAATCAAACTACTGTGACCACCTGTGGCGCGAATGGACATTTCGAGCTGAATGTTTTTATGCCCGTGATGATTGAAGCTGTTTTAGAATCGATACATCTGCTCTCTAATGTTGCGGGCGCCTTCGACGAGAAATGTGTGCAAGGAATTGTCGCCAATAAAGATCGCTGCAATGAACTCATCGAATATTCATTGAGTATGGTGACCTCGCTCGCCCCTGTGATCGGTTATGACCCTGCAAGTAAAATAGCAAAGGAATCCGTAGCGACTGGGAAAACAGTTCGAGAACTTTGCCAAGAGCAGTTAGAGGAGCTGGGAATCACAGAAGAACAGCTTACGACCGCTCTCGACGCTGCCACGATGGCAGGAGGTTAATTCGGGTAAGAGAGTTCTATTCGTTTTTTGAAAAAAGCCTGATCGGGATTCCGATCAGGCTTTTCAAAGAGAGAGGGGCGCCTTTATTTAGATTCGAGTAGAACCTTTCCTTGGCGACTAATGCTGAATTGAGTGCGGTGGTCTTTGTTTTTCTTGAATTGAATGGTATCAGTTTGGTCTTTCCACTGAACTTGAGCTGTTTCTTTCTCGCTATTGTAAGTGACCTTAGGAAGCGGTTCACCATGGTAAAAAGGGATCATGAGCACGCGGAACTGACCTTCTTTTCCTTTGGTGTTGATACAAACCTGATCAAAAAATCGTTGAGTGCGACGACGTTTGTCGTAGGGCCCTTCGGTGACACGAGCTTGAATGAGAGGGGTCCCAAATTCAGGATCCTCTTGATGGTTAAGAATGCAAACGAGGAGTTGTGCGGATTGAGCTTTCCCTCGAATTGCGGCTTGGCGGTGAGCATGGTGAGGAGCTTCACCTTTTTCCCATGATTCGTGGGTGAGGATGAGTTGGTTATTAGGGAGGTTTTTATCTTTAGACCAAAGTTCAGAAGTCCAGACGCCTCGACCAAGTGCGGCTGTCCATTGATATTCTCGTTCTTGATCGTCTTTTTTAGCATCATCAACAATGATTCCGTAGGCATGTTTTCCTCGGACGAGTCCGCTACTCCGGTAAACGTATTCAACGGGGTTGTATGCAGCTCTGACTGTAGGAAACCAGTTAGAATAAGTGTAACTTGGCCACCAAGGTCTCATTTTTCGATGTTGTGTTCCTTTAAAAATGTCGATGATACTTGGGCTTGGTTCAAATTCGTAATGGTAATCGACAGGGGCTTTGCTTCCCCACCAGCCTGCCTTATCCCATAAGACAGTTTGAGTCGACCAGCGCCAGCTGTAGGCATAGCCAAGATCCGCAGAGCCAACCGCTCCGTATTCATTGGTATTAGCTCCGAGATAAGTCGTAGCGGCAGAAGGCCCATCTGCCATCGATTTACCATCGATGAGAACGCTGTTATGAATTTCTCCATTATAAGCCGTCGTAATGGGGCTTTCGGTGAACCAGTTCACACCATGCCCACCAAAGATGAAGATGCCGGAGTCGGCATGATGGTGGCCAGCTCCAAGATAATGGTTTGGACGCACCTGCATGAGCATCCACTCCGCATCAGCACCTGGTTTACTGAAGGCAGATAAGATGCCTTGAGTGGTGTCATTTATGACTTCTGCATTGGAAATATCAGACCTTTTCGTTACTTCCCATTCACTCTCGTAGAGCCCACCATGAGGACTCAATGGGTTATTAAGAATAGGGAGGCGTTTACGGTGGTAGCTTTTTTCAAGATCTTGGCGGTAAGCATCGAAATCGAAAGTATCCCAGTTAATGTTAGGGAAGTGGGAAGTGAGGATGAAATCCGCAGCCTTATTATCAGGGAAAAAAGTTTTATAAGTTCCGGTCGTCATAGGATCAAACTTTACACTGGAATAGGTGCCACTCGTGAAAGTGAGTTCGCCGTTAGGACTGGTAGACATCATTTGGGAATCCATTAACTTCCGGAAATGAGGGTGGCCAAAGTAGTTAGAACCTCGGCGTGCAAAAGCGACCATATTAGTGGTCTGGAATTGGAATCCTGCCCCGCTTTTTCCGTTACTTTCAAAGACCGTTCCATACTCATTAATGCCAAATTGGCAGAAAGACTCTGTGACGTGACGCACTCGTTCGACACATTCAGGGTCATGCCCTTCGAGTCCTTCAATTGCCATTGCGGCGAGGCCAATCGTAGTGTGCCAGGTGCAATGGTTATTATCAATCCAGCGGGCAGGCCCGGAATGGTGAGATTCGGCTTTGCCATACGTCGCTTTGGCGATGAGGCGAGCCATTTGCGCCTTCTGAGCGTCATCCATCCAGTGTCCTCCAAAGTCAAGAAGCCAAGGGAGATCCATATGACCAGAAGAGGTTGCAAAGGCACGCCAGGCGGTTCGCCCTCCATTTGCTCGGTTATGATCAATGCCCCACTCAGAATCGGACCAAGCATTGTATTCATCCATGAGTGTTTCAGTGAGGGCGGAATAATTACAGATGGCTTTGGCAACTTTTTGACCAAGTTCAGAATCGTTTGTAATAAGAGAGTAGTAAGCGATCGCAACGAGGCAGTGTCCATTATAACTGACATGAGAATTATAAACTCTTCCTTTTTGTCCTCGCAGTTCGTGAGCGGTGCGCACAAGGGGTTGTTGAAGTTCTTTCTTTTTCATTTCTTCCTTGGTGAGAGGACCTCCTTCGACGAGGCGGAGAAAGGTTTTTCCGTCCGAAGTTTTTGGATCAAGCCAGGTTTTGTTTAGAAGAAATTCGAGTAGGATGAAGGACTTCTTCATCGCTTTATCAGTTTCAAAACGTTTGCGAAGAGTCGGTAGATCTTGAGGGCTAAAAAGAATGCGAGGGTAGACCCCAGGAGCAGGAACAGCCGAACCAAGCATTGCTTTGTTAAAACCATCGAATTGATAGCTCTCAGGAGGAGCCATTTTCCATTCGGTTTCCTCTCCCTCATAGAGCTTGAGCTGTTCGTCGCTGATGTTGACATAGTCGGTCCACGCTCCTTGTCGCTTAAGTAATGGGATATACTTTTGAGCAATGGCAGGGTCGGCGATGGTATCAGGAGTATCAAAGAGAGATTCTAAAGCGTCGGTCAATGGAGGGCTTGAAAGAATGGCTTGGGGTAACTCTCCTAAAAAAATGAGATCATTTTCGAGAACGTGCAGTGGTAATTGAAGGTAGGAAGCGAGATCGGTTAAAGAGATGTAAGGTTGGCCCTGGTAATCTTGTGCTTGTAAACTGGGAGGGAAGACCTCTTTTGAAATCGTAAATTGGTGAACGTAACGATCGCTTAAATATTCGGGCGCTTCATCAGCCTTTTTGGTTTTGGCACACATGAGTTGTGCAAAACTTTGAGGGATATGTAGAATTCCATCGATTAATTGAGGCTCCCCTTTGAGGATACGTTGTTGATCGAGACGGGTTCGAGTTCCGTGAAAGTAGACGTAACGACTGTGCTGATGGAGTGCGATCGTATTTTGAAGGTGAGGGAGGCACTTTTCGAGTGCGGAGCGAGTGTAAGCGAGCCCTTGGTCTTGTGCTGGAATGGGAAGCGGAAACTCGTTTGCAGAGCTCGCCACCGAACTTAGGATGAGAAGGCTTCCTATAAGCGATGGTATTTTTGGAATAAAAAACGACATACAGATAAGTAATACTCTGCAGAAGTGATGAAAATTACAACAAATACTCAGATAAGTTACAGATCGGCCTCCCTTACTCAAGTGGTGGGCGGGCCAAAAAGAAGTCTAAGAGAGACTTAAAAAGTTTGCTCGCGAGTTCCGAGGTTTGACCTTCCTGAAAAGAGCACTCAAAGTGTTTATCGTTTTATGAGCATTCAGACCTTATTACAAGAAAACCAGCCTTTGGGGGTGCAAGTGGAAGTGTCCGCATGGGTGCGAACACGACGTGATGCTAAAAGCTTTTCATTTTTAGAACTTAATGACGGTTCCTGCCTTTCGTCTCTACAGGTGGTCGTCGATCAGGGGGTTCCAGGTTCTGAGCAGCTTTCTCAAATGCTGACGGGAGCGTCTGTGCAGGTGAAGGGGACTTTAGTGGAGTCACAAGGCAAACAGCGCTGTGAATTACAGGCTAGTGAAATAGTGCTTTTGGGGGGAGTTGCAGATGATTACCCCTTGCAGAAAAAGAGGCACGGGGTAGAGTTTCTACGAGAAATAGCGCACCTTCGCCCGCGAACCAATTTATTTGGGGCGGTCTTTAGAACGCGAAGCCGCCTTTCTTTTGCGGTGCATCAGTTTTTTCAGGAACAAGGTTTTCATTATGTTCATACCCCTATTATCACGGCGAGTGATTGCGAGGGAGCGGGAGAGATGTTTCGAGTGACGACTTTAGATGACCTTTCAAAGCCTTCGAGCGAGGATTTTTTTGCCAAAGAAAGTTACTTAACCGTCAGTGGTCAGCTGGAAGGAGAGACTTATGCCTCGGCATTAGGTCGGATTTACACCTTTGGCCCAACTTTTCGGGCTGAAAATTCGAACACAAGTCGCCATGCTTCAGAGTTTTGGATGATTGAGCCAGAGGTCGCCTTTTGTGATTTAAATGGAGATATGAATCTAGCAGAAGATTTTGTGAAATATCTGCTACGTGATGTTTTAGAGAATCAGAAAGAAGATCTCGCCTTTTTTAACCAGTTTGTAGAAAAAGGTCTCACGGATAAATTGAAACACATTGTAGAGTCAGAATTTGTGCGGGTGAGTTACGCCGAGGCGGTTGAGATCCTCATAAGCAGTGGGCAGAAGTTTGAATACTCTGTCCAAGATGGAGCCAATTTACAGTCCGAGCACGAACGTTATTTGACGGAACAACATTTCAAATCTCCGGTGATTGTTTATGATTACCCAAAGGAAATTAAGCCGTTCTACATGCGTAGAAATGAGGACGGAAAGACCGTTGCCGCAATGGATTTACTAGTTCCTGGAATAGGGGAACTCATTGGAGGGAGCCAGCGAGAAGAACGGTATGAGGTCTTAAAAGAGCTCATGGATAAAGAGGGCTTAAGCCAAGAAGACTATGGCTGGTATTTAGACCTACGTAAATATGGAAGTGTTCCGCATGCTGGATTTGGATTGGGGTTTGAGCGGCTTTTAATGTTTGTAACAGGTGTTTCTAACATTCGAGATGTCATCCCTTTCCCAAGAACTCCAAATTCTTGTAAATTTTAATCATTTTTTTGAAATGAATTAAAAGGAAACTTGCTCCTGATCAATTTGGCTCAAGGCATACGATTGGATGTCAGGGTGTTCAATAAACTCAACCCAGGTCATGGCAACACCAGAGTCAAAAGTTTTTATTTCTTCGATATAAGCTAAGATTCCGAGATCTTTATTGCGGGAAGAGGGCGCTTCTTGGATCCATTCTCCAAACTCATTGGGAGAGTGTTTCGCCCAGGTTTGGTAAAGAGTTTGCAGGTAGCTTTCTTTTAATGATGGCTGGTTAGAAAAACGAGCTGCTAGGTTCGCTGTTCTTTGGCCTCCATGGTTGAGATAGTCGTATTGAGCAAGACTTTCAGTAAATAAGGTCAATGCAGAATGTGTCTCCTGCTGCTGGTGTCGTTGAGTAAGCCAGTCCCGAGCCTCAGAAGGAGAATTGTTGAGCCATTTTTGAAATTGAAGCTCACTTATTCTTTGGTGAACTTCAATGAATGGTTCGAGTAATTGGATGTATTTCAAAGCTTCTTTTGCTTCGAAATGTTCACCAATACTAGAATTAACAAGCTCTACGAGAAGAGAGGTGTCTTTAAGTTGAGGGTTTTGTGAAATCCAGATGAGAGCTGTTTTGATGTCACGGTGAAGCCAGTTTCTTAATGTTTCTCGAGCCTCATGTCTCCTCCCGTTAGCAAAGGCGGAAATGATTTGAGATTCTTCTTGAGTCGCTTCGAGTTTATCTGATTCCGCATCAGGGTCATTCACCTCTAAAGAAAGAAGTTGTCTCGATACCGTAAGAAGGCGTTCTTTTGATTTACCTCTTGGTAAGAGAGGCGTCTGAAAAGCGCTTTCATCATCTAGGAGAGGTCCAGTGGGGCCTTGTTCATTAAGTAGAGGTTTCCATTGAACAAAGAGTAATACACTGAAGAGGCCTAAGCATAAAATGATGAGAGGAAAGCGCTTCATAGAGCCTTATTTGGTAAAGACTTTGAATTCTCCAAGTCCTAGGTTGGACCCTCCACCAGAAGAGGTTATTTGGAACCGGATCTTTTTCACGCCGTCTCGTGGATGACTCCAACGTCTTCCGGTTTTACCATCTCGGGGCATACCACCCGAGAACTGGAAGGAGCTAAATGCGTTCCCTTGACTATTGTAATAAGTGAATTTGCCGTTTTGAATATATTCGGAAGTCGCCCGGTTAAAGATTTCGACTCCTGAAACATTTTGAACAGTAGGGAATTCAAGTTCGATCCATGGAGTGCGCTCTCTACTGGAAGCCCAGCTCCCTCGGTTTGGGATACCGGTGACACCATCGAGCACATTACTGGCTCTATAATTCGTATTATATGATGAGGAAGCTCTTGCTGTGGCGAGAGGCGCGATATTAGTGCCTGGGCTAGGAGCTGGAGCAGTAGAAGTTCTCCTGATTTCGATCCAGTTGAAATTAGATCCATTTCCAATAAACTCCGTTCTTAATTTTAAATCATTTCCCTGGTTGAGTTGAACATTAGGAATCGTGATCGTTCGCCATGACTGCCAACCATTTGTTTTAGGAATAGAAGCGGTGCCCAAGTTCGTCCCATTGAGGCTCCACTGGATTTTATTCTGATCACTGTTTTTTGCGGCAACACGCGCGATGAGGTCATATCGACCGCTAGTTGGGATGTTCACCCGGTATTCAAGCCATTCTCCGGTGTAAACCCATCCTACATTATAGCCGCCTCCCGTATCACCGGTGCTTTCGATATCAACAGCGTCATTACGATATTTGCCGCCACGATTAGCGGGATCGGTATCATTAAAGCTCGTATAGTCTTCAGACTGAATCCTCGCCGGTAGAGTCGGCAAGTTATTCACAGGGGGAGGAGTTGCAACAGACCCTTCAGAGAAGGTCGAACGGCCGCCCGTATTTTGAACATTGATTACTTTGCGAGTGATTCCTTGCCCTGCGATAGTGAGTTGAGTTTTATTAGCATTCCAAACAGTTTGTGGTTTTGACATGTTGGAATAGTGAGGCCAGAGAAGGACTTTAAGTTGAGGGTCGACCGCGTTGAGGCGAATACGAAGTCTGCGGGCGTCTTTATTTGTTAAAGAAGTCTTATAAGTTTCATTAGCAAAACTTACGGACCCAGAAGAAGTCTCTCCTTGTAGGACGCGAACGAGTAAACGTCTGTTTTCAGGATCACTACTTGACCAAAGAGTGGCATCGTTTCCGGATACGGAAATGCGATCGATGTCGTTAGAAATTTGGAAATAACTGTCGTAGCGATGCTGATTATTATCTTTTTTGATATCATCAGCGATGATGATGTATGGGAATTGCGATTTCCCATAGCAGATACTGCGAAATGCTTTTTGAACCGGCTGGTTTGGGCGCTTCCACATCCACATTCCAGGGTATCCAATGTTGGGCTGATTCCAGAGCGAGGTAGGGAGCCAACTAGGGTGTTGATTAGAAGGGTAGAAGCTACGAGGATTAATCGTTTCTTGCTGCCAATCACTTGCGGCAGGCCGAGGGGGATGACTTGCGCTTGTTGTCCAAGGCTCACTCCACTGCCAATCATAAGCATATTTCAAATCTGCAGCAGCGGTAATAAGACCGTTTTGGTCCGCAGGGCGGCCAATCATTTTAACGGAAGGTGATTTGTAGGCCTGTCCTTTTCCATCAATAACGACCGTGCTGGATTCATCTGCGTTGCGAACTTCACGGAAATTATAATGAGAAATCCAACGTTTCCCAAGAGCGTTAAGGTTCACATACCCTCGGCCAGCTTTATCATGCCCAATGTTGAACGCATCTGGTCGAGCATCAAAAGTCAGCTGTGTAGCGGTATTTGTGAAATCATTTCTGATAATCGTTTTACCTCTTTGAGGGTAGTATTTAATAAGAGAGGCACCTTTGCCTTCGAGGGTGTTAACTCCATTCGATGAGGCTCCTCCTAAATAAGCGTATTCGATAAGAGATTGCCCTCTCAAGCTTCGAAAATAATCATCTCCTAGGCGCCAGCGGTAAGCGTAATCAACAAGCGGTTCATCTTTATATATGTATTTTAAGCTAATAATAGAGCTAGGGTAAAAGATTCCATTATCACCATCGTTAGGAAATGAGGTGTTCCCTCCGGACTCTCCTCCAATCAGGTCACCGTCCGGGATCGCTTCGGAATCATAAGCGATGTATTTTGGGATCTCTACCATTTGAGCGCGATTTGTCGCAAAGTAGTTATCGCCATGACGCGCCATAGCGATGAGACCGCGAAGTCCTTCTCGCAGCCCTAGATTAGGCCCGTAGGTGTCTTCAATACAGTAGCCATTGGTGGTGAAACCTACTTTAATGTAATTTTTGAGAATTCTGCGAATTTGATTCCAGGCATCAGGATCAAACCCCGTTTCTCCATAAATAGCAGCAAGCATGACCGCCACTTCACCGCAGTATCCGTAGTGATTTGAAACAGCGTTTCCATTGAGTCCTACGGGCTCTTGATCTGCACCAAAAACTTTCCAGCCTCTTGTGGATAGTGAGATTGATTGACGGAGATCTGCCCGTTGCGAGTTATCCATATCAGAATAAAGCATGTCATAAACAAGAGCTAGACCGACTCCTCCAGCCTGGTGGATAAAGGGGAGTGCGATTTCATAAGTCGTTTTTCGACTCCAATAACGTTGAATCGCAGAGCGGCTTGCGTCACTGAGGCCTGAATAATTGTTGGTGCGATAGCGGAGTTCCGTAAAAGTATAAATGCGGGCGTAATTCACTGCCGATTTAATAATGATGTCTTTCAGGCCTGGAACGTGGCGGGCTTCTCCATTTGTGTAGAGTTTGGACCACAGCGCTCCTGCTGACCAATCATAAGAACGAAACTCATCTGCCTTGAAGTGCTTTTCAATGACCGCATTGGGAACATTGGTAGATGAGATATTAAGTCTGGAAAGCTCTACGAAGGATCTATTAGTTGTCGCTGAGCTTCTGGCTATAGCGTGAATCCAGTTACTTACTTTTTGGTATCTTGTGTCATCAAGGCGGCTTTTAATTTGAGGGAGCTCGCTAGCATTACAGAAGACTCTGGGGTGGGTGTAAGCTGGCAGGGTTGATGGAAAGGAGCGGTCAGCAGCTTCGGATAAAGCCGTGAAACTCAAAAAAGACAAAGTGCTGAAACACACCCCCAATAGGCACCTGTTTAATCGTATCTTCATAAAACTTAACCCGGGGTATATTTAAATCATATTTAACCTTCAACTTAAATCTTATGGTCCTTGTTTTGTTTTCTCTGTTAGAACTTATACTAAAAAGTATTACTGTTTATGAGTTTAATATAAATAAGAGTGTTTTAAGGTGGGGTTTTAACGTTAAAAAAAAGACGTATCTTGAGTTTTTTCTGAGCGTTTTCAGACTTTGTTTTAAGCTGTAATCATTTTATTAAAAGTGAGTTAATGGTTTTTTGTCGGGTTCTAATACTGCTATTCAAAATAGTAAACCCGCTACCTGTTAATACTGGTTTCAACTTTTTCGAAAAGTTGAATGTCGACCTATAAGTAATAGTATATACGTAATAAATTAAAGTATAGGTTGTTATACTTTAATTGTATTGGTCACTGGAAAACGCAAATCTTTGGAGGTGCAGATACGTTGAATTGATATTTCAAGACCTCTGCGGGGATCTTCGGTTTTTGTTAGAGAGCGCGCGAAGGGCTCTTGAGGCTGTCACCGATGTGATTCTCGCGATTATTGAGGAGAGTTTGCTAGTGAAAGGATTCCCTCATCTCAGCTGAGGAATAGATGCGAGTCCTTTGCCCTCAGAGCTCACATAAAAAAGTGTGATATTTGTAGTGGTGCTTTTCTTTGTAAAAAAAGATAAGAGGTTCCCTTTAGGCTGGAGGCCCGAGATTTTTCCGCTTTTTGTAAACCTTGAGAAGGATGATAATGCCGACAAGGACAAAACCAAAGAAGCCCGCCACTCCGAGGAGTTGAGGTTTTTCAGATTTTTGAGTTGCTGCAACGATCGCCGAAGCTTGTGCCGGATCGTGCTGAAAGAGTAAGGCTCCATTTTCGTGAGAGATAGAAGTGACCCCCCTTAAAGTGGTATTGATCGGCTCATATTCTCGGTATTTAATAGCGATCCGGTAGTTTTTAAAGAATGCGTTTTCTTGAAATTCTTGCGGGATTTCTCGTCCGGCATGGTCAGTGATGTTACTGATTTTAAGCACGATCTCACCATTTTCGAGAGCTGCTTTTGCAGTCATTTTCCCATTGAGATGAGGTCGATCTTTACTGAAGGGTTTCTTATTCAATGGCCATGAAATCTGCGCCGTGAGTTCCTCGGGAGTGATAGAGAGAAGGTGGAAGTTTTTCGCGAGTTCGTTATTTTCAGGGTAATGCGAAAAAACCTGATTTAATTCTTCGCGAGTGAGGCGAATCTCACCAGGTTGCTGAGTTTTTTGAGCCTGTGTGAAGGCTTTGAATTGAGTTTCAACCTGCTGAATTGAAGACGGGTTTACGGTGGTGGTGGGAACTTCTAAAGGCTCTAAATCAGTAAACTCTTTAATGGCGTCACCCATTTTGAGACCACTCCAGATGCCAAAGATCCCTAAAAACCCCATGACGGAAAAACTGATCATAACGAGGAGGCAGCCTGCAAAAGGGCTGTGCTTAGGAGCATTCTCAGGTGAACTCATAAGGAGTCCTTTAACGATTTTCACAAGAATGTCAAAAGTTCACGCGATTTGTATTCAAATTCTGCAGAAAAGGAAAATTGAATTCCTCTTGGCAGCTTAGAGGTCTCGCGGCATGTTCAAAGAATATGGCACGTATCTTAGTTGGTCTTTCCGGAGGGGTTGATTCTTCCGTCGCGGCAGCCATGCTCTTGGAGCAGGGGCATGAGGTCGTCGGAGGGTATATGAAGAATTGGATTAATACGGATGAGATTCCTGGAGATTGCCCTTGGGAGAAGGATCTTGATGATGCTCATGCGGTGGCCAAGCATTTGGGGATTGAGTTCCGAGTGGTCGATTTAATTGATCAGTATAAATCTAGAATCGTCGATTATTTGTTAGAAGGCTATCGAGATGGCATCACTCCGAACCCTGATGTGTATTGTAATCGAGAAATGAAGTTTGGGGTGTTTTTAGATTACGCTCTCGAGCAGGGCTTTGAGTCAGTGGGCACAGGGCATTATGCCCGCCAGCGCACGCGGGAAGATGGTTCAGGTCGTATTTTAAGAGGCGCAGACCCTAATAAAGATCAAAGTTATTTTCTTTCGATGATGACACAGAGACAGGCCGCGCATGCGCGCTTTCCAGTGGGTGAGATGATGAAGCCACAGGTGCGCGAAGCGGCTCTGCGTTTTCAACTTCCCACTGCGGATAAGAAAGACAGCCAGGGAATTTGTTTTATCGGAAATATCAGAATGTCTGACTTTCTTAGTCATTACGTTCCAGACCGTCCTGGTCAGATTGTTGATGTTGAAGGTGTTGTTAGAGGAGAACATCGAGGACTCCATTTATATACATTGGGCCAACGAAAGGGACATGGAGTGGCCTCTCCAAGAGAGGGGATGGCATATGTGGTGGTCGGCAAAGATGCTAAGAAAAATCAACTTATCGTCGGGTGGGACCAAGCTGATACACCAGGGCTTTATACAAAGGAGTGTGTGGTTGGTTCATTATCTTTCATTGAAGGGCGTCCGAGTGCTCTGACTAAGTTGGAGGCACAGCCACGTTATCGAGCGAAAGCGGAGCCGGTAATTGTAGATCCGATTGAAGAAGGGACCAAGCTGGCTTTGACCTTTGACAGACCGCAGCGAGCGGTGACTCCTGGGCAGATCTGTGCCTTTTATGAGGGCGGAGTTTTACTTGGAGCGGGAGTGTTTGAGTCGGTTCAGTAAACTTACTCGATTAAGATCCATGTGAATCTAAAAAAAGACGCTCTTTCTTGAAGAGCGTCTTTTTTGTTTTAAAAGTGCAGAGTCTTATTTAGCTCATCCGAGGAAGTCTGGAATAACCTCGTCGAGGGCGTTGAGGAGTTCGGTCATACTCGCTTCGGTTTCATTCCCCATGTTAGAGATACGGAAGGTCGTGCCCTTGATTTTTCCATACCCGCCATTGATGAGAAAGTTGTGCTTTTCACGCACTGCTTTCACGAAACCAGAGACATCGATATCGAGGTTGTTTTTAAAGGTGACGAGAGATTTTGATTGATACCCTTCAGGGGCAAGGTTTTCGAACCCGTGTTTTGTTCCCCAAGCTTTCACCATCTCATTGAGTTTAGCGTGGCGTGCATAGCGGTTTTGAAGTCCTTCCTCAACGATTTCGTCTACCTTTTGCTTCAGAGCATAGAGGAGTGCGATTGCAGGAGTTGATGGAGTATTGTTCTTCTCATCATTCTTAGCGAATTCGCAGAAGTCAAAATAGTAGCCACGGTCAGGAGTGGTTGCGGCACGTTCGAGTGCCGCTTCTGAAACCGCAAAAATGGTAAGACCAGGAGGAAGCGCGAGAGCTTTTTGGACTCCACCGAGCATCACGTCAGCTCCAAGTTCATCGAAGGATGTTTCTACGACCGAGAATGATGATACCACATCAACGACGAGGAGCACCTCAGGATAGCTTTTAACAATTTCAGCAATTTCCTTGAGAGGGTTAAGAACTCCCGTGGAGGTCTCATTGTGAACGAGAGTAACCACATCGAAGCCTCCTTCGTCGAGTTTCGCTTTCACGGTAGCAGGGTCGATTTGCTCACCCCATTCGACTTGAATTTTTTCGGCTTCTTTTCCGCAAGATTTAGCGACGGAGAACCATTTATCAGAGAAAGCCCCACAGCAGAGGTTAAGCACTTTTTTCTGAACCAGATTACGAATGGCTCCTTCCATGACACCCCAAGCAGAGGAAGTCGAAAGGTAGACATTGCGGGAACTTCCAGCAATGGTTCGAAGGTTAGGTTGAATGGAGGCATAAAGCTCCTCAAAATCTTTTCCTCGGTGACCAATATTTGGGCCGGACATGGCCGCATAAGTGGCAGGAGAAATGTCGACGGGACCTGGGATATAAAGCTTCGGTGAAGACATGACGAAACCATGCTCGATTTCGGGAGGCTGTCTAGTCTGAAAGGTATTTTTGAACCTCTAAAGATGGAATTTTTTCTTCTACAGTTGCTATCTCAAGAGCTCTTTGGTTATGTCGGAGGGATGAGACAATTCTGGACTATGTTACTAATCCCGGTGTTTGGGTCTTGTAGTTTCAATAAGAAAGAAAAAGATTTCACCAAAAATCTTGCCCAGGTGCCGAAGCACTTAGCGGTGAACCCAGAGCAAGATTTGCAAAATGCAGTGGTGACTTATGGAGGGGAGCAAAAGCCGACTTCGGAATCTCCGCAGGGCGGTTTAGCTTCTTTAGGGATTCCAGCTGGGTTACCAGGGATACCAAAGGAGTCCGACATTATCTGGACGGACGCTGATGATCCAGATGCCGTCATTCCAGAATTGGAAGACCGGTTAGCAAAAGGGAAAGTTCAGACCTGGTATCGCAGCTATAAAGAAGCGAAACGGGCTGCAATGCGTCAGTCGAAGCCGCTACTTTTATGGTTTACAAATTCGCGCGGGCAGCCGAATTGCCAAAATCTCGCAGAAGAATGCTTCGGAGATAGTGATTTCGAATCGTGGGTGATCGAGAAAATGATTCGCTGTCGTCTCGATTTTAATATCTCAGAGAAAGATATCGATTTGCGCCTCGATCAAAAATTTTACCTAGAGAGATTAAAGAAGCAATACGGAGTAAGGGGTTTACCCGCGGTGGTTATTTTGACTCCGAGTGGAAGTAATGTCGCTCATTATCGGGGTTATCGGAAAGGTAACTCCGCTTATTACTTAGGACGTATTCAGCAGGCTCATCGCATTGCTGAGAGCCGGCACGAGCAGTGGGAGAAAAAGATGAAAAGTAAAGGTTACCGTCGTTGGCAGGATCGCAAGGGGCGGGCAGTTTTTGCAAAGCTTAAAAAGTATTCAAAAGGAGTGCTCTGGATTATCGAACCGGATGGAACGCGTTCTAAAATCACAGAAAGTAAGCTCTCCAATACGGATCAAATTTGGATTGCGGAACAAAAACTCGCTCGAAGCATGGAATGATGGACAATAACTCAATCGTGCGTCACTTTATCGGGAATTAATTTCTAAACAAATACTCATATCAACGAATCAATGGAAAACGTTATTATTATTGGAACTGGTTGCGCGGGATGGACTGCCGCAATTTATACGGCTCGTGCAAATTTAAACCCGCTTGTTTTCGCTGGAGAACAGCCGGGAGGCCTTCTCACCACCACCTCAGAAGTGGAGAACTTTCCGGGTTTTCCGGAAGGAGTGGACGGCTTTGAGTTAATGACTAGAATGCAGAAGCAGGCTGAAAAATTCGGGGCGCGCACTCAATTTAAAATCATCGAATCGATCGAGAAAACCGAAGAAGGTCATTTCGAAGTTCAAGTTCGAGGGGGAGATTTGCTGCAAGCAAAAACGGTGATTGTGGCCACGGGAGCCTCTCCTCGCCTTCTAGGGTTGGAGAATGAGCAAGATTATTATGGGAAAGCAGGAGTCACCACTTGTGCCACCTGTGATGGGGCCTTTTACCGTGATGTTCCTGTGGTCGTTGTTGGCGGAGGAGACTCGGCGGCAGAAGAGGCGATTTTCTTAACTCGTTTTGCTTCTAAAGTTTACCTGGTTCATCGCCGTGATGAGCTTCGCGCTTCTAAAATCATGGCAGACCGAGCCGTGAACCATGAAAAAATTGAGATGATTTGGAACACGGCTTTGACTGAATATGTTCCTGGGGAAAATAATCGAATGAAAGCGGTTAAAACCCAAAACTTGGTCACCGGAGAAGAAGGTGAGCTTGAAGTAGAAGGGGTCTTTATTGCGATTGGTCATATTCCTAATAGTCAATTTCTTGGAGACCTTATCGACCGAGATGAAAATGGTTATATTCTTCGGAAACCAGGCTTTGCAGTGACGAAAACAGAAGGCCTCTACGCTGCTGGCGATGTTGCTGATCACGTTTACCGCCAAGCTATTACTGCTGCGGGACAAGGCTGTGCGGCAGCAATCGAAGCCGAAAGGTTCTTAACGGAACAAGAATAAGTCTTTCCGACGCTCTTAAAACATGGGTAAGTATTGAAGCACTTACCCATGTTTTTCATTTTATGACGGCACCTCTTTTTCTCGAACCAGCTCAAGTGGCAGGATGCACAGATCTGGATCAACTTGCGTCAGTTGTGAAGAATGCTTCGCAGCTGCAACGATCTCCGCTGAATGATATTTTAGATGCGGGAGTGGTTTCGGAAGATGCTTACCTCGCAGCGTTAGCTGAAAAGCTAGGGTTTGAATTTTTAGAAGAGATTCCAGACTTAGATCAGGTGGAGAAGATTCGCGAGGTTTGTGGCCCGAACATCGCATTGAAGCATCAAATTTTACCGATTTCTTACCGGGCGGCCGAAGGTGATCAAGAAGGTGAAATTGTTTTTGCAACTTATGATCCCTTTGACCTCATTGCAAGGCAAGCGGTCGCGCGTGAATTAACGGTGCCAGTGAAGTGGGTCATGACTTCTCGGCGCACAGTATACGATTCACTTCGTGGTATTTATGGCGTTGGAGCGGATGTTTTTGAAAAGATTTTAGATGGTCGAGATCTCGATTTTGATAATCTTGAATCTGGAGATGAGGCTAATGTGATTGATGAAGATCTCGATGAAGAGGCTTCCGTCATTAAGTTTGTGAATCAGATCATTCGGGAAGCTTTAGATATTAGTGCCACTGATATTCATGTAGAACCTCTTTCTGATCATTTACGGATTCGGTATCGGGTTGATGGAGAGCTCATTGATATTGCCGTTCCTGAAAATATCAAAGCCCTTCAGAGTTCTGTCATTGCACGTTTGAAGATCATGTCGAAGCTCGATATTGCAGAGAAACGGCTTCCTCAAGATGGCCGGATTAATTTGCAGTTCGAAGGCAGGGGGATTGATGTGCGGGTTGCTACTGTCCCGACCGTTGAGGGAGAGAGTGTGAGTCTCCGTCTTTTGAACCAAGAGCGTTATAATCTCGACCGTCTAGGAATGGTTGATCATGTGCGCCAAAAGGTTGAGAAATTATTAAATTTATCAAACGGGATTATTCTCATTACGGGACCAACAGGCTCCGGAAAGTCGACGAGTCTCTACACTTTTCTGAGTGAGCTCAATAAAGCTGAAACCCGGATTGTGACGATTGAAGACCCAGTGGAAAATAAACTTCCAGGTGTGATGCAGATTGCGGTTCGCTCCGAGATCGGGCTCACTTTTGCAAGCGGGCTGCGTTCTGTGTTACGAGCAGACCCCAATATTGTGATGGTTGGGGAAATCCGAGATTTAGAAACGGCTGAAATCGCGATCCGAGCATCCCTAACAGGTCATTTGGTTTTTAGCACTTTGCATACGAATGATGCCCTTGGTGGGATTAGTCGCCTGGTTGACATGGGGGTCGAACCTTTTTTGGTTTCAGCTTCAGTGCGAGCCTTTATTGCGCAGCGTCTTGTTCGTAAACTCTGTGAGCGGTGTAAAGCTCCGACTGAGATTGCAGATGAAGACTTAAGAAGTTTGGGGGTAGAGAAAGGGATAGGACAACTGGTCTATCAGTCTAAAGGGTGTGAGTATTGCCGAAATACAGGCTACTCAGGCCGATTGGCTATTTATGAATTGGTTGCTCTAACGAAACCGATACAGGATTTAGTGTCTCATCAGGCCCCTATTTCCGAAATTAATGAGCAAGCGAAAAAAGAAGGCTATGTTCCAATGCGTGAATATGGCTGGATGAAAGTTTTGGAAGGAGTTACTAGCGTGGAAGAGGTCATCTCGGCAACAAGTAGCGATCTAGGAGATGTGGTTTAAAGGAAAGTAAAAAAGCGATGGCAAATTTTTCCTATAAAGCACTTCAAAAAGACGGCTCTCTTACGAAGGGGCAGATCAAGGCATCTGACCGAGGGGAGGTGATGCGTTCGCTCGAGCGCCAAGGTTTTCAACCTGTAAAAGTTTGGGAAGAAGTGGTTTCTGGGACCGTTGGCAGTTCGTCTGATAAACAGGAATCAAAAGAGGGGGGTAAATCTTTCGCTTGGTTCTCTAAGCCCCATTCAAATAAAAAAGTTTCAGAAGGTCCTGTTAAATTAAAGAAGGCTCAAGTTGTTTTATTTACTGAAGAGCTTAGCGATATGCTTGAGGCAGGTTTACAACTGGAACCTGCTTTAAAAGCGATGGAGTCGAGGAGTGAGCTTGGCCCGCTTAAAGAATTGGCAACTAGAGTGAGGCAGCTTGTGCGTGATGGAATGAGTTTTTCTCACGCCATTGCTCGGGTCAGCCCTAGTTTTGGAGGGCTCTATTGTTCACTTGCTCATGCGGGGGAGGCTGCGGGAGCTTTAGATGTGATTTTAGCGAGACAAGCAGAGTATCTGAAAAATTTGCATGAGATGCAGGGCCGAATTACTACAGCACTTATTTACCCTGCTTTTTTAGTGGTGACTGCGATTATTGTGGCGGTCATTTTCGTGACCAGCCTCATTCCGGAGCTCATCAATATTGTAGCAAGCTCTCCGGGGGCGGAGGTGCCAGCGATGGCTAATGTTTTGATGGGGTTTAGTTCCTTCGTAAAGCAATGGTGGGTCGTTATGCTGCTTTTCATTTTGGCTTGTGTTTTTCTTTTTAAAGCATGGAGAGATAATGAGGCTAATCACCCTAAATGGGATGAGATCAAAGCAACGTTTCCATTAGTAAAGGGAGTAGTGAGAAGTCGTTTTTACGTGCAGTTCTTAGAAACGATGTCGAACTTAACAGGGAACGGACTCACTTTAGTGCGGGCTTTAGAGCTCACTTGTGAAGCAACGCCGAATCTGTTTTTCAAACAAAAGCTTGAAGAGGTTTTAAAGGAAGTCGGCGACGGCCGGTCTTTTTCTCGTTCCTTGGTTCGTTGTGGGATCTTTCCGTCATTGTTGACGGATATGGTTGCGGTAGGAGAGCAGATTGGGGATTTGAGTAAGTCTCTTCGACGAGCCGCAGAGAGATTCGATAAAGAGTTAAATAAGGCCCTGCAACGAGTGATGGCCTTTATCATGCCTGTGATTCTCTTTTTGATGGCTATTTTGGTAGGAACGATGCTCTGGTTAATGGTCTCGGCTTTATTCCAGACGATGGAGAATTTAGGAGGTGTAAGGTAATCATTGAATTTTCAAGATCATGTCAAAGGTAGTAATTAAAGGGAATAATTTGAAGCGGTCCTATCAAATGGGAAATCGTGATATTGAAGTGCTTAAAGGGCTTAATTTAGAAATATCAGCAAAAGAGAGAGTCTTTTTATGTGGTGCAAGTGGCGCTGGGAAAACCACTTTGATGTATACTCTGGCTGGGTTAGAGAAACCGCAAGAAGGCTCAGTTGAGATTGATGGGATAGATCTCTATAGCCTTTCTCGTAAAAAGCAGGCCGCCTTTCGTAATGAAAAAATGGGATATATTTTTCAGAACTACTTTCTTCTTCCAGAATTAACCGCTTTAGAGAATGTCATGGTGCCTTCTTATATCAGTGGGAAAAAAGGTCAAAAACGAGCAGAAGAGCTTTTAGAAACGGTTGGATTAGCTCACCGTTTGGGTCATCTGCCGACCGAGTTAAGTGGGGGAGAGCAGCAGAGGGTTGCAATTGCGCGTTCCTTAATGAATCAGCCTAAGATTTTATTCGCAGATGAGCCAACGGGGAATTTAGATTCCAAGAACGGATCAGAAGTCATAGATCTCCTTTTGCGATTGGTAGATGAAAATGATAGCACGCTGGTAGTGGTGACTCATGACCAAGAATTGTCCCAAAGAGGTGATCGACGCCTTTTAGTGAAAGATGGCCGCATCGATCTCTAAGAAAAGAGAGGTCTTGTCGTTTTAAGAGATCATGAAACGTTCATTGGGGCTTTGGTTAGGAATGATCCTGTTTACCGTTTTTGCGGCTTTGCAGGTGAATGATATTGATCCTGATATTTACGAAACTCCTTCAAGTCTTGATGCTTTAATTTGGGTTTTTACCTACCTACTGGTCTCTTTGTCTTTCTTCGGAGTCTGGAAAGGGTGGCCAGTGAAGTGGCTGATGAGGGGAGCTGTTCTGGTTTTACTCATTCAGCTCGTGATGGCCGCCCCTGGACTGATTTCGAATCTTTCAGGGGAGGGAGAAATGATCCTCGAAGGAGCTAAGATGTCACCTCAACAACCAGAAATTGAAACGAGCCGAGAGTTCTTGGGGGCGGTGATAGGGCTTTTGGGTCTTTTTGTTGTGAAGATTTTGAAAACCAAACCGCTGCAGAAATAAGCCTTTGCTAGAATGTGACGTTTTTGTCACAAAAGACTTTTAGGTGTTTGAAAGCAGAGGTGAAATATTCCGAGCATAATTCTTACGCGATATGCGACAGAGTTATGATTAACTGAATAACACATGCAAATGAATCAAATCATTAAGTCCACTATCGGAATTTCTGCGATCTTGAGTTCTTCAGCATTCGCTGGAGGAGAAAATCAAGAAGCAGCTCTCCCTGCTCAACAACCCATTACCCAAACGATTGGTTGGGGTGATCTCCTCGATTCTTTAGGCACTCCGATCTATAAAAATAAGGAAAATCCCTTCGTGCAAGAGATTGACCTCTTTGGCCGCTTACAGTGGCAGTATGGGTATGTGGACGGTGAAGATGTCAATGGCGACGACTTCACTGAAGATCTGAGCACTTACCGTCGGAGCCGGGTGGGAGGAAAGATTAAGTTTTTGGATTATTTCACCTTAAAGACCAACATCAATGTCGTGAGTGATAACCGCTTCCGAGGTAGAGACCTTGACTGGGGGTATCAATCTTTTGATGAAGCTAAGCTGACTTTTGATCTGGGGAAAGCCGTTGGAGAAATCGGTCCACTCGAAAGTGTCAAGGTGACTTATGGTCGTCAAAAAGTGAAAGCGGGCAAAGAAGTTCACACCTCTTCGAAAAAGATTAAAACCGTCGAGCGTTCTGCTCTTTCAAATATGATTTTCCCAGACCGTGCGACCGGACTTCTGGTCGAAACGAAGTCTGGTGGTTGGAAAGGTGCTTTAGGAGTTTATTCTAATGAAGGGTCTGACTTCATTGCAGATTGGGATCAAGGCGTGACTGCGTATGCCTCGACCTCTTTTGAAGTGAATGGAGGAGATGAAGTCCTTCTTGATTTCTACACAAATCTCGATAACGAAAACACAGACGCTTTTGGTAATAAGTGGGCTGTATCAGCTGCTTACACTATGGAGCGAGGTCGCTTTGGTCTCGTGACAAACTTGATCGCGGCGGAAGCTGATGACTTATACTACGGTTTAATTGTTCTCCCAACTTACGAGTTAGTGGAAGATAAAATCGAATTAGTAGGTCGCCTTACTTATGCTCGTGCCGAAGGCACCGATAATTTACAGCTCAACTCCCGCTTTGTCCGAAGCGGAAACCATGGTGGAGCCGTTAATAGCGGAAGAGGTGATGAGCATTACAGTGCTTACGCAGGTCTTAATTTTTACCTTCACGGTGATAAGTCTAAAATCATGACCGGGATCGAGTATGATAATCTTGATACCTCAGCTGGTGATGTGAAAGCCTTGACGACTTGGCTTGCTTACCGAATGTATTTCTAAATTTCTGAGAGAAATTTCAGTCTCACTAATTAGCACTAAGCGTATCTCTTTGGAGATACGCTTTTTTTATAGATGGGGAGACGATGATAGAAAGAGGACTCATTGATTGGTGTGATAATTAAAAAATTTTGTGAAAATGACGCCTTGTTCTTAGAGAGGGGTTATGTTGTTCTCAAAGTCATAATACCATTAAAAATGACACCACCTTCATTAATGATTCCCAAAGCTGAAAGGGACTGGGCGATGTTTTCCCATTTATCAACTTTATTGTCATTCTTAGGGTTGCCTTTAGTCAATATCATCGCCCCTTTGGTGATGTGGCAGATGAAGAAAGAAGAAATGCCCTTTGGTTCATCGCAAGCCAAAGAATGTTTAAACTTTCAAATCACAGCAACCTTAGCGATCTTGATTTCAATTCCTTTGTGCTTTGTTATTATTGGTTTTCTATTTTTGATTCCAATCGTGATTCTTGATCTTGTTTTCACGATTATAGCTGCGGTTAAGGCTAATGAGGGAGTGGAATACCGATACCCATTGACGATTCGATTTATCAAATAAAGGATCTGAAGCGCATCCTAGTCGTGCGGCTTTGAGGTCGATGAACCAACAAGCTTTGTAGGCTCTTATTACAAGAAGATTTCCCTTCAGATTTCTCTTTTCACACGGGCTTAACTGCCTATGATCCCCACCCAATCACAGGTGGTTAAAAAATGGGGCTGTAGCTCAGTTGGTTAGAGCAGGGGACTCATAATCTTCTCGCTAAAACTGCTAGAGACGGCTTCAAAAAACAGTTAATCAATTTATCGAAAATCTTATAAGGGCCTGTAGCTCAGTGGTTAGAGCAGTCGACTCATAATCGATTGGTCGTGGGTTCAAGTCCCACCGGGCCCACCAAGATTTTCGCCACTGTCCGGTTACTGTCCGGTTTTTGGCTTCCAACCCTGTCTCGCTCTGTCCGGTTCTTGAACCGGACATTTGCTTTTCTATCCCCCGCCG
>CALFBI010000027.1 GCA_937951675.1 uncultured Verrucomicrobiales bacterium
GGAAGAGGGCGTCGCTTGGAGGCAAAATTGGGAAGAAGTGAGTTTACTTCCATTCGGCACGCATGACTTAGGAGGTGATTTTTTAGGAGATACTTTTTATACCGCAGGAGGCGTGACTGCGCATTACGGATTTCCGGTCGCAGGGTATTATTGCTCGAGTTTATTAGCCTTTGATTCTCAAAAAAAACAGTGGGCACAAGTCGCTTCATTCACTAGTCCGCATGTGTATTGCGGCACCTCCCATTTAGATGGGAAGATTTATTCGGTAGGGGGGTATTTTCAGGATGACTCAGGAGAGAAGGTGTTGAGCTCGGCCGTTCATATTTACAATCCCGAGGATCAAAAAGTGTCAGAAGGTCCCGCTTATCCTTTTTTGAGTGAGTCGACTCTATGTCTGCATGCGGGAGGGCGTCTTTATGCGATGGGGTTCGATCCTAACGAAAAAGCAGGGAGATTAAAACTTGCTTCACTTGGGAAGGGGGAAAAGGACTGGAGAATGGAAGAGGACGGGCCAGAAGGTTTAGGTTCTTCATACGGTGCGGTTCTTGGAGGGAAGATTTATTCATTAGTGAGTCGAAAGTGTCTCGCGGCGTTCGATCCTAAAACAAGCACTTGGCAGGAAATACCTCTGTTACTTTCTTCTCGTTCTTCACAAGTGGCGGCACATGAAGGTGAAATTTGGGTGATGGGAGGAAGAGATCTCCCGAAGCAGACCGAAACGCAAATTTACAACCCGGAGACGAAACAGTGGCGCCGCGGACCAGATCTTCCTCGTCCTTTGGCGTGGGGGTGTGCTTTTTCTCTACACGGGGAATTGTATGTGGCAGGTGGTGCCGGAGGAAAGGGGTATAGTAATCGGACCTTTCGCTTACGTCGATCGGGGCAAGATTGATAAGAAGGAATGAGTTGGGAAAGCCTTATTTGATGTAAGAAAAAAGGATTTGTAGAAGAAAAGATTGAATAGAATAAGATTTTCAGAGTCTTATTCAGTAATGAGAAATATCGCAATATGGGCATTGATGCTCCTAAGTTTTGGTTTGGCAAAGGCGCAAGAAGGACCTCAACTTTCGGCAGAAGAAATCCTATCGACGGCTCGACTTGCTGCGACTCTGCAAGAAAACGAGCTGAAAGGGCATATTAGGAAAGATAAATCAGCTAAGGTTCCTTTGAGTGTTTTTCTGCGCGGAGAGAATATTCAGTTTGCGTATCAGCCTAAGGGGCAAACCTGGCAACGGTTTCATATGCGGTTGAAGAAGGATCATTATGACCTTTTCAATATTCAACCCGATGGTGGAACCAAACGTTTTTCGGAATCGCAATTATCAGATGCCGTTGCCGGAACGGATTTAAGCTTTGAGGATCTTGCGATGCATTTTCTTTACTGGCCAAAGGCTAAGATTGAAGCTGTAGAGGAAATTAAAGTAGGGCTAGGTAAATCAACGGCTTGGAAAATGAGATTAGTGAACCCCTCTCCTAACAATGGGTATAGCCTGGTTCACGTGTGGGTTGATCAAAAGTCTCGTGCTTTGGTGAAAGTGGTCGGATATAATAAAAAAGGGCAGCCTCTGAAGAATTTTCAAATTACGAAGCTAATGAAGATCAAAAACCTTTGGACCGTTCGCCAAATGAGGGTCGAGCGAATTAAGCCAAGTAATGGGCGCGTCGTATCAATCACTTATCTTAATTTCGAGAAGCCTAAGAAGCGAAAGCTGAGGGGGATTCGATAAAATAAAAACGGGCCTGAGTGAGGCCCGTCATGACAAAGCAAGAGTGATTGAGATTATTTTGAAATAACAGTCACTCTTTTTTTATGGTTCTTATTTCTTAGCAGGCTGCTCGAGAGGGCGAGGAAGGAGTTGCACTTGATACGCTGCTTCCTTTTGTAGATATTTTTGAGCGAGAGCGTTAATCTCTTCTAAAGTGATCGCGGTGTAATCTGTTTCGCGCTCTTTAGCCCACTCCAGGCGTTGCGGGTTTTGCTGTGATTGAGCCATGACGGTATTAAGCCAGTAACCATTTTTGCGAAGAGTGGATTGAAGATTAGATAAGGTTGGCTTCAAAGCGCGTTCTAGTTCGTCTTGAGTGGCGCCCTTTTCTGCGAGTTCTTGACCAAGTTTTACGATGATGTCGGAAACAACAGGGACATCTGATGGCTTCCCCTGTGATAAGGCGGTGAGCATTCCATAGTTGGTAAAGGCATCACTTGCTTGGCTCCCACTATAAGGGCTATAGGAAGCGCCAAGTTGTTCGCGAATGATTTTGCGCATGCGGTCGTCAAGAATGTTCGCGAGGACGTTAAGTCTTCGAACTTCGCTGATGTTATCCGTGAGGCCGGTGGTTTTCCATAGCACTACGGCGGCAGCATTTTCAATTTTAGATTGGTAAGTAAAGGTCTTGGCACTGCCTTTTTCGGGAGGGGTCAGAGTTCCCGTAGTCCCTTGGTTTAAAGGTTCTCTCTTGGGAATCGCTCCAAAAGTTTGGAGAAGGAGGGGCGAGAGTTCTTCCCAAGAAATATCGCCAATGATGGATATTTCGAGAGGAGCCATTTTGAGAAGAGGGGAAAGCCAATCCTGAACATCTTGTTCGGTGTAAGCTTCTAGGGCTGCTCGGGCAGGGACCTCGAAACGAGGGTCTTCACCTCGTAGCCAAGATCTCATTTCAGCCATCGGGCCATTCATCGAGTATTTGAGTTCTTCGTAGTAGCTAGGAATTGATTTTTTAAACGAGCGAAGAGCTTCGGGACGGTAGCCAGGGTCCTGTAATTGAGCCGTCATGAGCTGTAGTTGAGAAAGGAGGTCTTCTTGAGTGGTCGAGCCGTTTAATTGGAAGTTTCCTTCTTGAATACCAAAACTACTATGAACAATTTTCCCGGCTAAGATCTGTTTGAGGTCTTCTACGGAATGGGCACCAAGTCCACCTGCATTAATGAGAGTAGATGCTACCATCTGAAGGCCAGGGGAATGTTCTGGCTGGCTGAGTTGCCCTGGGCCAAAGCGGGCTAGAATGGAAACGCGGTTTTTTTCGAAATCGGTTTGTTTGAAGTTAACGCGAACCTCATTACTGAGCGTGAGTTGTTTAATGCCAAGTTCAGGGTGGTCTGTTTCGGCAATGATCGTCCCTGCGGGGCCAAAGTCTTGGTAGGCAAATTCGAGGGCCTTCTTTTCAATAGGGGCTGCTACGGCGACTTTTTGGCTTTGCTGGTAGAGGGAGGTGATGGTGTTGGTTAGGTCCGCGTTTTTCTTTTTGGTAGTCAGAGAAAGCACTTTTCCAGGGTCGTTCCAAAATTTAGAAAAGGCCTCGAAGCACTGTTCGGGAGTGAGATCAGTGAAACCTTTGGCCATGAGGTCCTGGAGGTCTTTAGGATGAAGGAAGGTCTTTTCATCATTGATCGCTCGCACAAGTGAGGAAGCGAGCTGGGCACTTTGTCTTGTGGAGGCCTGTTTTGTGGCTTGTTCGTAGCTTTTAAGGGTAGTGCGTTTGATGAAATCGAATTCACTTTGGGTGAAGCCATGTTCTAAAACACGACGAAGCTCTTGCTCGAGGACCCCGATAGCCGCTTTCCACTGACCTTCAATCGGAGTGACCCCGTAGGAGCCAAATTCGATTTCGTTGAACCAATTGTATTTGCCAACACGTCCACTTTTGATGACAGAGCCTTCTTTTTTAGCAAGTTCGTTAAGACGCTGGTTCATCATCGCGTGAGCGATTTGGAGGGGAAGTTTAGCAAGACGGTTTTCGCTGGTATCAGGGAGAGGTAGGTAGCGGGAGATCATAATGAGTTCGAGCTCATCTTCAGCCACTTCAGGATCAGCATAGACTTGGGTTTCAAGCGTTTTAATATCACGCAAGCTTCCCATTTCAGGATCTGAAAGAGCGTTCTCAGGTTCTTCCATGCTGGTGAAAGTCTTTTCAATTCTTTGTTTTGCGGCGTCGGCAGTGATGTCACCTACCACAATAATGGTGGAGCGCTTTGGGGTGTAATACCCTTGATAGAAATCGAGGAATCGCTGACGAGGAACCGTTTTGATTTGTTCTTCCTTTCCAATAGGGAAGCGCTTTGTTACTCTGAAGTCAGGCATGAGAGCTTCGAATTGCTGCTCCATGAGACGTCTTCCGACCGAATCCCGGGACCGTTTTTCAGAAAGAATCACACCACGCTCTTTATCAATCTCTTCGCTTTTGAGTAAGGCTCCGTCTGCAAAGTCGCGCATCACAGTGAAGCCGAGATCGAGTGTTTTGTCTTTTGTGTTGGGAAGGTCTAACATGTAGACTGTCTCATCAAAGGAGGTGTAGGCATTAGCATGTGCTCCAAAAGAAATCCCTAAACGCTGCATCTGTGGGATCAGCTCATCGGGGGTGAAGTTTTCAGACCCGTTAAAGACCATGTGCTCGAGAAAGTGAGCCATGCCCTGTTGGTCATCATCCTCCATCAAAGATCCTGCGTCGACATGAAGACGGAGGGAAACTCGCTGCGGAGGTTCAGCATGGGGAAGGATGATGTAGCGAAGGCCGTTTGCGAGGGTGCCATAAAGGGCTTCTGGATCGGGCTTTAAATCACCAGAGGCATGTGGCCAAGGGCGAGAAGAAGGTTCCGCATTAGGGGTAGAAGAGGGCTCTGCAGCTGAAACAGCGGGCGGAGCGAGGTCAGCGGTTTGAGGCGCTTGCGAATTTTCTTTTCGGTTTCGCAATCCTACAAAAATGGTGGCCCCTAACAAAGTCAGCAGGAGAAGTATCAGTCCCTTACGCATAGATTTCATATCGTTGCTATTGTGAGCGAAGGTGCAAGCGAGTTTTTTCCATCCTTTGGCTTTCAATCGAAAAAAGTAAAAGGAGAAGGCTCCTTCTTGGTTTCTATGATTGACGCTCGAAGAGACCTTATTAGCGTGAATGAATGAATCGTTATGAAGCAAAGCTGGCCTCCCGAATCGAAACCACTGGAGCAGCTCTCTGTATAGGATTGGACCCTCGTCCTGAATTAACGGAAGGAGGAGAGAAGGGGGTTCTTGACTCTTTGAAGAAGATTGTCGACGAGACTTGGAGTGAAGCGGCCGCTTTTAAGCCAAATATGGCCTATTTTGAAGCGATGGGAATTCCTGGGCTTCAGATTTTAGAATCTCTTCTAGAAGTGATGCCTAAGGAGGTTCCTGTCATTCTCGATGCCAAGCGCAGTGATATCGGTGAAACGCAAAAGTATTATGCACGCTCTTACTTTCAACACTGGGGAGTAGATGCGGTGACGCTCAACCCATTTCTTGGCTATGATTCCTTAGAGCCTTTTCTCGATTTCGAAGGGAAAGGAATCTACCTCCTCGCGGTGACTTCTAATCCTGGCAGTGCCGATATCGAAAGGCAAAAGCTTGCTAATGGAAGGTATGTCTACCAGGAAGTCGCGGATTTTGCGATCCGAGCTCAAAAGGAAGAGCGTAAGACTTCGGTGGGGCTTGTGGTCGGGTTGACGAATGCAGGAGGAGAGGTTTTGGCGAATATTCCAGAGGTGCCTCTTCTGATTCCAGGCTTGGGCGCGCAGGGAGGGAGTCTTGATTGTCTGGCTCACAGCGGAAGAAAGGCTCCCGATGTGGTGAATGTCTCACGTGGAATTTCTTATGCAGAACCAGAGAAGTCTTATGGTGAAAAGGCTCGTCAATATCGAGCTCAGTTGGCGGCCCTTCGCTCCTCTTGAGTGAAAGGGTTCAGTTCATTCCTCATAGGGAAGGCTCAGATAAGAGTAGATTTATTTGCTTTCAGGCTTGTCACAAGCGGCCGGACTCAGTAAATCCTCCATTCTCTTTCCCTATAAAAGGGGCGTTAGCTCAGTTGGTAGAGCATCTGCATGGCATGCAGAGGGTCAGCGGTTCGAATCCGCTACGCTCCACCATTTTTTTTGGTAGTAGTAAAAGATAGATTAAAAAATCGTGACTCATTTGATTTAATGGAACTTAAAGGACAACAACTTGCTCTCGCTTGCGCTCGCGCAGCAGAGGAAATGAAAGCGGAAAATATCCGGCTTTTCGATTTACGTGGACTTTCTTCCATTACTGATTTCATGATTGTTTGTTCGGGGAACTCCATGCCGCATCTCAAGGCGATTCTTCGCGATATTGATGATAAGGTGCAGGATGAAACCGAAGCGACGCCTCATATGACTGAAGGCCGCTCCTCGAGTCGGTGGGTGGTTCTCGATTATATTGATGTGATGGTCCACGTCATGCATGAAGAAATGCGTGATATTTATGAGCTTGAAGAGCTCTGGGGAGATGGCAAAGAGATCGTTTGGGCCAAAGAAGGCGAAAAATCAGTTGCGGACTCTGAATAAGGCCGGAGAATAGACGCACTTATGCGCGTCGAAGTGATCAATACAGGAAATGAGCTTCTCATTGGGAAGCGGGTGAATACTCATGCGGCTTATTTTGGAGGCGAGCTCATGAAGCTTGGTATTCAGGTCCAAAAGCAAGTTTGTGTTCCGGATGGTGATGCGATTGGCAAAGCTCTACAGCAATCGATGCTAGAGTCAGATCTAGTATTAGTCACTGGAGGTTTAGGGCCAACCAGTGATGACCTTACTCGCGAACTGACCGCGGAACTTTTAGGGTTAGAGTTGATTGAAGATGAATCGGCGATGCGCTCGATGGAAGAGTTCTTCAAGAAGCGAAATAAGCCCATGGCGGCTGTGAATCGTAAACAAGCTTTCTGTCCGGTAGGGGCGGAGATCATCCCTAACCCAAATGGCACGGCTCCAGGGGTGTATGTGCCTCCTCGTCTCAGTGGAGATTATCAATGTGCGGTGGTGCTTCTTCCAGGGCCACCGAGAGAGCTTTACCCGATGTTCGAGCAAGAAGTGATTCCGAAAATAAAGGCGCTCGGCGGTATTGAGACGCCCGATTTAACGCTCGAACTTAAAACACACGGGGTTGGTGAAAGTGATATTCAACAAGAAATCGATCATGAGCTCGCTGCGATCGAGGGGCTCGAACACGGTTATTGTGCGCGTTTAGGAGAAGTAGACATTCGTCTCGTAGGTTCCGTCAGCGCAGTGGCAAGTGGGAGAGCGGTCGTTGAGAAACATTACCAAGACTCGATTATCAGTGATCAAGGCGAAGAGCTTCCCGAGGTTGTTCTGAATCTTCTCAAAGCAAAAGGATTGCAAATGACGATTGCTGAAAGTTGCACCGGAGGACTCATTAGTCACCGGATCACTAATGTTCTAGGGTCTTCAGCAAGTTTGACCTACGGTTTTGTGACTTATTCTAATGAATCTAAAGTAGATCTTCTTGGGGTTTCATCTGAACTCATCGAAGCTCATGGGGCGGTCAGTAAAGAAGTTTCCCAAGCGATGGCCACAGGCGCTCTTATCAGGAGTGGGGCAGATATCGCGCTTTCTGTAACGGGGATCGCCGGTCCTGGTGGAGGAAGTGAAGAAAAGCCGGTAGGAACTGTTTTTATATCCTGCGCGATCAAGGGGCAGGAAACTATCACCCAACATCAATGTCATCCACGACAGCGTGTTTCATTTAAGGAAGCAGTCAGTCAATCCGCTCTTGATCTTGTAAGACGTCGCCTAGTAGGGGTTGAGATTTAATAACCTTATTTGGAGATCTAGGTCAATTCGTCGAAGAGGCCGATGAGGGAGAAAGGGATGGCTTTTCAAGGAAAGCTTCGTGTTGTTTTGTGGTCCTATAAGCAGACTTTCACCTAAGATTTTAAGAGAGTGCGAATAATTAAAAGGCACGGTGAGTTTCTTGAAAAAATTCCGTGCGGGGCAAATAAAAAAGCTGTCTTCATTGACTGAAGACAGCTTTTTTTAAAATGATTCTGCGAAGAGCAGAAAAAAGTTATTCAGCAATTTCAGGAGTCACAGCGTCGATCGCGCCTTTTGCTGAATCAGCAGCACCTTCGATTGCAGAAGCTCCAGCGTCTTTGACAGCAGAACCAGCATCTTTAGCGCCTTCGATTGCAGAAGAACCGATTCCTTTAGCGCCTTCAACAACAGAAGAGCCAGCATCTTTAGCACCTTCGATTGCAGAAGAGCCAGCGTCTTTAGCGCCTTCAACGACTGAAGCACCAGCGTCAGCAACACCAGAAACAGCGCCTTTAGCACTGTCAACCGCAGCAGAACCTGCACTTTTAGCGCCTTCCATTGCTTTGCTTCCGATTTCAGAAGCCGCTTCACCTACTGATTTTGATCCGTCAACGACAGCTGCACCAGCTTCTTTCGCTGTTTCTGCAACACTAGAACCAGCTTCTTTCGCAACTTCAGTAGCAGCGTTTTTAGCTTCGTTTGCAGCTTCTTTCGCTTTTTCGCAAGAAACGAGAGCAAGTGAAAGGCCGGCAATGGTAAGAAGATATTTAAGTTTCATATGTATTATTGTGTGTTTTGAGTGATAGTCAATTTCTAGCTTGAAGAGCATGACGTGTCAACCTGTGCAGTTAACGCTTTCACATATCGAAGCTGTCGCTTGATTGATATGAAATCAAGTCTAAGCTTACCTATTAAGACATGAAATCATCAAAAGAAGTCACATGCCCTGCTTGTTTTGAGCAATTTACTCTTTGGGGCTCACCTCTAGAAAGCTCTGCTGGAGAGTTTGATTACGATTGTGAGGTGTGTTGTCACCCCATGGTGATCCGGGTCGATGAAGAAGGAGACTTCATGGCATTGCCATTAGACGAGGCTTATTGAGTCTCGGAACGTTCAGTAGACTTTATGACTTCCTCTTCAGAACCTCCACTTGTTTCGGTGATTCTTCCGGTGAGAAATGCTGAGCAAACTTTAGGGAGAGCGATTCAGTCTTGTTTAGCGCAAACCCTTTCTCGAATAGAAGTGATTGTTGTTTTAAACGGGTGTTTTGACGGGAGTGAAAAAATAGCTGAGGGCTTCGCAAAGCAAGATCCAAGGGTCAAAATTCTGTTCTCAAAGGCGCAAGGGGGCGTCGCGCATGCTGCGAACCAAGGACTGGCACATGCCAAGAGCGGTGTCATCGCAAGGATGGATGCAGATGATGTTAGTCTTCCTACCCGATTAGAGAAGCAATACGTCACTCTCAAAGCAGATCCTTCTCTTGATTTAGTGACGACTCAAGTGAGATTGATGAACTCACAAGGGAAGGGCATGGAGCGTTATGTGGAATGGGTGAATCAGCAAAAAAGTGTTGCAGATTTCAGAGGGATGAGATTTGTCGAATCCCCTGTGATCCAGCCTTCTGCGATGATGAGAAAAACGAGCTTAGAGCAGGTAGGCTCTTACCGAGAAGATCTGGCGTGGGCTGAAGACCATGATCTATGGCTCAGAATGTTAGCAAGGAGCGGGCGCTTTCAGCAAGTTCCCGAAGAGCTTTTTCATTGGTATGATGGACCAAGCCGTCTGACGCGGACGCATTCCGATTATGAACAGAATGCCATTTGGCGAATGAAAGCTTTCTATTTAAGCGAAGAGCTCAAACGGCAGGGGAAAACCGCAGTGATAGCGGGCGCAGGCCCGCAAGGAAAGCGCTTAGCTTTGGAGCTCCTAGCGCTTAAAATAGAAATAGAAGCGTTCCTGGAGGTCGACCCTCGGAAAATCGGAAAAACCATTCACGGAATCCCAGTGCATGGAGCGACGGGCTTTATTCCTCCTCATCAGCATTCCCTTTATCTCTTGTGTGTAGGTGGGATAGGGAAGAGGAAGCAAATGGAAAAATGGGCTCATCAGGCCGGGCTTCGAGTCGGAGCAGGTTACTACTGTTGCTGCTAATCATCAGGAGCAGAAAAAAAGTGAGGAAAGTTTCATTTGCTGCTTGATTGCAGTCCATATATGGGAGAGTCTGCGCGCCCACCAAGAAACGATTTCAGTCGGGGAGTAGCTCAGCTTGGTAGAGCGCTGGTTTTGGGAACCAGATGTCGCAGGTTCGAATCCTGTCTCCCCGACCACTTTTGACCGCCATCGTCGCAAGATATGGCGGTCTTTTCTTTGTCTCTAGAAAGGAGAGGCAAGATACGTGTAAGACTTAATTGATCTTTAAGCTTCCCCGTCGAGAGGACAATTTAAAATGAGAGTTTTCTTAGTTTGTTGTGTTTGTAAGTGAGTGCCGAAAGACACTTGGGGGGATTCTTATTGTTCATGGGTGGTTATAGATACTTGGTTCATCGCATGGGGTGTCACCAATCGACTTCACGATTTCTATGGTTTTAGATGGTTTGTTTTGATGACGAGTAATGAACACGCTCAAGACTGAAGAAGGCGGTGCTATGAGTTGACAAAAAAACCATCGCAGAAGTCTGCGATGGTTGTGGGGAAGGAGATAGGTCAGGTTACTCTGATCAATTATAAACGGGGGACTGTGAGTCCGCCGTCGATCATAATGACTTGTCCGGTAGAATACATGAAATTCCCGTCAGCAAGTGAGACCACGGCCTTTCCGATGTCTTCTGGGAACCCCCAACGAGGTGTGATGCACAAGCCATCTTCGATGAGCTTGTCATATTTATCAGTCACGCCCGAAGTCATGTCTGTTTTAGTAATTCCAGGACGGACTTCGTAGACGGGGATGTCAAACTCTCCAAGGCGTGCTGCGAAGAGTTGAGTCACCATTGCAAGGCCGGCTTTGCTTACGCAATACTCACCACGGTTGACTGAAACGACTGTCGCAGAGATGGAGTTAACGTTAATGATGCTGGCTTGGAAGGCGGGGTCAGCTTTCTTTTGTTCGACCATCCAGTTCGCCGCCGCTTGGGTGAGGAAGTAGGGGCCTTCCAGGTTAATGGTCATGACGCGGTCATAACTTTCCTGGCTGGTTTCGAGGACGTCTTTGCGCTCGGCAGGAGCAACACCTGCGTTATTAACGAGAACGTTGAGTTGTCCAAATTCGGCTTTGATTTTGCTGATGATTGCTTCGCGGCCTTCAGTGGAACCGACATCACCTTGGCAGTAGATGACTTCAGGCGCTCCTGCGGCCTTGATTTCATCGACGACGGCCGTGACTTGGTCTGCAGGGCGCATTCCGTTAATGGCGATTCGGTATCCTTGGGCGGCGAGGTGTTTCGCGCAACCGAGTCCGATCCCGCGAGATCCTCCGGTGACGAGTGCTACTTGAGTGCTCATAAATGATTAGTTATCGTGAAAATTACTTTGTCCAGAAGGTGTAGTAAGGTTTCTCTTCGATGAGGCGTTGTAAGTAAACCGCAAGCTCCATCGCGTGGTAATCACCCCACATCGAAGATTCGTTTGCCGCAATTTTGCTGCCCGCAGGTTTTGAATCCCAGCCATTTGGTTCATGGTAGATGGAGTGAAGAAGGAGTCCTTGGTGGTTTTCGTCGAGGCTAAGGTATTCGTCGCTGAAGAGGGCTTGCGCGGAGACAAGTCCTGCTTTTTCGTAACGAGCCGCATTTTCTTTATCGCCTTTTTTGTCCAAGTAACGAGCGAGGCGGAAGAGGCCCTGTGCGCCGATTGCTGCTGCTGAACTGTCAACAGGTTCGTAATCGTTGAATGGTTCAGCTGGGCGGTCGAGGTAGTTTCCGAGTTTGTGAAGCTGTGGTGCGCCTGTATCCCAGTAAGGAATTCCGTTTGTAGGAGTGTGGTTGATGAAGAAATCACAGGTGGCTTGTGCGCCTTTGAGCATGAGAGCTTCCCATTTGGCACGTCCCCCAAATGGAGCGAGATCTTCGTCGGAAAGTTGCTCGAGAAGTTCGAGTTCTTCTGCGAAGCCACACATCGCCCATGAGAGTCCACGGGTCCAAGTTGAGAATCCAGTGTATCCTTGTTGGGAGTTCGGGCAGCGATAAGCGCCATCTTTCATGTTGAAGATCGCTTCGTGAGTGGTGCGGCCATTGACTTCAGGGATATCATAGGAATCACGCCCTTCACCATAGAAGACGGAGAAGAGTGCGGTTGATTCGATGTGTTGAAGCGAACGTTCGAGGAGGGAAATGGGCTTGTCACCTTCGCCCATGAGCACGTGGCCGAGGCGGTGTGCTTCCATTAAGATTCGGCAAGAGCGAATCGTGTCGACGAATAGAGAGTGTGGTCCATTGAAAGAGTGGATAAAGCCACCGTCTTGACGATCTGACCAACGTGCTGCTTGCACTGCACCAGAGGTTTTAAGAGCCAGTTCATAGAAGTTTTTCTCCCATTCGTTGTGCTCGATACGTCCTTCGATCATCAGGCGGCGAAGGTTTCCGTAAGTCGAAAGGTTGTTGAACCCGTGATCGTGAACTCCAATGTGAGAAACGTGTGTCGCCATCCGGTTCAAGGTGCGCTGACGGCCTGATTCGAGTGACTCAAGGTCTCCGGTTGCATCGAAGTGAAGGATTGCAATCCCGTAACGGAAGCCTTCGGTCCATTCGGTCCATCCGCGGGTTGTATATTCACCATTGTAAGTGAAGACAGGGGAGCCTTTCCCGTCATCATACTTGGCGTCGAGAGAGGTGATTTTTTGCTTCGCAAGAGCGAAAGTTTTTTCAAGGGAGGGTTTGAGATCTTTTAAGGCCGGAGCGCTGTCGAGTTTAATCATATTATAAACAGTTTTGTGATTAATTTGTTGCATGCAACTATTGCTTGGATTAGAAATCCGTCAACTTTCTTTTCAAGTGAAGTTGATTTCATTTGAAATTCAAACTTAAGTAGCGATCTATTCAAACAAGACCATGACTGACAAGCGCCTATTACCTGTTGTTGTTCTCGATAATGTTGACCATGCTGAGCCTTTGGCTGAAGCTCTTCTTGAAGGAGGGTTGAACGTAATTGAGCTGACTCTTCGCACCGAAGCAGCCATGGCAGGAATTAAAATTATCCGTGAGAAATTTCCTGAAATGCATGTGGGTGCCGGAACCGTGCTTGATGTTGACGTTATTCCCCAATTGAAGGATCTGGGAGTTGAATTTGCGGTTTCACCAGGATTAAACCCTAAGGTGATTGAAGCTGTTCAGAACGCGGGAATGCAGATTTTCCCTGGAGTAGCAAACCCTACAGATATCGAAACAGCACGGGCTTTGGGCGTTCCTGTTTTGAAATTTTTCCCAGCAGAGCCATTAGGTGGGATCAAAATGCTTAAAGCTTTGATCGGCCCTTACGGACATACGGGCCTTAAATTCGTGCCAACCGGAGGGATCGATGCCTCTAAAGCGGCTGAATATGCCGCTCTTCCTGCGGTGCAAGCGATTGGTGGTTCATGGTTTGTTAAAGCGGACCTCATGGCCGCAGGTCAATGGGATGTGATCAGAGATAAGACCGCCGAGGCCATTCAAATTATTGCAGATGCCTAAAAAGGAGGCAAAGGTTCATTGTTCGTCAATGAACCTGTTGTCAAATTGTTCAATATTTTGTTCGCCAAGCGAACAGGCTTTTTTTAAAAACCAACGACTTTTTCAATTACTTCTATGAAACGCGTATTACTTACGACCACTAGTTATCAAGACACTCCAGGTCCCCATCATGAAATGATGAATTCTCAAGACTGGGAGGTTGTTCGCGAACGAGGCCCTCTTTCGGAGGAGCAAATGATGGCGCTTTCCGGTGAATTCGACGCTTTTCTTTGTGGGGATGACGCCATCACACAAGCTGTGATTGATCAATCTCTCCCACGGTTGAAGTGTATTTCAAAATACGGGATTGGGCTTGATAAAATTGATGTCAAATACGCAACGGCTAAAGAAATCCCAGTTCTTTTCACTCCAGGTGTTAACCATACCACGGTTGCGGAACATACCTTCGGTCTTCTTTTAGGGATTACAAAAAAAATCCAATCAAATGCAGTAGCCGTGCAGGATGGCGCATGGGTAGCAGGCTGGAAAAAACCAGTAGGTAATGAAATTATGGGCAAAACGATCGGGATTATTGGTCTCGGCCGGATTGGAAAAGAAGTTGCGATCCGGGCCAAAGCTTTCGGAATGGAAATCATTGCGTTTGACCCATACTTCGATAATGAATTTGCAGCTCAATATAACGTGAAGAAATGTGCCGACATGGACGAGGTGCTTCACAATTCAGATGTGGTTTCACTTCATTGCTTTTTAAGCGAAGAAACAGAAGGAATGATCAATGCCGAAAAAATCGCAGAGATGCGTGATGGGGTAGTTGTCCTCAACTGTGCTCGTGGCGAATTAGTAGTGACCGGAGACATCGCGGCTGCTCTGGAGAGCGGGAAAGTAGGTGGTTACGGAGCAGACGTTCTCGATGAAGAACCTCCTCGCGTAGATCACGTTCTTTTCAGTGCACCTAATTGCATTATTACGAGCCATATTGGTTCACGAACTTTAGAATCAGTGGGTCGTCAAGCAGGGCGCGCTCTTTCCAACCTCATTAACTTTTTTGCAGACGGCGATGACGTTGTTTGCGCAAATGGAGTTTATAAAAAATAATTAAAACGATTAATATAGTAATAAATTATGGCACTCGACATTAAATCAGCAGAATCATGCCAGTATGACCTCATCTCCCTTGGAGAGGTTATGCTTCGTCTCGACCCAGGTGAGGGAAGAGTTCGCACCGCACGCGCCTTCACAGCCTGGGAGGGTGGTGGAGAATACAACGTAGCACGAGGACTTCGTCGTTGTTTTGGGAAGCGGACCGCCGTTGTTACAGCTTTTGCTGATAACGAAGTAGGTCGCCTTCTTGAAGATTTCATTCTCCAAGGTGGAGTTGACACTCGTTTCATCAAATGGACAGAGTATGATGGTATTGGTCGCACCGTTCGTAATGGAATGAACTTTACCGAGCGTGGTTACGGGATTCGTGGCGCGAAAGGAGTGCCTGATCGTGGGAACACGGCGGCAAGCCAATTGAAGCCTGGTGATATCGACTGGGATTACATCTTTGGTGAATGTGGAGTGCGTTGGTTCCATACCGGTGGGATTTTCGCCGCTCTTTCTGAGTCCGCTGCAGAAGTTACAATCGAAGCCTGTAAGGCTGCGAAAAGACACGGAACGATTGTTTCTTATGATCTGAACTATCGTCCTTCACTTTGGAAATCAATCGGTGGACTTGCAAAAGCGCAAGAAGTGAACCGTGAGATCGCCCAATATGTGGATGTCATGATCGGGAACGAAGAAGACTTTACGGCTTCTCTCGGTTTCGAGGTGGAAGGTGTCGACGAAGAAAACATTACTGGTCTTAACGTTGAGAATTTCAAAAACATGATCAAAAATGCTTTGAAAGAGTTCCCTAACTTTAAAGCGACTGCGACAACTCTTCGTGAAGTTCACACTGCGACAGTGAATGACTGGGCGGCTGTTACTTGGCACGACGGTGAGTTCTTTGAGTCAATTAAGTTTCCTAAACTTGAGATCATGGATCGCGTTGGAGGAGGAGATTCCTTTGCTTCAGGTTTGATCTACGGTTTCTTGGATTTCAATGATGCGGAGAGAGCGGTTAGTTATGGCGCTGCTCATGGCGCTCTTGCGATGACGACTCCTGGTGATACGACAATGGTAACGCTTCCAGAAGTGGAAAAAGTTGTCAGTGGCGGAAGCGCTCGCGTTGATCGATAAGAAATCATTTCCAATTCGATTCTTTATCATGCCTCTTGCGATTTTCGTGAGAGGCATTTTTTTACTATACTGAAAGGGGGAGGGGTAGAGTGATGAATGGAATTTAAGGCAAAGAAAAAAGCTTGGTGTGATTACACCAAGCTTTTTTTAAAAATGAGAAGTTAAGCTGGGCAGTCAATCACTGCGTATTCGCCATCCGGGCGTCGGTAGACAATCTGGAAGTTGTTTCGGCGAATGTTTTTATAGTAGATGAAAGGCTTATCACTTAATTCGAGTTCCATGATGGCATCTTCTTTATAGAGGTAGCGGAGAGGGTAGGTTTCACGCTGAATATCCATTGGCTCTGGGTCGACCGTAGATCCTTCTGGGTGATCGAGGACACTTTCTGCGAATATTTTTTGATCTAGGTGTTTGATCGTGTCTTCGGGTTTCGTTCGTTGCTTTTTAAGGAGGCGCGTTTTCTGTTTACGCATCCGGCGAGCAATTTTAGAAACAGTTTCATCGATGCTCTTATACATATCCTCGGTATCAGAGGAGGCTTCGATGGTGATATGATTGGCACAGATAAGCACGACTTCGGCGATGTGCCTATTTTTCTGAACATCGAGAATGACTTTGGCTTCAATGATTCTCGGGTAATCGAGATGAATACTTCCGATCTTTTTGTGAGAATAATCTCGGAGTGAATCTGTGATAGTTTCGTGACGAACAGTCACCGTAACATGTGGATTCGCGTTTGCGGTTTGCATAATTGATAAAGGTCTAATGCGTTTTTCCAAGGTGTTGGAATGAACGCTTGATGGTCTAAATTAACCACCTGACAAGCTATCAAAGATCAGAGATGAAAACAATCAAATCGTGCTAAAAAAGTGATTTCTCACATCGTAAAGCTTTCGCCCAGATAATGCTTTTTAGCAATAGGATCATCTGCTAAGGTATCAGACGCGCCCTCTAGAATGACTCTTCCGGAAAGAAGGAGGTAAGCACGATCCACAATCTGAAGTGTTTCGCGGACGTTATGATCAGTAATTAAGATCGCGAGGTTCTCTTCGGTGCGGAGTTGTGCGATGAGTTGCTGGATATCGATCACGGCAAGCGGGTCGACTCCACTGAAGGGTTCATCAAGCATGAGAAGCTTGGGGTCCGTGCAAAGAGAGCGTGCGATCGTGAGGCGTCTTTTTTCACCTCCAGAGAGCATGATGGCTTCGGACTTACGAATGTGACCAATGTTGAACTTTTCGATGAGTTCATCTTTTTTCGCGTGTCTTTGTTTTTTGGAAAGGTCCTTCCGCGTTTCTAAAACGGCCATGAGGTTCTCCTCCACGGTCAGTTTACGAAAGATGGATTCTTCTTGGGGAAGGTATCCTAGCCCTAGGCGTGCTCGCTGATGCATCGCGAGGCGCGATGCATCTTGTCCGCATAATGAGACGGATCCTTCGTTGGAAGGGACCAGGCCGGCAATCATGTAAAAAGTAGTGGTCTTTCCTGCTCCATTGGGTCCTAGCAGTCCGACAATTTCACCTTGTTTGACTTTGAGGGAGACACTTTCGACGACAGGGCGTCCTCCGTATAATTTACGGAGGCCTTCGACATTAAGGATCAGGTCGTCTTTTTTCATTCCGCGTTAATGGAATCAAGGTTCGAAAGGGAAGTATCCCATTTTCCAGGAACGGTTCGGAAGCTTCCATCAGCATAGATCTTCATAGAAAGACCTGGTTCTTTAGCTAAGACGTAGTCATCTCCTTGTCGTAAAAGAGGATATCCACCTTGAAGTAAAATTTCTTGTGACTTGGCATCGTAGCGGATGGTTTCTGCGGAGACGAGAACAGGCCCTCGTTTTTCGGTTTGAAGAACGACTTTGGCTTTCCCTGTCGCAAGCATGAAGCTTACTTCGCCGATCCCGCTTAGGGTGTCTCCTTTTTTTGCTTTTACTTTCTTCTCGAGAAATATTTTGAGCTCGTCTTGGCAAGTGAGTGTGAGTTCTTTTTTGAGGAGTTTCACGTTTGATTGGTAAACGACGTGCCCCGCCTCGGAGTCGAAGAACATGCCTCCTTGGCAGGTGATATGGATGTCAGCCACTTTTTTAGAACTCTGCTTGGGCTTAGCAGGAGCAGGCTTCGGTGTGACTGCTGGAGAGGGTTGTTGAACCAATTCAGGTTTTCCTGATTTCTCGGCAAATTGATTCAAATTCTCGCGCACCGCTTCCTCTGCTTTTTGGTTTTCAGCAATGGTCGTTTCAATTTCTTTTGCCGCCTTGGTAATGACTTCTGTTTGCGGTTTGGCTTGTTCCGCCACGCGCGTGATTTCTTTAGCGGTAGGAGCAGCAGGAGGGATGGAGAGGAGGGGGATAGTAATAAAGCTCCAGAAGGTAGGGCTCATAGAGGAATGCGAAGTTGTTTTTTTAGGAACGTGAAAGAAGGAGGATTCGACGGGCCCATAAAGGTAGAGGGCTTGTTGTAAGTGTCCGATGATAGCTCCAGAACCAGAGGCCCTCATCATATCTCCTTCAATTTGAATCGCTTCTTGCGCTTCTAAAATTTGAAGAGGAATGGTGTAGGTTGCTTTTTTCATTTGAACCGAGAAGACTTCGTTCTCGGATTCATCGTAGGACGTAATTGTGACGTCCCGTGCTTCGATATTCTCTTTATCAATGACTTCTAATTCTTTGGCGATAAAGAGGGAGCGTTTGCGGTCTTCTTGATCGAACTCTGGTCGGATCACCTGAGTGAGCATGCTTCCTGTAGGAAGAAGGTTCAGAGCAGAGAAGGGCGGTGGTTCCGGTTGAGATTCACCCTCTCCCCAAACACAGGAAAGGCAGGACGCTAAAATAAGCGCCAAAGCCTTTGTCGGTCGGAGAGATGGAGTTATAATCATGTGAGAGGCGGATCTTTAAACCTTACAAGCTTGGTGGATGGCGTGCAGTTTCTTGAGGACTCCTTCAATCTCAGAAAGAGGAATCTGGTTGGGGCCATCAGAAAGGGCTTCAGCCGGATTTTCATGGACTTCCATGAAAACGGCGTCGACGCCAGTTGCAATGGCTGCACGGGCTAGGACAGGAGCAAGTTCTCCATCTCCACCAGTGGTTCCACCAAGGCCACCTGGACGCTGAACCGAGTGGGTGGCATCAAAGATGACTTTCAGGCCTTCTTTACGCATCCAATAAAGCGAACGCATGTCAGCGACGAGATTGTTGTATCCAAAGGTGGTGCCACGTTCTGTAATAAGAAAGTCTTCGCATCCAAAGGCTCGGAGTTTTTCCGCAATATTGACGGTATCCCAAGGGGCTAAGAATTGACCTTTTTTGACATTGATCGTTTTACCGGTTTTAGCACAGGCCTCGAGGAGGTCTGTTTGTCGACAGAGGAAGGCTGGAACTTGAAGGAGGTCAATGTAGGAAGCCGCGATTTCAGCTTGGGCCTCATTATGAATATCGGTGGTGACAGGGACATTGAGCTCTTTTGAGATTTCCGAAAGAATACGGCAGCCTTCTTCGATTCCAGGGCCACGGTAAGAGTCTACGGAGGTCCGGTTGGCTTTATCAAATGAAGCCTTAAAGATAAAAGGAGTTTGAGTTCTTTCGCAGATTTCTTTGAGTGAACGAGCCATTCGCCAAGCGAATTCTTCATTTTCCAGCCCACAAGGGCCAAGGATAAAGAAAGGGTCCGAAGTGGTGGTGAGAGGTCCTATTTGCATATAAAGTTATTTTACTTTGTCGTAGAGAGCCCGGATGTTCAATAGCGCAGTCTGTAAGAGTTTGCTTTCTTCATCAATGAGGTTGTTTTTCGTTTTCGCTTCAAGCATTTCAAGGGAATCGAGCACCGATTTGGCAGCGCGAAGGTTCACGGACGTTTCGCCGGTGGCGGGGTGAGGGAGCTTTCCCAAGAAAAGGCCCGCGTTTTGTGCCTGGAATAAAACGAATTCTTTAAATCTTTGGTCCATAATGAGTATTAAATGCGGAAGTTAGGCATCGGGTGTGACTTCAATAATCACGGCTTGTGAAAGGTTAAAGTATTTTTGTGTGGTATGTTGAATTTCCTCACAGGTGATATTTTGTCGTTTCTCATTGAGCTGGTGATGATGGTCGAGTCCAAGCCCAAAGAGAAGGTCTAGTGCGGTCATTTGAGCTTTTGAGCCGAGGCTCTGTTGGTCGATCGCTTCGGCAGAAGCAAGGGTGGCTTTCGTTCTTACCAGATCCTCAGGAGGAATACCGGAAGTGAGTAGTTTTTCGATTTCACCGAGAAGCGCGTTCTTGGCAAATTCGAGTTTTTGGGGATCAGTTCCCAGGTAGAAATGGAACATACCACTTCCCACTCCATGGAATTGACTCGCGCTGACATAGTAAGCGAGCCCTAGCTCTTCTCTGATTTTTGTAAAGAGCGGCCCTGCCATGTCGCTGCAATATTCCTGAATGACGTCGAGGGCAGGCGTATCAGAAGAGTCTAGAGAAGCGCCTCGGAAAGAAATCACGAGGACAGCTTGTTTTTTATCAACGTGATAACGATGTGTTCCCGGAGTAATAGCGGTAAATGAAGCGGCTTTTTCACGAATGTGATTGAGAGAAGGCGCGAAAGAAAGTTGGGTTTCGAGTTGAGAAAGAAGGTCGTCAGTATGAAGATCGCCCGCAAAACTAAGCACTCCATTTTGAGGTTGAAAAGTGTTCTGGTGATGAATTCGTAATCGTTCGCTAGTGAGAGAAGGAATAGACTCCGCAGACCCCAAGCTTGTCATCGAGTAAGGATGAGAACCAAAAAGAAGTTGGCGGGCGGCGCTCATACCAACCTTCAATGGAGATTGCGCTGCTTCGGCTAGGTCGGCGAGTTGGGCTTCTTTCTCTCGCGTGAGAGCCTCGGCAGGGTAGCTTGCGTGTGCCATGAGCTCCCCACACCAATGGGTTAATTCATGGAGATCGGGGGAAAGGCAGAACCCAGAAAGGCTCGAGGAATTATTACCTGAGCTGATCCCAAGTCGTGCGCCTAGATTTTCAATCGCACTTGAGATTTCAAAGCCGGAATGTTCGGTAGTGCCTTTTTTCATGGTGGCACTCATGAGGCGGCTGATCCCATTTGTTTCCGGAGTTTCACTCAGAAGTCCGGCATGGAAGGCACTCTTTAAATAAACGGTAGGGAGACGATGGTCTTCTAAAATCGCGACTTGGAGCCCATTTGATAAAGTATGAAGAGTCGTCTCCTTCTTGAGCTTGGAGCGGGATTCTTTGCGAGGAAGAGAGTCGCCATTCGGTTTTTCCTCGAGAGGGTGGAGAGAAATATGAATGGTCGGTTGATCGAGGATATAAGTTTCAGCGACCCGCGTGAGGTCCTGAGCGGTAAGTTTCTCGATGTTTTCTAAATACCGTTTGGTGAAGTCAAGGTCACGCGCTTCATGCCAATTTGAAGCGAGGTCCTCCGCTCTTCCGGAAGCGGTAGTAAGGGTGCGTAGTTGTGTCGCGAAACACTGTTTTTTAGCGCGACTGAGAGCGGTGCTGTCTGTGATGTGAAGGATCTTGCAGAGCGAGGCCTTGAGTTCAGAGAGAAGTTCTTGGCGTTGAGAGGTATCACTATCAGTGGAGATTGCAAAAATCCCAGGTCCTTGAGAGGGATTCCATGACCAGGCTCCAATACTATGGCAGAGGTGGTTTTTCTCATGAAATGTCTGGTAGAGAGGGCTCGCTTGCCCTTGCCCTACCACACTCGCGAGAAGGTCCAAGGCGATGGAGTCAGCGTGGCTTAATCCAGGGATTCTCCAGCAGAGAGTATCTTTGGAAGTGGGAATGTTGAAAAAATCTTGAGCCGAAAGATTGCTGACAAGATCAGACTCGGAAGGGAGAGCGAGTAAGGGTGAAGCTTGGTTTTCAACTGCTTTTAAGAGTTCTTCAAAATGCTGAATGGTTTCCGAAATATCAAAATCACCACTGACGACGAAAAAGACGTTTTCAAAAGTATAGCGTTCTTGATGATAACGAACGAGGTCGGCGTGAGTGATTTTATCAAAGCGATCTAAATGTCCAATGACGGGGTGCTTGCGAAGGTCTTGAAGGTAAGCCGTGCTAAATAAAAGCTGGCCATTAACGCTATCTGGGTCATCAAGCCCCATGTCAATTTCACGGCGAATCACGTCGCGCTCGCTCGCGTAATCTTCTTCAGGGAGAAGAGGAGAGAAAATGAGCTCAGAGACAACTTGTGAGAAGAGTTCTTTTGATTGAGAGGGACCATCAATATAGTAAACAGTTCGATCAAATGAGGTGTAAGCATTCCAGTGTCCACCAGCTTCTTGCACGGCTTGAGCAAGCTCATCACTTTTCCAAGTTTGAGTCCCTTTGAAGACCATGTGCTCAAGGAGGTGGGAAATTCCTGAACCAGGCTCCTTGGCTTCATGCATACTGCCGGTCTCCACCCAACCTTGCACACTTACGACTGGTGCGTCGTGGTGAGGGTCAAGAATGAGAATGCAGCCGTTAGAGAGTCGATGCGTGCTGGCGGTCGTGCTAGGGAAAGTCATGAATGTTCGATCACGATTTTATCTGATGAGTAACGCACTTTGCCAAGTGTCGCGTATTTATCAGAATCACTTCGGAAGCCAAGAGCACAAGCCACGCTGACGGCATATTTATCCGTATCGATTTTTAAAATTTGAGCGTATTCTGCAGGAGTGATTCCCTCAAGTGGGCAAGCATCTACTCCGATCGCGGCCGAGGCTCCCATGAGTTGGCCAAGAGCAATATAAGTTTGAAGTTTTGCCCATTGTTCGAGTTGCTCAGGGGTATGGTGCTTCAAGTGGTTTTCAAGCATCCCTTTGAGCATATCGAGGCTTTCTAGAGAAGTTTCTCGAGTGGAAACGATGTCATTAAGGTAGGTTGATACTTCTTGCTCGGAGACCTTTTTGTCGTAGACGAAAACGACAAGGTGCGAACAATCTTCAACTTGAGATTGATTCCAAGAATGTATCCGAAGCTCTTTTTTAAGTTCAGGAGAAGTCACCACATGAAAGAGCCAAGGTTGAAGTCCGTAGGAAGAAGGGGTCAGCACTAATGACTCTTTAAGCGCATTCCATTGTTCGGAAGAGAGCTTTTGAGAAGAATCAAATTCTTTGGTCGCGTATCGCCACTGGAGTGACTGAAGCAAGTCAGATGGTGTCATATTGTAATAAGAATGAAGCGTTATTCTGGATCAACAGAGATTGGTAGATTGAGGGTCGGAAACTCTTTCAGAGTAAAATTAATAGCGACTCCAAATTCATTTTTGTTTCTGTTATCTCGGCGATAAGCAGAGAGAGCGATGATCCAGCTATCAAGGTCACGGTGGATTCCATATTCTTGGTATTCCAGGGTGCCTTCATCTAGTTCCCAAAACTGTGAGCCATTAAAGCCCCAAGAGTCATTAATACGCCAGTGACCGTATAAACGGACGCGATGAGAATCGATGTTACTTGGGTGGCCTTCAAGGTAGTTGTATTCGAGATTGAATTCAACATTTTCATTCGGCATGTAAGTCGTTCCTAGGTTGAATTCTCGAAATCCGGATCCTCCTGCAATTAAAGGGATTTGAGTTTCTTGATAAAGTGAAAGCCAAGGTAGAGGGTTCCAGACCGTTTCATGATAGAGATTTGAGAACTTACGATCAAATTCAGGGTCTGTGAGGTAATAATCAATAAAAGTATTCGTTGAAAGCCAATGATGGGTGTCGTCATCTCGCCGAGTCAGGAGGTTGTTGCGAAGGCCTAGCCTAACGATGTTCCAGTCCTCAAGATCATCAATGGCATGGTGCCTTCCGAGAGTGAGCGACCGGGGGCGCGTTGTGGCAGCAAACCGATCAATCGGTTTGAAATCAACGGGGGTCTCTTCGGTATCGTAGAGAGAGTATTGAAGGTAAGGTTGAATGACATGCTTGAGTCCATTGAGGCCGAAGCGGGGATTCTTCAAATCAGGGTAAAGCTTGCTAAATTTGATAGAAGTATCTAGCCCTAAGCTGAGGTGATGCCGATTAAGGCTCCCGCTAACATTATCGATATTAGAATAGTGAGTCCACCCAGCACCAGCTCTTGGGGTTAAGTTAAGGCCTCCTTTGTAAGAGAGAGGGAGAGACCATTCGTGCCAGGAGTGAAAGCGAAGGTAAGAGGGCTCTTCGAGCTCAAGTTCAAGCGCTGGTCTTAAAGGGTCTCCAATAGGTAAGCTTAAAAGCTGTGATTCAAGGTCCTCTTCGCGTTGATCTGAAAATTCTTCAGTGAGATATCCTAAACGAGTTTGCGATTCGTATAATACTTTAGAATCTAAGAAAGGGGATTTGGTCCATTCAAAGGTCGCCTCAGGGAGTCTCGTATCGGTTTGGTAAAAATCGTTTACTCGAACTCGAGCTCCGATTTGGAGTAGGGAACGTTCAGACTGTCTTTGATAAGAAATATAATTATCTGGTTCAGGATCAACGACGAAGTCACTTTGGAAGTAATCCTCCAAGAAAAACTCATCACTTAGCCAAGTAAGGTTTGCGTCCCAATATTCTTTCTTAGCCTGAGACCACTCTACAGGGAAGCGCCGTCTGAGTTGCACCCGGAAGCGGTCAGGATCGACTCCGTTTCGAGTGATGTTAGCGCGTTCTATATTTGGGTCGCGATCGCTAATATAGTAGAATTTCAGCCACCCAAACTCATCTGAGCTAAGGTGAGCGGGGTCAAGGAAATCAAGTCCTAGTCCAAATCCACGTCGGGTGTAGTAATCAAGATGAGTTTGGAGAGTCCATTGGTCTTCTTTCTCTGGGCCTCCCATCAGGAATCCATATCGATTTCTCACATAGACTCCGAGATTGGAGCGGGCTCCAGGTCGGATTTGATAACCAAGAGCGCGATTCAAAGGCTGGCTGAGATAAGGGAGCCAGAAGATAGAAATTCCATTGGCTTCTAGTTTTAAGTGATCGAAGTCAACTCGGTCCCCAGGATAAATGCGTGCTTCCTTTGTTTTGATCCAATAGTGGGGGTTGTCACTATCATGCGTGGTAAAGGAAGCGTTCTCAGCGATGATGACCTGTTCTCCATTGACAATTTCAGAACGAAGCTTTTCGGATTTGAAGACAAATGGATCTACTCCTGTGCGTAGCTCGCTCGTGTCAAGCTGGCGAGTGCTATAAGAATAACGAGCTCGTTCTCCACGGTGCAGAATGGCGCCACGGTAAATGACGACATTGCCTTCGAGGAGGATTGATTCGGTTGCTTGATTGATGGTGGCGCGGTCTGCAAAAATCTGGAGGCCGTTATCTCCCGAGATTTTAACGTGGCCATCATAAATAACATTCTCGCCTTGGCGGTCAAAGTTGAGTGTGCCTTCGTGAGAAATTTTTAAATCTTTGGGTAAATCGTTCAGCATCCCGAAAGCAGGAAGAAGAGCAGGCTCTTCCGAAGGGGCTTGTTGATCTGGGTCTGGTTCAGGAAGCGTTA
>CALFBI010000028.1 GCA_937951675.1 uncultured Verrucomicrobiales bacterium
TTTCACACAGCTTCAAAAACCTTTCTGTCAAAGAAAATCTCTTTTCAGAGAAAGAAACCTGAGCTCCAGAAGAAATCTTCTTATTTCACTCAGAGGCCTTTGCTCTGGCCAGCTTTGTCAGCTGGCGGGGCGCAGAACCTAGACAACACCCCATCTCAGGTCAACCTCTTTCCTCTCTTTTTTTTAAAGTTTTTTAAGTGACCTCTGTAAGTCCTTAAAAACCAGAATTTATACCACAATTTATTATTTGTTACATCCTTGTGACACCGCTATTTCGAACCATTCTTTATTATGGGTTTCTTACTTAAACATATTATGAAACCTAGATTATTACTTATCGCACTGGCTTTTGGGGCAATCACTTTGAGCGTCCACGGAAGGTCCATTCCTCAGCCGAAAAAAACGAAAGCTCAAATCGCGATCTTATTAGATACATCCAGCAGTATGAATGGACTCATTCATCAAGCTAAAAGCCAACTCTGGAAAATTGTTAATTCAATTCCTGAAACGGAGCAAGGAAAGCAAGTGGAATCGATCGAGGTTGCCCTGTATGAATATGGAAATGCTAATTTGAGCGTTGCAAATCATTGGATTCGGCAAGTGACACCTCTTACTAAAGACCTGGATGAGGTCAGTAAGCAGCTATTTCGCTTAAGCACGAGTGGAGGGGATGAATACTGCGGAACTGTAATCGACGAAGCTCTCACTTCACTCGAATGGGACCCTAGCCCACAAACTTATAAAGTCATTTTCATCGCTGGTAATGAGGCTTTTACGCAAGGCCAAATTGATCCCGCGACGGCATGTCGCAAAGCCCTCAGCAAAGGAGTCACCGTCAATACGATTCACTGTGGAGATTCTTTGACCGGTATTAATGGAGGATGGAAAACGGGAGCTCTTGCCGCAGAAGGGCAATTTCTCAACATCGACCAAGACAAAAAAGTCGCTCATGTTGAAGCGCCTCAAGACAAAATTATTATTGAGCTAAGCGCCAAACTCAACAAAACCTACTATGGATACCATAAAAACGGGTCTAAAAAAATAAAACGACAACTCGAAGAAGATCTTGCTGCAGAACAATTAAAACAAGAAGGGGCTGCACTCAACCGGGCTATTACCAAAAGCTCGCAATCTCTTTATAATAATGCGCATTGGGATCTTCTTGATGCCTGTAAGGACGATTACGAAGCTTTAAAAACCGCGGAAGAATCTTTTCTCCCTAAGGAAATTCAGGGAAAAACCTTAGACGAGAAAAAGAAATGGATTCAAGCCAGCCAGACGAAACGCAAAAAAATTCAAACCCAAATCCAAAGCTTAAATAAAGAAAGGAGCGAGTGGCTTCGTAAAAATAAATCTGAAGCAAAAACTGATGAAACTCTCGATAAAGCGATCATCAAAACATTGCAAATGCAGCTTAAGAAATAGGGCCTCTTCCTTCTTCATATAAAAAAAGCGCCTTGGATCAAACCAAGGCGCTTTTAAAGTTAATAAGAACTGAAGCTCAGCTAATGAGATCAGGCCAGTCTTCGGTATGGAAAAATTCGCCCTCAGGCTTATCAGTCCGCTCATAGGTATGAGCACCAAAGAAATCACGTTGGGCTTGCAACAGGTTCGCTGGGAGGCGTTCTGCACGGTAGGCATCATAATATGAAAGTGATCCACCGAATGAAGGAACCGGAATCCCGTTCGTTGCAGCGAGAGCGACAACTTCACGCCAATCTTCTTGCCCTTGATTCAAAATATCAGTGAAGAATGGAGCGAGCATGAGGTTCGTTGGAGGTGTCGCAGAGGTATAGGCCTCTGTAATGCGATTAAGGAAACGAGCGCGAATGATGCAACCACCACGCCAGATCTTAGCGATCTCACCGAGGTTAAGGTCCCAGCCTTTATCAGCTCCCACTTTAGAAATGAGATCCAGACCTTGTGCGTAAGATACAATCTTAGAAGCATAGAGAGCATTACGAACCTTTTTAACGAGGTCTTCTTTGCTCATTCCAAGCTTGAAGTCCCAATTGTTTGGGCCTTCAAGAATTCCTGATGCAACTTTACGCTGGTCACGCATTGAGGAAAGGATGCGAGCTTCAACTGAACCTGCGATCGTGGAGAAAGGAACGGCTTGCTCTACAGAGCCCATAACGGTCCAACGACCTGTGCCTTTTTGACCCGCCTTATCAACAATAAGATCAACGATATCTTTCCCTGTTTCAGAATCCTTTTGCTTGAAGATATTTGCCGTAATCTCAATTAAGAACGATTCAAGGTCGCCGTCATTCCAATCTGCAAAGATTCCAGCAAGCTCCTCATTAGAGAAACCAGCCGCTTTGAAAATGTTATAAGCTTCGCAGATCAACTGCATGTCTCCGTATTCGATCCCGTTATGAACCATTTTCACGAAATGACCTGCGCCACCTTCGCCAATATGCACCACGCAAGGCTCTCCATCTACCTTAGCGGAGATGCTTTCGAAAATCGGCTTCATGACTTCCCAAGTGCTTTCTGGTCCACCTGGCATAATTGAAGGGCCTTTAAGAGCTCCTTCTTCGCCACCCGAGACTCCTGCTCCGATGAAGCGCATTCCTGCTTCTGAGCAATATTTGTCACGACGCTCAGTGTCTGTGTAGAGAGAGTTTCCTCCGTCAATGATAATGTCTCCTTGGTCAAGAAGAGGAATGAGTTGGTCGATCACAGCATCAACAGGAGCTCCTGCTTTCACCATGATTTGAACCTTCCGCGGAGTCGCAAGACTCTGAACGAACTCTTCGAGTGTTTTCGCCCCGACAAGGTTACGACCAGGATTCGCCGCAATGAACGCCTCCGTTGTCGCAGTCGTGCGGTTAAAAACAGAAACCTGGAAGCCGCGGCTTTCCACATTAAGAACGAGATTTTGCCCCATTACTGCGAGCCCGATTAATCCAAAGTCACTTTTTCCCATAGTTGTATTCGCTTGAAATTGAGCGCGCATTATTGAGATGAATGGCTCACTGGCAATCAGAAGTTGATAAAATGTCACAATTTCCCATCATCGCGTCCTCATGAACTTACCCAACGCGATCACTTTCTCTCGTCTTATCATGTGTATTATCTTTGTGATTGCGGCATGTTTAGGGGGAGTAACAGGAAGCCTCATTGCCTTCATTTCCTTTGTTCTTGCAAGCCTCAGTGACTTTTTGGACGGTTATTTGGCAAGGAGGCTCAACCTTGTCACTTCCTTGGGTAAACTCATGGACCCCCTTGCTGATAAAATTTTAGTCAGCTCTGCCTTTATTTACCTCACGGCGGAAGGATGGTGCCCCGTCTGGGTAACTTGTTTGATCATTGGTCGTGAATTCCTCGTCACCGGCCTCCGTCAAGTCGCGATCGAACAGGGTGTCGTGATCGCTGCCGATCAACTTGGAAAATGGAAAACTGTTTTCCAAATGACTTACTGCCTAGCAGCCCTACTTGGCATCTTTCTCCTGGAAAGCTCGCAAACAGGCTCCTTCTTGAGCGCACAACTTACTCAAAATAGCTGGCTTCTTCAGGCCACCCTCTGGGGGTCCGTCCTCCTAACCTCTATTTCAGGGGCTAACTATTTGCGTCACAGCCTCCATCTTTTTCGGAGCGACTCCTAAGAGCGCGCCTCTTCTAAAGCTCTTTTCTTGTCAGCTTGGCCCACCATTGCTGCCACACAGGAATCCCCGTAGACATTCACCGCGGTGCGCAGCATATCCAAAGGCCGGTCGACGGCAAGAAGCGCGAGAACCGCAACTTCTGCATTTGGGATATTACTAGATTTCAAAATTAAAAGAATCGCCACAAGACTTGCCGAAGGAATTCCTGCCACCCCAATACTCGTCATCAAAGCGACCAAAACCACAATCACTTGGGCTCCCCATTCCATCGAAACCCCCATCACTTGGGCCACAAATAAGACCGCTACACACTCGTAAAGCGCTGTTCCATCCATATTCACCGTTGCCCCTAAAGGGAGCGTGAAGCTCGTCACCTCCTTTGAAACATGAGCTTTATCCCGGACACATCTCATCGTCACTGGCAAAGTTGCCGCAGAGGATGCTGTCGCAAAAGCCATCACCAAAGCTTCTCGCATCGCAAGAAAATGCTGCCAAGGCGATAGCCTCCCAATGGTCTTCAGAAATAAAGGTAAAATCACGGTGAAATGGACAAACAAAGCAAGGAACACAGTCAGCATATATTTTCCTAATTGCTGAAAAACCTCCCCTCCCGTCTTTGCTACGATCGGCACTAAGAGGCAGAAAACCCCGATCGGAGCCAACTTCATCACCCAAGATGTCATCATCACCATCGCTTCGTGGAAGCCTGAAACGACTTCTTGCAGACTCCTCCCTTTTTCTCCCGGTAACTTCATCATAGCGAGCCCCAGCGCTATACTGAACACAATAAGCCCCAGAAGCTGTCCATTATCAGTTGCAGCCTCTATCACATTAGAAGGCACCATTTTCTCAAATAACTGATGCCAATCTGCCGCTAAATTCTGCTGTGAATCTGAAAACCGATCTTGCTGGGCCTTTGGAGCTTCTTCCCCCACAACTTCAAAAACCTTTCGGATCTGCTCGTTAGGCTGGCCATTCACGAACCCTGGCTGAATCAGATTCACCATCAAAAGCCCCACTGAGGCTGCCGCAAATGTGCTCAGTAAATAAAGACCTACCGTTCGCGCGCCCATTCGACCGAACCCGCTCATGCCGCCTAAGCTTCCAATACTTGCAATGACAGAAGACAACACCAAAGGCACAATCAACATCTTCAACATCCGCATGAACAACCTCCCAACAAACCCAACCTCGCGCACCACCCCTGCCGCAGCCCCTCCTTCACTCCCCTGAAGCATGAAACCCGCCACACAACCCAGAATAATCGCCAGTAGCATTTGCATTAAAATCTTCATTCTCCTCATCATTCCACGCCGCCATTTGCGAAGCAAGCTCAAGACTAAAGATTGACCGCAACCTTTAAAAAGTTAGATCATTCACCCATGCCTTTGATTCTCTTCATTGCATTATTATTCCTGGCGCCCCTTTCTCTTTCTGCCCAAGAATTACTCACTATCACTAATATTCAGGGGAAATCTCTCCAAGGACACCTCATCGAAGAAACACACGACGAAGGAATTGTCTTCGAGAAAAAAGGAGGACCTAAGTTCACGATCAAACTCAAAGAACTCACTCCCACGTCACAGAAATTAATCCAAGAGCAGCTGGAGCTCATGAAACTCGCGAGTCCTCATGACCAAAGGAAGCGAGACTTTAATGAAAGCCTTGGCATTCCTATTTTCCACGAGACTTCAGCCCTCTGGGATGAGCCCGTTAAAACTGTCGCCAAAAGGCTCCGCTGGAAACCCGACAGCTCCTCGAATTACCAACGCACTTACCGGTATTTAGAAAAAGACAAGCAGCAGCTCTACCTCACCCTCCCCATTCATTCAGCCACCTTGGTTGGAGAGAATAAAGGCCTGACCTCCTTCATCTCACTCGTCTTTCGAGATACTCCCGGCAATCCGAATGCCGCACTACTAGAAAGACTCATGACTCAAATTTTTGGCCCGCCGCTCGATGTCAATATTTGGCAATGGAAAAATCATTACCTACTTCTAGAGACTTATAAAGATCATGCTGTTCGGATTCTAATCCAACCTCAGCCTCTCAAAGCAGAGCAGCTTTACGTCTCTCGATTTAACGAAGCCTACTACTACATTCACAAAAAAGCACACTTCCGTCGTAAGAAAAACGGAGACACCTACCTTCAATACCTTCCCCAGCAAAAAAAGGGGCTAACCAAATCCGAACCTTATGCCAATTTAGAAAAATGGCTTCGGCATGCCGGCCTTCCTTATGATTATCAATGGCATTTTTTAGGAGCGACCCACTTCAAAAAACCTTCCGCCTCTCTTTTTGAATCACACCTCAAAGACACCTTCGCCTCACTCAACCGAAAGGGTCATCGGGTCAAAACATTCGATCTCAGGCGCATTAACCTTCGTAATCTCGCGCGGCCGATTCATTTATCGCAGCCTATTCTCTGGCAAATCAACCCTAGCTCCAAACTCACCGAAGTCCTCCATCAACGAACCGAAACCAGAAGAAGCATCCGCCGCAACTTACTCTGGGAAGACTACATCAAACGTATTTCCAAAGAGGCTAAAACGCACGAGTCTCTCTTACGAAAGACAACTTCTGAATCTCACTACGTTCTCATTATTGGATACAACCTCAAGACACATGAGATCGCTATCAGTAAAGACTGGGGCAAAAAAAATGCGGTTCAATGGCTTCACGTAAAAGAAGCAAATGCCATCAACCTCCAAAAAGGATGGATTCTAGAACCCCTCTTAAAAAGCAGATAGACCCTCAATCAACGTGATGCATCAAAGAATCTTAGGAAAAACAGAACTCTCGGTCTCTCCTCTTGCGATTGGCACATGGCAGCTTGCAGGACCTCTCACCTTTGATGACAAACCTGATGGGCATCCTGCGATCCCGAAAAAAGAAGCGCTCACCTTAATCAAAACACTCCACGACCTCGGCATCAATCACATCGACACCGCTGAACAATATGGCAACGGGTATGCCGAACAGCTCGTTGGTGAAGCGACCTCTCGCCAAAGGGACCAATGGATCATCTCCACTAAATTTGGCTACCGCGTGACTCATGATGGGCGCCGAGAAGATGACTCCTCTCCTTCCACCATCCAAGCGAGTATCGAAGGCAGCCTAAAACGACTCAAGACAGACCACCTCGACATTCTGCTCTACCACTGCCCGCCTCACCCTGAAGACTTCCCCGAAGCCGCAGAGATTTTAACACGGCTCAAAAAAGAAGGTAAAGTCAGGTTCTGTGGTATCTCCACTTCTCACCTCTCAATGTGCGAACTCTTACAGCAACATGGAGTCCTCGATCTGATCCAATTTCCTCACAATTTACTAGATCCCTCTTTCCACATTTCAAATTTCGCCCAGAAACATCACCTAGGCACCCAAGTGCGAGGGGTCATGGCGAACGGTAAACTCAGCGGTAAATACCGAAACCAAAAACCACAATGGAAGAAAGATGACAATCGCTCTGCTTGGCTCAAGGACGAAAAAATTCCGCACTTCCGCCAACTCGAACCTTATCTCGATGAAGGCGAAAAACTCTCCCAACTCATGATCCGATGGGCTTTATCTCAAGCTCACCACCACACCATCTGCCTAGGTGCCAAAAACCTCCAAAATTACCAAGAAGCGATCGCAGCGGCGAGCCGCCCCGCTTTATCAAGAAGCCTTTGTAATATTTTGGAAAAGATAACCGCTTCCAAAAAATCCCCCCTCTAGGTCACCTTCTTTTTGATCCCTCGTCTAAAGCTTTTTTTGAAGTCTTTCCTTCCGGTTGAAAGTGATTTTTTCTGGCGAACTTTGAGAGGTCAGATTAGAGTCCCATTCTGTGATCGCTTATCTAGAAGGAGTTGTCCGAGAAGCTCTCCCAAATCGTCTGATTATCAATGTTCAAGGGGTTGGCTACTTAGTTCATATCCCCCTTGGAACTTATGATGCCCTTCACCCGGCCAAGGGTCAGAATATTTCATTAGAAACTTACCTCCACGTGCGAGAGAATATCATGGACCTCTATGGATTTGGCTCATCTGAGGAAAAGGACCTCTTTCTCTTACTCATCAATCGAGTCTCTGGGATCGGCCCCTCCACCGCTCTTTCCATCTTGAGTGGAATGCCTCCCTCTCAATTTAAATCAGCCGTCGTAAATGCGGATCTTGCCTCCCTCTCTAGTATTAAAGGGCTTGGAAAAAAGACCGCGGAACGAATCGTGCTCGAGTTGAAAGATAAAATCGGGGTGACCGAAACTTGGGGTGCTGCGAATAGCGAGAAAGGAACCGGTCCTGCTCAAGATGCCGAGCTCGCCTTAATCTCTCTCGGGTATAAGCAAGCGGAAGCTCGCAAAAGTGTGACGCAAGCAATCAAGGCGCAGCCAGAATCCAATGTCGACGACCTGATCCGCCTCGCTCTACGAGGCTTAAGCTAAAATTGTCCACCCAAACCCTTTTTGATATGAGGCCTCAACTCTCACCAGACCAAATCCAAGCAGCCCTTCCTAAAAACGGGCTTTTTTCTGGGAAATCATGGCTTTGGTCTCCAAGCCCTTTCGAAATCAGCTCAAAGCAGGCAAACCAACTTGAGGCTCTAGGTCATCCTTTAGCTTGCTTCCAGCGAGCATGCGACGAGATCTACCGTCGCTCGGCAAAGGGCTCTCTCCCTGAATGGATTGCGGAGCTAATCGACATCGGGAAACCGACTTGGATGGCGGAGCACCAAAAACAAACTCATCAAGCGAGAACGACCCCTCGTGTCATTCGTCCCGATCTCATTCTCACCGAAGAAGGGTTTTCTCTCACCGAGCTCGACTCGGTCCCGGGGGGGATCGGGCTCACCGCATGGATGAACCGGGTCTATTTGGATGCGGGGTTCGATTCCATTATTGGAAAGGAGGATGCCATGCTCGAAGGGTTCCGCTCCTTATTACCGGAGGGAGGAAAAGTCCTCGTCTCTGAAGAATCTGCGGATTATCGACCAGAAATGGAATGGCTCTGCGGGGCTTTAAACAAGAGTGGTCAGAGTAATCGCTGGGAAACCACTGCCGCGGAGTCTTATCTCCCTGAATCGGAGGAAGCTCTTTATCGCTTTTTCGAACTCTTCGACTGGGAGCAAATCCCCGCCGTCCGGGAGCTCCTCACGCACCCAAAAATCACTCCTCCGATTAAGCCTCTCTTCGAGGAGAAACTCTGGCTCGCACTCTTCTGGACTCCAGGCATGCAAGCGATCTGGAAGCAAGCCCTCCGAAGTAATAGAATCGAGCGTCTCGCGGAAGTGATTCCTTACGGGTGGGTCATGGACCCAAGCCCACTTCCTCCACACGCCGCTTTACCTAATCTCGACCTTCCCTCTTGGCAAGAAGTCGGAGAACTCAGCCAGAAGCAGCGCCAGCTCGTTTTAAAAATCAGTGGCTTCAATGAACGAGCATGGGGCGGACGCGGGGTCTTGATCGGCCACGACCTTCCCGCCCAAGAATGGAAAAATTCGATTCAAGAATCTCTCAATTCCTACGAAGAACAGCCCTGGATCATGCAGAGATTCATGGAGGGAAAACTCATCGAGCACCCTTACTACGACCCTTCGACCAACGAACTCAAGATGATGAAAGGAAGGGCCCGGCTCTGCCCTTATTACTTCCTCGATGAAAAAGGTAAGGCTCAGCTCTCAGGCTGTCTCGCTACGATTGTCCCTGCCGATAAGAAGAAAATTCACGGAATGACAGATGGCATTCTTGTTCCTGTTTCAGTCGCCCCAGAAGAAGATTAACGAAACTCCATTCCTCGTCTTATTCGACAGAAATGACCTCTCCTTTTCTCCCGTTCGGCATCTGAAATTTATCCCTAGCGGCCCTCGCTAACAAGGTCTCACCGAGAGGGGAATCCGGAGTCAACACCGTCAATACCTCCCCTTGCTCTTGAAGCTCGCGTCCTCCTCCTGCTGGGGCAAAGAAGAAAAGGCTTTCTTCCTCTGCAAGACGTAACTTCAAAATAGACCCAAGGCCCGCAAAGGAAGAAGAACCAAACTCTCGACTCGCAAAGCTCTTTAAAATACCGACCTGTGATTCCAGAGCTGCAACCTGGTCAGCCTGCCCTTGTGCTAAATAGGACTCTTCCAAACCACGAGTATCATATTTACTCTCCTGTTTTGCCTCACTACTAGTCGCACTATCTTTCGATACTTTCAATGCACGCTGTGCGATCTCCAACTCGGCAGTCACCTGCGCGAGAAGAGCCTTAGTAAGTTGTTTCTTGTCCATATCTGGCCTTCGGATATTCGTATTTAGTGGAGTAAGTTCCAAGCACTGACAAGAGCCTTCACTCCTGCTAACTCGATGGAAGGATCTACCCCTACTCCCCAGACAAGCTTCCCGTCATCGGACTTTAACTGCACATAGGCAGCGGCGTCGGCACATGAGCCATGTTGGACCGCATGAGAACGGTAATCTTGAAGATGAAAATCTTTGAGGCCTTCTTTCTCTAGCGCCTCTACGAGCGCATTGATTGGTCCATTCCCAGTCCCCTCAATCTCGATCGACTCCTCTCCTCGGAAAAGTTTCGCAACCGAAGTCATCTGACCCGGACTTTGTTGCTTAATGAGGTATTCACCGAGCTTCAAAGGGGTCTCAAGATTCACAAAATGCGCTTTGAAAGCCGCTCCAACCTCATCCGAGGAAAGTTCACGACCTTGCTCATCGGCCTCGCCATAGATCTTCTGACCAACGAGCGGGTGCATCGCTTTAGGAAGATTAAACCCATGCTCCCGATCCAGAATGTAGGCGACGCCTCCTTTTCCAGACTGCGAATTAATCCGAATGATTGCTTCATAGCTTCGGCCCACATCCTCTGGATCAATCGTCAAATAGGGAACTCCCCACGGAACCCCTTCCGAAGTGGCCCCGCGCTCCTGGGCTCGTCGGTCGAGACCTTTCTTAATCGCGTCTTGATGCGATCCTGAAAAAGCAGTGAAGACAAGTTCCCCCGAATAAGGTTGCCGGTCTGGAACCGTCATCCGAGTCGTCCGCTCATAAACCTCCCGGATAGATGTGAGGTCAGAAAAATCAAGCCCGGTTGCGACACCATGCGAATTCATATTCAAAGCAACGACGACAATATCAAGGTTCCCAGTGCGTTCTCCATTCCCGAAAAGAGTCCCTTCCACTCGATCTGCTCCCGCCATAAGGCCAAGCTCCGTCGCAGCCACTCCCGTTCCACGGTCATTATGAGTATGGAGCGAAATCACGACCGCATCTCGCTGTGAAATCTGACGACAAAACCACTCAATCTGATCAGCGTGAACATTGGGCGTGAACCACTCTACCGTCGCAGGGAGATTTAAAATAATCGGGTTCTGAGAGGTCGCGCCCCACTCTTTCATTACCGCTTCACAGACTTCAAGCGAGAAACCGAGCTCGGTATCTGAAAACGATTCAGGGGAATACTGAAGCGTGATCTTCGTCTCCGGAATCTCAGCCACCATCGATTTCACCAATTTGGTCCCCTCTACTGCAATCTTCTTAATCTCCTCCTTCGAAGCATCATGGAAGGTCACCTTCCGTTGTAAGGGAGAAGTGGAATTATAAAGGTGAACAATCGCCTGTTTGGCGCCTCGAAGCGCCTCAAAGCTTCGCTTAATAAGATGCTCGCGAGCCTGAACGAGGACTTGAACTGTCACATCCTCTGGAATGCGATTCTCCTCAATGAGACGACGCAAGAAATGAAACTCGGTCTCCGAAGCAGAAGGAAAGCCCACCTCAATCTCCTTAAAACCCACTCTCACGAGAAGATCAAACATTTCAATCTTCTCCTCCACACTCATTGGAATCGGCAGAGACTGGTTCCCATCGCGTAGATCGACTGAGCACCAGCGCGGGGCCTCTATCAGAGTCTGATCTGGCCAAGTGCGGTCTGGTAATGACACCGCAGGAAATGGTCGGTATTTACGAATGGATTCAGGTCGCATGAGACCTTAGAAATGACGTTTTTTAGCACTCATTGCAAGCGAGATCCCTCCGCAGTAATCTCGCTTGGCGGATCCATGAATCAAGATTAGGATCTAAAGATCATGCCCGAACTTCTATTGAATGAAGAGATTTACCAGCGCGTCATCCTCGGCATGGTTCCTAAAGCGAAACATTACCTCTGGATTGTCACTGCTGACATCAAGGATCTCCACGTCGCGAAAGGGAAACGCTATGTCCCTTTTCTCGAAATTCTGAGCGACCTCGTTCAGCAAGGAGTTGCGGTTCGGCTGATCCACGCCAAAGAGCCTGGCCCTCGGTTCCGTAAAGATTTTGACCGCTATCCTGACCTCATTCACAGCGACCTTTTTGAGAGGATCCTGTGCCCTCGTGTCCACACCAAAGCGGTCGTGGTCGATGGGAAAGAAGCCTTTATTGGTTCGGCCAACCTAACGGGTGCTGGCATGGGCGGGAAAAGCCCTCTGCGTCGAAACTTTGAAGCCGGCTTTCTCACTTCAGAAAAAAAAGACCTTCAGAAAATTTGCGAGTGGATTGATACCCTCTACCTCGGTGACCTTTGTGCCAAATGCGGCAGGCGGAGCGTCTGTCCCGACCCGATTGCATAAAGCTGTCTTTTTTTCATGGTGAGGCGCTTCTTCAGGCTTCATACTCCCCACATGTTCCAAATCGTTTTTAATGAAATCAGTGCCTCTGAGATTTCTCAACTTGGCACCCTCGAACAACTTGAGCTCTTGGAGGAATTCAAAGTGAGTGAAAAAGACCTTCCTGAAATCGAAGCAGGAGGAGATCGATTTGGCAAAATGGATCGGGATGGAAAAACGCTCTACCGCTTTCGTTCCAATGACTGGCGATTCTACTTCGAAGTCAGCGATGGGAATGTCGTCGTGCACCGAATTCTTCACAAAGGAACTTTCTCAGACTTCCTCTTCCGGTCAAAACTCCCAGCCTTAGGAGAAGACGAAGCACTTGCTGAATCCAAACATTTTTGGAAACTCATCGACGAAGGGAAAAGCGCCACCCGGGTTTAAAGCCTCTTACTTCCTTCTCAAAGAGAAGCACCCTTTTTTTAAAGTAAAAAGCCTTCTCTCTAGACACTCGTCCAAAAAGAAGGCTTATAAAAATAAAGGTTCTTGTTTCTTTTATTCTGCCGCTTCGGCTTCGGCTTCTTCTCCAACCGCGACATTATCGTCTCCCTCGCGCTTGAATTTTATAAGACCTGCATACTCGGCAGGCAAAGCTTCTCCTGCTCCGAGAACTTCTTCCCACAGCGCTACGAGCGACACCGCTTCTTTTAGTAACAATGACTCTGAGGAGAGGGGGTCATCTTCCTTTGTCCCGAAGACTCGCTGTGCTTCAACAACCTGCGGATCACTAGTCAGAATTTTAAAAGCACTCAAGCAAGCTTTCTTACAGAGCTCTGAAGATGAAGCTAAATCCGCAACGAAAACTGTGTTGTATTTCGTTAGTGCCTGGATTGGCTTTTTCAAACCCTCTAATGCTAGAGCGTGACAATACGCAACTTGCACTCTTTGATCATGATAAAGCTTGCGATCATTCCACTCTTTTGCGAGCTCATCTAAACGAGACCAACTTTTGGTGCGCACCGCATCCCAGAAAGGATACAATTCCATTTGGCTTTTATGTTTCTCACGAGTGAGCGGCTTCGAGACGAATTTCTCAAGAAGAGCGGCCATCGTTTCCAAATCACCTAACTTACGAGCTGACTCGATTTCATAATATCCCGCCAAAGTGCTATAATTATTAGGCAGGTTATTGGATTTCTTATAAAGGTCTTTGCATTCCGCAAATGCGGCTTGAGCTCCTTTGAAATCACGATTGCGATAGAGATCCATCGCTTTCTTAAATTCTATCGGCTCAAGGAAATAAATCCCATCTAAACTCGCAACTTTTACTCGCTGTAGGTTGACCGAATTAGGATTCGATTTGTATTCGATGGTCTTCTCACTTGCGGCAGTGATCCAAGCCTTTTGCATTTTCCCTTCCTCCAAAAGAAGAGCGGAAGCCTCGATGCCATAAGCGGCCGATAAGCTCAAAGCGAGAGCCAGAATGGGTAACAATGTTTGTTTCATCTTACTGGTGTAAAGTTCGTCTTTTGTTGATTAGTTTTGGTTAGCTTGCTCTTCAAGAGAAACAACCTGTGGATCGTTTTCAACTTGGGTCACCAAGTTTTCTACTTTTTTCCAAGCTTTTTGGTCTTCATCAGTCATTCGATCGAAAAAGCTTTGAGTCGATTTAATATATCGAGCGCCATTGTTATAAGCGACTTGCACGTCTGAATCGAGTGTCCCAGCGCCTGAAGCTGGACGACCTCGTTTTCTCGTGATTTCAACAATTCTCACCGTAGCTGGTGCCGAGAAACGAATCATTCCTGTATAAGCGGCTTGAACTCGTCCGTAAGAAGCAAGCGCATCTTCTCTTAAGCCAATATTATCATAAGCTTGTGCAAGATAGAAACTTGCCTCAGGGCGGAATTTCGTTTGCGCCTTATTCTGAAGATATTCTGAAGAGCGTTCTTTAACTGTTTTCCAGTCATTCAATGCCGCGGAAGTTTCGATGATTCCAAACAGGGCCTTTTCCTGCTCTGAACGGACTTGTGAATCAGCTTGAATCCGAACAAAAGTTTTGATCGCTTTCCGCTTATCATCAGCTCCTGGTGCTTTAGCGAGAATATCTGCCTTTCCGAAAAGAGCTGCAAACCGGTAGGAAAGATCTTCCCGACTAATCGCTTCTTCGTAGAAAGGAAGGCCGCTTCTTGGAGTAGAAGTTCTCTCACGTAAGTAATCACCTAATTTGACAAGAATGAAGTTAGACAGGTCTTTCAGGTCAAACTCGTTCTGAAGCTCTTGGAAAAGAACCTTCACCCGAGCACGGGCTTGTGCGATTTTCGCTTCGTCTTCTGGATTCTTCGATTTCTGTGTTGCCAGGTCTTCGAAAACACCAATCACTGCAATTCGAAGTAAAGCCAAAGCGGCCCGATCTTCTGAGGCAACCGGGAAGGCGTCGAAGTGCTCTTTGAGTTCCTCAGGGCTATGATCTGTCAGGTAAGCGTTTTTATAAGAGTTAATAGCTTCTTCGAGACCAAAGGCGGTCGGGTCCGAAGCCATTTCTGCAATCACCTCTTGGAGACGGCTCAGTGCTTCTTCTTTCCGGCCATTCGCAATAAGGGCATCCATTCCAGCCACCGCTACCTGAGCTTGATAAGGAGAGTCTGTCGCATACTTATCCCAATATTTATCATAGAAAGGAAGAGAGTCTGCCATTCTCGAGTTGTTTTCTTTGCCTCTTTTGGCAGGAGCTAAAAGACCGACAAGATAATAGAGGCTTTCTCCTGCGAGCGCTTCATTCCCGTCTGACTCAGCGCCAGCAAGAGCCTTCAAGTAATACGTTTCTGCTTCATCAAACTTATTAGTCGACTGAAGAATATTCCCCTTCAAGTTGTAAGCGAGTTCGATGACTTCACTATCAGGAAATTCCGATTCAATCCGGTTTATTTTTGACAGTGCAGGGTCGTTTTCTTCGAGCGCGTAATGCACATTGGCACGATCAAAAAGAGCAAAAGACAAGTAAATATTCTTATCTGGATCTGGGTAAGCTTCTAAGAACTTATCAAGCAACTTTCCTGCTGCCTTCCAAAACTGCTGGCGTGTTTTATTAGAAGCCTGGAAATAAGAAGCTGGAATCTTGAATTTACTTTCAGGGTAAGTTTCGACGTGCTTATCAAGAAGGGGCTGGGCCGCCTTTACCTCATAAGTGTAGTAATAACTACCTGCCAAAACATAGAGACATGTATCATGTGGCTCCGAGGGAACTGTCAGAGAATCGATCATGTTCCCTGCAATTGTGATACATTTTTCATATTCTCCCTCATAGAAGAGAGAGGTCAGAAGTAAGTTGCGAACTTGTTCTTCGTATTTTCCACCTGGGAATATTTCCAAATAACGGCGTCCGTAAATTTCAGTATCAAAAATTTCTCCAATCACGGAAGACGTTCTAACGAGATTATAAAGGTTTGTCTCACGACGACTACTTCCACTGAACAAGCGCTCTAAACGTTTATAGGCCGCATAAGCCCCTCGCGCATTTCCCTTTTGTTCGTAAAGAACTGCCGTGGCAAGAAGGCCGTAAGCATCATAAGGGTCACCGGTGCTTTCTTGGGCCCGAAGTGTTTCGATGCTTTTCTTAATCACATCTTTGCTGATATTCTTAGAGCCGTCTTTGAAGGTTTTCTTCGCCGTTACAATTGGAGCGACGACTGCTTTTGCATCATCGATCGCATCCTTGGTTCCTGGGAAAAGAGTATAAAGCGCAAATGCCGCTTCACGCATTTGAGGGTCTGCTTGCAGGCCGTCAGACGCCAATTTCAGGAAAATCGGCACCATTTTTTGCCGTTGGAATGGCTCGACTTCCAAAAGAGCCCGGTTTTTAGAAATGAAGTCTACAAGTGCTTTTTCCTTCTTCTCGTTCACAACCGCTTCTCCCATGGTCTGGAAAGCCGCCATGATCATATCGTCTGTCAGGCGGTATTTTGCTTTGTTTTTGATCGCGGTTTCAAAGTGCTGCATCCCTTTAGATACTTTCCCGAGACGGAAATTACAGATCGCCTGCTGCACGGCAAGCACTCCGGGATTAAATCGATCACGCTGTTTATCTCTTTCCTTAAGGAATTTCTTAAAGAGCTCGAGAGCTTTCTCGTAGTCTTTATCTTGCATGCAAGCTTCTCCCCACTTCAGAAGAGCCAGCTTGTGGTAATAGTTTTCGGTCTGGGCATTATCATTACCTGCCTGAGCTCCTACATTATTAGGGAACAAAGTATAACACGCTTCAAAAGAGGTCCGTGCTGCCGCGAAGTCTTGTGTCTTCAATTCACAGTAACCACGGTGATACCAAAACCAACCAAACCTCGGCCCGAAAAGCTCTAAGGCTTTCTTTCCATATTGATCGGTGCAAGCCGCTAATTCAGCAAGAGCATCAGGCCACTTCCCTTGTTGCATTAAAGTCGCAGAACGTTGGTGGACTTCATCAATCTGCCCCTGGACTGGCAATAGCATTGCCCCCAGCATGCTGAGGCAAAGGAGAGTGAGTCTTTTCATCGTAATTCTCATGGTAATTGTGATAGATCGTAAAAAATAAAGCGTAAAGTAGATGGGTCAATCCTCATGCAAACAGGGCCTCTTTCTCAGCACCCTCTGTTTGCGTTATGATGATTGTAATAATAAAAGAACCTCTTAGAGAGGTTCTTGAAAAAAAGGAAACTCCTAGTTATCAAGGAGATCCGTAAATGTCACACTCGTGATATCCACCGCCTCATCGGAAAGAGCATTCATGACATCAACGACCCGTTGCTGCAAAGCCTCTCCTTCGACGTAGAGTTGCACCACCGGAGTAGAATCTCCAGCGCCAGACTTATACATCAAAAGTCGGTTTTTCAGCAGAGGCAGAGTATGATCTCCTGGATCCGAATCAAGCTGCTCGGAGCTTGCCCCAGATCCTACCGCAATAGCGCCAGATTGAGTCACCCGAATGAAAAGAGGATCAATATCCGGTTGGTCCTCCGAAGGAGTATTGGAAGGCATCGTCATTTGGATGTCTTGCTCCTTTTTCTGAATCGTGGTCGTCACGAGGAAGTAAATAAGGAGAAGGAAGCAGATATCAATGAGGGACGAGATATCTAAACCTGGTTCATCATTATCTTCTTCCGCTTGTGCTTTTCTTGCCATAGTAGAGTTTTATTTTTTATTTGAGATAACTTGCGAAAACAACCTGATCAATCCCCGCAGCTGCTGCGACACGGATCACCTTCCGAGTATATTTGAAGATGGATTCTTTATCTCCTCGAAGATGCAATAAGGGCGTGTAACCCACTTCTTTGACGCGCTCCTTCTGCTTTTTCAAAAAATCAAGCATGGCATCGTCATCAGTGAAAGTAAGTCTCCCTGTTTCGTTTTTGTAAGTGCCATCCTTATAGATGTTGATCACGATGCGTCCATTTGCGGTCTCCTGTTTCTTCGAGTTCGAAGCCACTGGAGGGATCACATTTTTATCCATCTTGACCACGATCATCGTCGCGTTCACGAGAAAGAAAATAAGAAGTAAGAAAACCATGTCGATCATGGGCGACATGTCCACTGCCATTTCATCGTCTTTTTCTCTCTGCGCATTGCGCATTTTATTAGAAGCCATCTTTTATCTAGGGAGTTCTTGTTTCAGAAATGGAGCTTACTTCATCTTGAAATAAGCTCCCCGTTTAGGGCCGGGAATCAGCCCTTATTCTTATTAAACGGCGATCCCTTCAGGAATCTTAGCAAGATAAGCATCTTGATTCACGGTCTGAATCGATGCGTTGATCAATTCCTCCGAAGTGTTCGCGCAATCTGCGATGAGGTTATTGAGCTTATTCTTGAAAACAAAATACATGATCACGGCTGGAATCGCTGTGATCAGCCCCCACATCGTTGTGAGAAGAGCTACTGAAATACTTCCCGCTAACTGAGCAGGATCAGCTGAACCGGTCTCAGCAAGCTTACCGAAGGCTTGAACCATCCCGATTACCGTTCCAAGGAGGCCGAGCATGGGTGCCGCTTGAGCAACAAGCCCAATGTAGTTCACCCAAGCCATTTGCTTACGAGTCTCATTCACAATGAAGTCCGCCACTGAATCTTCTACCGCATTACGGCCAAGATCTTCGGGGCGAGTCGCATCAATATTAGGAAGCGCGTAAGCCATCATCCGGCCGAGAAAGCTGGGATGAGAAGCCGCAAGTTCAATTGCAGAACGCACTCGGCAGCTTGTCATATGCTCTAGAAGAGCCGTCCTGAGGTCTACGGGAGCAAACTTGGCCTGAGTAAGATTCATGAAGTTGAACACGATGAAGGCAATGAGGGCTAAAACAGCAAGCCCAATAAAGATCATGGTCGGACCACCATCTGTAACGTATTTTTGAAGCGCATTGCTACTTCCGGCTTCTTGAGCTAATAACGCGGGAGCGCTGAAAAAGAATGCACATGCGGTTGCTGCAAATGCTCCAGAGGGCTTGTTGGCACGAGTAATGTTCATGATAGATGATATAATAATCAATATTAGAGTCGTTATTACTTCCGTAATTGAGAGGCCGAGTAAAGCGAGATTTCATATTTCTTCTCTAATTTTTTTAAAATATTGGAGAAAGAGATTCTTTCTAACCTTCAAATTCCTTTATTTTTCAAGCGAAACCGCCTCCCTAGATATGCCGATCTTATATTAATTGTATCTTTGTGTTGTTTATTGCAAGTCTTTAGGCTAATCTGCTTAGTTGTATGAAATGGGGAACAAAACTTATGCTAGCAGGGCTTCCGCTGCTAGCTTCACTACCGCTGACGGGACAAATCACCCTCGGAGCTCCAGGGCTCCCTGTGGGGCAATATTTTATTAACACGACGCCGCAATCACGAAGTTTCAATGTCGGATATTACTATCGATACGATATTCATGGCTTCTACGGGCGAACCGACGTGGACCGAGTGCCGGATACTTATGTCAACTCAGGAGGATATATGTGCAGTAACGGGAGTTTTGGCCGACGAAGAGGCAGCCGAGTCCAGGGGTGGGCTCGCGGAGCTGTCTCCGTAAACAACTATTGGTATCCACGCACCTTACACTTACAAACAAACCGAGCTCACGAGACTTCTGGGGATCGAGTTTTTACAGGTCCTTGTATCCAACTCGTCAATCGCAATATCTATCCTAGCTTTCATATGTCGGGCAACACCCTCGACCCGGATGGGTATCTGGTCATGTTTGGCGAGGTCATGAAATACCCGCCACGACCTAGTGGAAGTCTGTCTTTGCCAAGTTACGTCGTCGAAAATGAAAAGGTGAATATTGGCTATGAAATTGATCGACCCACTTACGATGAATCATGGGAAATTTTTGATTGGGATCCCTCAACATGGACGATCGATTCAGGACCGGGGCTCTGAATGCCATGAAACTTATCATTTCCATTTTTACAGTCGGGCTTATGGGATCTCTCTCATTACAAGCGTTCGAGCTCACCCAACTTCTTTTCAAAGGTCATGAAGTCTCTTGTGAACTTGCCCGGCAAAATAGGGAAGACCCTGAATCACTTTTAACTCTTCCGGGTAAAGCGATTGTCCTAGAAGTGCCGAAGCGCGACTTCCC